>NZ_CP011373.1:1442146-2163219 GCF_001430865.1 Nonlabens sp. MIC269 | reverse complement strand
AATGGTCTCTGTAGCCGCAGTATTATCATAACTTGTTGAATTTAAAGGATTGGTATTTGAATCAGCATTAGCTTGAGAAGAAAAGTAAGTTATCACATAATCTGCTGCGTTCAATCCGTTTAAAATTGCCGCATCTTGTGTACTTAAGTTAAAATTCTCAATACCGTCATTAGAAGGATCATCACAAACCACTAGATCTGCAGGACTTGTTGCTACCGGTAACTCATTAACAACAAGATTAAAACTACCTGTTGTAAAACACGAACCATTAGTCACACCTTCTACCCTTACAAAAATTTGCTCTCCCCCTATTGTACTGTTTGTATAAGAACTTGGAGAAGCTATAGCATTAGTCGCAGCATCAGCATCTGATTGAGAAAGATAGTAAGTTATCAAAACATCTACTGGATTTTGTCCGTTTAGAATATCAACCTCTTGCGAGGTCAAATCAAATATTTCAATACCGTCGTTACTTACATCATCACAAACAATTATATCCTGTGCTGTATTAAAAACACCTAAATAATCCACTTGTAATGCGAATTGAACTACATCGAAACAAGCGGTATTGCTAGAATTTTCTAACCTAGCATAGATTGTTTGCGGATTTGAAATATTTGAATAAGCTGTTGAGTTAGTAATTGGATTTGTATTTGAAGTAGCATCGGCCATTGATTCAAAGTAACTAATATTTCCAGTTGTTACCGTTTGAATACCGGCGTCTTGTGAGGTAAGATCAAAAACTTCTACCCCATCATTACTTACGTCATCACAAACCACCATATCATTTGGGGTGGTTGCTACTGGTAATTCATCAACCACAATATTGAAACTTCCAGTAGTATAACAAGCAGCATTAGGCACGCCTTCTACTCGTACAAAAATTTGTTCACCACCTACAACTCCATTAGTGTAAGAAGAAGGAGTTGCAATAGCATTGATATTAGCATCTGCATCGCCTTGAGAAAGGTGGTATGTTATAGAAACATCTGCTGGATTTTGACCATTCAAGATATCAACTTCTTGAGTAGTTAAATCAAAGATTTCTATTCCATCATTAGTGGCATCATCACACACCACCATATCAGAGGCTGTATTATACACTCCTAAATAATCAACTTGTATTGCAAATTGTGCTACATCAAAACATGATGGATCAATAGGGTTTTCCAACCTCGCGTAAATAATTTGAGGATTAGAAATATTAGAGTATCCAGTAGGGTTAGTAATAGCGTTTGTATTTGCAGAAGCATCTGCCAGAGTTTCAAAATAGGTAACGTTACCACCAGTTACCGATTGAACATCTGCATCTTGAGTAGTAAGATCAAAAACCTCAACACCGTCATTGCTAGCATCATCACATACCACTATATCGTTAACCGGACCAGTAATGGTTTGATTAACCGTTATATCAAAAGGCAATACTGCGTTACAAGAAGGATCAGCAGTGCTCACAATTCTTATCCAAATAGTTACAGTACCCGAAGCTTGGTTATAAGGAAGCGGTATTGGATTTGCTCCAGTTGTAGCATCTGCCTGTGAGGTGTGAAATGTCATCGTAAAATTAGTTCCTACCGTTCCACCGCCGCCACCAGACAAGCTACTATTTACATAACCTTGTAAATCAAAATTAACAAGAGCCGTACAGCTGTTAATATCTGGAATCGTTACTGTTCCAAAGTCTATAATCGACACTTGAAAACCAGCTGGATCTACCTCAATACAACTATTTGCTAGGTTTGTAATAGAAACATAGACAGTCTCTGGAGAAGTAGTTGTTACGTATGCACTAGGATTTGCAATAGGATTAGTTGCGTTCTCTGCGTCGTTCAAGGTATTATGGTAAGCGACTGAAAAATCGGCCGGATTTAAACCATTTAATACAATAGGTGTATTAACCGTAAGGTCAACAGCTGTAGTACCTAAAGTTCCACATTCAACAATATCATTTGGTGCAGCATCGAGAATTTCCTGTTCTACAGTTATACAAACCTGTTCTGTATAAATACAACCAAAGCTGTCCGTAAATTCATAAGTATAACAGTTCAGACCTTCAGTAGTAGGTGTTACTGTTATCACATCACCATTTGTGGCTGTAATAGAAGGATCTGGCAACCATCTCGTTGCACTACTACCAGGAGTAAAGTTGAACTCACCTGGTATTATTGCTGGATCAAAATTAATACCCCATTGAAAAATATAACCGTTGTCCGAACCTAAATTATCTACTATATCTATACACCACTGACCGTTTAATGGACTTCCTATTAAATTAGTATAAGGATCAAATGGAAGATAATCACCAGCAGGAATAGTCGCGTTTGCAGCTGCGGCCTGAGCCCATGTTTGTGTCGCTGCTCGTTGTTCTGTAAAATAGTATAAAAATCCTCTTCCAGGGCTCAAGTCTGAGTCATTATCTATTGGAATTCCTAAAAATGTTCCGCCACCATTAGAATATTGATGAAGAACTGCTGTTTGTCCATTTGGAGAAATTATAGTCACCTCTAGATCTCCTAAATAGGAATGTTCCATTTCTAAGAAGATATCTACGATATCAGATGCATTAGTTACCACTGCGCCAGGAGTAAAAATATCAACATTTATACAGGTTTGATAGGAAACACCACTACCATCAGGAAGGAAAGTTTGTCCTGCGACAGGTGGAGTTGGGTTTATCGAAAATTCAACCGGCGTAACTACTCCAGTAATGTCGGTACTATCTCCAAAACAAATGGTGGTGTCATCAGGTTGAGTACCCGTAAAATCAGGATCTGTTGAAACAAAGATTATTAAGTCTATTTCCTCTCTATCAGTACAGCCAATATTATCAGTTACAGTAAATTGAACGTTGTATATTCCAGGACTCGCATACGTTTCACTCACCATTTGGCCAGTTACTGTTCCATTACCATTTCCTAGATCCCACTCGTATGTTGCTCCTGTTCCATCTAAACTAAAAGTTGCGCTTCCGTCAAAATTCACAGTAGTACCTTGACAAATTCTTAAAATCCCGTCTGCATCGGTTGCTGGAGTTGTTGTAATAGAAGGCGTTATTGTTTGACATGGATCAAAACAACCTCGCGTCGCTCTCCAACCTGCATTATTCGTATTTGTACCATCTGAAACAAAGGTGATAAACAAACAACCTGTCGAATTAGTAGGAGAAGCTTCTATCACTCCTGGCGCAGTAGTTGTATTTGTACCTGTGTAAAGAACAGGTGCTGTATTATCATCACCGTCATAAATAGTTAAAACATCATTAGGACCTATATCTATAAGTCCAATATTGAATTGCATTCTATCTGTCGGGATAATAGGACATAAAATAAGTTCACCATTTTCATTGTTTCCATAATTTCCTGCAGGACCACCACTATCATTTAAAAAAGCATTGTTACAACCTACATATCTCTCGGTTGCATTGGTGGGCATATTAATAGTTTGAACCTGGCTGTATGCTGTGATTGCCACTGTAAAAAAGAGCAAACTCAACAAGAGTTTTTTAATAGAAATCATTGCTTTGAACTTAGATTAAATCTTGAGTAAGTAACAAATATCTTAATTTTCATTAACATAGCGTTAACTGTAAGCTAATTATTAACACGCCTACCACTCTAGTTGGTTAAATTAAAGACCTTAGTTGTATCTTTGCAACCGCATTTTAACGCTTTTAAAGCGATAGTATTTTATGAAAGTAGAAGATCTTTTGGATGATATAAACGACCACGATCACTCATGGTCCAGTGAAGAAACACCGCTACGTGAAGACGCTTTTAGTCTTACCGATGAGGAAAAGATAGAGAGTATTAAAAAAGATGTTCATAACATCTTACAAACATTGGGAATGGACATGACCGATGACAGCCTGCAGGGAACACCTAAAAGGGTTGCAAAAATGTTTGTTAATGAGATCTTTGGAGGATTAAGACCCGATAAAAAACCAAAGGCAAGCACCTTTGACAATAAATACAAATACAATGAAATGTTAGTCGAGAAAAACATAACATTGTATTCTACCTGTGAACACCACTTACTACCTATAGTAGGACGTGCTCATGTTGCCTACATTTCAAATGGAACTGTGGTTGGACTTTCAAAAATGAATCGTATTGTAGATTATTATGCTAAGAGACCGCAGGTGCAAGAGCGATTAAATATCCAAATAGTGAGGGAACTTCAAAGAGTTCTTGGAACAGAGAATGTTGCCTGTGTGATTGATGCAAAACACCTTTGCGTAAATAGTCGAGGTATTCGCGACATTGAAAGTAGTACAGTTACGGGTGAGTTTGGAGGCGAATTTAAAAAGCCAGAAGTTAAAAAGGAATTTCTGGATTACATAAGTCTAGAAACCAAATTCTAGAATCAACTTCTTTACGTGATAGTTTGTTATTAATTACGCTTTCGCGAAAGCGTAACATCTAATATCTTTACCTTATAAATCAACATTATGGAATTATACCAAAGCAATGAAGTAAAGCTTTACAATTCACTTAATGGCCAAAAGGAAGTTTTTACTCCTATAACGCCAGGAAGAATAGGTATGTATGTATGTGGACCTACTGTTTACAGCAATGTACACCTAGGGAATTGTCGTACTTTCATAAGCTTTGATATGATATTTAGGTATCTAAAGCATCTAGGATATAAAGTGCGATACGTACGTAATATTACCGATGCTGGCCACCTAACCGATGATGCCGATCAAGGAGAAGACAAAATATCCAAAAAAGCTAGACTAGAAAAGCTAGAACCTATGGAAGTGGTACAGCAGTATACCCTAGACTTTCATAACGTAATGAGGCAGTTTAATGCCTTACCACCCAGCATTGAACCTACTGCAACTGGACACATTGTTGAGCAAATTGAAATTATCAAAAACATCATTGATAAAGGTTATGCGTATGAGCGTAACGGATCTATCTATTTTGATGTCGTTAAATTCAATACTGATCATCGTTACGGAAAATTAAGCGGCAGAAATCTAGAGGATATGATCGCAAACACACGTGACCTTAATGCTCAGGATGAAAAAGAAAATGCTCAAGATTTTGCCTTGTGGAAAAAAGCAAATCCAGATCATATCATGAGATGGCCTAGCCCATGGGGTGATGGTTTTCCCGGTTGGCATTTAGAATGTACTGTGATGAGCAGTAAATATTTAGGAGATACCTTTGATATTCACGGTGGTGGAATGGATCTTAAATTTCCACATCATGAATGTGAAATTGCTCAAGGTGAAGCAGCACACGGTTGTAGCCCAGTAAATTACTGGTTACACGCTAATATGCTGACACTTAATGGCAAAAAAATGTCAAAATCAACTGGTAACAGCATTTTGCCTAAAGAACTATTTACCGGTGATAACGACTTCATGGAAAAAGGTTTTTCACCTAGTGTAGTGCGTTTCTTCATGATGCAAGCTCATTACCGATCTGTTTTAGATTTTAGTAATGATGCTATCCTAGCGGCTGAAAAAGGTTATAATCGTATTAATGAAGCTATTACTTTATTAGACAAACTACCTGTTTCTCAAACTAGTAGCTTTTCCATTAATGAATGGAAAGAGAAATGTTATGCAGCGATGAATGATGACTTTAACACTCCTATTCTAGTAGCAGAATTATTTGAAGGAGCGAGTTTAATTCAAAAAATAAACAGCGGTTCAGAATCTATAAATCAAGAGGACTTAACAGTGTTGCAGCAAACTTTCAGGGATTTTTTCTATGATGTTTTAGGTCTAAAAAGTTCTCAAGAATCCTTAATTGGTGATGAAACAGAGCACTTAGATAAAGCTATGCAATTGTTAATTGATTTAAGAGCACAGGCTAGAGCAAATCGTGATTTTGCAACAAGTGACAAAATCAGGGATCAATTACTAGAAGCTGGAATTCAACTTAAAGATGGTCCAGACGGAACTACTTATACCTTATAAGCGCTTAGACTTAAAGCTATACTGATACCATCGTTTTTTAAATGATTATCATTATAGTTGATTAAAGGGATTACTATTTATGCATAGTTATAAATAGTTCTAAACTAGAAATTAAAATGCCACAGTTTTAATTCATGTTGAACTTGTTTAATTTTATAGACGAATAAATTAGATTGAAAAAGTGGCTTACATATCCTTTTCTAGGAATAATTTGGGTTTATCAAAATGCGATATCTCCCTTTACTCCTGCTAGTTGTAGATACACTCCTACATGTTCTAGCTATTCAAAAGAAGCTCTTATTAAGCATGGTTTTTTTAAAGGTGGCTGGCTAGCCATTAAACGTATTTCTAGCTGTCATCCATGGGGTGGCAGTGGTCATGACCCAGTACCTTAATTCTCCAATTATACGTTTTTACTATCTTATATCTAACAATGTCTTTTGTAAATTCGCCATTAAAATAAGTTAGTGAGTCCTAATCAGATATTATTTACAATCATCGGTTATTTTACCGTACTAATTGGTATTTCCTTTTTAGTAGGTCGTAAAAATGATAGTGCAACCTTTTTTAGAGGTAACCGTTCTTCACCATGGTACATAGTTGCCTTTGGGATGATAGGTGCTTCATTGAGCGGTGTAACCTTTATAAGTATTCCGGGTAATGTTGAGGCAGATTCTATGGGATATTTTCAAGTTGTACTTGGGTATACCTTAGGGTATCTTGTAATAGGAACAGTCTTGCTTCCCATGTATTACAGACTCAATCTAACTAGTATTTATACCTATTTAAATGATAGATACGGAAAATCGGCTCAATATACCGGATCCAGCTTTTTCCTATTGAGTAGAGTTGTAGGAGCGAGTTTTAGGCTTTATTTGGTGGCAGGCGTACTTCAAACTTTTGTTTTTGATCCTATGCAAGTAGGGATTGAATTTTGGCAAACGGTAACTCTTACTGTTATTCTTATTTGGTTGTATACGTTTAAAAGCGGTATTAAAACCATTGTATGGACAGACACCTTGCAAACTTTGTTTATGCTTATAGCAGTAGGTGTAGCCTTGTATTTCCTTTATGAGAGACTAGAATTCACTTCTTTTAATAACTTAATTGATTATATAAATAGCAGTAACTACTCTCAAGTATTCTTTTTTGATGATTGGAAAAGTGATCAATATTTCTGGAAACAATTTTTATCTGGTGCATTTATAGCAATTGTAATGACAGGATTAGATCAAGATATGATGCAAAAAAACTTGACTTGTCGCAGTCTCAAAGACGCTCAAAAGAATATGTTTTGGTTCACGATTGTGCTTACCATAGTTAATTTATTATTTCTAGTACTAGGAGTTCTTTTAACTGCCTTTGCCAAAGCGGAAAACATTCAAGCTTCTAAGGACAGCTTGTTCCCTGCTATTGCGTTACAAAGTGATATGGGAATAGGACTAGGACTTGTATTTATGCTAGGACTTGTTGCCGCTGCTTATAGCAGTGCTGACAGTGCTCTAACTTCACTTACCACCTCATTTTCTGTCGATATTTTAAACGTAGAAAAAAACTACTCTGAATCTAGGCAAAAGAAAGTACGTATGTTAACACATATCGCGTTTTCAATCCTATTAATTCTTGTGATAGTAAGTTTTGAATACGTGATCCAAGATGCCAGTGTAATTACTAAACTTTTTGTTTTTGCTGGTTACACCTATGGACCACTTTTAGGTTTGTTTAGCTTTGGAATACTCACTTCGCTTAAACCTCATCGATACAGCGTTCCTGTTATAGCGATAATATCTCCATTTATTGCCTACACCGTGAGTGTACTAGCCGAAAAAGCGGGATTTGAATTTGGGTTTTTTATTCTTTTATTAAATGGTGCAATAACCTTTTCGTTGTTATTGATTGCGTCAATATTACTGCCTTCTAAATCAGTACATAATTAGTATTGGTTTGTACCTAGCATTACTAAAGTACATGCCACTTCTACCTCTATACCATTTGACCTTAGAATTTCATAAAATTCAGGGTTTTCTGTGCCAGGATTAAAAATGACACGTTTAGGCTTAAGACTTAAAATGTAATCGTAATAAGGCTGCTGTCTCTTTGGATTTAAATATAAAGTCACCGTGTGAATATCCTCATATTGTGGTTGATCAGTATCAATAGTTACTCCTGCAACCTCACCAGTTTTCAAACCTATAGCTACGGTAGGAACCTGATAAGATTCCAGTCTATTTATAGCCATGTTTGAGTAACGGTCTGTTTTAAGGGATGCTCCTAATACAAGTGTTTTTTTAGACATATTTAAGATTTAAGCTGTAACATTTCAACAAAGTTAGCGTCTTTTAATTGAAGGACGTGATAAACCCTTTACGATTTATTTGATAATTGAATTGTTTGAAAAAGAAAAATTCAAAGGTTAACGTTTCGTATAATTCATAATTAATGGTTGGTGTTATTGTACGATAACTAGAAATCCCGAGCTTGCAGGCTCGGGATTTTGTTTATATAAAGAATTCAAATAGAATAACTAATCAGTTTTTCTAAAATAACTACCATTTAATTACTGCACTACCCCAAGTAAATCCACTTCCAAAGGCGGCAAGAACGACCGTATCTCCTTCTTTTACTTTACCTTCTTCCCACGCTTCACACAACGCTATTGGGATAGAGGCTGCAGTCGTATTTCCATAGCGCTGTATGTTGTTGTATACTTTGTCATCAGATAATTGAAATTTCTTTTGAATGAACTGTGAGATACGCAAGTTAGCCTGATGCGGCACGAGCATATCAATATCATTAACATCCAATCCATTAGTTTTCAATCCTTCCATTATCACTTCACTAAAACGGACTACTGCATTTTTAAATACAAACTGGCCATTCATATATGGGTAGTAAGGAATATCTTCCTGTGGATTCTCCTCAATTATTTGAGGAACCCAATGGTTAGTAGAAGGACCTTTAAGAGAAAGTTCTAGCGCGTGTTTCCCTTCACTATGTAAATGTGTTGAAAGTACTCCATGACCTTCTTGTTCTGATCGAGTAAGAACGGCGGCTCCTGCTCCATCACCAAAAATTACCGTTACACCACGACCACGAGTAGAAAAATCTAATCCACCGCTGTGATTTTCTGATCCTATTAAAAGTACATTTTTATACATACCTGTTTTAATGAATTGATCAGCTACAGAGATTCCATAAATAAAACCACTACATTGATTACGTATATCAAGGGCTGGACAAGTATGAATTCCCATCATATCTTGTACTTGAACACCACATCCTGGAAAGTAATAATCGGGAGATAGGGTTGCAAAAATGATTAAATCAATCTCATCCTTAGATATTCCAGCTCGATCAAGAGCAATTTCGGCAGCTTTCACTCCCATTACTGCGGTTGAATTTCCATCGCCTTTTTTAATATGACGTCGTTCCTTAATACCTGTACGCTCTTGAATCCACGCATCATTTGTATCCATTAATTTAGAAAGATCATCATTAGTCACCACATTTTCAGGGACATACTTTCCCATTCCGGCTATTCTAGAAGTGTACATATTTATTGTTTAAAAGCCTTGCAAGATAATAACCCACTACCCTATCTTGCTATGGTTTCCTTTAGTTTTTATATGCATGCATAATAAGTTGTTTTCTAGTAATCTTCCCGAATTACCTGATGGTGAACTACATTATGTAGGTAATTATTACGCTTTCGCGAAAGCGGACACATTACAGCGTACAATTATTGAGGAAACGAAATGGCGCCAGAACAAAATAAAGTTGTTTGGAAAAGAGCACCTTGAACCTAGGCTTACTCAATTATATGGTGATCCAAAATTGAATTATGGATATTCGGGTATTGAATTTGAACCCTTGCCCTGGACCAAAACGTTAGCCATGATTAAAAAAGATGTTGAACAACTTGCTCAAACCGACTTCAATATTTGTTTGCTTAATTTATATAGAGATGGGAATGATTCTAACGGATGGCACGCAGACGATGAAAAAGCTCTAGGTGAAAATCCAACTATTGCATCAGTAAGTTTTGGTGAGGAACGATTTTTTCACTTAAAACATAACACGCTTAAGCAACACCGATATAAGTTTAAACTGCAGCACGGCAGTGTGCTAATAATGAGCGGTGGCACGCAACATTTTTATAAACATCAAATTGCCAAAACGAAAAAGACTATAAAACCGCGATTAAACTTAACCTTTAGAAAGGTAATTAGCGATTAACGTTTAGCTATTTTATTACCTGTAGATCGCTGTCTAGAACACTTGAATCTATCAATGCCTTCCATGCGTTGTGCTCTATGTTTTGTAGAACGACCTTGAACACGCTCACGCCACATTTTAAAACTACTAGGTTTCATTTGATTGCGCATGATTTTGATAACCTCGCCTTCAGAAACGCCGAATTGAGCCTCGATAGCATCAAATGGAGTGCGGTCTTCCCAGCCCATTTCTACTATACGATCAATAGCTCTTTCGTCTAAGTTTTTGATTATGTCTTTTGCTCTTGCCATAGTGATATAGTCGCTTCAATATTTATTCATTACATTGATAGTAGCAGATAATACTCTTTTTTTTACCTTTAAATATGCAAAATAAAAATTTTATAGAGTACTTAATTATTGCTCTTAATCTAATCCCGTTTCTTTATTTAGGCTTTATTTACAGCGAATTACCAGAAGAAGTAGCCATGCATTTTAATTCTAGCGGACAAGTGGATAGAATGGGAAGCAAAAAGGAATTGTGGATACTTCCTATCCTTTTATGTGGCGTCATGTATTTTTTGTTTAAGTACCTACCTCAACTAGATCCTAAAAACAATAATTCTAGGATATGGCCAGGACTTAGGTTAGGCCTTACAGTTTTTATGAGTACCATCAGCATTATCATTATTTACGCTTGTTCACATACAGATTCATCAACCTTCAGTAAAGAACTACCTAGATTAATCTTTGCTGGTGTGGGATTATTGTTTGTTTTATTGGGATTATATATGAGACATATTAAACCTAATTATTTCATCGGAATACGCACGCCATGGACGCTAGAGAGTAATGATGTATGGAAAAAAACACATTATTACGGTGGATACTGGTTTTTAATAGCAGGGATCGTAATGGTAATTTCTAGTATACTATTCTCCATGCAAACAACGTTTATTATTGTCATGTCAGCTACCATTGGCATAGCAATTGCAAGTTTTGCATACAGTTATTATTTATATCAAAAACCAGGTAAGAGCTAATGAAGTATTTTCTAGTATTCACTTTATTTATTGTAAGTATTTCTTTAAATGCACAAGACGTTTTCAGTAAAGGTCAAATGCAAAAGGAACAAATCGATCCTACCATCTATAATATTAATGATAATATTCAAGGCTCTCTGCTGGTTCCCGATACATTGCAACCAGTACCGCTAGTGATTTTTATTGCAGGACAAGGCGCCGTTGATAGAAATGGAAATGAGCCTAGAACAAGAAGCAATCACTACAAACAATTAGCAGACAGTTTGTTATCTAAGGGTATAGCTAGTTATCGTTATGATAAGCGTACTCTTACACTAATGAAAAATAGAAAACCTACGGATGAGGTTACTTTAAACACATTCATTACCGATGCGAGAGTTACCGTAAAAACGTTTAATAGAGATGATAGATTCTCTAAAATCTATTTATTAGGACATGGCCAAGGGTCACTGATAGCTATGAGAGTTTATGACGAATCCATTTCTGGGGTAATTTCTATTGCAGGTCACGGCCAGTCTATCGATGATTTAATAGTGGATCAAATATCTAAAGAAATCCCAGGTCTAGATAAGGTAGCAAGAGCAACCTTTGACAAAATAAAAAAGCAGGAAAAACCTGTTAAAAACATTGAACGAGATCTTTGGAATGTAGCAAATCCTGGAATCCAACCTTTTATGAAAAGTTGGATGAAATATGACCCAACAAAGCTGATAAAAAAAATAGAATGTCCGATTCTTTTATTAAACGGTGATAAGAACAGACAGGTTTCTACCATGCAAACTGAACTGTTACATGAAGCATCACCTAGTTCTAAAAAGGTGATTATTACAGGCATGAATTATGTATTTAAAAAAGTTGGCGATGATGAAATTGTTGCAGCAAAAAGCTATGTGGAGCCCAACTTTCCTATTCACCCTGAACTAATTAATCAAGTACATACGTTTGTAACAGAATAGTTACAAATTATTCTCGTTTCATTGTATTTTGCAGGCAACCTTTAAAACAAGCCTGTATCAATGGATATTCCTAAAATTGAAAACGCAGCACCATTAATCACCAATGACGCAATAGTCTTTGGACTTTTAATGATTTGTCTAGCTATTGTGTTTTATGCCTCGTCAAGAGAAGACGGATTTTGGAAAAAATTCTTTACTTATGTTCCCGCCTTACTCATGTGCTATTTATTACCTAGTTTTTTGAGCACAACTGGAATTATATCTGGTGAATCGTGGCAAATTATTGAAAATGGAAAGCTAGTTGAAAAGGAGTCTAACCTATACTACATGGCCAGTCGTTACTTACTTCCTGCAGCACTTGTTCTTATGACCCTTTCCATTGATCTTAAAGCCGTTTTTAATTTAGGTTCAAAAGCACTACTCATGTTTTTGACTGGTACCGCTGGAATTATTATTGGCGGACCACTAGCAGTACTATTAATAGGTTCTTTTATACCAGAGGCTATAGGTGGTGAAGGCACAGACGCTGTTTGGCGAGGACTAGCTACACTAGCCGGAAGCTGGATAGGTGGTGGAGCAAATCAAACTGCCATGTTAGAAGTATATGAATATAGCCAAGATAAATACGGTGGTATGGTAATCGTAGACATTGTTGTAGCAAACTTATGGATGGCAATTTTGCTTTTCGGTATCGGTAAAAGTCAACTGTTCGATAAATGGACCAAAGCTGATAATACAGCCATAGAAGAACTCAAACAAAAAGTTAGCGATTATACTACTGCTGTAAAGCGAGAAGCTACAGTTACAGATATTTTTGTAATGTCTGGAATCGGTTTTGGCGCTGTAGCAGTATCACACTTACTTTCAGAGTTTCTGTCTTCAACTTTTCAAGCAAATGAATCGATAGCTGGTAACATTTATTTGTCCTTTTTGACTAGTGGTTTTTTCTGGATTATTGCTATAGCTACTTTGATTGGAATCTTACTTTCTTTTACTCCAGCTAAACGTTATGAAGGCACAGGAGCAAGTAGAATAGGCGGTATATTCATTTACATACTAGTAGCAACGATAGGTATGAAAATGGACTTAACTAAAATAATGGATAATCCATTCATAATTCTAATCGGCCTGGTGTGGATGTTTTTCCATGCGATGTTATTAATAATCGTGGCAAAACTTATTAAAGCTCCTTACTTTTTCCTAGCTGTGGGAAGTCAAGCAAATGTAGGTGGTGCTGCCAGCGCTCCAGTTGTAGCTGCCGAGTTTCACCCATCCTTAACCAGCGTGGGCGTTCTACTTGCTGTATTTGGATATGTAGTAGGAACTCTAGGAGCTATTGCCTGCACAATTCTTATGCAACTGGCAGCAACAGCCTAGTATTTTACAAGGATATAATGCATATTTGCACCTCAAATTTTTGAAATGAAAAATCTCATCATCTTAATTCTTTTATTTGCTGGAATCACGGCTTGTTCTGATTCAAAAGGCACTCTTACCGTTAATGGAAATATTAAGGGGCTAAAACAAGGAACCGTATATCTTCAAAAATTAGTAGACACAACCATCGTAAACGTTGATAGTATAAAAATAGATGGTGAGCCTGTATTTAAATTAACGACTCCACTAGAAAATCCAGAAATTTTATATCTATATCTTGATATTAAAGATGGCGTTAAATATGATGACCGTATACAATTTTTTGCTGAAGATACAATTATCAATATAGAAACTAACCTAGAGAAGTTTGAAGATAATGCTCAAATCACTGGTTCAAAGAATCAAGATATTTTAAATATTTATGAGACGAACAAAAAGCCTTTAAACCAGGTCTATACTAAGTTAGTACAACGCAGTATGCAATTGAATGCAATGGAAGACGTTTCTCAGGAAAAAATTGATTCACTTACAACTGCTTACGATAAATACCTGCGTAAAAAAGTCCTATATGCGATCAACTATGCTCAATTGCACAAAGATTACGAAGTATCTCCATATATCCTTGTAAAAGATGCTTTTGATGCAAAGGCAGAACTACTAGATAGCGCTTATCAAATGATGCCAAAAAAAATTCAGACAAGTCGTTATGGAAAACAACTGTCTGAATTAATTAAAACTAATAAAGAATTATAGAGCGTTTATACGATCAGCTAATTGGTTAGCTTCGTTTTGTAAATCAACTCTTACTTGTTTTAAATGACTTGCTCTATTTTCTACGCTGCGGTCGTTAACACGTGCGATAAGAGCGTCAAAAGTTTTTATACTATCGTCTATAATTTCTTCAGATTTTTTATGATCAGATTCTGGATGCGCTCCTTGATGGATAATTGCCGCATCAATGATATCACCTAGTACATAGTTGATATCTTGCTTTAAGTGTCTTATGCTTGCCATAATTGTGAATTTATGGCAAAAATAACCTATTTATTAATCTTATGATATAGAAACCTGTAGCACTTTTGCACCTGTGGCTGAATGCAAATCAACAGCTACTAGGCTCGCTGGCAATAAAACTGTTTCTACTGGTTTTAATGTTACATTTTCATCATCTACCTCAATATCGATAATTGTATTACCTACATTCATAAGCACTACAAAAGATTCGAGCTGTGCTGGGTTTATCTGGTAATGATCATCAAAACTCACATAGTCTGTTTTAAAGTATCTATTTGTCGCAAGATTTTGACTACCCGTTTTGGAAGGATTATAATTAATATGGTGACCTTTAACTTTGTTATAATCAGCAACGTCAATGGTATCCTGAATATGTAATTCTCTGGTATTACCTTCATCATCCTTGCGGTCAAAGTCATAGACCCGATAGGTAATATCACTACTTTGTTGAATTTCAGCAAGGGTTATTCCACCACCTATAGCATGAATTAATCCAGGCTTGATAAAGAATGCATCGCCTGTTTTAACTTGCTGTTTATTTAATAAATCTAGTAAGGATTTTTCTTGTATCGCTTTCGCGAAAGCGTCCTTATCACAATCCTCATTAAAACCCATAATTAATCGCGCACCATCATCCGCATGCATGATATACCACATCTCAGTTTTACCAAAACTATTATGTTTCTTTTGAGCTACACTATCATCAGGATGCACTTGTATAGACAAATCTTGTGCTGCGTCTATATATTTTATAAGCAAAGGAAACTGATTTCCAAATCTATTTACACTGGTAGCTCCTAACAGTTGTAAGGGATATTGTTCAATCAATTCTGTGAGCGATTGCCCCTTATAATTACCATTGGTAATAATAGATTCATCATCGGGCACAACACTGATTTCCCAACTTTCTCCTAATTGGTTAATCGGTGGATTGATTTTTTTGAGTGTATTTAATTGATCTCCACCCCAAATTTTGGACTTAAAAATAGGTTTAAACTGTAGTGGATATAGTTTCATTAATCACCTGAATATACAACAAAGTTACGAGGTGTCTCGTATAATTTAATACTCAAATCGTATTTAGGATCTAATTTAGGTTTTATTTTTTGATAAATGACATAGGCAATATGTTCTGCCGTAGGAATTAAGGTTTTAAATTCAGGAACTTCTTCATTGAGATTTTTGTGATCAAATGCATCTTCTACTTGTTCTTTGATGATATCTTTAAGTATTTTCAAATCAATCAAATAACCAGTTTCTGGATCAACTTCACCTGTCACACCTACTTCTAATTCGTAATTGTGACCGTGAAAATGTGGATTGCTACATTTCCCAAATATTGATTCGTTTTGTTCACTAGACCAATCTGGTCTAAACAGTCGATGTGCTGCATTAAAATGCGCTTTACGATATGCTGTTAATCTCATGAGATGAATTTGTAATATTTATCAAAAATAATTTTGAACCAAGCTGTATACTCATGTGGATTTTCATCCATATGAGTTTTAATTTCTTGAGCTGTCATCCATTTATAAGCTGCTACTTCATCTGGATTAATTACAGGCTCATCATTGTAATAACCTATCATCACGTGATCTAATTCGTGTTCTGTAAGGCCATTATCAAACGGAGCTATGTATATGAAATTGAAAAGTTCTTTAAGCTCTGTAGAAAATCCCATTTCCTCTTGTAGTCTTCTTTTACCTGCCTCAATATTAGTCTCACCATCTCGTTGATGACTACAACATGTGTTAGTCCATAAGCCTGGTGAATGATACTTGTGTAATGCTCGTTGCTGCAACATAATTTGTTGCTTATCATTTACTACAAATACGGAAAACGCACGATGCAATAATGCTTTTTCATGGGCCTCAATTTTTTCCATAAGGCCTACTTTTTCATCGTTTTCATTTACCAGTATGACTTGCTCCATTTATAAAATTTTGTTTCAAATTTACAAAAGAAGTTTAATCAACCTCTTAGTAATTTGTTAAGAGAATTGATGATAAATCACTGATTGAATATCTTGATCTAGGACTTTTTTAGAGTAGTCCCTCTGTGATCAATGGTAAAATCTACTGTAGTTGTAGAAACTGGTTTTTTCTTGTTCCCAGTTAAACGATCAACTAGCATATCTACCGCAACGGCACCTATTTCTTCACCGTGTTGAGTAACTGTAGATAGAACAGGATCCGACAAATATGAAAATTCCTCGCTAGAGAAACCTACAATTGATACGTCTTTTGGAATGTTATAATTGAGTCTATTAAGAGCACTTACCGCTACTAATCCCGATTTATTATCAATACATAGGACTCCATCAACATCGGGATGTACTTCACACATATTTTTTATGTGTTCTCTTACACCTTTTGCATTGTCAACATTGATGATGACTGGTTCTTGATTAGTATTACCTGATTTTTCTAGAGCGGTTTTATATCCTAAAATTCTAAGTTTTGCAACGCTTAAATCTCCTAAAGTATTTATAAGTATTATCTTCTTACGACCTTCTTCAATAAACATATTGACAGCGTTGAAGGTCGACATAAAGTCGTCTATTACTACCTTATCACATTCAATAGATTGTGAGGTTCTATCAAACATTACTATTGGAACATCTTGTCTAAGTAAATCTTTCAGGTGGTTTAAATCATCTTTGGCCTGCGTCTCTTGTGAAATGGAGAGTATAAATCCATCAACACTACCATTTGACAATAAGTTTATTGAGTCATTTTCTTTTGTAAAGGACTCATTTGAGATACATGTAATAATATTATATCCCAATTTATTTGCCTGTTGCTCAATCCCATATAAGGTATTTGCAAAGAAAGGGTTTAAAATATCTGGAATGATTACACCTAAGGTTTTAGTTTGTCTATTTTTTAAACTAAGTGCTAGTGTGTTTGGGCGATAATTTAATTCTTTTGCGATTTCTTTCACTCTTTTAATAGTATCCTGACTAATTTCTGGACTATCCTTTAATGCCTTAGAAACAGTAGATACTGAAACACCTAGAGTGTTGGCCAAATCTTTAAGTGTAATCATGATTTACCTTTTGTATTTCACAAATATAATGAACAAGCAACTAGCACTTAAAAAGCCATAGTCAAACTTTAATTATTAATAACATTTTCTTTTAAACCTTTACAATGGCCCAACAAAGCAATAGGAATAATAAATTTAAAAAATGTATTTCTAATAATTAGATTTGAACTATGGCTTCAGTCTTTTTTTACGATTATTTACTCACTACAATAAACTCAGATCTTCTGTTAAGTTGGTGTTGCTCCTCGGTACAATCCACACCATTTGAACATTCGTTAACCAATTGAAATTCTCCATAACCTTGAGCTGTCAATCTATCTGCATTGATTCCTTTCATTATTAAATAAGCCCTAGTAGACTTGGCTCTGCGGTCACTTAATTTCATATTATATAAATCTGGCGCACGGCTATCTGTATGGGATCTAATATCTACTTTAACAGTAGGAAATGCCTTCATAAATTGTAACACTTTTTGCAGTTCAACTTCTGCATCAGGTCTTATATTTGATTTATCAAAGTCAAAATAGATCATAGGTATATCCAGCACGCTAGCTAGATCATCACCGATTTGGAGGTTCTTAATCTTATCATCGATAGACCTTTTTAATGATATAGGTAAATCTATGGTAGCAATAACATCTGGTGTTGTTGTTACTGCATCGGCAGGAGCATACTCTTCTTTGGATGCTTGGATGGAATATGTTGATTCACATAGCACTGTAAAGGAATAAGCCGCGTCCTTTTTAACAATTACTCGTTCTACCTCGTTATTATCTACATCTAAAAGAACAACGGTTGCTCCTGGGATTAATTCTCCCGTTTCTTCATCTGTTACTACTCCTACTATTTCGTCCTTACAAGCTAAAGGTTTGTTTTGTCTTAAACTATATATATCATCAAGACCTTGTCCTGATTTTCTATTTGAACTAAAGTAACCCGTCATAGTGCTATCCTTAATGACAAATGAAAAGTCATCGTAAGAACTATTAATAGGTTTTCCTACATTGGTGATTTTTAACTTTTCGCTATCATGGGCTTCTGCAAGTGAAGTCACAAAAACATCTAATCCTCCTAATCCCATGTGTCCTGTAGATGAAAAATAAAGATCCTCTTTTTCTGAAATAAATGGGAATAACTCCTTCCCTATTGTATTTACAGCAGCAAGATTCACAGGCTCTGATAATGTGCCTGTCGAATCTATTTCAACATACCAGATATCTGAACTACTCTTTCCATCCAAACCTGTTACACTTCCAGGTCTATCGCTAGAGAAATACAACCTAGATTCTTCTTTATTTAAAGCTGGGTGAGCTGTTGACCACTCGTCGCTATTGATTGCTAGTTCTTCTATATTTCCCCATCCGTCTTCTGTTTTACTAGCTCTAAATATTTTCAACTTATTTATTTCATCTTTGCTTTTCTTATACTTTTTATTGAAATAATTATTGCTGGTGTAATAGATCGTTTGACCGTCTTTCGTGAATACTGCATTACTTTCATGAAATTTAGTATTCAATTTTTGATCGCCATTTCCAAATTTTCTAGGATTAACAAGTTCTAAACTTGTTCTATCAATTTGAGCAACGTATAAATCTAAAAACTGTCGTTCACTCCATTTATGACGTCTGTTAATCATAGAAGCAGAATCCTTTGAACTTGCATATACCACTTCATTACTCCCATTAAGATAAGCGGTTCCAAATTCTTGAGACTCACTATTTATCTCTAAATTTTTAATGGTATATCTCCATGATTGAAGTTCAATCATCTCAAGATAATTTTTATCGTTTACAAAAATTTCAGTAAACGAATCTGCTCCCTTAATTTTTTGATATTCTATTAATAACGCATCAGCCTTATCATAATCCTTTACCGCTTTTAAACTTTGAACATATCTAAAATAGTATTCACTTTCTATCGCGCCATCGTTATTCTCAAATAGTTTTGTATACCATTTGTGTGAATTTGAATAGTCGTTATTGAAGTAATAAGTATCTCCTAGTTTTTTATAGACATTACTTGTCCCGTAACCGTCCTCCACCATATTTAAATACATGTGTTGTGCATCTATAAAAGCATACTCATCATATACTTTATCTGGCTCTATTACATTTCTATCTTGAGCGAGAGATATCGTGGAAACTAATCCTAGTATAACAATTAAATATTTCATTGTAACTTTTTAATTTTATTAAAAGAATCTTGGTGTGATAATTCTATCGTAGCTGTTGAACAATTCAAATCGCAAGAATAATTCATAACTACCGTCGTTGTATATCGCATTACCTAATTCTGTAGTCTCGCGATCATAGGCAAATCCTATCATCATTTGATCACTTATTTGAAATCCTACTAATCCAGTAACAGCAGCACTCCATCTATAGGCCGCTCCTACTGTAAACTTCTCGTTGAATAAGAAATTTGCCGTTAAGTCAACCTGTAAAGGTGCTCCTTGTACCATCTTTACTAGTCCAGCTGGCTTGAACTTAATGTTATCATTTAAATCAAAAACATATCCTACGGTTCCAAATAAGTGTATACGCTCCTCTGCTATAAACGTGGCTGAACTCGTGTCGTTATCCTCATCAAAATGATCCGTCTGTAATAAATTAGGCGAACTCAATCCTACGTAAAACCTATCCGTATGATAATACAGTCCTAATCCTACAGTAGGTGACAATCTATTGTCTACATTCTCACTCAATCTAGGATCTCCTGGATCAAAAATATTTAGCTTATTAAAATCAACATTTAACACGTGGATTCCTCCCTTAAGTCCAAAACTTAATCTTGCCTCGTCTCCTACAGGAATCGTATAACTAAAATCTGCCGCTACATAGGTCTCATCAGCTGGTCCTATTTCGTCATTTACAACACTCAAACCTAATCCTACTCTACTATTGGCAATAGGAGTATGAAACGACAAGGTTTGTGTACGTGGTGCTCCATCCAATCCAACCCATTGACTACGATGTAATCCAACTATACTCGCTACACCGCGATTACCAGCATAGGCCGGATTTATAACTATCGGATTATACATATACTGACTGTACTGTGGATCCTGTTGAGCTGTTAACGCTTTCGCGAAAGCGAAAAAAACAAAGACAACTATTAATTTTTTCATGCTTGTATTCTTAATAATTAATCTAGACTTAGACTTCCATCTAAGCCTAGATTTTTTTTCATTTTATCTGATGTATAAATAACCGGCCAATTTCTGAGTTTTTCCAAAATCATCTATATATTCTACTACATAGAAGTATGTACCAGTCGGTAATTTCTCACCTTGCTCGACGGTAACTCGTCCTTCTGAAACACCTTCAAACCTACGAGTTTCATTATCGTAATTCTCAGTGTTATAAACCTCAATACCCCATCTATTATAGATATGAACTGTATTTTCAAAATTCTCAATTCCTTCTAATATGAAGTAATCATTTCTACCATCCTCATTAGGCGTAACTGCATTCCATACTCTTATTCGACGTGGATCTGAATCTAGATAATCTGGAATTCCATCACCATCGATATCACTAGTATCTCCTGTGTTTGGATCACCATCTCCATCTGGATTTGGCCCTTCATCCATAGTATCAATTCCATCGCCATCATCGTCTGTATCTAGGTAGTCTGGTATGCCATCGCCATCAGAGTCTTGATCGGTAGGATCATTATCACCATCGTAGTCTTCAAAAATCGTATCTACACCATCTCCATCATCATCGGTATCAAAAACATCTGGAACACCATCTCCATCTGTATCGCCTCTTGTAAGTTCCACTCCATTTGGAACATTATCCATATCACAATCTGCATCTAACCATTCTTGAGAAGGTGTTGTTGATTGATCATCTAGATTAACGCTACATGGATCTTGTGGATCTGTAGGATCTCCACCGTTTGGAGGGAATAATTCATCAATATTGGATACGCCATCTCCATCACAATCTAAGGCATCCCATGCTCCTGATGCTAGACTTACGTCTTGTGATATTGAGTCATAATCACATGGATCTTGAGTATCAGTCCCATCTATTAATTCCTGTCCGTTAGTTACTCCATCACCATCACAATCTAACATAGCCCATTCATCACTTGGAGTTATTGTCTGACTAGTGGTAAGATAATCACAAGGGTCATTTAGATCAGTACCGTCTGCGATCTCATCACCATTAGTAACTCCATCACCGTCACAATCTGCATCTAGAAAATCGCCTCCTTGAGTTAAAGTAATACTTCCTACTATTAGATCACAAGAATCAATTGGATCAGTCCCATCGATTATTTCATCACCGTTAGTAACACCATCACCATCACAGTCTAGCGCATTCCAAACTGATGTTACTATTGTTAAATCTTGGCTATTCACATCATAATTACAAGGATCTTGTGGGTCGGTTCCATCATTTAATTCGGTACCGTTTGAAACACCGTCACCATCACAATCAGCACCTTGCCACGCTGGAGAAGTAACAGACACATCCTGTTGTGATGCATCGTAATCACATGGGTCATTAGGATCTGTCCCTGCTGTTAATTCGTCTCCATTAGTCACTCCATCACCATCACAGTCTGCTGACAAATAGTCTCCTGATTGAGCTACCGTAATACTTCCAACATTTAAATCACACGGATCGTTTGGATCAGTTCCGTCTGCTATCTCATCAGCATCGGTCACTCCATCTCCATCACAATCTACTGTGCTGGTTACTGATACTGTTATCTGTGACACGTTGTAATCACATGGATCGTTAGGGTTAGTTCCATCTGGTGTACTTGGATCTCCATCTGGACCATTAATCTCATCAGCATCCGTTACTCCATCTCCATCACAATCTACTGTGCTGGTCACCGGAACTGTAATACTACCTTGATCATAATCACAAGCATCTGTTGGATCGGTTCCGTCTGCAATCTCATCTGCATCTATCACTCCATCTCCATCACAGTCTACTGTGCTGGTTACTGATACCGTAATATCTGCAACATTGTAACTACATGCATCGTTTGGATCGGTTCCGTTTGCTATCTCATCAGCATCCGTTACTCCGTCTCCATCACAATCTACGGTACTTGTTACCGCTACTGTTACACTTGCTGGATCATAACTACACGCATCGTTTGGATCAGTTCCGTCTGCTATCTCATCAGCATCTATCACTCCATCTCCATCACAATCTACTCCACTTGTTACTGCTACTGTTACATCTGCAACATTGTAACTACATGCATCGTTTGGATCGGTTCCTGCCGCTATCTCATCAGCATCCGTTACTCCGTCTCCATCACAATCTACCATACTCGTTACTGCTAACGTAACACTTGATGGATCATAACTACATGGATCGTTTGGATCGGTTCCGTCTGCTGTATTTGGATCTCCATCTGGACCATTAATCTCATCAGCATCCGTTACTCCATCGCCATCACAGTCTACTGTGCTGGTTACTGATACCGTAATATCTGCAACATTGTAACTACATGCATCGTTTGGATCGGTTCCGTTTGCTATCTCATCAGCATCCGTTACTCCGTCTCCATCACAATCTACGGTACTTGTTACTGCTACTGTTACACTTGCTGGATCATAACTACACGCATCGTTTGGATCGGTTCCGTCTGCTATCTCATCAGCATCCGTTACTCCATCGCCATCACAATCTACTGTGCTCGTTACTGCTACGGTTACATCTGCAACATTGTAACTACACGCATCGTTTGGATCGGTTCCGTTTGCTATCTCATCAGCATCCGTTACTCCGTCTCCATCGCAATCTACCATACTCGTTACTGCTAACGTAACACTTGATGGATCATAACTACATGGATCGTTTGGATCGGTTCCATCTGCTGTATTTGGATCTCCATCTGGACCATTAATCTCATCAGCATCCGTTACTCCATCTCCATCACAGTCTACAGTACTGGTTACTGATACCGTAATATCTGCCACATTATAACTACATGCATCGTTTGGATCGGTTCCGTTTGCTATCTCATCAGCATCCGTTACTCCGTCTCCATCACAATCTACGGTACTTGTTACTGCTACTGTTACACTTGCTGGATCATAACTACACGCATCGTTCGGATCGGTTCCGTCTGCTATCTCATCAGCATCTATCACTCCATCTCCATCACAATCTACTGTGCTTGTTACTGCTACTGTTACATCTGCAACATTGTAACTACATGCATCGTTTGGATCAGTTCCGTTTGCTATCTCATCAGCATCCGTTACTCCATCTCCATCACAATCTACCATACTCGTTACTGCTAACGTAACACTTGATGGATCATAACTACATGGATCGTTTGGATCGGTTCCATCTGCTGTATTTGGATCTCCATCTGGACCATTAATCTCATCAGCATCCGTTACTCCATCTCCATCACAGTCTACTGTGCTCGTTACTGATACTGTAATATCTGCAACATTATAACTACATGCATCGTTTGGATCGGTTCCGTTTGCTATCTCATCAGCATCCGTTACTCCGTCTCCATCACAATCTACGGTACTTGTTACTGCTACTGTTACACTTGCTGGATCATAACTACACGCATCGTTCGGATCGGTTCCGTCTGCTATCTCATCAGCATCTATCACTCCATCTCCATCACAATCTACTGTGCTTGTTACTGCTACTGTTACATCTGCAACATTGTAACTACACGCATCATTTGGATCGGTTCCTTCCGCTATCTCATCAGCATCCGTTACTCCGTCTCCATCACAATCTACCATACTCGTTACTGCTAACGTAACACTTGATGGATCATAACTACATGCATCGTTTGGATCGGTTCCGTCTGCTGTATTTGGATCTCCATCTGGACCATTAATCTCATCAGCATCCGTTACTCCATCTCCATCACAGTCTACTGTGCTTGTTACTGCTACTGTTACATCTGCAACATTATAACTACATGCATCGTTTGGATCGGTTCCGTTTGCTATCTCATCAGCATCCGTTACTCCGTCTCCATCACAATCTACGGTACTTGTTACCGCTACTGTTACACTTGCTGGATCATAACTACACGCATCGTTCGGATCGGTTCCGTCTGCTATCTCATCAGCATCAACTACTCCATCGCCATCACAATCTACTGTGCTTGTTACTGCTACTGTTACACTTGCTGGATCATAACTACATGCATCGTTTGGATCAGTTCCGTTTGCTATCTCATCAGCATCAGTTACTCCATCTCCATCACAATCTACCATACTCGTTACTGCTAACGTAACACTTGATGGGTCATAACTACATGCATCGTTTGGATCGGTTCCATCTGCTGTATTTGGATCTCCATCTGGACCATTAATCTCATCAGCATCCGTTACTCCATCTCCATCACAATCTACTGTGCTTGTTACTGCTACTGTTACATCTGCAACATTGTAACTACATGCATCGTTTGGATCGGTTCCGTTTGCTATCTCATCAGCATCCGTTACTCCATCTCCATCACAATCTACGGTACTTGTTACCGCTACTGTTACACTTGCTGGATCATAACTACACGCATCGTTCGGATCGGTTCCGTCTGCTATCTCATCAGCATCCGTTACTCCGTCTCCATCACAATCTACTGTGCTTGTTACTGCTACTGTTACACTTGCTGGATCATAACTACACGCATCATTTGGATCGGTTCCGTCTGCTATCTCATCAGCATCCGTTACTCCATCTCCATCACAATCTACTGTGCTCGTTACTGCTAACGTAACACTTGATGGATCATAACTACATGCATCGTTTGGATCGGTTCCGTCTGCTGTATTTGGATCTCCATCTGGACCATTAATCTCATCAGCATCCGTTACTCCATCTCCATCACAATCTACTGTGCTCGTTACTGATACTGTAATATCTGCAACATTATAACTACATGCATCGTTTGGATCGGTTCCGTTTGCTATCTCATCAGCATCCGTTACTCCGTCTCCATCACAATCTACGGTACTTGTTACTGCTACTGTTACACTTGCTGGATCATAACTACACGCATCGTTCGGATCGGTTCCGTCTGCTATCTCATCAGCATCTATCACTCCATCTCCATCACAATCTACTGTGCTTGTTACTGCTACTGTTACATCTGCAACATTGTAACTACATGCATCATTTGGATCAGTTCCGTTTGCTATCTCATCAGCATCAGTTACTCCATCTTCATCACAATCTACCATACTCGTTACTGCTAACGTAACACTTGATGGATCATAACTACATGGATCGTTTGGATCGGTTCCATCTGCTGTATTTGGATCTCCATCTGGACCATTAATCTCATCAGCATCCGTTACTCCATCTCCATCACAATCTACTGTGCTTGTTACTGCTACTGTTACATCTGCAACATTGTAACTACATGCATCGTTTGGATCGGTTCCGTTTGCTATCTCATCAGCATCCGTTACTCCGTCTCCATCACAATCTACGGTACTTGTTACCGCTACTGTTACACTTGCTGGATCATAACTACACGCATCGTTTGGATCGGTTCCGTCTGCTATCTCATCAGCATCGATTACTCCGTCTCCATCACAATCTACAGTACTGGTTACTGCTACTGTTACATCTGCAACATTGTAACTACATGCATCATTTGGATCAGTTCCGTTTGCTATCTCATCAGCATCAGTTACTCCGTCTCCATCACAATCTACCATACTCGTTACTGCTAACGTAACACTTGATGGATCATAACTACATGGATCGTTTGGATCGGTTCCGTCTGCTGTATTTGGATCTCCATCTGGACCATTAATCTCATCAGCATCCGTTACTCCATCGCCATCACAATCTACTGTGCTGGTTACTGATACCGTAATATCTGCAACATTATAACTACATGCATCGTTTGGATCGGTTCCGTTTGCTATCTCATCAGCATCCGTTACTCCGTCTCCATCACAATCTACGGTACTTGTTACTGCTACTGTTACACTTGCTGGATCATAACTACACGCATCGTTTGGATCAGTTCCGTCTGCTATCTCATCAGCATCCGTTACTCCATCGCCATCACAATCTACTCCACTTGTCACCGCTACTGTTATTTGTGACACGTTGTAATCACATGGATCGTTAGGGTTGGTACCATCTGATGTTCCTGGATCTCCATCTGGACCATTAATCTCATCGGCATCCGTTACTCCATCTCCATCACAATCTACTGTGCTGGTCACTGGAACTGAAACGTTACTAAGATTGTAACTACATGGATCGTTTGGATCGGTTCCGGCTGCTATCTCATCAGCATCGATTACTCCATCTCCATCACAATCTACTGTGCTTGTTACTGCTACTGTTACATCTGCAACATTATAACTACATGCATCGTTTGGATCGGTTCCGTTTGCTATCTCATCAGCATCCGTTACTCCGTCTCCATCACAATCTACGGTACTTGTTACTGCTACTGTTACACTTGCTGGATCATAACTACACGCATCGTTCGGATCGGTTCCGTCTGCTATCTCATCAGCATCTATCACTCCATCTCCATCACAATCTACTGTGCTTGTTACTGCTACTGTTACATCTGCAACATTGTAACTACATGCATCGTTTGGATCAGTTCCGTTTGCTATCTCATCAGCATCCGTTACTCCATCTCCATCACAATCTACCATACTCGTTACTGCTAACGTAACACTTGATGGATCATAACTACATGGATCGTTTGGATCGGTTCCATCTGCTGTATTTGGATCTCCATCTGGACCATTAATCTCATCAGCATCCGTTACTCCATCTCCATCACAGTCTACTGTGCTCGTTACTGATACTGTAATATCTGCAACATTATAACTACATGCATCGTTTGGATCGGTTCCGTTTGCTATCTCATCAGCATCCGTTACTCCGTCTCCATCACAATCTACGGTACTTGTTACTGCTACTGTTACACTTGCTGGATCATAACTACACGCATCGTTCGGATCGGTTCCGTCTGCTATCTCATCAGCATCTATCACTCCATCTCCATCACAATCTACTGTGCTTGTTACTGCTACTGTTACATCTGCAACATTGTAACTACACGCATCATTTGGATCGGTTCCTTCCGCTATCTCATCAGCATCCGTTACTCCGTCTCCATCACAATCTACCATACTCGTTACTGCTAACGTAACACTTGATGGATCATAACTACATGGATCGTTTGGATCGGTTCCGTCTGCTGTATTTGGATCTCCATCTGGACCATTAATCTCATCAGCATCCGTTACTCCATCGCCATCACAGTCTACTGTGCTGGTTACTGATACCGTAATATCTGCAACATTGTAACTACATGCATCGTTTGGATCGGTTCCGTTTGCTATCTCATCAGCATCCGTTACTCCGTCTCCATCACAATCTACGGTACTTGTTACTGCTACTGTTACACTTGCTGGATCATAACTACACGCATCGTTTGGATCAGTTCCGTCTGCTATCTCATCAGCATCGGTTACTCCATCGCCATCACAATCTACTCCACTTGTCACCGCTACTGTTATTTGTGACACGTTGTAATCACATGGATCGTTAGGGTTGGTACCATCTGATGTTCCTGGATCTCCATCTGGACCATTAATCTCATCGGCATCCGTTACTCCATCTCCATCACAATCTACTGTGCTCGTCACTGGAACTGAAACGTTACTAAGATTGTAACTACATGGATCGTTTGGATCGGTTCCGGCTGCTATCTCATCAGCATCGATTACTCCATCTCCATCACAGTCTACTGTGCTGGTTACTGATACCGTAATATCTGCAACATTATAACTACATGCATCGTTTGGATCGGTTCCGTTTGCTATCTCATCAGCATCCGTTACTCCGTCTCCATCACAATCTACGGTACTTGTTACCGCTACTGTTACACTTGCTGGATCATAACTACACGCATCGTTTGGATCGGTTCCGTCTGCTATCTCATCAGCATCGATTACTCCGTCTCCATCACAATCTACAGTACTGGTTACTGCTACTGTTACATCTGCAACATTGTAACTACATGCATCATTTGGATCAGTTCCGTTTGCTATCTCATCAGCATCAGTTACTCCGTCTCCATCACAATCTACCATACTCGTTACTGCTAACGTAACACTTGATGGATCATAACTACATGGATCGTTTGGATCGGTTCCGTCTGCTGTATTTGGATCTCCATCTGGACCATTAATCTCATCAGCATCCGTTACTCCATCGCCATCACAATCTACTGTGCTGGTTACTGATACCGTAATATCTGCAACATTATAACTACATGCATCGTTTGGATCGGTTCCGTTTGCTATCTCATCAGCATCCGTTACTCCGTCTCCATCACAATCTACGGTACTTGTTACTGCTACTGTTACACTTGCTGGATCATAACTACACGCATCGTTTGGATCAGTTCCGTCTGCTATCTCATCAGCATCCGTTACTCCATCGCCATCACAATCTACTCCACTTGTCACCGCTACTGTTATTTGTGACACGTTGTAATCACATGGATCGTTAGGGTTGGTACCATCTGATGTTCCTGGATCTCCATCTGGACCATTAATCTCATCGGCATCCGTTACTCCATCTCCATCACAATCTACTGTGCTGGTCACTGGAACTGAAACGTTACTAAGATTGTAACTACATGGATCGTTTGGATCGGTTCCGGCTGCTATCTCATCAGCATCGATTACTCCATCTCCATCACAATCTACTGTGCTTGTTACTGCTACTGTTACATCTGCAACATTATAACTACATGCATCGTTTGGATCGGTTCCGTTTGCTATCTCATCAGCATCCGTTACTCCGTCTCCATCACAATCTACGGTACTTGTTACTGCTACTGTTACACTTGCTGGATCATAACTACACGCATCGTTCGGATCGGTTCCGTCTGCTATCTCATCAGCATCTATCACTCCATCTCCATCACAATCTACTGTGCTTGTTACTGCTACTGTTACATCTGCAACATTGTAACTACATGCATCGTTTGGATCAGTTCCGTTTGCTATCTCATCAGCATCCGTTACTCCATCTCCATCACAATCTACCATACTCGTTACTGCTAACGTAACACTTGATGGATCATAACTACATGGATCGTTTGGATCGGTTCCATCTGCTGTATTTGGATCTCCATCTGGACCATTAATCTCATCAGCATCCGTTACTCCATCTCCATCACAGTCTACTGTGCTCGTTACTGATACCGTAATATCTGCAACATTATAACTACATGCATCGTTTGGATCGGTTCCGTTTGCTATCTCATCAGCATCCGTTACTCCGTCTCCATCACAATCTACGGTACTTGTTACTGCTACTGTTACACTTGCTGGATCATAACTACACGCATCGTTTGGATCGGTTCCGTCTGCTATCTCATCAGCATCGATTACTCCGTCTCCATCACAATCTACAGTACTGGTTACTGCTACTGTTACATCTGCAACATTGTAACTACACGCATCATTTGGATCGGTTCCTTCCGCTATCTCATCAGCATCCGTTACTCCGTCTCCATCACAATCTACCATACTCGTTACTGCTAACGTAACACTTGATGGATCATAACTACATGGATCGTTTGGATCGGTTCCGTCTGCTGTATTTGGATCTCCATCTGGACCATTAATCTCATCAGCATCCGTTACTCCATCGCCATCACAGTCTACTGTGCTGGTTACTGATACCGTAATATCTGCAACATTGTAACTACATGCATCGTTTGGATCGGTTCCGTTTGCTATCTCATCAGCATCCGTTACTCCGTCTCCATCACAATCTACGGTACTTGTTACTGCTACTGTTACACTTGCTGGATCATAACTACACGCATCGTTTGGATCAGTTCCGTCTGCTATCTCATCAGCATCCGTTACTCCATCGCCATCACAATCTACAGTACTGGTTACTGCTACTGTTACATCTGCAACATTATAACTACACGCATCGTTTGGATCGGTTCCGGCTGCTATCTCATCAGCATCCGTTACTCCGTCTCCATCACAATCTACCATACTCGTTACTGCTAACGTAACACTTGATGGATCATAACTACATGGATCGTTTGGATCGGTTCCGTCTGCTGTATTTGGATCTCCATCTGGACCATTAATCTCATCAGCATCCGTTACTCCATCTCCATCACAATCTACTGTGCTGGTTACTGATACCGTAATATCTGCCACATTATAACTACATGCATCGTTTGGATCGGTTCCGTTTGCTATCTCATCAGCATCCGTTACTCCGTCTCCATCACAATCTACGGTACTTGTTACTGCTACTGTTACACTTGCTGGATCATAACTACACGCATCGTTCGGATCGGTTCCGTCTGCTATCTCATAAGCATCTATCACTCCATCTCCATCACAATCTACTGTGCTTGTTACTGCTACTGTTACATCTGCAACATTATAACTACACGCATCATTTGGATCGGTTCCGTTTGCTATCTCATCAGCATCCGTTACTCCATCTCCATCACAATCTACCATACTCGTTACTGCTAACGTAACACTTGATGGATCATAACTACATGGATCGTTTGGATCGGTTCCATCTGCTGTATTTGGATCTCCATCTGGACCATTAATCTCATCAGCATCCGTTACTCCATCTCCATCACAGTCTACTGTGCTGGTTACCGCTACTGTTACACTTGCTGGATCATAACTACACGCATCGTTTGGATCGGTTCCGTTTGCTATCTCATCAGCATCCGTTACTCCATCTCCATCACAATCTACGGTACTTGTTACCGCTACTGTTACACTTGCTGGATCATAACTACACGCATCGTTCGGATCGGTTCCGTCTGCTATCTCATCAGCATCCGTTACTCCGTCTCCATCACAATCTACTGTGCTTGTTACTGCTACTGTTACACTTGCTGGATCATAACTACACGCATCATTTGGATCGGTTCCGTCTGCTATCTCATCAGCATCCGTTACTCCATCTCCATCACAATCTACTGTGCTCGTTACTGCTAACGTAACACTTGATGGATCATAACTACATGGATCGTTTGGATCGGTTCCGTCTGCTGTATTTGGATCTCCATCTGGACCATTAATCTCATCAGCATCCGTTACTCCATCTCCATCACAGTCTACTGTGCTCGTTACTGATACTGTAATATCTGCAACATTATAACTACATGCATCGTTTGGATCGGTTCCGTTTGCTATCTCATCAGCATCCGTTACTCCGTCTCCATCACAATCTACGGTACTTGTTACTGCTACTGTTACACTTGCTGGATCATAACTACACGCATCGTTCGGATCGGTTCCGTCTGCTATCTCATCAGCATCTATCACTCCATCTCCATCACAATCTACTGTGCTTGTTACTGCTACTGTTACATCTGCAACATTGTAACTACATGCATCATTTGGATCGGTTCCGTTTGCTATCTCATCAGCATCAGTTACTCCATCTCCATCACAATCTACTGTGCTCGTTACTGCTAACGTAACACTTGATGGATCATAACTACATGCATCGTTTGGATCGGTTCCGTCTGCTGTATTTGGATCTCCATCTGGACCATTAATCTCATCAGCATCCGTTACTCCATCTCCATCACAGTCTACTGTGCTGGTTACTGATACCGTAATATCTGCCACATTATAACTACATGCATCGTTTGGATCGGTTCCGTTTGCTATCTCATCAGCATCCGTTACTCCGTCTCCATCACAATCTACGGTACTTGTTACTGCTACTGTTACACTTGCTGGATCATAACTACACGCATCGTTCGGATCGGTTCCGTCTGCTATCTCATCAGCATCTATCACTCCATCTCCATCACAATCTACTGTGCTTGTTACTGCTACTGTTACATCTGCAACATTGTAACTACATGCATCATTTGGATCAGTTCCGTTTGCTATCTCATCAGCATCAGTTACTCCATCTTCATCACAATCTACCATACTCGTTACTGCTAACGTAACACTTGATGGATCATAACTACATGGATCGTTTGGATCGGTTCCATCTGCTGTATTTGGATCTCCATCTGGACCATTAATCTCATCAGCATCCGTTACTCCATCTCCATCACAATCTACTGTGCTTGTTACTGATACCGTAATATCTGCAACATTGTAACTACATGCATCGTTTGGATCGGTTCCGTTTGCTATCTCATCAGCATCCGTTACTCCGTCTCCATCACAATCTACGGTACTTGTTACCGCTACTGTTACACTTGCTGGATCATAACTACACGCATCGTTTGGATCGGTTCCGTCTGCTATCTCATCAGCATCGATTACTCCGTCTCCATCACAATCTACAGTACTGGTTACTGCTACTGTTACATCTGCAACATTATAACTACACGCATCGTTTGGATCAGTTCCGTTTGCTATCTCATCAGCATCAGTTACTCCGTCTCCATCACAATCTACCATACTCGTTACTGCTAACGTAACACTTGATGGATCATAACTACATGGATCGTTTGGATCGGTTCCATCTGCTGTATTTGGATCTCCATCTGGACCATTAATCTCATCAGCATCCGTTACTCCATCGCCATCACAGTCTACAGTACTGGTTACTGATACCGTAATATCTGCAACATTATAACTACATGCATCGTTTGGATCGGTTCCGTTTGCTATCTCATCAGCATCCGTTACTCCGTCTCCATCACAATCTACGGTACTTGTTACCGCTACTGTTACACTTGCTGGATCATAACTACACGCATCGTTCGGATCGGTTCCGTCTGCTATCTCATCAGCATCCGTTACTCCGTCTCCATCACAATCTACTGTGCTTGTTACTGCTACTGTTACACTTGCTGGATCATAACTACACGCATCATTTGGATCGGTTCCGTCTGCTATCTCATCAGCATCCGTTACTCCATCTCCATCACAATCTACCATACTCGTTACTGCTAACGTAACACTTGATGGATCATAACTACATGGATCGTTTGGATCGGTTCCGTCTGCTGTATTTGGATCTCCATCTGGACCATTAATCTCATCAGCATCCGTTACTCCATCTCCATCACAGTCTACTGTGCTGGTTACTGATACCGTAATATCTGCCACATTATAACTACATGCATCGTTTGGATCGGTTCCGTTTGCTATCTCATCAGCATCCGTTACTCCGTCTCCATCACAATCTACGGTACTTGTTACTGCTACTGTTACACTTGCTGGGTCATAACTACACGCATCGTTTGGATTAGTTCCGTCTGCTATCTCAGCACTATTTAGAACACCATCTCCATCACAATCAGTGGACAACCATGGCTCCGCTTGAGTCCCATCTACCACATCATCTTCATTGTAATCACAAGGATCATTTAAATCGGTTCCATTAGGACCAGCAATACCATCCATATCAGGATCTAGTTCTAAACCATTAATTACACCATCTCCATCACAATCAGCATTATACCAATCTGTGTTATTATCTGATAAATCAACATTAGCAAGTTCCGCTCCTACACAAGGATCAAACGGAGCTGGATCATCTCCATTAGTCTCACCATCACCATCACAATCGGCGGCTTGCCAGATTGGATTACTCGTATCGGCTGTACTTCCTGCTGTGAAAACACACGGATCTTCTGGATCTGGATCAGTTCCGTTAGAATCTCCATCTCCATCACAATCAGCGGCTTGCCAAATAGGATTACTCGTATCAGCTGTACTTCCTGCTGTAAACACACATGGATCATTTGGTGCTGGATCGGTTCCGTTAGAATCTCCATCGCCATCACAATCAGCGGCTTGCCAAATAGGATTACTTGTATCTGCTACACTTCCTGCTGTAAATACACATGGGTCATTTGGTACTGGATCTGTACCATTGGAATCTCCATCGCCATCACAATCAGCGGCTGCCCATACGGCATAATTCTCATCTGTCGTTGCTGGTATTGTTGAAGTCGTAACACTACATGGATCAAACGGCTCTGTACCATTCATTACTTCTTCTCCGTTGGTCTCACCATCACCATCACAGTCAGCGGCTGCCCATACAGCATAATTCGCATCACTTACATCTGGTACCATTGCTGTTCCACTTACACTACATGGATCGGTTGGATCTGATCCATTTGAGTTTTCTGTTCCGTTAGTTTCACCGTCTCCATCACAATCGGCGGCTTGCCAGATTGGATTACTCGTATCGGCTGTACTTCCTGCTGTGAAAACACACGGATCTTCTGGATCTGGATCAGTTCCGTTTGAATCTCCATCACCATCACAATCGGCGGCTTGCCAAATTGCATTACTCGTATCAGCTGTACTTCCTGCTGTAAACACACATGGATCATTTGGTGCTGGATCGGTTCCGTTAGAATCTCCATCGCCATCACAATCAGCGGCTTGCCAAATAGGATTACTTGTATCTGCTACACTTCCTGCTGTAAATACACATGGGTCATTTGGTGCTGGATCTGTTCCATTGGAATCTCCATCGCCATCACAATCAACGGCTGCCCATACGGCATAATTCTCATCTGTCGTTGCTGGTATTGTTGAAGTCGTAACACTACATGGATCAAACGGCTCTGTACCATTCATTACTTCTTCTCCGTTGGTCTCACCATCACCATCACAGTCAGCGGCTGCCCATACAGCATAATTGGCATCACTTACATCTGGTACCATTGCTGTTCCACTTACACTACATGGATCGGTTGGATCTGATCCATTAGAGTTTTCTGTCCCATTTGTCTCTCCATCTCCATCACAATCAGCGGCTTGCCAGATTGGATTACTCGTATCGGCTGTACTTCCTGCTGTAAACACACATGGATCTTGTGGATCTGGATCAGTTCCGTTAGAATCTCCATCACCATCACAATCGGCTACTGCCCAAATATCATATGCCGTTTGTTCTGGTGTTCCTGGTGTTCCTGGGTTTGAAGGTGTCGTTGTGCCAGAAGAAAAATCACAAGGATCTTGAGGATTAGGATCACTTCCGTTTGGATCGCCATCGCCATCACAATCTGCTAAAATCCAAGCTCCTGTTTGTGTTTCAGTCACCAATAAAGGTTCGTAATCACAAGGATCTGATGGATCTGTTCCGTTTCCATCATCTTCACCATTACCATCTGGATCTATTTCATTTGCATTTGTCACACCATCTCCGTCACAGTCTGCATTTTGGAATTCTAAAGTTGTTACTGTATAATCTTGATTTGTTTGAATATATTCACATGAATCAAAAGGATCTGTTGAATCTGTAACTTCTTGGTCGTTAGTTACGCCATCACCATCACAATCTTCTGCAGCCCATATTGAATAATTTGGATCTGTTGAAGCAGGTACAGTTGGTGTTCCACTAACAACACAAGGGTTTGATGGATCTGGATCTGATCCGTTTGGATCACCATCACCGTCACAATCTGCAGCCTGCCACGTAGCATTCGAAGTGTCTGCTACACTACCGGTTGTAAACACACATGGGTTTGCTGGATCTGGATCTGTACTATCGCAATCGCCATCACCATCAGTATCTATACATCCATCTACAGTAATACTTTCATTTAAATCATCACCAGCTGTCGTTGGATCTGTTTGATCAGGCGTTGTAGCTGCAGTTGTGCTGTTCGTAATCGTATTTCCATCCTCACCAGCATCTACTACTCCTTCAATATTCAATGTTACAAATTGTCCACTAGCGATAAATGGAATTGTCCAATTAGGATCTGTATAAGTAGAAGGTTGATCTCCACCTGTATTTCCATTGTTTATTGTAGCTGTAAGTCCGGCTGGAATCGCATCTACCAATGAGACATTAGTAGCGTCATCAGGACCATTATTAGTAACCGTTATTGTAAAGGCTACAGTATCACCTTCTGCCGGAGTACTATCTCCAGTAGCTAAAGTTTTAACGGTCACTAAGTTGGCTTCACCAACTGCTATACCATCATTATTTCCATCACTACCATCATCAGTATCGTTAGCCGGAACACTATCTACTTGATCTGCAGATACTGAAACTACATTTGTAAATGCTCCTGGTCCGTCTATAGTACCGGTAACAATTATTGTGACGTCACTAAATGGTGTATTAGCCGTTATTGTTCCTAAATTACAAGGAAATGTAGTACAGCCACCTCCATTTATGTTTGTTATTGTAACATTTGTTGGAGTGTCTGTTACAAATACATTTGTTGCTGTGTCCGTCCCTAAATTACTTACAACTATATTCCAAGAAACTGTATCTCCAGGCGCAAAAGGACCTGATTGATTTAACGTTTTTGTAATTCTTATATCAGATTGAGCGACGCTACAAGAATCCGGAGCGGTTCCTGCATTTTGAGTATCGGTGCATCCACTAGGATTATCAAACGTTGCAGTTAAATTAACAGGACCACCATCTGCAGAGAATGTTAAATTGGTAAATCTATGTTGCGCTGCATTATCCAACCCAGATACTGGAACAAAAGTGTTAATCCCGGCACCTGTTAAATCTAAATTTCCTGAACCAGGTGGGTTTGTGAATTGAACAACAACATCTGCTGTAAAAGTATCATCTGTCGGGTCTCCGGTGGTACCGTTTGAATTACAACTCGAAATATTGTCAAGGGAAATTACTTGAACTAAACATGTGTTGATAGTTATGAAGACATTTGCGGAATCTGTATTACCAAAGGGATCGGAAATTTCATAGCTAAATGAAACTGGAGCGGATGAACCTGGCGGCGGAGTAATGTCTAGCATTCCGCCTGAAAGCTGCACAATTGTTCCATCAGACAATACAATTGGAGCACCTCCATCAGTTATAGGTATACCATCTATTTCAATTATCGTTAATGGATCACCATCCGGATCAGAATCTATACCATTACCATTATCAGCAAATAAATCTACAGTTATAGGAAGATCTACATTAGTTGAGAAAACATCATCCTCGGCAACTGGTGGATTATTTATTCCTACAGAACTGCTGCGTGTTAATACTCGTCCCGAAGGGTCCTGAGAAGTAAAAATCGCTGTATTATCTCCTGGACAAGGTTGCATAATTTCTACAACTAGACTAACTATTATTCTTTCACCTGGTCTTAATTGACCTGTTACACCATCAAAAATATCATTAAATCCTTGACCTGTAAACGATGTGTTAAAAGCCGGTGTTACTAGAGCTGTTGTTAATTCAAGTTGGGGACTACTAACATTAACGACGTTACCTGGACACATAGCCATCACGTTATCAGTTATTTGCGGAACAAATAAATCAACAGGAGAAGCTGCATCATTTTCAATCTCTATTTGAAAAGTTATATCCTTATTTCCTATTACACCGCTAGCCGCTTGAACATCACTTGTTACCGTTTTAGTGATTATTGGTAACGGAGTAGAAGAAAAAGTAACTGGAGTAGGTTCACAGTTACATTGTTCCTCATCATGTTCTGCTGTCAGGTTTTGTCTTGAAATATCAGAAACAGCCCGACCTCCTAAATCGGTTCCAGAAAAAACACCTTGAGATGTTCTAGTACTGGAATTACCCGTAGGACCTACATTTAAATCAATTCGGTAAGTCGCAGTTTCACCACTTATCATACTCTGCCCAGAAACTAACAAATCTGTAGAAGTTCCTATTAATCCTGAGCCACCATCAAAATCAGGGTTTTCCAACAAGCTTCCTCCAATACGAGTCACAGTCAAAGTATTAATTGGTACAGCTGGTGAGGCGGCAAATAAATGACCAAAGTCATGGGTGTATTGTACATTATTTGCAGTTCCAGAACCAGAATTTCTTAATGTAATCGTATAAAAGAAATCAAAAGTACCATCAGTATTTATGGTAGGTGTAGGATCACTAACTTCAAATCCTGCACTCAAAATAGATTGGTTTTCTTCAAAAAATTCTGCATCAGTTGCAGAGGTTTCATATGGTTCTCCCGTTACAGCATCTCTGGCTGTTGCTATCACCTCATTGATAATAGTTTGCTGATCTAGTGCAGCTACAGCATTCACCTCAATACAAATAGAAAAATTAATTGACTCACCTGGTGGCAACTCTTCTATTACTGCAACATCCAATATCTCCTCATCCACTGTTCCGTTAAACGCACCATTTGGCGCCACACTACTGGTATTATCATTAGTTTCTGAAGCTGTAACGCTTACGATATTTACAATATTTGCGTCTCCTAAAAAAGGCGTCCCTAAGTCATCAATGATACTTAGATCAAAAACTGGATTAACACCACCATTAGTTAAAATACCTTCATATCTAATGCGGTACCTATCATCAGTGGTATAACCCCAATCACAATGGGTTTTGCTTATAGTCAAACCTCCATTTGTAGTAGCTTCACTACACTGCGATGGTGCTGTAAAAACTGCTGGCAAACCGAATGAACAAGTAGTTGCACCTCCATTAAATGCAGCTGACAAAGCAACATCTCCACCATCGGATGAAAAAACTACACCCGTAAAGGTGTGACTAGTGGAAGAATCTAAACCACCTACACCAACAGATGCTGTTCCATCGCCTGTAAGATCAAGTGTTCCAACGGTAGGCAAATTGAGACTATCAAATGTGATTATTATATCTGCGGTAAAAGTATCATCACCTTCATTACCAGGCCCTGAAGTACCGTTATCATCACAAATAGAAATAGAACTTGGATCTACACTAATATTAGTTATGTTACAATTTGGACTACATGACGAAGGAGCTATATCTACAGCAGGATCATTATAAGGACAATCTACATCTGGAAAGTTTGCACGAATTGAAAATGGGTTTCCATCTGCAGGCAGTACTACATTTATAAAGGTATGTGAAGTGGCAGAATCCAATCCAGCCACACCAATTGCATCAATTGGTGAACCTCCTTGGTCAATTATCAAAGTACCTGAGTTTGCAGGATTTGTATAATTGACAGTAATATCAACTGTAAAAGTATCATCACTAGGATCGTTGGGAGTTCCTGAATCATTACAGGAACTAGCATTTGAAGAGACTATACTACTTATCAAACAATCTGGACTACATGAATCAGGCGCTAAACCAGCTGAAGGTTCGTTAAATGAGAAAGTACATACAGGATCCCCATTAAAAGAAGCTGTAATATTTATCGGCGTTCCATCTGAAGTCATTTGCACCGCAGGGAACGTATATGATGTTGCTCCAGGGGCAAATGTTGTAACATCTACCGTTTGAGCACCAGTATCACCTGAAAGGTCTAAGGTACCAGATGCTGGCGCAGCATCAAAATTAACTGTAACATCTGCCGTAAAAAAATCATCTGATGGATCTGTAGGTGTACCATTATTATTACAACTAGAAATCATCGATGTTGATATTATAGTAATATCACATTGACTATACCCGACAGACACTGAAAGAAGAAGGAAAGAAAAAGGAAGCAATATTTTTTTTATAACTAAAGAGTTATTAGAAAAGGTCTTGCCTAAATTCTTGAACGTTCTTAATAACGTAGTTTTACCCATAATACGAATAATAAAGTGAAATAAACTAAGAGGTCCGATGAAACATACTTTCAAAGGCTTCAGTTTTTAAAACTACATAGAACTTATATTTTTAACTATTCGTTAATAAAATTTAAAACAATATTCGTTGTTTGTTGTTTTTTATCGTTTAACTGCATATCGTTTTATATAGGAAAAGAAATGATATTAACTTTAACATAGAAATCTAAATATTAATTCCCAATTTATTAAATAAATTAGACACAGCTATTATCGTATTTTTGCATTTCCGAATAATTAATCATTCATGTCCTTACAAAAAGAAATTAATAGAAGACGTACCTTCGGTATTGTTTCACACCCAGATGCAGGTAAAACTACACTTACAGAAAAACTTCTTCTTTATGGAGGTGCTATTCAGGAAGCAGGAGCCGTAAAGAGCAATAAAATTAAAAAAGGTGCGGCTAGTGACTTCATGGAAATCGAGCGTCAACGTGGTATATCGGTAGCTACATCGGTTCTAGCATTTGAATATAATGACACAAAGATTAATATTCTAGATACACCAGGACACAAAGATTTTGCCGAGGACACCTTTAGAACTTTAACGGCTGTTGATAGTGTCATCGTCGTAGTAGACGTTGCAAAAGGTGTGGAAGAGCAAACTGAAAAACTTGTAGAGGTTTGTAGAATGCGCAACATTCCTATGATTGTATTCATCAATAAGATGGATAGGGAAGGAAAAGATGCCTTTGATCTACTCGATGAAATTGAACAAAAGTTACAACTTACAGTGACACCATTGAGTTTTCCTATAGGAATGGGATATGATCTTAAAGGAATTTATAATCTTTTTGAAAAAAACATAAGATTGTTTACTGGAGAGTCTTCTAAAGACATTAATAAAACTACTTCCATAGACGATTTAAATGATACGGCATTAGACAACCTAATTGGAGCTGAAAGCGCTCAAACATTACGAGAAGAACTTGAAATGGTAGAAGGTATCTATCCAGAATTTAATGAGAAAGATTACCTAGACGGCAAATTGCAACCTGTATTCTATGGTAGTGCACTACATAATTTTGGCGTAAAAGAGCTGCTAGACGCATTCATTAAAATAGCCCCTACTCCTAGACCTAAAAATGCTGAGGAACGATTAGTAAATCCTAAAGAAAAAGACTTTAGTGGATTCGTTTTCAAGATACACGCGAATATGGACCCTAAACATAGAGACAGACTGGCTTTTGTGAAAATTGTAAGCGGGACTTTTGAGCGTAACAAACCTTATAAACATGTAAGGTTAGATAAGAACTTAAAATTCTCCAGTCCTAATGCATTCTTTGCAGAAAAGAAAGAAATTGTTGACATATCGTACCCAGGAGATATTGTAGGTCTTCACGACACGGGAAATTTTAAAATCGGTGACACTTTAACTAGTGGTGAGATCCTACATTATAAGGGAATCCCTTCTTTCTCACCAGAACATTTTAGATACATTAATAATGCCGATCCTATGAAAGCAAAACAGCTTGCTAAGGGTATTGATCAATTAATGGATGAAGGTGTAGCACAATTATTTACTCTAGAACTAAATGGTCGTAAAGTTATTGGTACTGTTGGCGCTCTGCAATTTGAAGTAATTCAATATAGACTGGAACATGAATATGGAGCAAAATGTTCCTACGAGAACCTTAACGTGCACAAAGCTTGCTGGGTGGATACTAAGGATTGGAAAAGTGAGGAATTTTTAGATTTTAAAAGAGTTAAGTCCAAGTTCTTAGCTAAAGATAAACAAGGTCAATTGGTATTTCTCGCAGATAGTGCTTTCTCTCTTCAAATGACGCAACAAAAATACCCTAGTATCAAATTTCACTTCGTATCGGAATTTGAATCCATAGCTGTATAATCTTTGCTACGCTTTCGCGAAAGCGATATTTTAAAAAAGAAAGAGGTTCTTAAAGAACCTCTTTTTTATTAATTACAATTGGAAATCTTACCTAGACCAGAAATTATAAACTCTGATCTACGATTAAGTTGATGTTCCTCCGGAGTACATTCAACTCCATTTGAGCACTTATTAAGTAATTGACGCTCTCCATAACCTTTGGCTGTTAATCTGGACGCATCGATACCATTATCGATCAACCACTGACGAGTACTTCGCGCTCTACGATCACTTAAAGCATCGTTGTAATCATCTGGCGCACGACTATCTGTGTGAGACCTAATTTCAACAGCTATCTGTGGATATAGCTCCATGAATGCTTTAATCTTTGTCAATTCTGCAGCTGCATCTGGTCTTATATTGGACTTGTCAAAATCAAAGTATATTTGTTTTATGTTTAATAAAGGCGCTATATCATCACAATCTGCTAGCGCTTGTTTGTTTTTGGACAATTCCAGCGGTATATCACTATAATCTGTTTGAGAAGGTGTTGTAAACAAATCCTCGTCGGTACCATATTCTCGTTTTTCACCTCGTAGGAAATATTGTTTATCACACTCTAATTTAAATACAAATTTCCCATTAGCCTTAGTAATCAAGTCTCCTACAACATTATTATTAGCATCAAGAACGGTTACTAATGCACCATCTATAGGAGCTCCTGTATTTTTATCAGTTACTGTACCAGAAAGAAGGTGCTCACATTCTTTACGCATCTCTTCTGTTTGAATGAAACTATAAATATCGTCATCTCCGATTCCTCCTGGCCTATTACTACTGAAGTATCCTCGCTTACTACCGTCATTTATAATAAATGAGAAATCATCATATTGTGTATTTATAGGACTACCAATATTCACCACATTAGATACAGATCCATCTGGTTTGATGGAACTTGCAAATACATCTAGTCCTCCTAATCCTTGATGACCTGTACTTGCAAAATAGAGAGTATTATTGCTACTTACAAAAGGAAAACTTTCTCTACCTTCTGTATTGACATTTTCCAAATTACGAGGTTCACTGTAATTACCATCTTCTAAAATATCAACCACCCATAAATCAGACTTCCCAAATTTTTCTCGCATGTCATAACCAACTGATCCTGGCATATCACTAGAAAAATACAACTTAGTCTCATCTGGACTTAATGCTGGATGCGCTGTAGAGTATTCATCGCTATTAAAAGGTAGTTCAACAGGTTGTAACCATCTTTTTCCCTTTTTAACCGATTTGTATATTTTAAGTCTGTTAACCCCATCAATATCTTGTCTTGCAACACCTTCGGAGTAGTTATTACGCGTAAAATATACAGTGTTTCCATCTTTAGTAAATGTAGGTGTACTTTCATGGAACCTTGTATTAAGAACCCCTTTAAATTCCTTGGCATTTCTTAATTCTCCAGCATTTGTTTCATCAGCTTCATAGAGCTCTAGAAAAGCCTGTCCACTCCATGTATGTCTTCTATTTATCAATGAAGAAGTATCTCTAGACGTGGCAAACACTACTTTATCTTTGGCATCGTAGTAAGCCGTACCAAAATCACTGGTATAACTATTAACATCCTCTGCATTTTTTATAATAAATCTTCCTGACTGAAAATCGATGATTTGCAGATAATTAGGCTCGTCAGAATATTTTTTGGCTCTTGAATCAAATCCCTTGAAGGAATTAAAAGTTGCCATCAATTCATCTGCTTTCTGATACTGACCAGTAGCTTTTAAAGTTTGCGCATGTCTAAAATAATACTCTGGTTTTACTGACTCTTTGTATTTTTCAAATAGTAGTGTATAATATTTATTGGATTTTTCTAACTCGTCATTAAAGTAATAAGCATCGGCAAGTTTTGATAAAATCTCTGGTGATTCGTAACCATCTTCAAATAGTTTTTTATAAAGCTTTTGAGCTTCAAAAAAGGCTAATTGATCATACTTTTTATTTGCTTTCTCTAAATCTGACTTTTTCTGTGCAGATGAAAAATTCAGAATAAATGTCACCAATAAAAGTGTAGATATATATTTTAATTTCATGATACTATTTTATTAAAAGAATCTTGGTGTGATAATTCTATCGTAGCTGTTGAACAATTCAAATCGCAAGAATAATTCATAACTACCATCGTTGTATATCGCATTACCTAATTCTGTAGTCTCGCGATCATAGGCAAATCCTATCATCATTTGATCACTTATTTGAAATCCTACTAATCCGGTAACAGCAGCACTCCACCTATAGGCCGCTCCTACTGTGAACTTCTCGTTGAATAAGAAATTTGCCGTTAAGTCAACCTGTAAAGGTGCTCCTTGTACCATCTTTACTAGTCCAGCTGGCTTGAACTTAATGTTATCATTTAAATCAAAAACATATCCTACGGTTCCAAATAAGTGTATACGCTCCTCTGCTATAAACGTGGCTGAACTCGTGTCGTTATCCTCATCAAAATGATCCGTCTGTAATAAATTAGGCGAACTCAATCCTACGTAAAACCTATCCGTATGATAATACAGTCCTAATCCTACAGTAGGTGACAATCTATTGTCTACATTCTCACTCAATCTAGGATCTCCTGGATCAAAAATATTTAGCTTATTAAAATCAACGTTTAACACGTGGATTCCTCCCTTAAGTCCAAAACTTAATCTTGCCTCGTCTCCTACGGGAATCGTATAACTAAAATCTGCCGCTACATAGGTCTCATCAGCTGGTCCTATTTCGTCATTTACAACACTCAAACCTAATCCTACTCTACTATTGGCAATAGGAGTATGAAACGACAAGGTTTGTGTGCGTGGTGCTCCATCCAATCCAACCCATTGACTACGATGTAATCCAACTATACTCGCTACACCGCGATTACCAGCATAGGCCGGATTTATAACTATCGGATTATACATATACTGACTGTACTGTGGATCCTGTTGAGCTGTTAACGCTTTCGCGAAAGCGAAAAAAACAAAGACAACTATTAATTTTTTCATGCTTGTAAGTTATAAAAAAAATCAAGCCTTGACCTAAATCAAGGCTTGAATGATTTATCTATTAATATAAAGATAGCCAGCTAATTGAACTGTCTCATTCTGATCATTGATGTACTCAATTACGTAGAAGTATGTTCCTTCTGGTAATTTCTCGCCTTGTGCTACTGTCACTCTACCTTCTGATATACCTCTAAATGCACGGTTACCATTGTTATAGTTCTCAGTATTATAAACCTCTACACCCCAACGGTTGAAAATACTAACCGTGTTTTCAAAATTCTCGATTCCTTGAATGATGAAGAAATCGTTACGTCCATCACCATCTGGTGTAACTCCATTAAAAATCTTAATTTTTCTTGGGTCTGAATCTAGATAATCTGGGATTCCATCATTATCAAAGTCTCCATTTATTAAATCTGGACCTGTAATAATATCATCGTTATCATCATCTAAATCTCTATAATCTGGCTCCTCATCCCCATCTGTATTATTAAGATCATTGCGAGGATCACTGTCCACAAATGCTCCATTTGCATCGTCATAACCACCATTAGGTGTGCTATCAAACGCATCATCAAGACCATCATTATCTGCATCATTTCCTGAAGGCGTAACATCTGGCTGACCATCATTATCGTAATCAAAACCTTCTGTACTATCAGGAACTCCATCATCGTCAGAATCTTCATCTAGATAATCAGGAAGTCCATCACCATCAAAATCTATTGGCATAATTCCCTCTCCAGATCCTGGTGTGTTTTCGTACGCATCATCTAATCCATTTCCATCAGAATCAACTCCAGAAGGCTCCACATACCCAGCTGTTGATTGACCTTCAACATTATCAGGAATACCATCTCCATCACTGTCTAAATCAAACCAGTCTGGAATTCCGTCTCCATCACTATCACCATTACCTTCAAGAATATCAATAATACCATCATTGTCATCATCAATATCATCAACATCTGGTATTCCATCTCCATCATTATCTGGATAGTTGTAACCGTTGTTCTCTTCAAACACATCTACACCTGAAATTACTGTTACAGTTGTAGGATCTGTCCCTTCTGTTTGTGAAGCACTATTTGGCAATGTTGTTTCATCTATATCTACAATAGCATCTCCTGCTGCTATTACGGTAGCCACATAATCACCATTTGCATCTGTAATTACAGTTTGAGTATTCCCTTCAGAATCGGTTATAATTACACTTACTCCTGCAAGATCAGGTTCTCCAGGATCTTGAATTCCATTTCCATTTGAATCCAGATAAACGTGTCCTGAAATAGTCCCTGGAATATTGAAACCATTATTTTCTTCAAACACTGTCGCACCTGCTGTTACTGTTACAGTTGTAGGATCTGTTCCTTCTGTAAGGGTTGCACCTGCAGGTAACGTAGTTTCATCAATATCAATCACAACATCTCCAGGTACCACAATTGTTGCAGTATAATCTCCATTATTATCTGTAATTACAGTTTGAATATTTCCATCAGAATCAGTTATAACTACAGTTACTCCTGCAAGATCTGGCTCTCCTGGATCTTGAACTCCATTACCATTTAGGTCTTCATATAAGTGACCTGTTACGGTTGCTGGTGTATTATAACCATTATTTTCTTCAAACGTATCAATGCCAGAGACTACGGTTACAACAGTTGGATCGGTTCCTTGTGTTTGAATGGCACCTACCGGTAGTGTTGCTTCATCTATATCTACTGTAGCATTACCAGGTGCCGAAACTACTGCTGTGTAATTTCCATTTGCATCTGTAACCACTGTAACTATATTACCTAGTGAATCTGTAATGACTACTATGACACCTGATAATCCAGGCTCACCTGGATCTTGAACTCCATTACCATTGACATCATCATAGATAGTACCAGACACAGTTCCTGGAACATTGAAACCATTGTTTTCTTCAAATACCGTTACTCCTGAAACAGCTATCACCGTTGTAGGATCTGTTCCTTCTGTTTGAACAGCTCCTACTGGTAAAGTAGTTTCATCAATATCTATAATTGTCGCTCCAGGAGCAGAGACATTTACTGTATAATCACCGTTAACATCAGTAACTACAGTCTGCACCATACCTAAAGAATCTGTTATTATCACAGTTACTCCTGCTAAATCTGGTTCTCCTGGATCTTGCACGCCGTTGCCATTAACGTCATCATATAGATGACCTGTAATTACAGATGGTATATTGAAACCGTTGTTCTCTTCGAAAACAGTACTACCTGATGTTACAACAACGGTTGTAGGATCGGTACCTTCTGTTTGTACAAAACCTAATGGTAGCGAATTGTCATCAATATCTACAACCACATTACCAGGTGTTAAAATCAACGCAGAATAATCTCCATTAACATCCGTAGTAACAATTTGTATGTTACCGTTACTATCAGTAATTACCACATCTACACCAACTAAATCTGGTTCACCAGCATCCTGTACTCCATTACCATTTAAATCTTCATACAAGTGACCTGTAACTACTCCTGGGATATAATAACCATTATTTTCCTCAAATACAGTAGTACCAGAAATCACAGTTACTGTAGTTGGATCTGTACCTTCACTTAAAATAGCTCCGGCAGGTAATGTAGCTTCATCTATATCAATAGTAACATCCTGTCCTCCGGTTACTGTAACTGTATAATCACCATTACTATCAGTCACGACAATTTGGGTATTTCCTAAACTATCAGTTACGATGACATTTACACCTGCAAGATCTGGTTCACCAGGATCTTGAACGCCGTTGTTATTTAAGTCATTATACACGTGCCCTTGTATGGAACCTGTTTCAAGTATAAATCCATCATCTGTAGTTGTAACAGTTGTATTAGTCACTACCGTTATACTCTCTGGATCTGATCCAATGGTAGATAAAATATAACCTGATGGATCAACTACGTCCACATTATAATCTCCAGAAGGGACTGTAGCCGTCCAGTTACCAGTAGCATCTACCGTCACTGTAGTTACAACGCCATTAACATCAGTCAAATTAACTAGTGTACCGGCAGGGAATAAATTATCAACAGTTGGATCATATAACCCATCATTATTTATGTCTTCAAACACAAATCCTGTTACAGTTCCTTGACCTTGATATCCATCATCTGTACTACTGTTAGTTGTACCAGCCACAACAGTAACTGTTTCGGGATCACTTCCCACTGTTGTTAATACTGTACCAGTTGGATCAGTAACATCTATCGTCGTATCTCCTGATGGAACTACCACTGACCAACTTCCGTCTGGCTGAGTTGTAACTACTTGTACAACTCCGTTTGAATCTGTAACTACTACATCTACACCACCTAAGCCTGGCTCGCCTGCATTCTGTACTCCATCTCCGTTTAAGTCCTCAAAGACTAATCCGTTTAAGATTCCATTCTGATCTAAAGGTGTCACCGTTGGATCATCTGGGTCGCCATCTGCGTCTGGATCTACATCATTCACATTGTTTGGATCATCACTGTCATCGCTCACAGGTCCTAATGGATCTCCATTTGGATCTATAGCGTCTGCTTCTGATACCGCTGTATTGGTTACACTTCCGTTTGCTATATCTGCTGCCGTTAACGTGTAAACCTGATCTGCTATACTTCCTACTGCGCCTGGAGCTAATGTACTTGGAACTACTGGCTCATTTACTAAACCTAGTAAAGCATCACTGATTACTGCATTCTCTACTAACACGTTACCATTATTGGTCACTGTAAAGCTGTAGGTAATCGTGTCTCCTGCATCTGTAATACCATTCCCATTAGCATCTACTACTCCTCCGCTTACTTTCTCTAAAGATAAGTTTGCCTCTGCTGTAAAGAATCCATCAGCTGGCTCGGTTACATTTGATCCTGATCCTACTGTTGTAGTCGTTGGATCTGTTCCGGCTGTCTGAATATCAGTGCCTGCTGGTAATGTAGACTCGTCTATATCGGTTGTCGTATCTCCTGATGGAACTACCACTGACCAACTTCCGTCTGGCTGAGTTGTAACTACTTGTACAACTCCGTTTGAATCTGTAACTACTACATCTACACCACCTAAGCCTGGCTCGCCTGCATTCTGTACTCCATCTCCGTTTAAGTCCTCAAAGACTAATCCGTTTAAGATTCCATTCTGATCTAAAGGTGTCACCGTTGGATCATCTGGGTCGCCATCTGCGTCTGGATCTACATCATTCACATTGTTTGGGTCATCACTATCATCGCTCACAGGTCCTAATGGATCTCCATTTGGATCTATAGCGTCTGCTTCTGATACCGCTGTATTGGTTACACTTCCGTTTGCTATATCTGCTGCCGTTAACGTGTAAACCTGATCTGCTATACTTCCTACTGCGCCTGGAGCTAATGTACTTGGAACTACTGGCTCATTTACTAAACCTAGTAAAGCATCACTGATTACTGCATTCTCTACTAATACATTACCATTATTGGTCACTGTAAAGCTGTAGGTAATCGTGTCTCCTGCATCTGTAATACCATTCCCATTAGCATCTACTACTCCTCCGCTTACTTTCTCTAAAGATAAGTTTGCCTCTGCTGTAAAGAATCCATCAGCTGGCTCGGTTACATTTGATCCTGATCCTACTGTTGTAGTCGTTGGATCTGTTCCGGCTGTCTGAATATCAGTGCCTGCTGGTAATGTAGACTCGTCTATATCGGTTGTCGTATCTCCTGATGGAACTACCACTGACCAACTTCCGTCTGGCTGAGTTGTAACTACTTGTACAACTCCGTTTGAATCTGTAACTACTACATCTACACCACCTAAGCCTGGCTCGCCTGCATTCTGTACTCCATCTCCGTTTAAGTCCTCAAAGACTAATCCGTTTAAGATTCCATTCTGATCTAAAGGTGTCACCGTTGGATCATCTGGGTCGCCATCTGCGTCTGGATCTACATCATTCACATTGTTTGGGTCATCACTATCATCGCTCACAGGTCCTAATGGATCTCCATTTGGATCTATAGCGTCTGCTTCTGATACCGCTGTATTGGTTACACTTCCGTTTGCTATATCTGCTGCCGTTAACGTGTAAACCTGATCTGCTATACTTCCTACTGCGCCTGGAGCTAATGTACTTGGAACTACTGGCTCATTTACTAAACCTAGTAATGCATCACTGATTACTGCATTCTCTACTAATACGTTACCATTATTGGTCACTGTAAAGCTGTAGGTAATCGTGTCTCCTGCATCTGTAATACCATTCCCATTAGCATCTACTACTCCTCCGCTTACTTTCTCTAAAGATAAGTTTGCCTCTGCTGTAAAGAATCCATCAGCTGGCTCGGTTACATTTGATCCTGATCCTACTGTTGTAGTCGTTGGATCTGTTCCGGCTGTCTGAATATCAGTGCCTGCTGGTAATGTAGACTCGTCTATATCGGTTGTCGTATCTCCTGATGGAACTACCACTGACCAACTTCCGTCTGGCTGAGTTGTAACTACTTGTACAACTCCGTTTGAATCTGTAACTACTACATCTACACCACCTAAGCCTGGCTCGCCTGCATTCTGTACTCCATCTCCGTTTAAGTCCTCAAAGACTAATCCGTTTAAGATTCCATTCTGATCTAAAGGTGTCACCGTTGGATCATCTGGGTCGCCATCTGCGTCTGGATCTACATCATTCACATTGTTTGGGTCATCACTATCATCGCTCACAGGTCCTAATGGATCTCCATTTGGATCTATAGCGTCTGCTTCTGATACCGCTGTATTGGTTACACTTCCGTTTGCTATATCTGCTGCCGTTAACGTGTAAACCTGATCTGCTATACTTCCTACTGCGCCTGGAGCTAATGTACTTGGAACTACTGGCTCATTTACTAAACCTAGTAAAGCATCACTGATTACTGCATTCTCTACTAATACATTACCATTATTGGTCACTGTAAAGCTGTAGGTAATCGTGTCTCCTGCATCTGTAATACCATTCCCATTAGCATCTACTACTCCTCCGCTTACTTTCTCTAAAGATAAGTTTGCCTCTGCTGTAAAGAATCCATCAGCTGGCTCGGTTACATTTGATCCTGATCCTACTGTTGTAGTCGTTGGATCTGTTCCGGCTGTCTGAATATCAGTGCCTGCTGGTAATGTAGACTCGTCTATATCGGTTGTCGTATCTCCTGATGGAACTACCACTGACCAACTTCCGTCTGGCTGAGTTGTAACTACTTGTACAACTCCGTTTGAATCTGTAACTACTACATCTACACCACCTAAACCTGGCTCGCCTGCATTCTGTACTCCATCTCCGTTTAAGTCCTCAAAGACTAATCCGTTTAAGATTCCATTCTGATCTAAAGGTGTCACCGTTGGATCATCTGGGTCGCCATCTGCGTCTGGATCTACATCATTCACATTGTTTGGATCATCACTGTCATCGCTCACAGGTCCTAATGGATCTCCATTTGGATCTATAGCGTCTGCTTCTGATACCGCTGTATTGGTTACACTTCCGTTTGCTATATCTGCTGCCGTTAACGTGTAAACCTGATCTGCTATACTTCCTACTGCGCCTGGAGCTAATGTACTTGGAACTACTGGCTCATTTACTAAACCTAGTAAAGCATCACTGATTACTGCATTCTCTACTAACACGTTACCATTATTGGTCACTGTAAAGCTGTAGGTAATCGTGTCTCCTGCATCTGTAATACCATTCCCATTAGCATCTACTACTCCTCCGCTTACTTTCTCTAAAGATAAGTTTGCCTCTGCTGTAAAGAATCCATCAGCTGGCTCGGTTACATTTGATCCTGATCCTACTGTTGTAGTCGTTGGATCTGTTCCGGCTGTCTGAATATCAGTGCCTGCTGGTAATGTAGACTCGTCTATATCGGTTGTCGTATCTCCTGATGGAACTACCACTGACCAACTTCCGTCTGGCTGAGTTGTAACTACTTGTACAACTCCGTTTGAATCTGTAACTACTACATCTACACCGCCTAAGCCTGGCTCACCTGCATCCTGTACTCCATCTCCGTTTAAGTCCTCAAAGACTAATCCGTTTAAGATTCCATTCTGATCTAAAGGTGTCACCGTTGGATCATCTGGGTCGCCATCTGCGTCTGGATCTACATCATTCACATTGTTTGGATCATCACTGTCATCGCTCACAGGTCCTAATGGATCTCCATTTGGATCTATAGCGTCTGCTTCTGATACCGCTGTATTGGTTACACTTCCGTTTGCTATATCTGCTGCCGTTAACGTGTAAACCTGATCTGCTATACTTCCTACTGCGCCTGGAGCTAATGTACTTGGAACTACTGGCTCATTTACTAAACCTAGTAAAGCATCACTGATTACTGCATTCTCTACTAACACGTTACCATTATTGGTCACTGTAAAGCTGTAGGTAATCGTGTCTCCTGCATCTGTAATACCATTCCCATTAGCATCTACTACTCCTCCGCTTACTTTCTCTAAAGATAAGTTTGCCTCTGCTGTAAAGAATCCATCAGCTGGCTCGGTTACATTTGATCCTGATCCTACTGTTGTAGTCGTTGGATCTGTTCCGGCTGTCTGAATATCAGTGCCTGCTGGTAATGTAGACTCGTCTATATCGGTTGTCGTATCTCCTGATGGAACTACCACTGACCAACTTCCGTCTGGCTGAGTTGTAACTACTTGTACAACTCCGTTTGAATCTGTAACTACTACATCTACACCGCCTAAGCCTGGCTCACCTGCATCCTGTACTCCATCTCCGTTTAAGTCCTCAAAGACTAATCCGTTTAAGATTCCATTCTGATCTAAAGGTGTCACCGTTGGATCATCTGGGTCGCCATCTGCGTCTGGATCTACATCATTCACATTGTTTGGATCATCACTGTCATCGCTCACAGGTCCTAATGGATCTCCATTTGGATCTATAGCGTCTGCTTCTGATACCGCTGTATTGGTTACACTTCCGTTTGCTATATCTGCTGCCGTTAACGTGTAAACCTGATCTGCTATACTTCCTACTGCGCCTGGAGCTAATGTACTTGGAACTACTGGCTCATTTACTAAACCTAGTAAAGCATCACTGATTACTGCATTCTCTACTAACACGTTACCATTATTGGTCACTGTAAAGCTGTAGGTAATCGTGTCTCCTGCATCTGTAATACCATTCCCATTAGCATCTACTACTCCTCCGCTTACTTTCTCTAAAGATAAGTTTGCCTCTGCTGTAAAGAATCCATCAGCTGGCTCGGTTACATTTGATCCTGATCCTACTGTTGTAGTCGTTGGATCTGTTCCGGCTGTCTGAATATCAGTGCCTGCTGGTAATGTAGACTCGTCTATATCGGTTGTCGTATCTCCTGATGGAACTACCACTGACCAACTTCCGTCTGGCTGAGTTGTAACTACTTGCACAACTCCGTTTGAATCTGTAACTACTACATCTACACCACCTAAACCTGGCTCGCCTGCATTCTGTACTCCATCTCCGTTTAAGTCCTCAAAGACTAATCCGTTTAAGATTCCATTCTGATCTAAAGGTGTCACCGTTGGATCATCTGGGTCGCCATCTGCGTCTGGATCTACATCATTCACATTGTTTGGATCATCACTGTCATCGCTCACAGGTCCTAATGGATCTCCATTTGGATCTATAGCGTCTGCTTCTGATACCGCTGTATTGGTTACACTTCCGTTTGCTATATCTGCTGCCGTTAACGTGTAAACCTGATCTGCTATACTTCCTACTGCGCCTGGAGCTAATGTACTTGGAACTACTGGCTCATTTACTAAACCTAGTAAAGCATCACTGATTACTGCATTCTCTACTAATACATTACCATTATTGGTCACTGTAAAGCTGTAGGTAATCGTGTCTCCTGCATCTGTAATACCATTCCCATTAGCATCTACTACTCCTCCGCTTACTTTCTCTAAAGATAAGTTTGCCTCTGCTGTAAAGAATCCATCAGCTGGCTCGGTTACATTTGATCCTGATCCTACTGTTGTAGTCGTTGGATCTGTTCCGGCTGTCTGAATATCAGTGCCTGCTGGTAATGTAGACTCGTCTATATCGGTTGTCGTATCTCCTGATGGAACTACCACTGACCAACTTCCGTCTGGCTGAGTTGTAACTACTTGTACAACTCCGTTTGAATCTGTAACTACTACATCTACACCACCTAAACCTGGCTCGCCTGCATTCTGTACTCCATTTCCGTTTAAGTCCTCAAAGACTAATCCGTTTAAGATTCCATTCTGATCTAAAGGTGTCACCGTTGGATCATCTGGATCTCCATCTGCGTCTGGATCTACATCATTCACATTGTTTGGATCATCACTGTCATCGCTCACAGGTCCTAATGGATCTCCATTTGGATCTATAGCGTCTGCTTCTGATACCGCTGTATTGGTTACACTTCCGTTTGCTATATCTGCTGCCGTTAACGTGTAAACCTGATCTGCTATACTTCCTACTGCGCCTGGAGCTAATGTACTTGGAACTACTGGCTCATTTACTAAACCTAGTAAGGCATCACTGATTACTGCATTCTCTACTAATACGTTACCATTATTGGTCACTGTAAAGCTGTAGGTAATCGTGTCTCCTGCATCTGTAATACCATTCCCATTAGCATCTACTACTCCTCCGCTTACTTTCTCTAAAGATAAGTTTGCTTCTGCTGTAAAGAATCCATCAGCTGGCTCGGTTACATTTGATCCTGATCCTACTGTTGTAGTCGTTGGATCTGTTCCGGCTGTCTGAATATCAGTGCCTGCTGGTAATGTAGACTCGTCTATATCGGTTGTCGTATCTCCTGATGGAACTACCACTGACCAACTTCCGTCTGGCTGAGTTGTAACTACTTGTACAACTCCGTTTGAATCTGTAACTACTACATCTACACCACCTAAGCCTGGCTCGCCTGCATTCTGTACTCCATCTCCGTTTAAGTCCTCAAAGACTAATCCGTTTAAGATTCCATTCTGATCTAAAGGTGTCACCGTTGGATCATCTGGGTCGCCATCTGCGTCTGGATCTACATCATTCACATTGTTTGGATCATCACTGTCATCGCTCACAGGTCCTAATGGATCTCCATTTGGATCTATAGCGTCTGCTTCTGATACCGCTGTATTGGTTACACTTCCGTTTGCTATATCTGCTGCCGTTAACGTGTAAACCTGATCTGCTATACTTCCTACTGCGCCTGGAGCTAATGTACTTGGAACTACTGGCTCATTTACTAAACCTAGTAAAGCATCACTGATTACTGCATTCTCTACTAACACGTTACCATTATTGGTCACTGTAAAGCTGTAGGTAATCGTGTCTCCTGCATCTGTAATACCATTCCCATTAGCATCTACTACTCCTCCGCTTACTTTCTCTAAAGATAAGTTTGCCTCTGCTGTAAAGAATCCATCAGCTGGCTCGGTTACATTTGATCCTGATCCTACTGTTGTAGTCGTTGGATCTGTTCCGGCTGTCTGAATATCAGTGCCTGCTGGTAATGTAGACTCGTCTATATCGGTTGTCGTATCTCCTGATGGAACTACCACTGACCAACTTCCGTCTGGCTGAGTTGTAACTACTTGTACAACTCCGTTTGAATCTGTAACTACTACATCTACACCACCTAAGCCTGGCTCGCCTGCATTCTGTAATCCATCTCCGTTTAAGTCCTCAAAGACTAATCCGTTTAAGATTCCTTCTTGAGGAATATTGAAAATAGTTGGGTCTTCAAAATCTCCGTCAGAATCAGTATCTACATTTGTAAGATCATCAGGATCATCTGAAACATCAGAAACATTAGGCAATGCATTTCCTTGAGAATCCGTAGTTTGAGCAGTAACCGTTGCCGAGTTAATTATTTGTCCATTGGCAATATCACTTGCTGTAAGCGAATAATCAAAAGATGCAGTCCCTATATCACCTGGATTCAAGGTAGCTGGTACTACTGGTAAATTAGCCACTCCAATTGTTGTATCATTAATACTTGCATTTGTCACAACAGTGTTTCCAGTATTCTGAACTGTAAATGAATAAGTAACAATATCACCGACATCTGCTATACCGTTACCATTACTATCGGTATATGAGTCCGCTTTCGCGAAAGCGAGATTAGGAGAGCTCAAATCTACGAATGTAGGGTCCTCTTCATCACCGTCACTATCTATGTCTTGACCAGTAAGATCGTTAGGATCATCAGAGTCATCGGATACATTTCCTAGACTCGTACCATTTGAATCCAAAGCCTCACCAGTAGCAGTTGCCGTGTTTATTATACTACCGTTTATTATATCACTTGTTGTTAACGTGTAGTTTGTAGTTACAACATTACTAACGTCACCTGCATTTAACACAGAAGGAGTAATCACTAATCCTGATACACCAATAATTGCATCATCAATTACAATATTCTGGACTTGTACATTTCCATTATTAGTAACAGTAAAGGAATATGTAATTGTATCACCTGCATCAATAAATCCATTTCCATTAACATCTGCGACCGCGCTAGCAACCTTATCTAAGCTTAAGTTAGGTTCAGGTGTTTGGAAACCATCTGCAGGCTCGCCTACACTTGTACCTGCTGCAACATTAGTTGTTGTAGGATCAGTACCAGCTGTTTGAACCTCTGTCCCATTTGGTAGGGTCGTTTCATCAATATTTGAAGTGGTAACTCCTGCTGGAACTACAACCGACCAACTACCATCAGGATTAGTAATAACTTGCTGTGTTGTACCATCGGAGTTAGTTATATCGATTGTAACTCCTCCTATTCCAAATTCTCCTACATCCTGAACACCATTACCATTTTCATCATCAAACACAACACCATTTAAGATACCACCTGCCGTTAAATTAGTTATGGTAGGATCATCAGGATCAGTGTCAGCATCTGGGTTAACGTTTGCTGGATTATTAGGGTCATCACTATCATCGCTAACAGGACCTGCTGGATCACCATTAGGATCTATCGAATCACCATCAACAACTGCGGTGTTGATTACTACACCTGCAGCAATATCCGAAGCCGTTAAGGTGTAAACCTGATCTACTATAGTTCCTGTTTGTCCAGGTAGTAACGTAGACGGTGTTACAATAGCATTAATTAATCCAATTGTATTATCGTTAATAACCAAGTTCTCGACTTGAACATTACCATTGTTAATTACGGTAAAGCTATATGTGATAGTGTCTCCTGCATCGGTAATACCATTTCCATTAGTATCAACTACGCCTCCGCTAGTTTTTTCAAGGGCAAGATTTGAATCAACTATAAAGTATCCGTTGTCTTCTTCTGTCGTTGTTGCTCCAGCCGTTACTGTCACATTCGTAGGATCAGTTCCTTCTGTTTGTACAAATCCTACTGGTAGATCTGCATCGTCGATATCTACGCTTGCTGTGCCTGGTGCTGCTACTTGAGCCGTGTAAGTTCCTGTTGCATCCGTCTGAACGGTTACTGCTTGACCTGCACTGTCCGTAATCGTAACTTCTACGTTTTCTATGCCTGGCTCGCCTGCATCTTGTGTCCCGTTTCCGTTTACATCATTATAAACTACTCCTGTTACCGTGCCTGGTACATTGAATCCGTTGTCTTCTTCTGTCGTTGTTGCTCCAGCCGTTACTGTTACATCCGTAGGATCAGTTCCTTCTGTTTGTACAAATCCTACTGGTAGATCTGCATCATCGATATCTACGCTTGCTGTGCCTGGTGCTGCTACTTGAGCCGTGTAAGTTCCTGTTGCATCCGTCTGAACGGTTACTGCTTGACCTGCACTGTCCGTAATCGTAACTTCTACGTTTTCTATGCCTGGCTCGCCTGCATCTTGTGTCCCGTTTCCGTTTACATCATTATAAACTACTCCTGTTACCGTGCCTGGTACATTGAATCCGTTGTTCTCCTCTGTCGTTGTTGCTCCAGCCGTTACTGTTACATCCGTAGGATCAGTTCCTTCTGTTTGTACAAATCCTACTGGTAGATCTGCATCATCGATATCTACGCTTGCTGTGCCTGGTGCTGCTACTTGAGCCGTGTAAGTTCCTGTTGCATCCGTCTGAACGGTTACTGCTTGACCTGCACTGTCCGTAATCGTAACTTCTACGTTTTCTATGCCTGGCTCGCCTGCATCTTGTGTCCCGTTTCCGTTTACATCATTATAAACTACTCCTGTTACCGTGCCTGGTACATTGAATCCGTTGTTCTCCTCTGTCGTTGTTGCTCCAGCCGTTACTGTTACATCCGTAGGATCAGTTCCTTCTGTTTGTACAAATCCTACTGGTAGATCTGCATCATCGATATCTACGCTTGCTGTGCCTGGTGCTGCTACTTGAGCCGTGTAAGTTCCTGTTGCATCCGTCTGAACGGTTACTGCTTGACCTGCACTGTCCGTAATCGTAACTTCTACGTTTTCTATGCCTGGCTCGCCTGCATCTTGTGTCCCGTTTCCGTTTACATCATTATAAACTACTCCTGTTACCGTGCCTGGTACATTGAATCCGTTGTCTTCTTCTGTCGTTGTTGCTCCAGCCGTTACTGTTACATCCGTAGGATCAGTTCCTTCTGTTTGTACAAATCCTACTGGTAGATCTGCATCATCGATATCTACGCTTGCTGTGCCTGGTGCTGCTACTTGAGCCGTGTAAGTTCCTGTTGCATCCGTCTGAACGGTTACTGCTTGACCTGCACTGTCCGTAATCGTAACTTCTACGTTTTCTATGCCTGGCTCGCCTGCATCTTGTGTCCCGTTTCCGTTTACATCATTATAAACTACTCCTGTTACCGTGCCTGGTACATTGAATCCGTTGTCTTCTTCTGTCGTTGTTGCTCCAGCCGTTACTGTTACATCCGTAGGATCAGTTCCTTCTGTTTGTACAAATCCTACTGGTAGATCTGCATCATCGATATCTACGCTTGCTGTGCCTGGTGCTGCTACTTGAGCCGTGTAAGTTCCTGTTGCATCCGTCTGAACGGTTACTACTTGACCTGCACTGTCCGTAATCGTAACTTCTACGTTTTCTATGCCTGGCTCGCCTGCATCTTGTGTCCCGTTTCCGTTTACATCATTATAAACTACTCCTGTTACCGTGCCTGGTACATTGAATCCGTTGTCTTCTTCTGTCGTTGTTGCTCCAGCCGTTACTGTTACATCCGTAGGATCAGTTCCTTCTGTTTGTACAAATCCTACTGGTAGATCTGCATCATCGATATCTACGCTTGCTGTGCCTGGTGCTGCTACTTGAGCCGTGTAAGTTCCTGTTGCATCCGTCTGAACGGTTACTACTTGACCTGCACTGTCCGTAATCGTAACTTCTACGTTTTCTATGCCTGGCTCGCCTGCATCTTGTGTCCCGTTTCCGTTTACATCATTATAAACTACTCCTGTTACCGTGCCTGGTACATTGAATCCGTTGTCTTCTTCTGTCGTTGTTGCTCCAGCCGTTACTGTTACATCCGTAGGATCAGTTCCTTCTGTTTGTACAAATCCTACTGGTAGATCTGCATCATCGATATCTACGCTTGCTGTGCCTGGTGCTGCTACTTGAGCCGTGTAAGTTCCTGTTGCATCCGTCTGAACGGTTACTACTTGACCTGCACTGTCCGTAATCGTAACTTCTACGTTTTCTATGCCTGGCTCGCCTGCATCTTGTGTCCCGTTTCCGTTTACATCATTATAAACTACTCCTGTTACCGTGCCTGGTACATTGAATCCGTTGTCTTCTTCTGTCGTTGTTGCTCCAGCCGTTACTGTTACATCCGTAGGATCAGTTCCTTCTGTTTGTACAAATCCTACTGGTAGATCTGCATCGTCGATATCTACGCTTGCTGTGCCTGGTGCTGCTACTTGAGCCGTGTAAGTTCCTGTTGCATCCGTCTGAACGGTTACTGCTTGACCTGCACTGTCCGTAATCGTAACTTCTACGTTTTCTATGCCTGGCTCGCCTGTATCTTGTGTCCCGTTTCCGTTTACATCATTATAAACTACTCCTGTTACCGTGCCTGGTACATTGAATCCGTTGTCTTCTTCTGTCGTTGTTGCTCCAGCCGTTACTGTTACATCCGTAGGATCAGTTCCTTCTGTTTGTACAAATCCTACTGGTAAATCTGCATCATCGATATCTACGCTTGCTGTGCCTGGTGCTGCTACTTGAGCCGTGTAAGTTCCTGTTGCATCCGTCTGAACGGTTACTGCTTGACCTGCACTGTCCGTAATCGTAACTTCTACGTTTTCTATGCCTGGCTCGCCTGCATCTTGTGTCCCGTTTCCGTTTACATCATTATAAACTACTCCCGTTACCGTGCCTGGTACATTGAATCCGTTGTCTTCTTCTGTCGTTGTTGCTCCAGCCGTTACTGTTACATCCGTAGGATCAGTTCCTTCTGTTTGTACAAATCCTACTGGTAAATCTGCATCATCGATATCTACGCTTGCTGTGCCTGGTGCTGCTACTTGAGCCGTGTAAGTTCCTGTTGCATCCGTCTGAACGGTTACTGCTTGACCTGCACTGTCCGTAATCGTAACTTCTACGTTTTCTATGCCTGGCTCGCCTGCATCTTGTGTCCCGTTTCCGTTTACATCATTATAAACTACTCCTGTTACCGTGCCTGGTACATTGAATCCGTTGTCTTCTTCTGTCGTTGTTGCTCCAGCCGTTACTGTTACATCCGTAGGATCAGTTCCTTCTGTTTGTACAAATCCTACTGGTAAATCTGCATCATCGATATCTACGCTTGCTGTGCCTGGTGCTGCTACTTGAGCCGTGTAAGTTCCTGTTGCATCCGTCTGAACGGTTACTGCTTGACCTGCACTGTCCGTAATCGTAACTTCTACGTTTTCTATGCCTGGCTCGCCTGCATCTTGTGTCCCGTTTCCGTTTACATCATTATAAACTACTCCCGTTACCGTGCCTGGTACATTGAATCCGTTGTCTTCTTCTGTCGTTGTTGCTCCAGCCGTTACTGTTACATCCGTAGGATCAGTTCCTTCTGTTTGTACAAATCCTACTGGTAAATCTGCATCATCGATATCTACGCTTGCTGTGCCTGGTGCTGCTACTTGAGCCGTGTAAGTTCCTGTTGCATCCGTCTGAACGGTTACTGCTTGACCTGCACTGTCCGTAATCGTAACTTCTACGTTTTCTATGCCTGGCTCGCCTGCATCTTGTGTCCCGTTTCCGTTTACATCATTATAAACTACTCCTGTTACCGTGCCTGGTACATTGAATCCGTTGTCTTCTTCTGTCGTTGTTGCTCCAGCCGTTACTGTTACATCCGTAGGATCAGTTCCTTCTGTTTGTACAAAACCTACTGGTAAATCTGCATCATTGATATCTACGCTTGCTGTGCCTGGTGCTGCTACTTGAGCCGTGTAAGTTCCTGTTGCATCCGTCTGAACGGTTACTGCTTGACCTGCACTGTCCGTAATCGTAACTTCTACGTTTTCTATGCCTGGCTCGCCTGCATCTTGTGTCCCGTTTCCGTTTACATCATTATAAACTACTCCCGTTACCGTGCCTGGTACATTGAATCCGTTGTCTTCTTCTGTCGTTGTTGCTCCAGCCGTTACTGTTACATCCGTAGGATCAGTTCCTTCTGTTTGTACAAATCCTACTGGTAAATCTGCATCATCGATATCTACGCTTGCTGTGCCTGGTGCTGCTACTTGAGCCGTGTAAGTTCCTGTTGCATCCGTCTGAACGGTTACTGCTTGACCTGCACTGTCCGTAATCGTAACTTCTACGTTTTCTATGCCTGGCTCGCCTGCATCTTGTGTCCCGTTTCCGTTTACATCATTATAAACTACTCCTGTTACCGTGCCTGGTACATTGAATCCGTTGTCTTCTTCTGTCGTTGTTGCTCCAGCCGTTACTGTTACATCCGTAGGATCAGTTCCTTCTGTTTGTACAAAACCTACTGGTAAATCTGCATCATTGATATCTACGCTTGCTGTGCCTGGTGCTGCTACTTGAGCCGTGTAAGTTCCTGTTGCATCCGTCTGAACGGTTACTGCTTGACCTGCACTGTCCGTAATCGTAACTTCTACGTTTTCTATGCCTGGCTCGCCTGCATCTTGTGTCCCGTTTCCGTTTACATCATTATAAACTACTCCCGTTACCGTGCCTGGTACATTGAATCCGTTGTCTTCTTCTGTCGTTGTTGCTCCAGCCGTTACTGTTACATCCGTAGGATCAGTTCCTTCTGTTTGTACAAATCCTACTGGTAGATCTGCATCATCGATATCTACGCTTGCTGTGCCTGGTGCTGCTACTTGAGCCGTGTAAGTTCCTGTTGCATCCGTCTGAACGGTTACTGCTTGACCTGCACTGTCCGTAATCGTAACTTCTACGTTTTCTATGCCTGGCTCGCCTGCATCTTGTGTCCCGTTTCCGTTTACATCATTATAAACTACTCCCGTTACCGTGCCTGGTACATTGAATCCGTTGTCTTCTTCTGTCGTTGTTGCTCCAGCCGTTACTGTTACATCCGTAGGATCAGTTCCTTCTGTTTGTACAAATCCTACTGGTAGATCTGCATCATCGATATCTACGCTTGCTGTGCCTGGTGCTGCTACTTGAGCCGTGTAAGTTCCTGTTGCATCCGTCTGAACGGTTACTGCTTGACCTGCACTGTCCGTAATCGTAACTTCTACGTTTTCTATGCCTGGCTCGCCTGTATCTTGTGTCCCGTTTCCGTTTACATCATTATAAACTACTCCTGTTACCGTGCCTGGTACATTGAATCCGTTGTCTTCTTCTGTCGTTGTTGCTCCAGCCGTTACTGTTACATCCGTAGGATCAGTTCCTTCTGTTTGTACAAATCCTACTGGTAAATCTGCATCATCGATATCTACGCTTGCTGTGCCTGGTGCTGCTACTTGAGCCGTGTAAGTTCCTGTTGCATCCGTCTGAACGGTTACTGCTTGACCTGCACTGTCCGTAATCGTAACTTCTACGTTTTCTATGCCTGGCTCGCCTGCATCTTGTGTCCCGTTTCCGTTTACATCATTATAAACTACTCCCGTTACCGTGCCTGGTACATTGAATCCGTTGTCTTCTTCTGTCGTTGTTGCTCCAGCCGTTACTGTTACATCCGTAGGATCAGTTCCTTCTGTTTGTACAAATCCTACTGGTAAATCTGCATCATCGATATCTACGCTTGCTGTGCCTGGTGCTGCTACTTGAGCCGTGTAAGTTCCTGTTGCATCCGTCTGAACGGTTACTGCTTGACCTGCACTGTCCGTAATCGTAACTTCTACGTTTTCTATGCCTGGCTCGCCTGCATCTTGTGTCCCGTTTCCGTTTACATCATTATAAACTACTCCTGTTACCGTGCCTGGTACATTGAATCCGTTGTCTTCTTCTGTCGTTGTTGCTCCAGCCGTTACTGTTACATCCGTAGGATCAGTTCCTTCTGTTTGTACAAAACCTACTGGTAAATCTGCATCATTGATATCTACGCTTGCTGTGCCTGGTGCTGCTACTTGAGCCGTGTAAGTTCCTGTTGCATCCGTCTGAACGGTTACTGCTTGACCTGCACTGTCCGTAATCGTAACTTCTACGTTTTCTATGCCTGGCTCGCCTGCATCTTGTGTCCCGTTTCCGTTTACATCATTATAAACTACTCCCGTTACCGTGCCTGGTACATTGAATCCGTTGTCTTCTTCTGTCGTTGTTGCTCCAGCCGTTACTGTTACATCCGTAGGATCAGTTCCTTCTGTTTGTACAAATCCTACTGGTAGATCTGCATCATTGATATCTACGCTTGCTGTGCCTGGTGCTGCTACTTGAGCCGTGTAAGTTCCTGTTGCATCCGTCTGAACGGTTACTGCTTGACCTGCACTGTCCGTAATCGTAACTTCTACGTTTTCTATGCCTGGCTCGCCTGCATCTTGTGTCCCGTTTCCGTTTACATCATTATAAACTACTCCCGTTACCGTGCCTGGTACATTGAATCCGTTGTCTTCTTCTGTCGTTGTTGCTCCAGCCGTTACTGTTACATCCGTAGGATCAGTTCCTTCTGTTTGTACAAATCCTACTGGTAGATCTGCATCATCGATATCTACGCTTGCTGTGCCTGGTGCTGCTACTTGAGCCGTGTAAGTTCCTGTTGCATCCGTCTGAACGGTTACTGCTTGACCTGCACTGTCCGTAATCGTAACTTCTACGTTTTCTATGCCTGGCTCGCCTGCATCTTGTGTCCCGTTTCCGTTTACATCATTATAAACTACTCCTGTTACCGTGCCTGGTACATTGAATCCGTTGTCTTCTTCTGTCGTTGTTGCTCCAGCCGTTACTGTTACATCCGTAGGATCAGTTCCTTCTGTTTGTACAAATCCTACTGGTAGATCTGCATCGTCGATATCTACGGTAGCATCGCCAGATAACACCGTTGCAGTGAATTGACCACTTGCATTGGTTTGAACCGTTACTGGATCACCATTTGTAGGAGTAATAACTACATCAACATTAGAAAGAAGAACATCTCCAGTATCAAAAGTTCCATTACCATTAATGTCATTATACACAACTCCTTCAAGGTTACCTGAACCTAATATAGTTTCGGTAATATCATCCTCTGTATTACCATCGCCATCGTTACCGTCATCAGAAACATCTGAAATTGGATCTCCATTATCATCAACTGCATTGGCAATAGCTTGATTATCTACTTGACCTGAATTAATATCTTGTTGATTAATCGTATAAACCGCTGTAAAGGTAGCAGAGGCTCCTGGTCTTAAATCAATAGCATCTCCTTCACCATCTTCATTGGTTCCTCCCGATTGATAAGCTGGAGTAGGCAAAGGTGTGTTTGTACCTGTAAATAGTCCAGCAGACTCTGAAACCGTTACATCAAAAGCAAAACTAGAACCTATATTTTGAACTATATAGGTATAGCTAATAACTCCTGTTGCAGGATCAAATGTACTTGTTTTAGTAATTTCTAACTGAGTTGAACAAGCTTCTGCGAAACCAGCTTCGAGAAAATCTGGTGTTCCGTTAGAATTTAAATCTGCTGGTTCGGTATAACCTTCTCCTGATTCACCGCTAGTAACAAGACCATTACTACTGTTCACTGTTTCAGGAGCTAAATTACCAAGGATTCCATCTTCCTGCGCTTTCGCGAAAGCATCAATAAAACCAGCTTCTACAGTATCAGAACATCCATCACCATCAGAATCTGGATCTAAATGATTAGGAATTCCATCTCCATCTATATCTGGGGCATTGATAATTACTACAGTTGGTTCACCACCGAAGTCATCTATAACACATTCATCGAATTGAACACTATAGAATCTACTTTGTGCAGCATTAATATTTTTTGTTACACCAATTACATATTCGAATTGATTAACATCTTGACGCTGGAAGAATACTTTATATCTCGCATCGGTATCTATAGGTTCAATCGGAGCAGAACCAGTCCCGTTTGCTCTAAATTGAGTTACTCCACCAGTAAGATTTGTTGCAATAATATTCGTAGGATTATTTAATGAATAACCCACTAAATTCCTTAATCTATAGAATTCTCTAATTCTACCTGACCCGTCGCTGTCAACATCCTGAATAAATCCACTAATTCTATTAACAACAGTAAGATTAGTAGTTCCAGCATCTACCAATTGAACATTGAAGGTAACTGTTAAATCACCAGAGGATGCTGCAGAATAATTAATTACAGGCTGCCATGCATTTGCATCTCCAGAAGCATTATCAATAGAATTTAATGTTGCTCCAGTAGATCTTTGTGTAATTTCAACAATAGCATCAATTCCTGCGCGAACTCCAGAAAATCTGTATCTAGCTCCTACTTGACCTGCCGTACCTGAGATTAACGTACCTCCATTAAAATTGTAAGTTTGACCAGTACAAGTTGTAGAATTATCTGTGTAAAACTCAAAACCTTCTGTGATATCGGTAATTCCGTCATTATCATCATCTAAGTCATCTCTATCTACAACTCCATCACCATCTTCGTCATTTGGTAAACTGCGATCCCTGAAGTCTACATTACCTCCAGAATTTAAATCGCCATCGGTATCTGGTAAGTTAGCAGTATCATCTATATTACCATTAGGATCAGCATAGGTAGGTGTTTGATCAACTGCATCGTCCAAACCGTCATTATCGGAATCATTACCTGATAAAGTTAATCCAGCTTCAACAGTATCATTCCCACCTTGATTGTCAGAATTTAGATCCAGATAATCAGGAAGGTCGACCGTATCTGTATTTACTGGCAATAATCCAAGCTCATCGTTATTTTGATTATAAGCAGTAGGTAAACCATTTGCTGTAACATCTGGAATTCCATCTCCATCTGCATCGTTTACTAACGGATCAATATAACCTAAAGTAGTTTGAGCCTCATTATTATCAGGAATACCATCACCATCAGAATCTAAATCCAAATGGTTAGGTATACCGTCACCATCCTGATCTGAAGGATTAGTAAATGGGTTATTATCACCGTCCAAATTAGCATCTTCATTAATATCTAGAATACCATCATTGTCGTCATCGATATCTACGGTGTCAGGAACCCCATCACCATCTGTATCATCTTGATCAAGATAATTTGGAACTCCATCTAAATCTTCGTCATCATTTGTAGGGTCATTATCATTATTGGTATCCTCTCCAGTTCCAGATGTCAAAAGTGAATCGTTATCGTCATCGGTATCTCTATAATCTGGTTGATCAGTACCATCTGTATTATTTAATTCATTACCAGGATCATTTGTTACAGGAGTACCATTAGGATCTCCATATCCCGTTGTATCACCGTCAAACGCATCGTCGAGTCCATCATTATCAATATCATTTTCACTAGGAGTAGTATCAGGACTACCATCGTTATTAAAATCAGAACCTTCGGTAGCATCTGGGACATTATCATTGTCACTATCTAAATCAACATAATCAGGATTTGGATCTCCATCTGTATTTTCTGGCGTAAGCCCTTCTCCACTTCCTGGAGTAGTTTCATAAGCATCATCTAAACCATTCCCATCACTATCTATACCAGATGGTTGTATGTAGCCAGCAGTATCTTGAGCTTCTACATTATCCGTGATACCATCATTATCACTATCCTGATCCAATAAATCTTGTATACCATCATTATCAAAATCACATGAAGAAAAGCGAATATTCCCAATACTAAATCCTGGCTCGGAACCTGGGTTGATCACAGAATCATCAGTAACATCAAAAACAATAGTGATAGTATCTACTGGTGCGGAAAATGATATATTTACATTTCCTGCTCCTGATGCAGCACCAGTTGGGGCAACTGGATCAACGCCTAGAACAGAATTACCTATAACCTCTTGGGTTCCTGCTGGAACTATATTTGGTAAAACCTGAGAAGCTCCATTAAAACCAGTTATAGTGTATCTTTCTTTTCGTCTTATTGAACCTAACTCTCCGTCTACATCCAATAAAGTAAACGCTACATTGTTAAAGGACTCACTATTAAAATCGATCGTGTAAGTTACAGTACCTGTTGCTCCTAATGTTTGTAGGTCGAAACCTGAAATAAGAGTTTGCGGTACAGATGGTTGTCCACCTTGATAAAAAGCACCTGAAATAGGCAGATTAGGCGAATTAAGCAATGCATCGTTAGGGTCAACTACAGTTATATTAACATCTCTAGAATCAACTGAATAAGAGTTACTAAGTGTGCCGGCGGCCCAAGTATTTACGCTCCAGTCCAATGTAGACTCATCCTTACATTCAACCACGTCCAAAATACCATCATTATCATCATCAATATCTACAACATTCGGCACTCCATCACCATCAGTATCTGGACGGTCATCAACATCATCACATGCATCTATGATCCCATCACCATCTGTATCAGGTCCTATCTCGGTATAATCTGGTACAGTATTCGAATTAGAATCAGCTGGTTGTGCATAACTAGCTGCGAGAACAGCACCATTTGAAGAATTCGTTGGTGGGATACCTGAACCATAGGCACCACCATCTCCTCCATCAGCAGAACTATTGTTGTAAGCCTCATTAGCATCAGAACATCCATCATTATCAGAGTCAGTATCTTGAAAATCAAAATTATCTATACCATCAGAGTTAACTAATTCATAGTTAACAATCCCATTATCAGCATCGCCAGGATCTTGAACACTATTAGGAACACCATCAACACCAACAGGACCAGTTAATCGACCGTCAGTATTGACTTCATTATGACCAGCTTCTACCGCGTCATAAATACCATCATTATCTGCGTCAACATCTAAACTATCTATTATCCCGTCACCATCTGTATCTGGACAAGTTGAACCTCCATTAAGAATAAACACTTTTCCATCGCCTCCATCTCCATCTGCTCCTGGAGAAACATTAATAGACTTTATTACAGAACCTGCGGGCGCAAGCTGTGCTAATGGATAAATTGCTATATTAATTGGCTGACCAACCGAAGTATTAATACCTGTATTTATATAATCAGTAAGTACTACATTTAGTTGACCAAAGCTATTTCCTTGTGCATCAAATGCTTCAATATCAAAAGTGTTATTCCCATTTCTTTCAGAAACTAATAAGAAAGATTCTCCTGAAACAGAAATTGGAACATTGTAACTGAGTGTATAGAAATCAGTATCTAAAACAGCTCCAGAAAGTCCTTGGAAATAATTAAAATTTCTTGATTGAAAGGCTGGTAAAATAATTTGTTCCCAGTTAGGATTCGAAATATTATCTCCAGTAGGACCTGTACCTTGGCCACTTGTACCATTAAGAACTTCATACACAACATTATCACTTGTAGAGTTGAAATTCTCTGTATATAAATCTGGAACAATAAAATCATTATAAGTAGTCCCATCTAATGTAACAGATTGCAAATTTGCATTATTATTCCCACCAGAACCAGAAAAGGAGAAAGTGGTATTTGTACTTGTATAAGGGCCAGTAGCCGTTGGTTCAACATAACATTCGTCGGTATCTAAAATACCATCATTATCATCATCTAAATCTACTTCGTCAAAAATTCCATCGTTATCGGAATCAACGCTAGCAGTTGTATCACGGTAATTCACATCACCACCACCATTAACATCACCATCATTATCAGGTAATGATGATGGATTATCTATATTACCATTAGGATCTTGATAACCAGACGTAGCATCAATAGTATCATCTAATCCATCAAAATCTGTATCGTTTCCAGATAGAGCAAAATTATTTTCAGTTGTATCGTTAATTGAATCATTATCAGAATCCAAATCCTTATAATCAGGTACCCCATCAAAATCTGTATCCACAGGTAACACAGCAAAACCATTTGAACAGGTAGCAGAAGTGAAACTATAGCTAACTCCGCCTATTCTAAACCCACCTGAGTTTAATTCGAAAAATACAGATGATGTTGAACTTGTAGTAATAACATTAAATTGAACATAGGAATCAGCAGCTCCACCCGTATTATAATTAGAGATCACCTGTGAACCAAGAGTGATATTCATACTATCACCTGCACCAATATCATTTGCAATTGAAAAAGTAATTGTAGTCCCTACTGGTAGTCCTCTATCAAATTCTAAAGTTAATGGACCTTGAGTTTCACCTGCAGAACCAGTATTTCTAAGACGAACTCCATTAAGATTAGTAGCAGCAACACCATTAGCTTCGGGTGTCCCTAATGCTGGCGTAATATCCTGGTTACCTCCGTAGGTAAATCCTGAAACAGCATTACCACTAGCACTAGTAGTGGACGAACCGTTACAATCAGGATCATAAGTATCCACCAAACCATCACCGTCAGTATCTGTTAAACCACCTTGAGCTATATACCCTAAAGTACCTTGAGCTTCAACATTATCAGGGACACCATCTCCATCAGCATCTAAATCAAACTGGTCTATAATTCCATCACCGTCAGTATCATATAAATCACTTACACCATCATTATTGTTATCAACAAAGTTTGAACTGGAAGGACCATCCGTTCCTGGACCATTAGATGGATCAAAATAATTTAACAATCCATCACCATCGTCATCTCCAAGAGGATCGTTAGCATTAACATTTTCTAGTTCCACTATATCTGGAATCCCATCATTGTCATCATCAATATCAACAAGATCATGAACCCCATCACCATCTTGATCACATGACGGAACAACTAATTGCACCACAGAGGATTCTACCTCAGAACCATAAAACCAAGTGTTTATAACCCTGATATTTCCATAATCATCACACAATAGCGTCGGAGTATTAGTACCTTCACTAGCACCAGCAGTTGCAGGTACCGTATTACCCGGATTTGAACCATTCCATGCGTGTCCTGGTCCTACATTACCATTTAATAAATTAGTATTTACAAATGATCCTGTAGTTGTATTTGCAGTATTTTGAGTTGAGGCGTCAACACAAGTTCCAAAGGCTGTTAATTGTGAATCGTCCCAGAAGAGTTTTTGACTTGCTAAAGTAGGAGTCACAGACTCCATGGTTAAACCATTTAAATTGAATTCCGCATCATACATAGGAACATTGGTCCTACCTCTAAATGACACTAACTTTAAGCTTATGCTTACACCTGCTTCGGCTATATCACCAAACCCATCTAACCCGTCCCAAAAAAGCAAGTTATCACCTACTGGCTGTTCAAATGCTTCAAGAACTACATCCCGAGTATTTGCATCAAAAACCCCATTACCGTCAAAATCTACTAAAAGAGCAACATCTGCAGGCGCATCCAAAGTATAAGGGATGTAATAGTTACCAGGACAACCAAAAATCTCACCAGTTAATATCGGATCTGCTTGTGGAGCAGGTACAAATACAGATTGATCTGGGACGGTTAAAAAAACCGGATACCCATTGTCTAAATTAGGAGAAGTATTGGAAGGTCTATTTACAGATCTTCGTGTTAAAAGAAAATCATTCGCTGGATTATCATCATCATCAACAACACCAAATCTATTCATAGACAACTCATAGGCTAATGGCCTAAATCCTGGTAAAAAATCCACTTTAACAATTACCTGATCATCAGTATACGCGTAAAACTCACCCTCAACAGATGCATCTAGTGTAGGATTAGGTACATTTGGAGTACCTATATCACCATCAGCATCCTGATTTTGATAACCAATTAACGACCATTTATCAGACCATATTCTTCCTGGAATTGCAGAGGTTGTAGATCCCACAGTAAAATCAAAATATGGAAAAAAGAAAATAGCCGGATCTCCATTTCCAAAAGTAAATGGAGTGGCACCACCATCGGTACTTACATAAAATTCAATATAATAATTTCCCGCGGTTGTAGGGTTAAATACATAAGGGTTGTAACCATTTGTAACTCCACCTACACCGTTTGGACCGTTAAAAGCCTCTGTGTAATTTGATACAAATCCTGCATCTCCCGCGATTGGGTTTGCTCCAGCACCATCATCAAATCTACCTGACAATGTTCCTACCTGCACACCGGCGGGATTTACCCCTTCAACTAACGTACCACTCTGGTCGTAAATACGATAATAAGTAAACTCTCCCAGCTCTGGATGATTAGCTGCGTCTAGCCTCTGCCTTGAAAACACTCCAAAATAAAGGTTTTCAGTAGCAGCGTTAGCAATAGTAAAACGCAATCTGCTAGAATTAGGCGCGTTAACATAAGGACCAAACTGACCTCTTGTTATGTAGAGAGCTGTACCATTTGCTGGCTCCACTCCTGTCGCAGAAGGCATCAACTGCTTAGTTCCATCAGCAAAAACTGAACTAGGATTAAGAATGAATAATAATAGTAACACATAGATAATGTTACCATTGAATTTTAGGTTAGAGGGAAAATTAAAACTCATTGTAAATGAAATAATTATCATAAAAACAGAATAGCTTGTTCTATTCCAAATTGCAAAAATACTTGTAACAACATCCCGACGAAGAAAAACCCAGTATTTATAGTTCTATTTCGACAAAATTCCAATTAAAGTCGTTAAAAACACTCTTGGAAAAAGTTCCATTAAAAAAAACTCTGAAATACAGAAGATTAAACAAAAACTAAATTTGACATCATTAGGATCTAATATGTACGTAGAAAAATACTCGGTGGTTTTTAAAAAACTAAATTTTTTAAATCTCATTTTAAGAACATCTCCTGAGAGTAAAATTATAACTAATAATATGGAGCATCTTTAGTATAAAACCTCCTTAAACGCTTTTATAATAAGTGGATTTTCGACAATCCATAATCAAAAACTATTCTGTAAATAAAAAAAATAAAGCCTAACTATAAAAGTTAGGCTTTAATGATAACTACGCTTTCGCGAAAGCGGAATATATTAAGCTTGTCCAGTTGGACCAAAATTTAAGGGAATAGGAGGCTGCTCGTAATCCTTAATTTCACCATGCGCATTTTCAAATTTTCTAATATTATCCATAAGTGCTTGAGCTAAACGTTTAGCATGTTGTGGAGTAAGAACTATTCTTGACTTCACCTTAGACTTTGGATTACCAGGCATGATATTAACAAAATCAACAACAAATTCAGAATGTGAATGATTTATGATAGCTAAATTACTATACTGACCTTCAGCAATCTTTTCGTCAATTTCTATGTTGATCTTATTCTCTTGATTAGGATTATTTGCCATTCCTCTTAATTATAATTTACCTCTTGTTCTGGTTTATTAAGCATAAGCTTCTCGAACTCCTCTTTTGAGCCTACAATAATGTCATCATAATTTCTCATACCTGTTCCTGCTGGAATTCTATGACCTACAATAACATTTTCCTTAAGACCTTCAAGAGTATCAACCTTACCATTTACAGCTGCCTCATTAAGTACTTTAGTAGTTTCCTGGAACGACGCGGCACTAATAAATGATTTAGTTTGAAGAGATGCACGAGTAATACCTTGTAATATAGGCTCTGCCGTTGCAGGCATTACCTCTCTTGCTACTACTAGATTCTTATCCTCTCTTCTTAAAATAGAGTTTTCATCTCGTAAATCACGTGGAGAAACGATTTGACCTTCTTTAAGATTCTCTGAGTCACCAGCATCTTCAACCACTTTCATTCCATAAAGTCGGTCGTTCTCTTGAATGAAGTCTTCTTTATGAACCAATTGATTCTCTAGGAAAATACCATCACCTGGATCTACGATACGAACTTTTCTCATCATTTGTCTTACAACAACCTCAAAGTGTTTATCATTGATTTTTACACCTTGTAATCGATAAACCTCTTGCACCTCGTTAACTAAATACTGCTGTACAGCACTTGGTCCTTTAATTGCTAGAATATCTTTAGGCGTTATAGAACCATCTGATAAAGGCATACCAGCTCTCACATAATCATTTTCTTGAACTAGAATCTGATTAGATAATTTTACTAAATATTTCTTTACTTCGTCTGTTTTTGAAGTAACGATAATTTCACGGTTACCACGCTTAATTTTACCAAAAGAAACAACACCATCAATCTCACTTACAACAGCTGGATTTGAAGGATTACGAGCTTCAAAAAGTTCAGTCACACGAGGAAGACCTCCGGTAATATCACCTGCTTTGGCACTCTTACGAGGGATCTTAACTAGAATTTTTCCTTCTTTAATCTTCTCACCATCATTAATCATTAAGTGTGCACCTACTGGTAAGTTATAAGAAATTTGAGTTTCCCCTTTACCATCAACAATGTGCAGTGTAGGAATTAACTTCTTATCTCTAGATTCAGAAATAACCTTTTCTTCGTAACCAGTTTGTTCATCAGTTTCAACTTGGAATGTTGTCCCTTGAATGATATTTTCAAACTTGATTTCTCCAGAGAACTCTGAAATAATTACTCCATTAAAAGGATCCCATTTAGCAATTACTTCACCTTTCTTAATTTTTGCTCCAGGTTTTTTGAATAACTCTGCACCATAAGGAATGTTATTGGTATTGAGTAATAAACCAGTGTCCTTGTGCATCAACTTAGCCTCAGATGTTCTAGAGATTACAATATCTACTGCATTCCCTTCGCTATCTTCACCCTTAACCGTTTTAAGATCTTCAATTTCAAGAACACCTTCATTTTTAGCAATTACAGAATTCTCCTCACTAACGTTACCTGCAACACCACCTACGTGGAATGTACGTAAGGTAAGCTGTGTTCCTGGTTCACCAATTGATTGTGCAGCGATAACTCCAACAGCCTCACCTCTCATAACAAGACGGTTAGTAGCTAGGTTACGACCATAACATTTTGTACAAACTCCTTTTTTAGCTTCACATGTTAATGGCGAACGCACTTCCACAGACTCGATTACTGTTTCATCAATTGCATCAGCGATTTTTTCAGTAATCAATTCACCTGCTGCCACCATAACATTTTGTGTAGCTGGATCAACGACATCATGTAAAGCAACACGTCCTAGGATACGAGCTCCTAGTTTCTCCATTACTTCTTCATTCTTTTTAAGAGCAGTAACTTCAATACCTCTTAATGTTCCACAGTCTTCTGTATTAACAATAACATCTTGTGCAACATCATGTAAACGACGTGTTAAATAACCAGCATCGGCAGTTTTAAGAGCCGTATCTGCAAGACCTTTACGAGCACCGTGAGTAGAAATGAAGTACTCAAGAATTGATAATCCTTCTTTAAAGTTTGAAAGAATTGGATTTTCAATAATTTCTCCACCACCTGAGTTCGATTTTTTAGGTTTTGCCATAAGACCACGCATACCAGTAAGCTGTCTAATCTGCTCTTTTGATCCACGCGCACCAGAATCCAACATCATATACACCGAGTTAAACCCTTGCTGGTCTTCTCTAATATTCTTCATACCTAATTCAGTAAGCTGAGCATTAGTAGCTGTCCAAACATCAATCACCTGATTGTAACGTTCATTCTGAGTAATAAGACCCATTCCATAGTTACCACGAATCGCGTCAACTTTGGCATTAGCCTCGTCTATCATGGCTTGCTTTTCTTCTGGAATCATGATATCTCCTAGTGAGAATGACAATCCACCGCGGAATGCAAATCCATAACCTAAATCTTTAATCTCATCAAGGAAGGCAGCTGTTCTAGGAACATCTGTCACCTTAAGAATATCACCGATAATATCACGTAAAGCTTTTTTAGTCAAAACTTCATTTATATAACCAGCCTCATTAGGTACTTTCTCGTTAAATAATACACGTCCTGCAGTAGTTTCTATCAACTCTGATTTGTATGATCCATCTTCTTGTAAAAGTGGTATTCTACATTTTACTGGCGCATTAATATCAACACGTTTTTCGTTAAATGCGATTACCAATTCTTCTGGACCGTAGAACGTTAAACCTTCACCTTTAACAATGTGATTAGGTTCTGATCTACGTAACTTAGTCATGTAATATAAACCTAATACCATGTCCTGAGAAGGAACGGCAATAGGACTACCATTTGCAGGATTCAAGATGTTATGAGAAGCTAACATTAAAAGTTGAGCCTCTAAAATCGCCTCTGGTCCTAGTGGTAAGTGTACCGCCATTTGATCACCGTCAAAATCGGCGTTAAATGCAGTACATACTAACGGGTGTAATTGAATCGCCTTACCTTCTATTAACTTAGGCTGAAATGCTTGAATACCTAGACGGTGAAGTGTAGGAGCACGGTTTAATAATACTGGATGCCCTTTAAGAACATTCTCAAGTATATCCCAAACAACAGGCTCTTTTTTATCAATTATTTTCTTAGCAGATTTTACTGTTTTTACAATACCTCTTTCAATCAACTTACGAATAATGAAAGGCTTGTAAAGCTCTGCAGCCATATCTTTAGGAAGACCACATTCATAAAGTTTCAATTCTGGTCCTACAACAATTACAGAACGAGCAGAATAGTCAACACGTTTTCCAAGTAAGTTTTGACGGAAACGTCCTTGCTTACCTTTAAGGGAATCTGATAAAGATTTTAATGGTCTGTTAGAATCTGTCTTAACAGCACTAGATTTTCTAGTATTATCTAAAAGAGAATCCACAGACTCCTGTAACATACGCTTTTCATTACGTAATATTACCTCTGGAGCTTTGATTTCCATCAATCGCTTCAAACGGTTGTTACGTATGATTACACGACGATAAAGATCGTTTAAGTCTGATGTTGCAAAACGACCACCATCAAGAGGTACAAGCGGACGTAATTCTGGTGGAATCACAGGAATCACTTTCATGATCATCCATTCTGGCTTGTTTTCTCTGTGCAAGTTAGACTCCTTAAAAGCCTCAACTACCTGAAGTCTCTTTAGAGCTTCAGTTTTTCTTTGTTTAGAAGTCTCATTATTTGCTTTGTGACGTAAGTCATAAGACAACGCATCTAGATCGATTCTGTTTAATAATTCAATTAAACACTCTGCACCCATTTTGGCGATAAATTTATTAGGGTCAGAATCTTCTAGATATAAATTTTCTTGAGGAAGACTATCTAAAATATCTAAATATTCTTCTTCAGTAAGAAATTCCATTTTTTTAACCGGCTCACCTTCAGCATTTTTTGCAATACCTGGCTGTATTACTACGTAACGTTCGTAGTAAATAATCATATCCAGTTTCTTTGATGGTAATCCTAATAGGTATCCAATTTTATTAGGTAAACTACGGAAATACCATATGTGTGCTACAGGCACAACTAGGTTAATGTGACCTATACGATCACGACGTACTTTTTTCTCTGTTACCTCTACTCCACATCGATCACAAACGATACCTTTATAACGTATACGTTTGTATTTTCCACAGGCACATTCATAATCCTTTACAGGACCAAAAATACGCTCACAGAAAAGTCCATCGCGCTCAGGCTTGTGAGTACGATAGTTAATCGTTTCTGGCTTTAGTACTTCTCCTTTAGATTCTGCAAGAATAGATTCTGGAGATGCAAGACCGATTGAAATTTTTGAAAATTTCTTCTGAGTTTGGGTTTCTTTATTTCTAGCCATAATTATGGTACTATTTTAATTAGTGTAAGAGAGGTTGATGGTAATTACGCTTTCGCGAAAGCGAAACTACCACCTACTCTCAAAGATAAATTAATCCTCGAGTCTAAGGTCTAAACCTAGTCCTTTAAGCTCGTGCATCAATACATTAAATGATTCTGGAAGACCTGGTTCTGGCATAGGCTCTCCTTTAACGATCGCCTCATAAGTCTTAGCTCTTCCTATTACATCATCTGATTTTACAGTAAGAATCTCACGCAGTGTACTAGAAGCTCCATAAGCCTCAAGTGCCCAAACCTCCATCTCACCAAAACGCTGACCTCCAAATTGTGCTTTACCACCTAATGGTTGTTGAGTAATAAGTGAGTATGGTCCGATAGAACGCGCATGCATCTTATCATCTACCATGTGACCTAATTTAAGCATGTAAATAACACCTACTGTTGCAGGTTGGTCAAATCGCTCACCTGTTCCTCCATCAAATAAATAGGTGTGACCGAATCGTGGTATACCAGCGTTATCAGTCAATTCATTTATTTGATCCAATGTTGCACCATCAAAAATAGGTGTAGCAAATTTCTTACCTAATTTTTGTCCAGCCCATCCTAATACAGTTTCATAAATCTGACCGATATTCATACGTGATGGTACACCTAATGGATTAAGAACGATATCTACTGGTGTTCCGTCTTCTAGGAACGGCATATCTTCTTCACGAACTATACGTGCTACGATACCTTTGTTACCGTGACGACCTGCCATTTTATCACCTACTTTAAGTTTACGCTTTTTAGCAATGTAAACTTTAGCAAGTTTGATAATTCCTGCTGGTAATTCATCTCCTACAGAAATTGTAAACTTCTCACGGCGCAATGCACCTTGAAGATCGTTCTCTTTAATCTTATAGTTATGTAGTAAGTCTGCAACAGTTTCATTAATCTCGTCACTTGTTGTCCAAGTACCAGAAATTAGGTGAGTATAATCATCTACAGAGTTCAACATCTTAAGTGTATACTTTTTACCTTTAGGAAGTACTTCCTCACCTAAATCATTGTATACACCTTGTGATGTTTTACCACTAACGATTTCAAAAAGTTTTTCAACCAAACGATCACGTAAACCGTCAAATTTTGCTTGATAACTTTGCTCTAATCGTGCAATATCCTCTTTATCCTGTGCTCTTTTTCTTTTATCCTTTACTGCTCTTGAGAATAATTTCTTATCTATAACAACACCACGCAATGAAGGTGAAGCTTTAAGAGATGCATCTTTTACATCACCTGCTTTATCACCAAAAATAGCACGTAGTAATTTTTCTTCTGGAGTAGGATCAGATTCCCCTTTTGGAGTGATCTTACCGATAAGAATATCACCTGGTTTTACCTCGGCTCCAATTCTTATCATTCCATTTTCATCTAGGTTTGCAGTTGCTTCTTCACTTACGTTAGGAATATCGGCTGTTAATTCTTCATTACCTAATTTAGTATCTCTAACTTCAAGAGAATACTCATCAACGTGAATAGAAGTAAACAAATCTTCTCTTACAACTTTTTCTGAGATTACAATCGCATCCTCAAAATTGTATCCTTTCCAAGGCATGAAGGCAACCTTCATATTACGACCTAGAGCTAACTCACCTTTTTCAGTTGCGTATCCTTGACAAAGTACTTGACCTTTTTCAACTCTATCGCCTTTTTGGACAATTGGTTTTAAAGTTATAGAAGTACCTTGGTTTGTCTTACGGAACTTTATAAGGTTGTAAGATGTATCTTCTGGATCAAAAGAAATCATTCTTTCACGCTCGGTTCTATCGTAACGAATTACAATTTTTTGAGCATCAACATATACAACTTCTCCATCACCTTCCGCATTAATTAAAACTCGTGAATCAGACGCAACTTGTCTTTCAAGTCCTGTTCCAACAATAGGAGAATCAACTCGTAATAATGGAACTGCCTGGCGCATCATGTTTGATCCCATCAATGCACGGTTTGCATCATCATGTTCCAAGAATGGAATTAATGAAGCTGATATCGAAGCGATTTGGTTAGGCGCGACATCGGCATATTGGACCTGATCTGGCTCAACCACTGGAAAATCACCTTCTAAACGGGCAATTACTTTGTCAGATTCAATCTTACCATTTTCAAGTGGCAAGTTTGCCTGAGCAATGTGCATTCCTTCTTCTTCTTCAGCACTTAAATATATAGGCTCTTCTGATGTATTAATAACACCATTCTCAACTTTTCTATATGGTGTCTCAATGAATCCCATGTTGTTCACCTTAGCAAAAACAGCTAAAGATGAGATAAGACCAATATTCGGTCCTTCAGGAGTTTCAATAGGACATAATCTACCGTAGTGTGTGTAGTGTACATCACGAACCTCAAAACCTGCACGTTCACGAGATAAACCACCTGGACCTAATGCTGACAGACGTCTTTTGTGGGTAATCTCTGCTAATGGATTCGTTTGATCCATAAACTGAGATAACTGATTAGTTCCAAAGAACGAATTAATTACAGATGAAAGCGTCTTTGCATTAATAAGATCAATAGGAGTGAAAACCTCATTATCCCTTACATTCATACGCTCACGAATTGTTCTTGCCATACGAGCAAGACCAACACCGAACTGAGATGATAACTGCTCACCTACCGTACGTACACGACGGTTTGATAAGTGATCGATATCATCGATTTCTGCTTTTGAATTAATTAATTCAATTAAATATTTAATTATAGTAATGATATCTTCTTTTGTAAGAACCTGCTTACTCATGTCAATATCAAGACCTAATTTTTTATTCATACGATAACGCCCTACATCACCTAAGTTATATCTCTGATCAGAGAAGAATAACTTATCGATGATACCACGAGCAGTTTCCTCATCTGGCGGCTCAGCGTTACGTAATTGTCTATAAATATGCTCTACCGCTTCTTTTTCTGAATTGGTAGGGTCTTTTTGTAAAGTATTGTGAATGATAGCATAATCTGCAGACATCATATCTTCCTTATGTAAAAGAATAGTCTTTGCCTGAGAATCGATTATTTCATCGATATGCTCTTTTTCTAGGACAGTATCACGATCTAATACGATTTCATTACGCTCGATCGATACAACTTCTCCTGTATCCTCGTCTACAAAATCTTCATGCCATGTTCTAAGAACACGAGCAGCTAATTTGCGACCTAGGTATTTTTTTAATCCTGTTTTACTAGCTTTTACCTCTTCTGCAAGATCAAAGATTCCAAGAATATCTTTATCTCTTTCATAACCAATTGCGCGGAAAAGAGTTGTTACAGGTAATTTCTTTTTACGATCGATATAAGCATACATTACACTGTTAATATCGGTCGCAAATTCAATCCATGATCCTTTAAATGGAATTACACGTGCTGAATATAATTTAGTACCATTTGCGTGAAATGACTGTCCAAAGAACACACCAGGAGAACGGTGTAACTGGGAAACAACAACACGCTCAGCTCCGTTGATGACGAAAGTACCAGATGGAGTCATGTATGGGATTGTACCTAAATAAACATCTTGAACAATAGTTTCAAAATCCTCGTGTTCTGGATCGGTACAATATAATTTTAATCTTGATTTAAGTGGAACACTGTAAGTAAGCCCACGTTCAATACACTCTTGGATAGAGTAACGTGGTGGATCCACAAAGTAATCTAGAAACTCGAGAACAAATTGATTGCGAGTATCTGTGATTGGAAAATTTTCCATGAAGGTATTATAAAGACCTTCATTTTCTCTCTTGTCAGATTTAGTTTCTAACTGAAAGAAATCCTGAAACGATTTGATTTGGATATCGAGCAGATCAGGATATTCTGCTTTGTTCTTTACCGTTGAAAAGTTAATTCTCTCTGTGTTTGTTGCTAGCATCAATGCACGGTATTAAATGGTTAAAAATAGCGTTGTTGATGACGTCTCATCATTATACGCAAAATGGTCTAGACCTGTGAGCCTTGCTCAACAGGTCTAAACCTTTATATATAGGTAATGTTAAATTACTTTAACTCAACCTCAGCACCAGCTTCTTCTAGCTGAGCTTTAAGAGCTTCTGCCTCATCTTTAGCTACACCTTCTTTAATTGGAGATGGAGCGTTATCAACAAGACCTTTCGCATCCTTAAGACCTGCACCAGTTAATTCTTTAACTAACTTCACTACAGCTAATTTAGAAGCACCAGCTGCTTTAAGGATTACGTCAAATTCAGTTTGCTCTTCAGCAGCGTCTCCACCACCTGCAGCAGCTCCACCTGCAACAGCTACAGCTGCAGCAGCAGGCTCAATACCATACTCGTCTTTAAGTATGTCTGCTAATTCATTTACTTCTTTAACAGTTAAGTTAACTAACTGTTCTGCGAATTCTTTTAAATCTGCCATTTCTATCGTTTTAAAATTTATATAAAATAATTGCGTACTAATTGTTTACTATCTTTCTGATAGTGTTTTAAGGATTCCTGCAAGTTTACCACCACCCGATTGAAGAGCAGAGACAACATTTTTAGCAGGGCTTTGTAGAAGACCAATGATTTCTCCAATCATTTCTTCTTTAGACTTGATTTCACTTAATGAGTCTAACTTATCATCACCAACGTAAATTGCTTCCTCGATATAAGCACCTTTTAATAAAGGCTTATCCGATTTCTTACGAAAGTTCTTAATAACTTTAGCCGGAGCATTAGCTACTTCAGACAACATTATAGAAGTGTTACCTTTAAGAAGTTCTGGCAATTCACCAAAATCCTTATCAGAAGCTTCCATTGCTTTTGCAAGTAGTGTATTTTTAACTACCGCAATACTTACGTTAGCTTTAAAACATGCTCTTCTTAAATTAGATGTATCAGAAGCATTAAGTCCAGATATATCTGCAAGGTAAATAGTAGAGTTTTCTCCTAACGTTGCAGTCAAGTCCTGTATAACAGTTGCTTTTTGTTCTCTTGTCATGATCTAGATCTTTTAATCGTCTGCAAAACGTTTAGCATCTACATTTACACCAGGACCCATTGTACTAGACAAATGGATACTTTTGATATAAACCCCTTTAGCTGCTGTCGGTTTTAACTTAACTAATGTATTAATTAACTCTCTTGCGTTACCTGCAATTTTTTCAGCATCGAAAGATACTTTTCCTATTGCAGCGTGAACAATCCCGTTCTTTTCAACCTTGAAATCGATTTTACCGGATTTAACGTCAGACACAGCCTTAGCCACATCCATAGTAACTGTACCAGTTTTAGGGTTAGGCATAAGACCACGTGGTCCTAATACACGACCTAAAGGCCCTAACTTACCCATAACACTAGGCATAGTGATAATTACGTCAACATCAGTCCAACCACCCTTGATTTTATCAAGGTACTCATCTAGACCAACAAAGTCTGCACCAGCACCTTTTGCTTCTTCTTCCTTATCTGGAGTAACAAGAGCAAGTACTTTAACATCTTTACCTGTACCATGAGGTAAGGTTACGACACCACGAACCATTTGATTCGCTTTTCTAGGATCTACGTTAAGACGAACAGCTAAGTCAACTGACTCATCAAATTTTGCCGAACTAGTGTCTTTAACGATTTTTGAAGCGTCTGCTAGTGAGTAAGACTGTGCCTTATCGAATTTAGCGTTTGCTGCCTTTTGATTTTTCGTCAATTTTGCCATAATAACTAAATTTAAGCAGGTGCCTCACCACCTTTAACATTAACACCCATTGATCTCGCAGTTCCTGCGACCATTCTCATTGCGCTTTCGATTGTAAAAGCATTTAAGTCTGGCATCTTGTCTTCGGCTATTGCTCTAACTTGATCCCAAGTAATAGTACCTACCTTTTTACGATTAGGTTCACCACTACCACCTTTTAACTTTGCTGCTTCTAAAATTTGTACTGCTGCTGGTGGAGTTTTAATTACAAAATCAAAGGACTTGTCACTATAAACAGTTATAGCAACAGGCAATACTTTACCCGCCTTATCCTGAGTTCTAGCATTAAACTGCTTACAGAACTCCATAATGTTCACTCCAGCCGCACCAAGAGCAGGTCCTACAGGAGGAGATGGATTTGCAGCACCACCTCTAACCTGCAACTTTACAATCTTAGATACTTCTTTTGCCATTTTTAAATTGTTTCAAATTTTGATAACCGTAAGTGGAAGCCTAACTAGTTATCTGAATAGGTAACATTTATATTTTTTCGACTTGCATATAGCTTAATTCCAATGGTGTTTTTCTTCCGAAAATCTTAACCATTACCTCTAGCTTACGCTTCTCTTCATTAACTTTTTCTATATTCCCATTAAATCCATTAAAAGGACCATCAACAACTTTGACAGTTTCCCCAACTTTATAAGGAATAGACACATTATCGGTTTGCTCTGCAAGTTCATCAACTTTACCAAGCATTCTATTAACTTCTGACTTTCTTAATGGTACAGGGTCTCCACCTTTAACCTCTCCAAGAAACCCAATCACACCATTAACAGATTTAATAATGTGTGGAACCTCACCTTCTAACCTAGCTTGTATCATAATGTACCCAGGAAAAAAGACACGTTCTTTATTAATCTTTTTACCATTTCTAATTTGCACTACCTTTTCAGTAGGAACCAGAATTTGTTTTAAATAATCTGACAACCCATGATGAGCTATCTCGGATTCGATGTAGTCTTTAATTTTATTTTCCTGACCACTAACCGATCTTACTACATACCATTTCATTACATCCTTTTCTTCACTCATCTCTATGTATGATTATCCGTTAATGACCCATTCAAAATATCTATCGATTACACCATTAAAGACATAATCAATACCTGCCACAACTAAAGCAAAAACCACTGAAAATACAGCTACAGTTACCATAGACTTTTGTGCCTCAGCCCAAGTAGGCCAAGAAACATTTTCGGATAACTCATTGAACGAATTTTTTACATAAGATACTAATCCCATAAGTATGCTATTTTAATAAGCCTTTCAGCTTTTGTGCGCAGGTTGAGAGGCTCGAACTCCCGACACCTGGTTTTGGAGACCAGTGCTCTACCAACTGAGCTAAACCTGCATAGTTAAAAGTTGCCCTTTAACAAGTGAAAAGTATCCTTTCTTTATTCAAGAAAGGATACTTATAATATTAATACTTGAAATTAATCAAGGATCTCAGTTACCTGACCAGCACCAACTGTTCTACCACCTTCACGGATAGCAAAACGTAAACCTACGTTAAGTGCAATTGGCTGAATAAGCTCAACCTCAATAGTTAAGTTATCTCCAGGCATAACCATTTCAACACCGCTTGGTAATTTGATATTACCAGTTACATCAGTTGTACGAACGTAGAACTGTGGACGGTAGTTATTATGGAATGGAGTGTGACGTCCACCTTCTTCTTTCTTAAGGATATAAACCTCAGCTTTGAAGTGTTTGTGTGGAGTTACTGAACCAGGAGCAGTAATTACCATACCACGAGAGATTTGATTTTTATCAATACCACGTAATAAGATACCTGCATTATCTCCAGCCTCACCTCTATCAAGGATCTGACGGAACATTTCAATACCAGTAATAGTAGAAGTCAATTTCTCAGCTCCCATACCGATAATCTCTACAGGATCTCCAGTATTTGCAACACCAGTCTCGATACGACCAGTAGCAACAGTACCACGACCAGTAATAGAGAACACATCCTCGATAGGCATCAAGAATGGCTTATCCATATCACGTACTGGCTCTTCGATCCATGCATCAACTTGGTTCATTAATTCAAGAACAGTATCAACCCACTTTTGCTCACCGTTAAGTGCACCCAAAGCAGACCCCATAACAACTGGTCCATTATCACCATCATACTCATAGAAACTTAGTAACTCACGTACTTCCATCTCAACAAGCTCTAATAACTCCTCATCATCAACCATGTCAACCTTGTTAAGGAAAACAACAATACGAGGAATACCTACCTGACGACCTAATAGGATGTGCTCACGAGTCTGTGGCATAGGACCATCAGTCGCAGCAACCACTAAAATAGCACCATCCATTTGCGCAGCACCAGTTACCATGTTCTTTACATAGTCGGCGTGACCTGGACAGTCAACGTGTGCATAGTGACGGTTTTGAGTTTGGTACTCTACGTGCGAAGAGTTAATTGTAATACCACGCTCTTTTTCTTCAGGAGCATTATCGATCTGGTCAAAGCTTCTTGCTTCAGAATAACCAGCATCAGCAAGCACCTTTGTGATAGCAGCAGTAAGAGTAGTCTTACCGTGGTCTACGTGACCAATTGTACCTACATTAAGGTGCGGTTTGGAACGATCGTACGTTTCTTTAGCCATAATTATAGTCTTAGTTTATATTAGTGTTTCAATTTAAAAACCATTTAATTTACAAAATGGCTTATACCACAAATGGCCCCTAATTGAGACCTTTTTCATCTTAATTGAGCCAATGACGAGATTTGAACTCGTGACCTCTTCCTTACCAAGGAAACGCTCTACCCCTGAGCTACACCGGCTTTTATTATGCTTTCGCGAAAGCGTAATAGCCAAAGGCATATTTTAAGCATCACATCTCGTTAATGCCGTATCACACCAAAGTGCAATAATTGAGCGGGAGACCGGGTTCGAACCGGCGACATTCAGCTTGGAAGGCTGACGCTCTACCAACTGAGCTACTCCCGCTTAAAGAAATTACTTTAACATAATTTCATAATAATGTGTTTGTGGGGAGAGCAGGATTCGAACCTGCGAAGGTTGCCCAACGGAGTTACAGTCCGTCCTCGTTGACCGCTTGAGTATCTCCCCAATGCTTACACATCTATTTCAAAAAACTTGAGCCGATAGAGGGACTCGAACCCACGACCTGCTGATTACAAATCAGCTGCTCTAGCCAGCTGAGCTATATCGGCTTTAAACTCTTTTTGTCTTCACAAAAACAGCCCGTTGTTTTAACGGACTGCAAATGTAAACCTATTTTTTAATTCACAAAAAAAAAATTAAAAAAAATTAATGAGAAATTAATTTTTCCTTGCGGCGCTTGAGCTGACGCTCCAATGCAGCAGCACATTCGTCAATACATTGCTCAAAAGTTTTACATGTTTTTGTAGCAACCATATCGTCCCCTGGCACGAATAACCTTACCTCAGTAATCTTATTTTCCTTATTACTAGTCTTTTGAACTTTCAAATAAACATCGGCGCTTATAATTTTATTATAATACTGCTCTAATTTATCTAACCTTTTTTGAATGAACTCAATTAACTTGATGTCCGCATCAAAATTTACTGATTGCACGTTTACTTTCATAATCTTACGTTTTTGAGGTTACTATTTCTTTGAACGCGGATGCGCATTTTTATAAACTCCTTTTAAAGCAGCCATACTAGTATGTGTATAAATTTGTGTTGACGACAAACTAGAATGACCTAAAAGCTCTTTAACCGCATTTAAATCTGCTCCTTCATCTAATAAATGAGTAGCAAAAGTGTGCCTCAATACATGAGGACTTACTTTTACCTTACTAGATACCTTACTAAAATACGATTTTATAATTCTATAAACAAGAGACGGGTATATTTTATCACCTTTAACTGTAATCAATAATGTGTCCACATCTCTCTTTTCCATAAACACCCGCAATCTTAAATAATTTTCCAACAACCAATACAAACGATCGGTTACCGGCAGGATGCGTTGCTTATTTCTTTTTCCTACAACGCGAATTGTTCTAGCAGATTGCTCAAAGGAACTTATTTTAAGACTAATTAACTCTTCTCGTCGAATTCCTGTTAAATAAAGCAACTCAATAATTAGTCTATCCCTACAATTTTCAAAATCTTCTATATCGATTTTTTCATTAAGCACCTTTAACACTTCTTCTTTGGAAAATGGCAAGGTCAATCTTTTAGAAGTCTTTATACTTTTATGATGCAATAGTGGGTTTTCCTTGATTACATCAATTCTCTTTAAAAATTGAAAGTATGTTTTAAGCGCAGTTATTTTTCTATTTACAGATTGAGCTAGCAGTCCCTCTTCTAGCAAGAATGCGATATAAGATCTTATCACCTGATAATTAACCTCATTTAAATCTACACCTTCAAATTCACAAAACCGTTTAAACTGGCACAAATCTCTATCATATGCCTTTAAAGTATGGGTTGAGTATCCCTTTTCAACTGATAAGTATTCTATGAAATTTTCAATAAACATAAAAAAAACCGCTAGAAAGTAAATTTAAACATTTCTTTCTAGCGGTTAAATTTTAAACTAAAGAGTTCTTAGATATTCTCTTGATCTCTTAAGTGCTGGATGTATTCAGCTTTAATCTTTTGTGCTCTTTTTGCTACAGACGGCTTTGTAAACTGTTGTCTTCTTCTTAGTTCACGCATCTTCCCTGTACGATCAAATTTTCTTTTGAAACGTTTTAGAGCTCTATCGATATTTTCTCCTTCTTTAACTGGTATTATTAACATAGTGGCATCACCTCCTTTCTTTAGCGAGTGCAAAAATACATTTATTTTTTAATTCTAGTAATAAAAGATGTATTTCCTGGCAAAAAAATTATTTAGCAGCTGGTTTGTAGTCTTTACCGTCAAGTTCCATTTTTGCTATTATCTCACGCATAATTTCACTCGTACCACCACCAATAGGCCCTAAGCGACTATCTCTCCACATACGTGCAAGAGGATATTCTTCTATATATCCATAGCCACCTAAATATTGTAAGCATTGATAGATTACCTCATCTGCTATTTTAGTAGATACTAACTTTGACATACTTGCCTCTTTAACAGGATAAAGCCCTTTATCTAGCTCCTCAGCGATGTTATAATTGAAACATTTTGCCATTTCAACCTCACTTAGCATATCAGACATTTTATGGCGTAATGCCTGAAATTTGTCCAATGACTTTCCAAACGCTTGTCTGTCTCTCATGTATTGAGCAGTGTATTCCAGCGCGTATTCTGCTCTAGCATGAGCATTGATACCCATTATTAATCTCTCAAGAGCAAAATGCTGCATTATGTACGCAAACCCTTTACCTTCTTCACCCATCAGGTTTTCAACTGGTACACGCACGTTATCAAAACCTATCTCACCAGTATCACTTGCTCTCCATCCCAATTTATTTAGTTTAGTAGCGCTTATACCAGGCGTCTCACGATCCATTACAAATATGCTAATACCTCTTCCTTTTGCATCAGGATCAGTTTTTGCAGCAACAACCAGATAGTCTGAATAGACTCCATTTGTTATGAAAGTTTTTGATCCATTAATTATATAATGATCTCCTTCCTTTACAGCGGTAGTTCTCATACCAGCCACATCACTTCCTCCAAATGGTTCAGTAATACCCAAACATCCTATTTTTTCACCTGTTAAAGTAGGTACAAGATATTCTTCCTTAATTCTTTCATCACCTTCCTTAAGTAAATGCTGTGCACCTAGAAATGCTTGTACCCACATCGCAGCCGCAAACCCACCGGAGTTAATACGCTGCATTTCTTCTAAAAAAATAACAGTATAGAAAAAGTCAAGATCAAGACCTCCATATTTTTCAGGATAATAAAGACCAAAGTAGCCCATCTCTCCCATTTTTTGGAAAATCTCTCTATCAATTTGACCGGTTTCCTCCCATCGTTCAATATGAGGAACGGCTTCTTTTTGAAGAAAATCTCTAAAACTCTGTCTGAATGCGTTGTGTTCTTCGGTAAAGTATTTTGAGTACATATAAAATTATCGTATAATATTTTTAGTTAGTCGAGCGTCAAATATAACTGAATTAGGTCCAATTTCTCTTCAGGGAAACGGGAAGTTAACAGTACTTTATCCCAGCTCTTAAATCCATCTCGTAATGTGCGTTGCTCTATTAAAGCTTCAACCAAGTAGTCGTTAAAATATGGAATGCTTAACAATTCTTCTTTTGTGGCTGTATTCAATGCTATTTTAGTATGAGAAGCGTTGTTTGTCAAATAGAATTTTTCTTTGATCCTTATAAAAGTAGAATCAGGCAAACCATATACTGATTGTACTTGCAACATATCAACAAAGCCACCTAATCTATCTCTTTCATTAATTATTTTCTTTGCTGTGGCAGGCCCTACGCCATACACGGACCTCAAATCATTATTAGTAGCTTGATTTATGTTTATGCGAACATGGGTTCGTTTATCGGTGTAAGTCCTAGTTTGGCTTTTCTTTTCTGTCACCCATTTTGGGAATTTAAAAAAGGGGCTTATACTATCCAACCATTTGTCACTTACACCAGTAACCTCTTTAAATTGCCTAGTAGAGTTAATCCATTTTCCGCTTTCGCGAAAGCGTAATAATCTATCAATTTCCTCAACAGTCAATCCTAATTTATAGCCTTTATAATCTGTGATGTAATTAGGATTGAATGGATAAATGGTATCACGTTTTCTTTTTTGTAAGGCTATTAAGGAATCTATCTGACCTTGATATCCTTCAATTCTAGACACGCTTAATTGGTTAGACGATTGAGTTGATTTTGTATACCCGTAAAACCCTATCGCAATTATTAATAAGATGCTTAATACAAAAATCCCTCTGAGCTGATTTTTAGTAAAAGCAAAGAGGGATTTAAATTGATTCATAAAACTGTATTATGCATCTTTTTTCAAGCCTAATTCTCCTGATTTAAGCTTACGCCAGTATTCATTAAGATCACGTTTAACTTCACCTGACATTAGATACAATCCAATAATATTAGGGAATGACATAGCGAGTATCATCATATCTGAAAAGTCTAAAACAGCACCCAACGATACAGAAGAACCTATAACTACAAAGATTAAGAAAATCATTTTATAAGCAATCTCTACCATACGACCTTTTCCAAATAGATAGGTCCAAGCACGCATTCCATAATAAGACCAACTTATCATTGTACTGAATGCAAAAAGGAAAATTGCTCCTGCTAAAACATATGGGAACCAAGATATAACACTACCAAAGGCATCAGAAGTAAGTTGAGCTCCTGTAAGTCCTTCTACCTCGTGCATTCCTGTAAAGATTAATACTAAAGCCGTAAGTGTACAAACCACTACAGTATCGATGAAAGGCTCTAATAATGCAACAAAACCTTCAGAAGGTGGATGATGCGTTTTTGCAGCACTGTGAGCAATTGCAGCAGACCCTACACCAGCTTCGTTTGAAAAAGCAGCACGTTGAAATCCAATAATCAACACCCCAATAACACCACCTTTTAATGCCGAAGGACTAAAAGCACCATCAATAATTGCAGAAAATGCAGGCCCTACATTCTCTATATTAATAATTATAACCGCTAGCGCTGCTATTATGTAAACACTAGCCATGAATGGAACTATTTTACCTGTAACTTTTGCGATACTTTGGATACCACCAATTATTACCACACCGACTAATACTGCTGTTATTATACCAAATATAAATCCATGTCCTTCTAGGAAAGTAAATTGAGTTGCTAGACCTTCAAAAGCTTGATTAGACTGGAACATATTACCACCACCAAAGGAAGCTCCAATTGCAAGTACTGCAAATAAAACTGCCAATACTTTACCTAGACCTTTTTTATTTTGTTTTTCAAGACCATATCTCAAGTAGTTCATAGGACCACCATAAACAGCTCCTGTACTTGAAATATCTCTATATTTTACACCAAGAGTACATTCCACAAATTTTGAAGACATACCTAGTAGTCCTGCTACTATCATCCAAAATGTAGCTCCTGCTCCACCTATAGAAATTGCTACAGCTACACTCGCTATATTTCCTAATCCTACAGTTCCTGAAACTGCTGTTGCCAAAGCCTGGAAGTGAGTAACCTGACCTGGTGCTGTTGGGTCATCGTACTTTCCTTTTGCAAGATCTATGGAATGCTTAAATCCTCTGAAATTGATGAATCCCATTCTCAATGTAAAGAATAAAGCCCCTAGCACTAACCAAATTACAATAAACGGAATAGGCTTTTGTTGAACATCACCATTAGGATGAAGTAAAGGAACCTTTTCATCATACTTAACTTGTGCAAACAAATGAGCTCCTGTTTCTATAACATCGCCACTGTTTTCTCCATTATAAATAACGTCCCCAGGATTAAGGTCTTTACCACGACTTTGTAAGTGGTTAAATTCACCACTAGCTGGTGAGGAAACAACAACATCTTGACCATTTTCTACTGCAACAATAGCAACCTCATCACCTTTTTTTACTTTTTCACCGTCGTTTTTCAACCATTGTTTAAGCGTATACTTATTTGTGTCTCCAGCTTCCCAGTTAGGTATAGAAATCTTTTTTGATTCTGCATAAACAACTGGATCGTAAATTCCAATTGCCGAAAATAAATCCCAGAATAGTACATTCCCCAAAGCTCCTACAGCAGGCACGGCAGCACCATTCAAATGCTCTACTATACTTTCTGCTTTAACTTCGTATACTCCTGCCACGTTATTTCCGTCGGCATCTGTTACCTCAACTGTATAATTAATCCCTTCAGTAAGTGAAGTTGCGGTATTTGATTTTAATGGAGTGGATTGATTGGACCATTTGTAAGTATATGGTGCTTTACCACCTGACACAGTAACGGTAATAGAACCATCATTTATCTCTGATGTCGGGTTAGTAGTTTGAGCCTTTAAAATAAGCTCTTGTGCGTTACCTAACGTGGTTATAAGAAAGGCAGCAACCAGTATGTAAATACTCCTCATATATTAAATTTGATTAAACAAGGCAGCAATATCTTAAAAAATATTGCTAATTAAAAATTTAAAAGTGATAAACCCTTAGTCTCCTATGCGATATACCTTTTGTAAATGTTGTATTTGATTGGTATTTCCAACTACTATTATTTTTGATCCAGGAACTAATTCGATCGAGGGATCAGGATTTACAATATAATCTCCATTAGGGTTTTTATACCCAATAATTGTACAACCAGTTTCTTTTCTTAGGTTTAAGTCTAGAATATTGCAAGACCTTTTGTGATCAAACATTTGCTCAAATGAAACTTGTTCTAGATTAACTCCATCATTACCACCATAACTCAAATTATCCCAAAACTCTATTAAGTCTGGACTTACAATTAATGAAGCCATATGCTGCCCGCCTATTAAGTCAGGTAGGATAACGTTATTGGCTCCTGCTAGTTTAAGTTTACGCACAGTTGTCTCTTCACTAGCTCTTGATATAATCATCAACTTACTATTCAACTGCCTAGCACTTAAAACTACAAAGAGATTATCTGCATCATCAGGAAGAGCTGATATTAAAACACTGGCACGTTCGATTCCAGCATTAAGCAAGGTTTCATCCTCGTTTGCATTACCTCTTAAAAAGTATTTACTATCCAAGCTAGCTTCATCTATAACTTCTTGATTTTTTTCAAGAACTATAAAATCACGATTATAATCTTGTAACTTTTCAACCGCTTGACGCCCGTTGCGACCATAACCGCAAACAATAACATGATTCTCCATGTTTTTTATTTGTTTAAGTTGTCTTTTAAAAATAATATCTCGTACTGAACTTCGTGAGATTAAATACTCTGTAAAAACACTAACAGCATATCCCACTGCAACTACACTTACTAAGATAAGCGCTATGATAAATAATTTAGCTTGCGGCGATGGGTTTCCAATTTCTCGATAGCCTACAGTAGTAATCGTAATCACCGTCATATATAGAGCATCGATCATGTCTAGATCCATGGTCACCATGAATCCAATCACACCAGCACAAAGAATACTAAGAAGTAAAGTAAGTGCAATTTTTATCTTCCTACTCATTAGCTTAAAGATCAAAGACAGAACTTCGCTTTACGTATACTAAGTCTTTTATTTTTAACCAAAAAGCAATAATTAAATATACCGCAAATCCAGCACCGAGCGTAGCAAACGTAAAGTATATAAAGGTAATTCTTACACTTCGCGCTCTCATCCCTAAACGATCTGCTAACCGTGTAGAAACATAAAACCCGTATTTTTCTAGATAAGTTCTTAAACTAGCTACCATTCCCATAAAGTAAAAATACTATTAATTCCTGACTAGTGAAACACCTACATCACATTGCAAACACTTATTTCTATCGCAATAATTAGGTTTTAATTGCAACAGTGATTGTGAAGTTAATGCCGATTTTACATCAATCAACTTTTTAAATCCATTTATGACCGCGTTACTTTCTGCTTTAACAGAATCCATAAGTGCGAGTAATTCTTCAGTATTTTCCTTACCTATTTGTTGACCATAATAAAATTTTATAGGCACGATACAATTGATAATGATTAAATCTATAAAAGCCTTAGTTAATCTTTTAGGCTGGTCATTAGTCTTCTTATCAAAAACATGGTGATCATCCCAGTATTTAGATGCCTTTACTTCAAATAAATTATACACATCCTCTTTAGTTACAGCAAGCAAAACCTCAGCAAATAACATAGGTTTTCTATGGTATAACATGGCCAACTGTGAAATTCTCACCGTAGGAAAATTTGCCGGTCTCAATCTAAAAAACTTCATAGGTGTGAGCGATGGCTGTATTTGATATTTCGCTTTCGCGAAAGCGTACTCTTTAACACACAATTCGTAATACCTATCTTCCTTTTTCTCATCCAATAATCCTGACTGACCTAATAGTGCACTTTCTAACTGAAAAGAATCACGAGCCAATTTGCGCACAGTAGCCTGATCGATGCTTTGTGCCAACTGTTCAAAAGCATCAACATTTGTTTTTGTACCAAAGCTACGAGCCAATAACTGAAAAAAAGCTGCTTCCCAATCGTTATTGGATTGTTTCAAATAGTGTTTAATCCTAGCAGATTTTTGTTGCAATCTATTTATAAATAATTTTTCCAACCATAAGTTGAGTTTAAATTCATTTACGTGCGGTAAATCCTGCTCACAGTTTATAAACTGATTGTTTTTATGTGCAAAAAGCTTGCGGTAGGACATCACTAGATTTTCTGGAACAAATCTTGAAACTTCTAGAACAGGTATTTTAATCCCATCTCGAGTTGAAATTTCAGCATCGTGCTGCCACACCACGTGTAAAATCACGTTATCATAAGCAGGATCATCGTCGTGACCGTGAAGAAACCAATCACTAGCTTTTACATGCATTTCTACATTACCTGCCCATTGTTGATTTCCTATTTTAAGTCTAGCATTAAAGAAATCTGGACCACTTTCAAAATTATGGGAACCTAAGGATTGAATAACAAGATCAACACCATCTGTAGTAGTTAAAGTAATACCTGATAACTTTTTAAACTTCCATAAGTAATGAATAAAATCTTCTTGCATAAAAAAAGGTCATAATCTTTGTAAACTTAGAACAAAAATTATAACCTTCAACTGTACCTCACACTACCTATAGGTGAAGTAAATTATTTTTCATCTGGCAAATAACTACCATCTTCATTTAACCATCCTTTTTCCAGCATCCAATCATCATTGAAAAACTTACCTACGTAACGGCTTCCGTGATCATGGAATAGAATAACTACCACATCATCCTTAGTGAATCCAACTTGCTCATGAATTTGGCGTAAACCTTTAATGGCCGCACCTGCACTATTTCCTAAAAACATTCCTTCTTCTGCGGCAAGTCTTCTAGTATAAACCGCTGCATCTCGATCAGTTACTTTAGTAAAACCATCGATCACTTCAAATCTTACGTTGAGTGGTAAAATATCTTCACCTATACCTTCTGTTATATAAGGATGTATCTCGTTTTCATCAAATATTCCTGTTTCATGATATTTTTTGAAAACTGATCCGTAGGTATCAATTCCCCAAACTTTGACATTTGGGTTTTGTAATTTTAAATAAGTTCCTACTCCCGAAATGGTACCACCAGTTCCTACTCCTACGACGAAATGAGTAACCTTACCTTCTGTTTGTTCCCAAATTTCTGGCCCAGTAGACTCATAATGCGCTTTACAATTAGAAGGATTATCATATTGATTAACATACCAAGAGTTAGGAGTTTCCTCGCTTAATCTCTTACTGGTAGAATAATAAGATCTAGGATCATCAGGAGCCACATCAGTTGGGCACACATGCACTTGAGCACCTACAGCTCTCAAAATATCCATTTTTTCTTTTGACTGCTTATCACTTAATACACAAACTAATTTGTAACCTTTTATGATTGCAGCGAGTGCCAGTCCCATACCTGTGTTTCCACTGGTTCCTTCAATGATAGTTCCACCTGGTTTTAGTCTTCCATCAGCCTCGGCATCTTCTATCATTTTAAGTCCCATACGGTCTTTAACGCTGTTTCCTGGATTAAAAGTTTCGTATTTAGCTAGGACTAATGCTGGAATATCCTCAACTAGCTTGTTCATTTTAACCAATGGAGTGTCACCTATCGTCCCTAAAATATTTTCTGCGTATTTCATAAATTGCATTAAGAGGTTGCAAAAATACCGTTTTAAATAACGTAATCTAGCTTTTTAAAAAGCTTTAAGAGAGTATACGCTGGTAGAATTCTTTTTTTGCGTTTTCATCTTTTCCAAACAACCATCTTACCACATGCTCATCCCACATGCCTTCATAATCAGATTGTGTTATAATCTTGCGATCAATAGCCAAATCAAGAATTTTCCCAGGATAACTACTTTGTTTTTCACTATCCATTTCTCCTAATGGATATGGATCATCCAGACCTACAAGAATTTGTTGAGCACCTTGATTTTTTACTAAAAGTTCTAGAGAACCAGTATCGTGGACTAGTGTATCAAAGAATATATTAGGATGGCCTACACTTTTACGAGGATGTGTTTTACCCTCAAATAAATCTGGTCGACCATCAAAACCTTGAATCCTGCGGCCTAAGTTCATTTGGGCTAACTGACCACCATGTGCAAAACAAACTCTCATACCTGGATACTTTTGGGCATATCCATTTAGAGTTAAAAAATGATAGGCATCGGCGCATTGTGCAAGCATCCAGATAAGATGAAAACGCCATGCTGTATTTTGAAGTTTGATAAACTTCTCTCCATCATACGGATGAATTTCTACAGCGAGATTGAGCTCACTTGCAAGTTCAAAGATAGGTTCATTTTCCTCATCAAAAATACAACGCCATTGACCTATAGTATCCATATAATGAGTAGGTAAACACAGTAATCTCATGCCTAGAACTTTTACACATCGTTCTATCTCCCACAAAGCACCACGTATAAAACCTGGATGCACTACAAATCCACAGGTGAATTTATTAGGATGATCGTGTTGCACTCTTGCGTTAAAGTCGTTTTGAAATCGTAAGGCTTGTTTCATTTCCTCCAACCTCAAACCATTTCCATACAATTGACTTAAATTTAAAATAACCGCATGATCAATCTTGTATTTGTCCATCCACTCTAGTTTCTCTTTCAAGAAAAAGCTAGAATCCGTAACGGGTCTCTCCCAATCTTTTTGGAGCATCTTTTTACGATCCTTATCTACCCAAAAGATTCCTTTTTCACGCATGAAATCAGGTATCTCCTCTGGATAAGGAAGTAAATGTGAGTGACCGTTAATACGTAGTTTTTTGGACATAATATTGTAGATGGTTTATAAAATTAGTAAAACAGATTGCTTATTTAGAATATTAAAAAAACTATTCTTCTTAAAATCTTCCTTTTGCTACAAACTCTTAGTTCGCCCACCATCGACTGGCAGATTTATACCGTTGATATATCCTGCTAGATTACTAGATAGGAACAACACAGCATTGGCTACTTCTTCCGGTTGCGCAAAACGTCTAGCAGGAACGTAATTTTTCATAATTTCTGCAGCTTGTTCCTCGCTATGACCAGCTCTATTTGCTTTACCTGCGATAATCTTGTCCAATCTTTCGGTAGCGGTAAAACCTGGTAGTACATTATTCACTGTGATACCATATGGTCCTAACTCATTACTCAATGTTTTTGCCCAATTTGCAACGGCTCCTCTAATTACGTTAGACACTCCTAAAAATTCAATGGGCGCTTTTACACTTGTTGATATGATATTTATGATTCGCCCGTATCCTGCTTCTTTCATCCCAGGAGCACATGCTTTAACTAATACTTGATTACACTTTATATGCTGTGTGAATCCATCTTCAAGCGCCTTCACCTCAGCATCTATTAAATAGCCAGGTGCAGGTCCGCCTGTATTATTGACTAAAATGTGAATTGGGTTCGCTTTCGCGAAAGCGGAAACTACCTCATCCACTTCCTTATAATTTGAAAAATCGGCAACAAGATAGGTGTGATCATCTCTATGCGTGGTATCCAAAGTAGACAATACTTTTTGAAGTTTATTAGGATTGCGGGCGAGAAGGACAACTCTAGCACCTGCTACAGCCATTAACCTCGCTGTAGATTCTCCTATTCCAGTACTACTACCGCATACTAGGGCGGTTTTATCTTTAAGATCTATTTTCATGTAGCGAATTTACAGAAATTAACCAGCAAACCCCTTATGTAGTTCTATGCAAATCTCTTAAATAGGAGTATTTTTGCAGTATATTTCAATCTAATGATCGTAACAAAAACAAAGGAAGAACTAGAGATAATGCGTAAAGCAGCCTTAATGGTAAGTAAAACTCTAGGAATGGTAGCTAGTGAAATTAAACCAGGTGTAACCACATTAAGACTCGATGAACTCGCTGAACAGTTTATCAGAGATCATGGTGCAATTCCGGGTTTTAAAGGATTGTACGATTGTCCTAGTACTTTACTTATTTCTCCAAATGAAGAAGTTGTCCATGGGATTCCTAAAAATGTTGAAATTAAAGAAGGTGATATACTATCTGTAGATTGTGGTGCTATCGTTGAAGGTTTTTATGGTGATCATGCTTACACCTTTGCCGTTGGAGAAATCCCACAAGAAACTCAAGATTTATTAGACCGAACTAAGAATTCTCTCTATCTAGGAATAGAGCAATTTAAAACTGGAAACCGTGTTGGTGACGTGGGATATGCCATACAGAATTATTGCGAAAGCTTCGGATACGGTGTTGTACGAGAATTAGTCGGTCATGGAATAGGTAAAGTGATGCATGAGGATCCTCAAATGCCTAACTATGGTAAAAGAGGTAGAGGCAAGAAATTTGTAGAAGGAATGACAGTAGCTATCGAACCTATGATTAATCTGGGAACCAAAAACATCAAGCACCATAGTGATGGATGGACGATAACCACACGGGATAAAAAACCAAGTGCACATTTTGAGCACGACGTAGCTATTGTTAATGGAGAACCTAGGTTACTGAGTACTTTTGACTACATATATGAGGTTTTAGGCATTACATCAAACGAGGAAGATCCTTATCGTTGGATCGATTAATTGTTTACCTTGATTCTATTTAATTTTTAGATAAATCTCATATTGAAAAAACTTTTCAAATTTTTCCTTAACCTGATACCTAGAACATGGCTCATTAAAGCAAGTTATTGGGTGCGCCCAATTATTGCGTGGTGGTATAAGGGTAATAAATATGAAGATCCTATCGATGGTAAAACTTTTTCTTCATTTTTACCTTATGGGTATGAAAATGTAAGAGAAAATGTGTTGTCACCTAGCACACTTTCATTAGAAAGGCATAGGCTTCTATGGCTTTATTTAAATAGGGAATTACAAGTATTCACCAAACCTTTAAAACTATTGCATTTTGCTCCTGAGCAGTGTTTTTATAACCGTTTTCGCAACAGCGATAACATAGATTATACTACGACAGACATAGAATCACCACTTGCTGATGTTCAGGCGGATATTTGTGAATTACCCTTTGAAGATAATCAGTATGATTTAATTCTGTGTAATCATGTATTGGAACACATTACCAACGACACAAAAGCCATGCAAGAGCTTTATAGGGTTTTAAAACCAGGTGGCACCGCTGTTCTCCAAATACCGCTGGACATGAAAAGAAAGGAGACCTTTGAAGATGATAGTATTACCGATCCTAAACAGCGAGCTCAAATTTTTGGGCAGTATGACCACGTTCGTGTATATGGAATGGACTACTTCAATAAATTAGAATCTATTGGTTTTAAGGTTGAAGCTGTTGATTATACAACTACCCTTAGTAGCAAAGAAATTGACCGTTATAGACTAGCCGCAGGTGAACTTATACCAGTTGTAAGGAAATAATTAAATCGCCTTTTTTACATATTGTTTAAATCCTGGAGTAGTTTCAAACCTTAACATACCATTTTCATCTATATACATTATTATAACCTCTATTTCGGGCAAGTTTTTAAGATGAATTCTAGATTTTTCTAATGGCATTGCCATAAAGGCTGTAGCATAACCATCAGCTAGAGTACAGGAACTTGCAATCACGTTTACACCTATAACCTGTGAAGGTTGTGCTTTACCAGTTAATGGATTTACCGTATGAACATACTCTTGACCCGAGCTTGAGTCAATTTTAAACTTGCGATAATTACCACTACCTGCCATAGCCTTATCGGTTAACTCAACAACAGATAAGTAACTGGTCTTATTCCCTTTTTTCTTAGGATCCTCAATTCCAACGGACCAACTACCGTTGCGTTCTAGGTTTTTACCTTTGGCATATACTTCTCCACCTATATCCACTAGGTAGTTTTCAACTCCTTGTTTAGTGAGCCACCTAGCAATGTAGTCTACTAATGTTCCTTTACCTATAGCATTAAAATCCATATAAACACCAGGCTTTTCTTTTTTAATGTAGACACTATCTTGGATTTTTGATGGAACAAGTGACAAGTTATGAAAACCCACAAATCGCATTAAACTGTCTATTTCTTTTTCAGTAGGTATTTTTTCTTGCTCTCCATTTGCTCCAAAACCATAAGCATTAACAAGGTTACCTACCGTAGGGTCAAAATACCCATCGGTTTTACGATAAATATCGCTTGCCTTTTCAAATACTTCTTTAAATGGCTTGCCTACAAGCACACTATCAACCTCGTTATTAAGTTGATTAATAAGCGAGCCCTTTCGCCAGGTACTCATAGAGGTGTTGAACATTTCAACTATACTATCCACGCTTTTTTCTACTGCTACTTCATTTTCATGAAACAGGGTAATATTATAATAGGTACCTATAGCATTACCCGAGAATTTTTGTGCTTGAATATCGTTTTCTGGTGTTTGATTCTTGCAACTTACTGTTGCTAACACCACAAACAACAAAAAACTTAAATACCTCATTTTATTTCAATTAATCCAGCATAATTAACCACATAATCTTCATCATGGTGTACTGGAATTTCATAATTATTCGAATTTGCAAGACCTACTCCTGCATAAAAAGTACGGGCTTTAAATTTAACAGCATGATCTCTCATGGTTATCATTAAATCTTCATCATACTCTACAGGATTATTAGGGTAACGTATTGCTCTAACTACAACAAAATGTAGCTTCCCTTTTTTTAGAGCCACAAATTGAGGATCTTTTTTAGGTTTTGAATTAATACTTAAAAACTCAAAACCTTCCTCTTCCATTTCTTTACCTACTATATTCATAGCAAGTTGATGTAATTCTTGATCTGTAAGTGGATTCATGTCACAAAAGTAAGGTTAATTCAAAGAGTATAAAGTGATATAATACAAAATGATAGTCGCAAATCTAACCTGTACTTACTGTAGGGTTTTTTTATATTTAAAGTAACATTAAGGGAAAATTCCTTGTGAGTTCATTAGCTTGCATGCCCGTGAATACAACCAATTATGGATATAAAAAACTTTATCAATAATGAAGAGCACATACCTTTAAGTGGCATGTGGATGGATAATTATGATCCTGCTACCGGTAAAATATATGGAGAAATTCCAAGCTCTAACCACACTGATGTTGAAAGCGCTTATCAAGCTGCTACAAAGGCTTTTCCATCATGGTCTAACACACCTATTGACACTAAATCCAAAATACTTTCAAAAATAGCCGACTTAATTGAGGAAAATCTAGAAGATTTGGCTCGAGCAGAGTCTCAAGATAATGGAAAGCCCTTATGGCTTGCTCAATCAGTAGACATTCCACGAGCATCTTCAAATTTTAGATTCTTCGCTCACGCAATAACACAGTATGCTAGTCAATCCCATGATAGCACAGGTAGAAATACCTTGAATTATACGTTACGCAAACCTTTGGGAGTCGTAGGCTGCATATCTCCTTGGAACTTACCGCTTTATCTTTTTACATGGAAAATAGCACCAGCCATCGCAGCAGGAAATTGCGTAATTGCAAAACCCAGTGAAGTAACTCCTGTTACTGCCTATCTTTTAGGTAATATTTGTAAAAAAGCTGGATTACCTGCTGGTGTTCTTAATATAGTACATGGAACTGGCCCAGAATGTGGACAAGCTATTGTAGAACATCCAGGGATAAAGGCTATAAGTTTCACCGGTGGCACAAATACTGGCGCTAGGATAGCAGCAACAGCAGCGCCTATGTTTAAAAAACTATCTCTAGAACTAGGAGGAAAAAATCCCAATCTTATCTTTTCAGATTGTGATTATGAAAAAATGCTAAACACTACCGTAAGATCATCATTTGCAAATCAGGGACAAATATGTTTGTGTGGATCTAGAATATTTGTTCAAGAAGAAATCTACGACAAGTTTAAAAAAGACTTCATTAAACTAGTTCAGGAACTTACTGTGGGACATCCCATGTCTAGTACTACAAAAGTCGGCGCCGTGGTTAGTGCTTCGCATAGAGATAAAATATTGGATTATATCGCTTTCGCGAAAGCGAACCCAGAAGAATACACCATTTTAACAGGCGGCAACACACTTCAAATACCCAATTACGAGGATGGCTATTATATTGAGCCTACTGTAATTGAAGTTTCTAACAACACTTGTAAATTGAATCAAGAGGAAATCTTTGGGCCTGTAGTTACCCTTATGACTTTTAAAGATGAAGAGGAAGCTATCGCCCTTGCAAATGGTACAAGATATGGCCTCAGCGCAACTGTTTGGACAGAAAACCTCAACAGAAGCATTAAGTTAGGAAATGAGCTCGAGGCAGGAATTGTTTGGGTAAATACATGGTTAAATAGAGATTTAAGAACCGCTTTTGGTGGTGTTAAGGACAGCGGTATAGGTCGTGAAGGCGGTTTTCATGCGCTCGACTTCTTTACCGAAACAAAAAATATATGTATAGAATACAAATAGAATTATGAGAGTATTAGTTATAGGAGCCGGTAACATGGGACTTACCTATGCAATGGGTATGTCACAGTCCAGTCTTTTAGGAAATAAAAAAATACAGATTTACGACACAGACCCAGATAAAATAAAAACTCTTAAAGAAGAAGGTGTTTTTGAAGTGCACACCTCGCTTGAACATTGTCTAGGAAAAGTTGATATCGTTTTTATAGCCGTTAAACCATATCATAGTACAAGTTTATTTGAAGAAATGAAACCCTTAGTAAGGAATGAACAGCTATTCATTTCTCTTATGGCAGGTGTTACCATTGAAACTATACAAGAAGGATTACAAATTGATAAAGTTATTCGAACCATGCCCAATCTACCTGCCAAAGTAGGAAAAGGAGTAACTTCTTATACAGAGTCCAATAGTGTATCAAGAATTGAGTTATTGACAGCAAGACATTTGCTGGACACAACAGGTACATCAATTCATGTGGATACTGAAAAATTTATTGATGCCTCAACAGGAATATCTGGTAGCGGTCCAGCCTATGTCTTTTATTTTATGCAATCCATGCTAGAAGCGGCATTAAAAATGGGTTTTTCAGATTACGATTCAAAAGTCCTAGTGAGCAACACATTTGAAGGAGCCATTGAATTATTCAATCAATCCGATATTTCACCAGAACATTGGATTGATAAAGTAGCATCCAAAGGAGGAACAACACAAGCTGCAATTGATTCCATGGAAGACAATAACGTTAAACAACTTATTCAAGATGCTGCCTATGCCGCTTTTGATCGAGCTGTAGAATTAGGAAAAGAATAGTGAACACAAACTACACAACCATCATAATCGGAGGCGGCGCGGCTGGCTTTTTTACCGCGATCAATCTTGCAGAACAAAATCCAAATGAACGGATAACTATATTAGAGCGAGGTAAAGAAGTGCTACAAAAAGTAAAAATTTCTGGCGGTGGTCGTTGTAATGTCACACACGCTCAATTCATTCCTAGAGAATTATCAAAAAATTATCCGCGTGGTGAGCGTGAATTACTAGGACCCTTTCACACGTTCATGACAGGCGATACTATAGCTTGGTTTGAAGAACGTGGTGTAGAATTAAAAATAGAGGACGACGGTCGCATGTTTCCTACTACAGATTCTTCACAAACGATTATAGACTGTTTCATCTCGCTTGCGCGAAAGCATAATATCGACATCCTTACTAGTCACAATGTAACAGCCATTCAAAATTCTAACAACAACTGGGAAATCACGACAAAACAACAAACCCTTTCTGCAAAAAATCTAGTAGTTGCTGCAGGAAGTAGTCCACAGATCTGGAATATAATGAAAGACTTAGGACACACTATTGTTGATGCAGTTCCTTCTCTTTTTACTTTTAACGTAGTTAACAAGAAAATCACACAGTTAGCTGGTATAGCAGTTAATACCCAACTAAAAATCCCAGCTCTCAAACTTAAATCAGAAGGACCGACATTAATTACTCATTGGGGATTTTCAGGACCAGGAATATTAAAAATGAGTGCTTGGGGTGCTAGAGAACTCAATGATGCGCAATACAAATTTGAATTGGTAATAAATTGGACCGGATACTACAGTGAACAAGAATGCTTTGAAGAACTTCTAGAGCAAAAGAACAGTTCTAAAAAGCTTATTTACAATGAATGGCTATTCGATCTCCCTAAAAGGTTATGGAGGTATTTAGTTGAAAAATCACAGTTAGACAGCACCAGTTGGTCACAAGCAAGTAACAAGCAATTACAACAACTAGCACAACTTTTAACAACTAGCACTTACACCATTAATGGTAAGAGTACATTCAAAGAAGAATTTGTTACTGCTGGCGGAGTTGATTTAAAGGAAATAAATTTTAAAACATTTGGTTCTAGAATTCATAATAACCTCTATATGGCTGGTGAAATATTGAACATAGACGCCATTACTGGTGGATTCAATTTTCAAAACGCCTGGACTGGTGGCTATTTAATTGCTCAATCCATCGCAAAAAACGGGTAGTTTTTAGAGAATTACTATAAACGCTCAATCGGTTTCGTAAATAAAATACCTATGGATTTCTTAAAAACCAACCTTAAGAATATCGATTTGTTACTTTTGATGTTTAAATCTTAAGATTTTGAACAAGAAAACCATACTCATGATACTGGACGGTTGGGGAATTACCCAAGACCCCAAGGTAAGTGCCATTGCACAAGCTCAAACTCCTTTTATAGATAGCCTTTACCTTAAATATCCCAATGCACAATTGCGAACAGACGGCGAGCATGTAGGCTTACCTGATGGACAAATGGGAAATAGCGAGGTTGGCCACATGAATTTAGGTGCTGGACGTATTGTTTATCAAGATTTAGCTAAAATCAATAAGGCTATTAAAGACGATAGTCTCAAGGATAATGAGGTGTTGATTAACGCTATCGCTTACGCGAAAGCTAACTCTAAAAAGATTCACTTCCTAGGATTACTATCTGATGGCGGAGTTCACGCTCACATAAATCACCTAAAGGCTTTACTAGATATAACAAAGGCTAATGAGCTAGAAGATGTTTTTATACATGCCTTTACCGATGGTAGAGATGTTGATCCAAAATCAGGTATACAACATATTCAAGAAATCGAAAAACATATAAAAGGAAGTAACGCGCAGCTAGCAACGGTCACGGGCCGTTACTTTGCTATGGATCGTGATAATAGGTGGGAACGAGTAAAAAAGGGTTATGATGTTATGGTAAATGGACTGGGTACTCCTACTCACGATGCTATTCAATCCATTAAACAATCCTATGAAGACGGTATAACCGATGAGTTTATTGAACCCATGGTCATTCTTAAAGGCACTGAGCCTGTAGCTACTATCCAAGATGATGATGTCGTTATTTTCTTTAATTATAGGACCGATAGAGGTAGAGAACTTACCGACATGTTATCGCAAAGAAACTTTGAAGAGGTTAATACCAAGAAATTAAATCTACACTATGTCACAATGACCAAGTATGATGACACATTTAAGAATGTGCAAGTCATGTTTGAAAAAGACAATCTTAAAAACACACTGGGAGAAGTACTTTCAAAGGCAGGAAAAAAGCAAATTAGAATTGCCGAAACTGAAAAATATCCTCATGTAACCTTCTTTTTTAATGGTGGTCAAGAAAATCCTTTTGAAGGCGAACAACGCATTATGTGTAACTCACCCAAGGTAGCCACCTATGATTTACAACCTGAAATGTCTATTAATTGCGTTCAGGATAAAATTATACCAGAGATTGAATCTCAAAGGGCAGATTTCATTTGTTTAAATTTTGCCAACCCTGATATGGTAGGCCACACTGGCTCCATGGATGCAGCCATAGCAGCTTGCGAGGCTGTAGATAGTGCAGCAAGCCATGTAATAAATAAGGCAATAGATAATAATTACTCAATTCTTGTGATTGCAGATCATGGTAATTGTGAGGTTATGATCAATCCAGATGGCTCTGTAAATACGGCTCATACTACAAATCCAGTACCTTTGATATTAATAGATCAAGATATAAAAAGCGTAAAAAATGGTATTTTGGGAGACGTCGCTCCTACTATACTAGAGTTAATGGGAATAGAAAAACCTGATGAAATGACTCAAAAATCCTTACTTTAGAAATTTAAATTAGATAGAATGAAAAAGATCCTAATAGCAATAATAGCTTTGGCAACCATTTCTTGTGGAACCCAAAAGACAGCTCAAGATAATTCAACAAAACCAGTAAAAGAAACGGTAAACACTCCGGAATTAAAAAAAGCGCCTGAGCCTGAAAAAAGTTTAGCACAAAAAGTAAATGGCCATCTCCTAGGTAAAGCGACTAAAGCCGATTTGATGAATAATCCATATAATTCATGGTTTAATCCTAGGTACGATGCATATCAGGTTGATTCAAGCATAGCACAAGAAATCGGTACTTACATGAAGGATGTTGATGTAAGATTGTATATGGGAACCTGGTGCGGCGATTCTAAACGTGAAACACCTATGTTTTATAAGTTAATGAAGGAAGCAGGAGTAAGCGAGAGCAAGATTACACTTATAACTGTTGATCGATCAAAATCAAAACCTGTAGACCTTGTAGAAGGATATAACGTTGTAAGAGTTCCTACTATAATTTTTTATCGTGACGGACAAGAATTGGGTCGATATGTTGAGCGCCCTAGAGAATCACTAGAAAAAGATATTCTTAAAATAGTTTCTGGTCAAGAATACAAGCACTCTTACCAAAATTAAATTCAATTTGTTATCTTTAAAAAAGAGGCTGTACGCCTCTTTTTTTTATACCGTATTTTATGCAAATCGTAAATTTAGAACAAAAACTCAACCTTTTCACAGAGACATGGACACCAAAAATTATCGGTGAACTTAATGGGCAGCATGTTAAACTAGCTAAACTTCAAGGAGAGTTCGTATGGCACAGTCATCAAAATGAGGATGAACTGTTTTACGTCTTAAAAGGAACTTTAATTATTAAATTAAAGGATAAAACTGTTACCCTTAAACCAGGTGAAATGTATATTATTCCTAAAGGAATAGAGCATAAACCTATTGCTCATGAAGAAGTACATGTCCTTTTATTTGAACCAGCTGCAATAAAGCATACTGGTGATGTAACGCATGAACTTACAAAAGAGAAATTAGACTGGATTTAAGATTAAGTATTATCCTCTCAACTTCTCTAAACTTTCCTTAAGGCTAGAGAAACTTGGTGTTTTATCTGCGTATTCCTTTTTAAGAAGTTCCTTTTCTGGATCAGTAGCGCCTATTTGTTCAAGCATGTTTACCAAGTGCATTTTCATGTGACCAGCTTGTATTCCCGTAGTCACTAATGAATGTAAAGCTGCAAAATTTTGTGCAAGACCACATACTGCTGTATATCTCATAAGCTGCTCGGCAGTTGGGTTTTCAAGAATTTGTAAGGCCAATTTAGAAAGAGGATGTAACGAGGTTAATCCACCTACTGTTCCTAGTGCCAGAGGAAAATCAGCCTCAAAAATAAACGTGTCGTTTTCAACTCTAGCGTTAGTCAAACTTCTATATTGCCCATCTCGTGCTGCGTAAGCATGAACACCAGCCTCAACCGCTCTAAAATCATTACCAGTCGCTATGACTACTGCATCAATTCCATTCATGATTCCCTTATTATGAGTAACAGCTCGATAAGGTTCTACAGTAGCAATTTCTACCGCTCTTGTGAATTTACGTGCAAAATCGGCTCCAGAGATTCCATTTACTTCACCTATTTCATCAATAGGACAACTTACCTCAACATGGACAACACACTCGGGTACATAATTACTTAATATACTCATCACTACCTCAGGCAACTCACCATTAAATGGTTCATAACTCACTGATAGTTCTCTAAATTTAGTTGCAATTTGTTCTAGGGTTGTGTTTATAAAATTAGCACCCATTGCGTCCTTGGTTTCAAAAGTGGCCTGCAATTGATAATATCCAGGCATGGATGTATTTTTATCGACAAGTTTCAGGTCTATAATTCCTCCACCACGTTTTTTCATCGATGCATTTATTTGCGATAAGGAGTTAAGTAATTCCGCTTTCGCGAAAGCGAAAAAATCAACAATCACTTGTGGATCACCTTCATAGGTAAGGTGCACCTGACCCGATTTTACTGTTCCTTTTATAGTAGTTTTAAAACCGCCACGTTTCAACCAAAACTTTGCTGCTTTACTTGCTGCCGCAACGACACTACTTTCCTCAATTGCCATAGGTATGGTTACCAATTTCCCATCTACCAAGAAATTGGGCGCTAGACCAAATGGAAAGTAAAAATTTGTTATCGTATTTTCACTGAAACCATCATGTAATTCCTGAAGTTTGTTATCATCATTCCAGTATTGAGTGAGTATTTCTTTGACTTGTGAATCATTAGAAAAATACTCTTGTATCAACCAGTCTATCTTTTGTGTCTTAGATAGTTTTGAGAAACCAGAAATGGGCTTGTCCATGCTTTAGGGATTTAAACAGCGGCAAAGATAAATGATATTATTATAGGGCTTTCACTAGAAATATCACCGCAATTAATTGCCATATTTTCCTTATTATTGGTGTTTTGATTTATGAAAACGATTGATATGAAAAAAATCACGGCTATTGCAGCCTTCTTCTTGCTTGTTTTTCAAACAAGCATTGCACAGCAAAACATTACTGTTGAGGATATTTACACTGGTAAATTTCGTACTGCTGGCTTACAATCCTTACGTTCTTTAAATAATGGTACTGAATATATAGTACTTAACTATAACCGCGACCGTACTCAAACACTTGATAAATACAGCTATGCTACAGGTGAAAAAACAGGAACTATCTTAAGTAGTGAGGAAATCGGGATTCCCATCTACAGTTATGAAATGAATGATAGTGAAAACAAGATTTTAATTACTTCTCAAAGCGAGTCTATTTTTAGATACAGCAGTTATGACAAAGTACATGTGTATGACCGTAACACTAAGGAGTTAACCCCAATAAGCGATCACCTTGTACGCAGTGCTGCCCTGTCACCTGATGGGACTAAGGTAGCTTACGTTTTTGAAAACAACATCTATTACCAGGACTTGAAAAACAATACCACTACTCAAGTAACTAAAGATGGAAAAAACAACGAATTGATCAATGGTGTAACTGATTGGGTTAATGAAGAAGAATTTGGTTTTGTAAGAGCCTATCAATGGAGTCCGGACAGCCAGCAAATAGCTTTTTTAAGTTTTGATGAAAAAGAAGTTCCTGAATTCTCGATGGATGTGTATGGGAATGATTTATACCAATATCCGTACGTTTTTAAGTACCCAAAGGCTGGTGAAAAAAATGCTACGGTAAAATTGCATGTATATAGTTTGCTTTCGCAAAAGCGTAAAGAAATAAACTTGAATAGAAATGAAGAGTATTATGTGGCAAGAATTAACTATGCTCCTACAGGTACTCTTACAGCACAAGTTCTTAATCGACACCAAAATGTTCTTGATTTCTACTATGTAGATACAGCTGGAAATGCTAGCATAGCATTTACTGAAAAAGATGATGCTTATGTAGATGTAAGCGATGATTTAACGTTCTTACAAGACGGATCCTTTTTATGGACTAGTGAAAAGGATAACTGGAAACACATTTATTTATATGATAAAAACGGTAAAGAAAAACGCCAAATCACCAGTGGTGAATGGGATGTTACAGCCTATTATGGATATGATGCAAAGAAACAGCGTATCTATTTTCAAAGTACAGAAGATGGATCTATAAACCGTGGAGTTTATTCTATTTCTTTGACGGGTAAGAAAAAGAGAAAACTAAGTAATAAGATAGGAACAAATAGGGCTTCCTTCAGTAAAAACTTTACTTACTTTATAAACACTTATTCCAGCGCAACAACTCCACCAGTGTATACCTTACACAATGCTAAAGACGGTGCATTAGTTCGTGAGATAAAGAATAATAATCAACTTAAAGAGGTCTTAAAGGATTATCAATTCTCTGAGAAGGAATTTGTTACTATTCCAGTTAATGGAAATGATCTTAACATGTGGATGATGAAACCTGTAGATTTTGATCCTAAAAAATCTTATCCTTTATTAATGTTTCAATACAGTGGTCCTGGATCACAGCAGGTTGCAAATAGTTGGTATGGAGCAAATGATTATTGGCACAGCATGCTAGCAAATGAAGGCTACATTATTGCTTGTGTTGATGGTCGAGGTACAGGATATAAAGGAGCTGACTTTAAAAAAGTTACACAAAAAGAATTAGGTAAATATGAAGTGGAAGATCAAATAGCTGCTGCCGAAGTATTGGGTGAAATGGACTACATTGATTCAAGCCGAATAGGTATTTGGGGTTGGAGTTATGGTGGATTCATGAGCTCAAATTGTATTTTAAAAGGTAACGATGTTTTTAGTACAGCAATTGCCGTTGCTCCTGTAACTAATTGGAGATTCTATGATTCAATTTATACAGAGCGTTATATGACAACTCCACAGGAAAATGCTAGTGGATATGACGAGAACAGTCCTATAAACCATGTGGATAAATTAAAAGGAAAGTATTTACTCATTCATGGTAGCGCCGATGATAATGTTCACGTACAAAATACTATGCGTATGATAGAGGCACTTGTTCAAGCAAACAAACAATTTGACTGGGCTATATATCCTGATAAAAATCACGGCATTTACGGTGGAAATACTAGAATTCACCTTTTCAACAAGATGACTAACTTCATCAAAGAAAACCTTTAAACTACTTAAACCTAAATAAAAATCATGTCAACAACCCTTAATCAAAAAGAGCTATTTGGACATCCTGTAGGTCTATATATTTTATTCCTTACTGAAATGTGGGAACGTTTCTCATATTATGGAATGAGAGCAATTCTAGTTCTTTATTTAACTAGTGAAGTGATTTCAGATAATCCTGGATTAGGATGGACTGATCCCGAGGCTTTAGCGCTTTACGGTTGGTATACAATGCTAGTTTACGTAGCCTCTATTCCAGGAGGTATTATCGCTGATAAAATTATAGGTCAAAAAAGATCTGTTTTGTATGGAGGATTATTATTATGTGCTGGGCATGGAGTGCTTTCAATTGAACAAAATTGGGCCTTCTTAACTGGACTAGGTTTAATTGTGGCTGGAGTTGGATTGCTTAAACCTAATATTTCCACATTAGTGGGTGGTTTATATGCTCCTGGAGACGACAGGAGAGATAAAGGATTTAGTATTTTCTATATTGGAATTAATGTTGGTGCGGCAGTTGCTTCTATAGTAGTAGGTCTAGTTGCTAAATCGTATGGATGGCATGCTGGATTTGGGTTGGCAGCGATAGGAATGGCGCTAGGTCAAATAATTTACATGTTGGGACAAAAACATTTAAAACATGTAGGAAACAAACCTACTAAAGCTAAGAAAGATGATGGAAATGTATCAATTCCAGAGCTTTTTAAAGATATGATTAGTAATAAACTATCGCTAACCGTTTGGTTAATTTTATCAGGAATATCTATAGCATTAATTTTTCTTTGGGATTGGGGTTATGGTTTGTTATTCTTGTTCCTATCCTTTGTTGTTGGAATGATGATGGCCATTTATCAGGATCTAAACACTAAAATCGAAAAGGACAGATATATTGTTTTGTTGCTTAGCTTTTTAATTGTAATAGTATTCTGGGGCGCCTTTGAACAAGCTGGTGGATTAATGAACTTATATACAGAAAGTAAAACAGATCGTTTTATAGGTGGTTGGGAAGTTCCTAGTGCAGTAATGCAAGCCTTTAATCCAGTTTATATTATTCTTTTTGCAATTCCTGTAGCTAGTGCCTGGATGTGGTGGAAAAATAGAGGTAAGGAAGCTTCTTCTTTATTTAAAATGGCATTTGGAGTTATCATTATGGGATTAGGTTTTGTATTTATGATAGGCGCATCTTTACAATATGAAGAGTTAGGAAAATCAGGTTTATACTGGTTAGCATTTGCTTATCTACTTCATACGCTTGGAGAATTATGCGCTTCACCGGTAGCACTTTCATTTATTACCAAACTAGCACCTGTTAGATATGGCGCTCTTATGATGGGTGTTTATTTTGCCGCTACTGGATTAGGAAATAAGGTTGCTGGAATTATTGGTGAAAGTGCCGATGGTGCTGGTGAGCTTACAGTATTTACATCTATTACTGTTTTTTGTGTTCTTTTTGGATTATTGGTTATAGCACTTCTTAAACCTTTAAAAAGACTAACTCACGGAGCCGAAGAAAAAACTGCGGAAGAATTAGAACAAGAAAATTATGAACTTGCAGATTCAGACATTAACTAAATAGCAATGAATACTACCACTGAGAATTTTTTTAAAAACAAAGTAATGGGACACCCAGCTGGTCTGTTTGTCCTATTTTTCACCGAAATGTGGGAAAGGTTTTCCTATTATGGAATGAGAGCCATTTTAGTAATATTCCTGACAGGTGCAATTACTGGAGAAAATCCAGGTTGGGGTTGGGAAAAACCTGCTGCCTTATCACTCCTAGGAACCTATGCTATGTTTGTATACCTGACTCCTATTGTAGGTGGTTGGCTAGCCGATAATAAAATAGGTTATCGCTCTGCCGTTGTAGTTGGCGCGTTGCTTATGACTTTAGGTCACGCATCAATGGCAATTGAAACACCTACATTTCTATATATCGGAATATTTTTTCTTATCATAGGAAACGGATTTTTTAAACCGAACATGACTTCTATAATTTCAAAAATGTATGAAGGACATGATGAGAAAAAAGACGGTGCTTACAACATCTTCTATATGGGAGTCAATGCGGGAGCGTTTTTAGGTATTATGCTCTGTGGTTGGTTAGGCGAAAATGTTGGTTGGAGTTATGGTTTTGGACTAGCAGGAATTTTTATGTTATTAGGTATGATCCAATTTTATTTCGCTCAACCTTTATTTGGAAACATTGGAGAAAAGCCTAAGAATGAAAAAAAGGATATGATCGACACTCTACAAGAAGATCTTATCTCAAAAACTGATGGAGTCAAGGAGAAACTTAATCGATTTGTATCAATTGATTACATATTGATAGGCGCCTTTATTATTTCAGCATTAATATTTATTGTAAATGACCCTTTAAGTAAAATAGGTGATATTAATACATTAAATTTTACCGTATTCGGACTTGAAAATTCTTTATTCTTTGCATTATTGGCTGCGATATTATTTATTTTGATTCTTATAGTTCGCATTCCAAGGTATGATAAAATTGTAAGGGATAGAATGATAGCTTTTACCATCTTCTGTATTTTTACAATTTTCTTTTGGGCCGCTTTTGAGCAGGCAGCAGGATCATTACCTCTTTACACAAGAGATTATACGGATAGGGTACTAGAAGGCAATTGGGCCACGATATTCAAAATTATAGATGCAGTAGTAACAATCGTTCCTATTGCTATAATTACCTATGTCTTAATCAGTCTTTTTAGAAAGACGTTTAACCGTATTAGCTTATCCAATATTGTTCTTGCCATAAGTTTTATTATTGTTTGGGGCTTAGTGGTTTATAAGCTTTGGATTAATTTTAGCGCAGAGGCTAAGGAAGTAGAAATAACTTGGTTTGCTATTCTTAACTCTTTATTTATAATAATTTTTGCTCCACTATTTACTAAATGGTGGGATAGTAAATACAATCCACCAGCATCAGTTAAATACGGTTTAGGATTAATTGTTATGGCTATTGGTTTTGGACTATTAGCATTTGCCACACGTAATGTACCATTAGGAGCAGAGTCTGCAAAATTGAGTATGGTGTGGTTGGTTTTAGCTTACTTATTCCACACTTTAGGTGAGTTATTTTTATCTCCTATGGGTTTATCGTATTTGAGCAAACTAGTACCAGCAAGAATGATTGCATTTATGTTCGGAGTTTATTACTTGGCCATTGCAATAGGTAATAAAATGGCTCACTATGTAGGTGGTGATATTGAAAAAATCACCGAAGAAAGTGGTTTGTCCTACTTCTTCCTAATTTTTACAGTCATTCCAATTGGTTTAGGTTTAATTTCATTTGCTCTTCATCCTTTACTTAAGAGATTGATGCACGGTGTAAAATAAACTCCTTGTAAAATATTTGAAAAACGCACCAATTATGGTGCGTTTTTTGTTTACTTAGAGTTTGTAACTTTGTGCTATGAAAAAATTGCTTTTTATTCTTTTTATCGTTCCTGTTTTTGCCACTGCTCAAGTTAATTGGATGACAATGGACGAGGCTCTCGCTGCTCAAAAAAAAGAACCTCGTAAAATCCTTCTTAAAAGTTATACAGAATGGTGTCCTAATTGTAAATGGATGGACAAGTACGCTTTTTCAAAATCAGAATTAGCACAGTTTATTAATGACAACTATTATCCAGTTGCGTTTAATGCTGAAGGTACTGAAAGCATCACTTACCAAGGAACTACATACAGCAATCCTGACAAAAGACGAAACGACAGATCACCACATCAGTTTGCTGAAAAACTTAGAATTTTTGAATATCCGACTTTAGTGTTTTTTGATGAAAATGGTCAATTCATAAGTACCGTACCTGGTAAATTGGATTCAAAAAAACTAGAAATATATGTCACTATGCTTGTGGACGATAGTTATAAATCTATAAACACAGGTAAAAAGTGGAGCGATTACCAAAAAGATTTTGAATATAAACTACAAGGTTAATACGACAACTCTACAGCTCCTTCCTCATAGGTATTTATAAAGGGAATGTTATATTTTAAACAGGTAGATTCCCAAGTAATGAAGTTGCTTCGATAATTCGAACCATCTGCAATGATTAATGTAGGTCGAACTTCGTTAATTAACCTTTCCAAGTTCACTCTTGCTGATTGAGTAAGCAACACTATTGGTTTATTATAAGTTTTCCTGTAAAAACCATCTTCTTTTATAATTACCAATTCAAGTTCATTAATCTTAAGATCGTAATGTAAACTATCTCTTAAAACCTTTCTCTCCCGATGCGGTTCTATCCAACGTAATCTATTCCAAGTAATAGAGTCACGGTTGTCTGTCATCTTATAAAAATCAGTGAACACTTGTGCTCGATGATTGTTATAAACACTTATTGCACTACCAGCAGCCTGGTGAAGAATTAAGACCTTAGAATCCTTTGTTAAAGTACTAATGGTAGAAATTACTAAACCTAACAAAACGCTGAATAAAGACAAGTGTAAAAAGTTATTCGGTTTTATAGGAATTAATCGCTCTTTTTTACTTCTACTAAGGACAGGAGATACAAATAGGGCTGTTCCATATAAAATGAAATACAATAATATGACTTGCCAAAGTTTCAGATAGACATGTTCTATTAACAAAAAGTCCCAGGAACCTACTTTGTGTATAAAATCAATCACCCATTCTAAAATAAAGTTTAGAAGTACATCCAGTTTAAAGGCGTTACCACAGACAACTAATAATCCCATCATTAATATGGATGCGGCAAGAAACATGGGTAAAGCAGGTAGTAAGACCATATTACCAATAAGAAAACCTAACGGAAATTGATGAAAGTAAAATAAACTAATAGGTGCCACACCTATTTGAGCTGCTAGCGTAACAGTAAAAATGCTAAATAAAAATCGAAGCGCTCGGTTTCTAGGAAACCACAATGACTTGAACAACGGTTGCAAGGTAACTATGGCAAAAACAGCAGCATAACTTAATTGAAAACCTACATTAAAAATTAATCTTGGATTAATTAACAAAAGCACGATTGCACTCAACATCAAACTAAAATAAGTATTAGTCCGTCTAGACATGGTCATACCAATTGCTACAAAAGAAAACATGGTTACGGCTCTCATGATAGAAGGGCTCATCCCTGTCATTAAAGCAAAACTCCATAGCACAATTAATATCACTATGGTTTGTAAGTATGCCCCATAGGAATTCCATCTTTGCAATGGTCTAGTTAGAAATTCAATTATTAAAAGAATGATACCTACATGTAAACCACTTAATGCAAGAATATGAATGACGCCAGCTTTACGAAATGAAATAGTAATCTCTTTATCTAAATGTTTACGTTGACCCAACAGCAATGCCTCAATCATGGCAATAGGTTGCTTTGACATTTCAGATGAATATAGAGCAGTCTCTAATCGTTTTCTTACTTTAATAAAAAATGAGAGATCACTTGATTTAGGTAATTCTTGTTTTAAAATTTTATTTTTATCTATATAAATTTGACCATGTACGTTAATACCTTCTAAGTATTTAGCGTAATTGAAATCACCTGGATTTCTTGCGTTACTGGGTAAATTTATGTCGTCGTAAACCCATAATTTATGACCTAGAGTAAATTCTAAGCTATCAGTCGTCTTAAAAAGAACAAGCACATTTCCTGTTGATTGAGTAGCATTAACATTACGCACCCTAGCATAATAGCGATCATTAAATTGATTGGAAGCTAATTGTTCATATAACTCTAATTCTATCACTGCCTCACTACCTATCAAGTCCTGATTCACATAGTGATTTTCAGGCAAGAATTGTTCTTGTTGAACTCGCCAAAACCCTAGCGAAACAAATAAAACAATTACCGATAAAGAACCTAACCACTTAAAAGGCTTTGACCATCCTTTAAAAAATATCGTAATAGCAAGTAAGCATAAACTCGAGGATAATAATCCATAAATAAACATGGATTGAACTTTAAAAAAAGTAGCAATTACTATACCTATTACAAATGCAATGAGCAGTTTAAAAAAAGGATAAGACAAGTATCTCACCTCATAAAAGTAGGAAAAATCTGTTATTTTATCCTACCAGCTTTCAAGAAACGTGTAAACCAATAAGCTTCATTAAAGCTAGTGATGATTACTCCGCGCGAGGTAGTGCTATGAATAAACTCGATTCCTGCTGGGGTAACATCAGTAACAAGACCTACGTGATTCACTTTTTTCTTATTTCTACCAGTGGCAAAAAACAACAAATCTCCTTTTTGAACTTCCTTCACCTTTATTCGGTCGGCACTTTGATATAGGGCTGCACTTGTTCTAGGCAATTGAATGTTTTCACTACTATAAGCGTTGCAAATTAAACCGCTACAATCCACGCCATTTTTATCATTACCACCATATCTGTATCGAGTACCTAAGTAACCACGAGCATGCTCGATTATCCTGTCTACCTCAGTAGTAACGGTCAATTCTTCTTCTACAGGCTCAACCTCTTGAGTTTCTTCCTTGTCCGAAACTGTTGAAAACACAGGTGCCTTAGGTTGATTTTTATTTAATTTACGTGCTTCTTTTTTTGTAGTAACAATTTTTGGTTTTGAACTACCACAACTCGATATAAGACTAGCCGTGAATAAAATAATTAATACGTGTTTAGATATTTGAAGGTATTGTTTACGCTTTCGCGAAAGCGTAAAAATGCACAACCTTTCTGACAAAAAACACATGACATCTTTTATAAATTGCATTATTACTGCGCTATTGGTCTTATTGAATAGATTCATAAATCAATTGTGCGGTTTGATCGCTAGCTCCTACTCCACCTAATTTATGTTCTAGTTCATAATAATTAGCAAAAACTCGGTTACGATGAGTGGCATCTAGAATAAGAGAAAGTTCGGTACTTAATTTTTTCTCGTTGAAATCCGATTGAATGAGTTCGGTTACCACTTCTTCATCCATAATAAGATTAACTAAAGAAATGTAATTAAGGTTTATAATTCTTTTTGCTATTTGATAGCTTATGTTACTTCCTTTGTAACATACTACCTGTGGCACTTTAAAAAGGGCTGTTTCTAGCGTGGCCGTTCCACTAGTAACAAGTGCTGCGTGACATAAACTGAGTAAATCATAGGTGCGATTCATCACTAGAGTTGCAGGGTAGTTTTTGAGAAATTGACTGTAAAAACTTTCATCCTGACCTGGAGCACCAGCAATTATGAATTGGTAATCTGGAAATTTATCTGCCATGCGCAACATAACTTTGAGCATTTTCTTTATTTCCTGTTTACGGCTACCTGGCAATAAGGCGATTAACGGCCTATCGTCTAATTTATAAGTTGCTAAAAATTCATTATGGTCTACGGCTTTTCGTTGGGCGATGGCGTCTATTAATGGATGACCAACAAAATGTACTGGATAATTATGTTTTTGCTCATAGAAATCTTTCTCAAATGGCAAGATTACATACATTTTATCTACATCCCTTTTAATAGCTTTTATCCTATTTTCTTTCCAAGCCCAAATTTGTGGTGATATGTAGTAATGATTACGGTACCCTTTAAGTCGAGCCCATTTCATGATTCTAAAGTTGAAACCAGGATAATCAATATAAATAATAACATCTGGATTAAAACTTTCAATATCTTTCTTACAAAGGTTAATATTCTTAAGAATCGTGTTTAGGTTTGATAAAACCTCAACAAACCCCATGAAAGCTAGATCTCTATAATGCTTTACAAGTGTTCCTCCTACCGCTTGCATGAGGTCACCACCCCAAAATCTAAATTGAGCATTCTCGTCTTTTGCTTGAATGGATTTCATGAGATTGGATCCATGCAAATCACCACTAGCTTCTCCAGCAATTAGATAATATTTCATAATCAGAATTCAAAATATAGTACTGCTAGAGCAGCTAGCACAGTTGCTAATAATACGCCACGCGCCTCGTAAAATTGAGGTTTCTTTTGGAATTTCCCCAATTTAGTAGTCAGGAAAAAAAAGAAAAGAACTAGATTAAATACGGCTCCTAGACCAATTAATCCACCCAAGAATCCTTGTTTATAGCCTGCTTCAACAGCTTCAATGAAATGGCTATCGGTCATTAAATAGATATAAATATAGGTTCCAGCAAGATTTGCCAGCAGTCCTAAAATGAATCCTTTAAGTATTTTAATTATCAAAATCCCAAGTGTTTAGTTCGGCAATATAATGATGCGCTGTTAAATCATATTGAGTAGGCACTATAGATATATAATTATGTTCGAGCGCCCATTCATCCGTATCTTCTCCTTTATCATCATTAACAAATTTACCAGTAAGCCAGTAATAATCCTTACCATAAGGATTTGTGCGTTTATCAAACTCTTCTACCCAGTAAGCATTTGCTTGTCTGCAAATTTTAACTCCTTTAATTTCGTCATGAGTAGCCTTGGGAATATTTACATTAAAAACAAGTCCCTTAGGCATTCCTTTGTCTAAGACGTTTTCAATAATTTGCTTTACGTAAGGTCTAGCTGGTTCAAAATCAGCATCGGCGCTATAATCACATAATGAAAAGCCGATTGATGGAATTCCTTCAATACCTGCCTCAACAGCTGCACTCATAGTTCCACTATATATAACATTAATAGCACTGTTACTTCCATGATTTATACCACTCAAACATAAATCAGGTTTTCTATCTAAAATTTCATGGCTTGCCATTTTTACACAATCTACTGGTGTACCGCTAGTGGTGTATTCTTTGTGATTATGAGAATGAGCAGTATACTCTTTTAAATACAAGGTGTTATTAATGGTTATAGCGTGTCCCATTGCACTTTGTGGGCTATCAGGTGCAACTACAACTACATCTCCTAATTCGGTAGCTATATCAATTAATGTACGTATTCCTTTTGCTGTTATACCATCGTCGTTAGTAACGAGTATTAATGGTTTGTTTGTATTAGGCATATAATTTTGAAGAATTTTTAATGAGATAACGCAAAATAACGCACGTTAACATACACTGGGGTTAAAATTAATTAAAATGACGTGACTTGTCGAATCATATTGTTAATTTAACCCGTTCAAAAAATGGCACGATTTTTAAGTGCTAATAGAAGGAATAAATGAAGTACATAATGAATTTTCTCAAAAATAATTTTGCAATAGGTATTATAACTCTGCTCGTGGCTACCGCCAGCTGTAGCTTTACAAATACTATTGACCCAGGAGATAAAGAGAAGGAAGAAGTTTTAATTCAGTTAGTAGGACAACTACTCAAAAGAAATCACTTTTCTCCTGCTGATTTAACAGATCAGTTTTCGGCAGATGTTTACAAGAACTTCATCAATGATCTTGACCCAGGTCGCAGGTATTTTCTAGCTTCTGACATTGAAGAATTCAAAGCCTATGAATACCAAATCGATGATCAAATACGAGAAGGTAATGTAGCCTTATTTACTCTAGCCTACGAGCGACTACTCAAAAGGCAAGATCAATCTGAAAAAATCTATTTAGAGGTGATTCAAGAACCACTTGATTTTGATAAACAAGAAGAGATTGATACAGATTATGAGAAAATGAGCTATGCCGAAAACAAAGCACAACTCAAAGATCATTGGAGAAAATTAATAAAACTATCAGTGCTCGGTAATTACTATGACAAGATTGAAGAACAGGCTGATCTAAAAGATCAAAGCAAAGCAAAATCTGAAGAAACACTCAAGAAAGAGGCTATTGAAGAAGTGAGAAAATCTCTTGCAGAGAGCTTTGATTTAAATGATGATGTAGAGCGCATGGATTATTTCTCTTTATTCATGAATGCGATAACTACACATTTTGATCCACATACTAACTTTTTCCCACCTAGGAACAAAGATCGCTTTGATACCTCAATGAGTGGAAAACTAGAAGGAATAGGTGCTAGACTTCAAAAGAAAATGGATTACATAAGTGTAATTGAAATCATTTCAGGTGGACCAGCATGGCGCAGCGAAAAAATTGAGATAGGAGATAAAATCCTAAAAGTGAAGCAGGAGAAAGATACTGTAGCTACAAGTATTGTAGGAATGAGAATCGCCGATGCTGTTGAACTTATAAAGGGACCTAAAGGAACTAAGGTAATTCTTACTCTTAAAAAGGTAGATGGAACTGTAGAGGACTTAACGCTAACTAGAGATGTGGTAGAAATTGAAGAGACATTTGCGAAATCTATGATCATTGAAAACGATGGTATGAATTACGGTCTTATCGACTTACCTAAGTTCTATTTTGATATGGAAGATCGCAATGGTCGTGCAGCTGGTGAAGACATCGCAAATGAAATTATTAAGCTTAAAAAGCAAGGCATGCAAGGTCTAGTACTAGACTTAAGAAATAATGGCGGTGGATCATTAGGAGAGGTAATCAAAATGGCCGGTTTATTCATTGAAGAAGGTCCGGTAGTACAAGTTGCCTATCCTAACGGAAGAACAAGAATTCATGAAGACCCAGATAATGGCGAAGTTCTTTGGGATGGACCTTTAGTAATTATGGTAAATGAGTTTAGTGCAAGTGCAAGTGAAATCCTAGCAGCTGCTATGCAGGACTATGATCGTGCTGTGATATTGGGTAGTAAACAAACCTTTGGAAAAGGTACTGTTCAACAGTTTCAAGACCTTAATAGATATATTACCAATGGAAATTTAGGTGACTTTGGATTTATAAAACTAACTACTCAAAAATTCTATCGAGTAAATGGTGGAAGTACACAATTAGAAGGTGTAAAAAGTGACGTTGTTGCACCAGACCGTTATTCTTATATAGATCTAGGTGAAAAGGACGAACAATTCCCATTACCTTATGATGAAATACCAGCTGCAGAATATAATCGATTTACTGGTTATTTGAATTTAAGTGAAGCTATTAAAAACTCGCAAGAGCGTATTGACAACGATCCAAAATTCCAGCTTATTGATGAAAGTGCACAATGGCTTAAAAAACAAAGAGAGGATAACGTCATACCTCTTAATCTAGAGGCTTATAAAAATAGATTGGAAAATTTAGAAAATCAATCAAAGCGATTTGAACAATTTGAGGATTATAAAAATGAATTATCCTTCAAACTTACACCATCCGATGAATTTGCTACGAAACAAGATAGCATTCTTAAGAAAAAAAGAGAGCGCTGGCAAGAAGGATTACAGACTGATTTATATTTAAATGAGGCTGTTAATATCCTTAAGGATTTAAAGATGAAAAACATTAAAAACAGTAATCTTACCCTTAAAGATTAATGTTAAGAAAATCACAGTCATTAGGACATCTAGCGCTCCAAAAATTTAAAAAGAATTTTTGGGGCGTTTTGAGTTTTACGGTGATTGTAATCTATGCATTACTAGCGTTATTTGCCTATGTGATTGCTCCTGATTCCACGCGCAATGCTAATCAAATGCATCTTTCCATTCATTCGCAACCACCAGGATTTTCTACTAAAATGATGATTTTACCTATAAAGGAGGAAGATTCTAATTTTTGGTCCTTTTTATCGGGTAGCACATCAACTGTAGAAGAAATTCCTTTTACCAAACTTAAATCGATCGATGGTATAATTCATTATACTCCTTTTGACCCTGACAATGAGGCAAAACCTTACCAGCCAGTGATGCATGAATGGGGCAAAGTGATGGATATGACACGCTTTCGCGAAAGCGCAACCACAACAAAGACCTTTCTACTAGGAACTGATAAATATGGCCGCGATTTATTAAGCCGTATGCTCATAGGAGCACGTATTAGCATATCAATAGGCTTTATTGCTGTTCTTATTTCATTATTAATTGGAATATCATTAGGAGCAATTGCAGGATATTATGGCGGTAAAATAGACAACGCCATTATGTGGTTGATAAATGTAACCTGGTCTATCCCTACCCTATTGATGGTAATCGCAATAAGTATAGCCTTGGAAAAAAGTTTTTTTACCGTTTTTATAGCGGTAGGCTTAACTATGTGGGTTGAAGTTGCGAGAGTTGTACGCGGTCAAGTTATAGTAGCCAAAGAATATCAGTATGTAACTGCAGCTAGAGCTTTGGGATTTAATGACTGGCGTATTATTACCCGACACATTTTACCCAACATTACAGCGCCTATCATTGTAATAAGTGCCGCAAATTTTGCGGCAGCTATTCTCATTGAAAGCGGACTTAGCTTTCTAGGGATTGGTGCACAACCACCCATGCCCAGTTGGGGTAGTATGATAAAGGACCATTATCAATACATAATTCTAGATAAGGCCTATCTTGCAATTATTCCTGGTATCGCAATCATGACACTTGTAATGGCATTCATGTTATTAGGTAATGCTCTACGTGATGCCTTGGATGTAAAAAAGATCTAACTATGAGAAAATTCGTTTATCCTATTTTAATTTTTTTATGTGCCATAGGCTTTATTCTTTGGGAACAAAAAATAGATAAACAAGAGTCACAGGATAATCTGGAACAAGAAGATTTTGCCAGTCGCGACTTTAATAATCAAGGTGTTAAAAAACTAAGTAGAAAAGATTTCTTACCTACTTCTGGCAATCAGGTTGTTCATCATCACACTTATAGCTTGTCGTATAATGAATTACATGAACAAGCAGAATGGACAGCACACATTCTTAATAAAAGTGATATCAAAGAGGTTGATTTTAAAAGACCTTACTTTGAGATAGATGATAAAATCACTACTGAAGCTGCTCATTGGAAGAATTACAAGAACAGTGGTTATGACCGAGGTCATCTAGTTCCCGCAGGTGATCGCAGGGCGACAAAAGCAGCGTATGAAGAAACATTTTTAACCTCAAACATATCACCGCAAGAGCATGAATTCAACGCAGGCATATGGAATCGCCTAGAACAAAAAACAAGGTATTATGCAAAAAAGCATGACCAACTGTATGTGGTTACTGGTCCCGTGTTAAAAAGAGGATTGAAAAGCATCGGGTTTGATAACGTAAGTGTACCAGAACAGTATTATAAAATATTATACCGACAAACTAACGATGGAGGAAAGATGCTAGCATTTCTTTTACCTCATCGTGCGTCAAATGAAAGTATTTATAAATATGTGAGTACTGTGGATCAAATTGAATCGCTTACTGGAATCGATTTTTTCTCACAGCTACCAGATACTATTGAGAAGCAGCTAGAATCTAGTAGGGATACTCGTGGATGGTAATTACTTTTTATTGGACATTCTCAATTGACGCATACCAAACCAAATTGCCATTAAAAATAAAAACGCATACCATATAAAACTGCGATTTTGTTCTCCCGAAACGATGCGATAGCCTATTAAAATTAGGCATATCACACTCATTGTAATCAATAATTTATAAAACCAAGCTGGAATCATTTCTCGTTATATTTAAAAAGTAAAAGCGCAGAGAAGTAAATCTCTACGCTCTAAGTTACAATTTATTCTGTCATCTAGCAGCAACCACCACCATCGTAATGGTAAGTACTTTCACTAATATAAATATCATCGCGACCTAATGCAGCAAGAGCACCAGCCGTTTTATCACAAATAGCTAGTGGCTGGTTTTGTAATAAAACATGTCCTTTACCATCATCAAACTGTCTTTCATCGCCGTAATAAATAGCAGCTTTACCTGTGAATATACATGGCCCATCTTCTGGCATTGGATCTTTAATAGCAGCTACTTCAATGCTTTCTATATAGATCAATTCATCGGTAGGATAATTTTTAGGATCCAAAATACGATAAGGTTTCCTAGCTCTTATTTCTATGGTACCAAAACCTACATCAGTCAGGGCTTTTACATATTGATCTATAGGTAATGAACCGCTTAAACAAAGTGCTCTCAACCTGTCGTCATTACGCAAGGTGTCATTCATCTCTTGCTCACATGTAGGATCGCTCATCACTAGTCGACCATGCGGTTTTAATACACGGTACATTTCTTCTATAGCTTTCTTTAAATCTTCCTCCTTAAAAATATTGAACAAGCAGTTTTGCGCTGCAACGTCTATAGAGTTATCTGCAACTGGTAAGTTTAAGGCATCACCTTTGTGTAATTCAACAAATTCACTTTTGAACCAGTCGTTTTGCTCCTCAGCGATTTTAAAGTTTTTACGAGATGCTTCTAGCATTTCTGGCACCACATCTACTCCTACAACACCGCCTTTTTGTCTTGAAAAATATGAGAATTGTAATAATTCCATTCCACCACCTACACCTACGTATAAAACCCTTGGACTATTTGTAAGATCCCTTGCATGAACCGTAGAACCACAACCGTAATTCATTTCTTGCATAATTCTAGGGATTTTTAGCCCTGGTAATTCCCATACTGGATTTGTAGTACAGCACAATCCCACATCTGGTGTAAGTGCAGCGTCTCTATATAATTCTTCTGTAGCGTTTAAATAACTCATTAATTTATTTTTTAATCTGTTTTGTTTACGCTTTCGCGAAAGCGTGATAAAATAATCAATAATTAGGCAACTGTTCCCTGACAGCTACTTCCTGCACCAGCGGTACATCCATAACAATGTTGAGAAATAACAATATTACGATCTAGAAGTAAATCTTCTTGATAATCTTTAATATGTTTTATTTTATGATTCACTTTAAGATCAAGCATTTGATTAAAATCACAATCATACAACCATCCATCCCAAGAAACACTTATAGTATTTGTACACATCACATTTTGTACAGCTGTAGGATTATAAGCCTCAACCAAGGCATACATGTAATCCTCATAATTTTCACTTGCTACTAAGTAATCTAAAAATCTGGATATAGGCAAGTTAGTTATTGCAAAAAGGTTATGAAACTGAATATTAAAATCTTCTAACAAAGCAGCTTTAAAATCCTTTTCCATACTCGCTTGATCACCAGGCAAAAAAGCACCACTAGGATTGTAAACCAGATCTAATTTAAGGTCGCTACCTGGCATTCCGTATCCACGTTCATTGAGTTCTTGCAGCGCTTTAATGGATTTATCAAAAACACCATCACCTCTTTGCTTATCGGTTTTACCACGAGTCCAGTGTGGCATGGAGCTCACTACATGTATATTGTGTTTTTTAAAGAAATCTGGCAGATCGTAATACTTAGGATTTGCTCGTATGATTGTAAGGTTACTGCGTACGATAAAATCTTGAATACCTGCAGCGCTTGCTTGTTCTACAAACCATCTAAAATTAGGGTTCATTTCTGGAGCACCACCAGTTAAATCTAAGGTATGAGCACCTGTAGTTTTTATCACATCGAGAATTTGTGACATGGTTTCTCTAGTCATTATTTCCTTGCGATCGGGACCAGCATCTACATGACAGTGTGCACAAACCTGATTACACATATAGCCCACGTTGACTTGTAATATTTCTAGCTTTTTGGGTCTAAGAGGAAACTGGTTTGTTTCTTTAATCTTATTTGCAAAAGTTGGTAACTCACCATCACTAAAAGGCTCTCCATTTAAAACCTCCATTTGTTTAGCAATTGCTGCTAGTTCACTTTCTCTCTTCTTTAAGGATACCTTAGTATTTACTGCCATATCTGCTTTTTGCTATTCTTAATTGGAAATATGTAGATAGCTGCATAGTTACAAACTACATATCACAAAATTGTCACTCTTTATTCTTAAACTAATGTTTGAAGTTCTCTCTTTAAATTTCTCTGTGCTTGTTTTTCATACTTACTTGTAAAGTAATCTGTTTGATAAATAGGTTTGTTTAGTAATGCTCTTAACACTTTTAATCTTCCTCTTCTATATAAGAAAGTAGGATATATTTGATATTCCTTTCTAATTAATCTAGTATACTCGTCGTATTGGGAAGAAGAACTTCCTAAAATAGCTAAATCACTATCTAAAAAATACCTACTATCTGAATTAAGGGTTTTATCATGAAATTTTGTTGCTATTATCATTTACTTGACTAAATCTACATGCTCAAAACGAGTCTTTGAAATCCTTTTTTCAAAAGCATCTGCACTTTGCTCCTCATTTTCTGCAGAAGTAACTTTATAAATTAAATCATGATAAAAAACTGCTAATCGAATGGAATCACTACTCTCTATAAAAGCTTCAACCTCTTGTAATTCATTGAACGTGTGTTGAAGATGATTCAAATTATGATAGAAACGTTTTTTATTTGAGTATTTCTTTATTACCTCATCCCAGCACAAATTCATGTAACTTCTATCGTTACAGTATTTCTCAAAGGTTTGATAAAATAAAGGTTTTAATTTTTCCAATATCAGTATTAGGAGTTACCTGTTTTGCAGACTACCCAAGTTTAAGGATGCATCTACATTTCTAATTTATTCACTTTATTCATCATTTGGACACCATGTACCAAAGTTGCTCCACCGCGTATAGCGCCAGCTACATGAACCGCTTCCATCATTTCTTCTTTGGTTATTCCTCGCTGTAATCCATCACCCGTATAAGCATCAATACAGTAAGGGCATTGAACAGCATGAGAAACTGCTAAGGCTATTAGAGACTTTTCTCTAGCTGTGAGAGCACCTTCTTCAAATACTTTCCCGTAATAGTCAAAGAATTTTTCTCCTAGTTGCTCATTCCATTCACTTATTTTACCAAACTTCTTTAGGTCTTTAGGGTCGTAGTATGTTTTTTGCATCTTAATTATAATTTTTCACTGCCAAGTTAGGGAATAGATCTCACAAATTAATGACCTCTAATCAGGAAAATGCTCTTATTCCCCACATGCCAAAACTATCTTAATATACTATCTACGAATAAAACTTTTGTCTAGTTTTAATTAATACTAACATTTACAAATCTGGATTATGAAAAAAAGTTTATTAATCGCCGGAATCGCCTTATTGTGTTTAACCGCTTGCAGAGATGAAAAAACTCCTGAGGAGCAGGCTAATGATTTGATTGAAAATGCCGATGAAATTAAATCTAAAGAAGATAAGGTCAAATTAGAAAATGAAGATGGTACAGATGCTAAAATCAAGTACGATGAAGATGGTAATGTTGAAAAAATAAAAACAGACGATAATTAGTCGCTGAAACAAAAAAGGCCTGCTCGATATCGGGCAGGCCTTTTTACTTGATAATTTTGAGCGGTTATTCATTAACCACTTCTAAAAATCTGAAGGCTCCAGAAGGCAAATCTATTATTTGATTCTCCCTTAATTGTGCTGTAGCTCCTGTCATAATATCACGCACTTTTATATCGCCCATTTTAAAGGTTGTGCTTGTTTTTACATCTGTTGGATTTCCCATAAAGTAAACAGTCGATTCACCGTTTACCCTTTTAAACGCAATAATTTCATCTCCACTTTCTTGTTGTATGGTAATGTAATCTGCATCGTCCTTTCCACCATGTAAGGCAGGTATGGTTTCTTTAGCTTTAGCCAAAATCTCCATTTTTTTCCACACATCGCCTTTTGTTTTTGGAATTGTATCTTTTTCAAAGAATTTTAATCTATGGTCCATTCCATATTCTTGACCTGAATAAATTAACGGCATTCCAGGAATAGCATACTGAAAGGCTAGAAACAAATTAGCCTTATTACCCATACGTTCTTTCACAGTACCGTTCCAACTGTTTTCATCATGATTAGTAATGAAGTTCATAAGAATATCATCGGCTTCATAGTTTTCTTTAACACGTTCCATATAATCAGACCACGCATTAGGTTTAACTTTTCCTTGAGCCATCTCATTCATAATGTGATGACCTTCCCAATTATAACCCATATCAAAAGCCTGCTTAAATAGATCTTTCTTTTCACTTTCTGCTAGCATAAATAAAGGCTTGATATTATGAAGTTGACCAGACGCCTCGTTCCAGAAGTCTGTAGGAACTTCATGTGCCACGTCACATCTAAAACCATCTACATCAAATTCTTTAACCCAATAAGACATTGCATCTATCATGGCTAATCTTAAGTTCTCGTTATCGTAATTCAAGTCTGCAGTATCGGTCCAGTCTGTTCCTTTAGGATGAATTATTTCTCCTTTCTCATTTTTTGTATAAAATTCTGGATGTTCATTAATCCACCAGTTATCCCAGCCAGTATGATTTGCTACCCAATCTAGAATAACATACATGCCATTATCGTGTGCAGTAGTTATTAATTTTCTCAAATCTTCTTGTGTACCATAATCTGGGTTAACAGCTTGGTAATCCGCAACGGCATAGTAGCTACCTAGGTACTTTTCTCTTTCTTTAGGGTCTTTAATATCATGAACCATCAAATCACCTTTGGCCTTTCTATTTTTTTCTGAAACAGGAAAAATAGGCATTAACCATATGACTTTAACGCCTAGCTTTTTAAGTTCAGGAATATCCTTGGTAAACTGATTAAATGTTCCCTCTTGAGAATACTGTCTTATGTTTGCTTCATAAATAATAGCCGTTTCTAATTCACTATCTTGAATAGGTGTATAAACCGTAGATTCTTCTTCAACGTTTACATCTTCCTTCTGTTTATCCTTTTCACAAGCTGTAAAGAGTAAACAGGCTAGAAACAAATACAATAGGTTTTTCATAGTTTTTAATTTTCTGGTGTTATAAAATTGTAAGTTTAAATTGTGCAATGCTAATATATTCCGATTATTGTTTTATTGGTGTCTTTTTAGTTTGCACGATTGTAAAGGATTGAGACTTTACCTGTATGTAATTAGGATCTTCTATACCATTGATCACAATTTTCACCTCTTCCTTGTCATTGCGCTTGTAAGCATTTAATGAAATCTTATTTTCATTAAAGAATATATAGGTTGTTTCTTTGAAATAAGTTCTTTTTATTCCTAATATACCATTTGCATCTGATAAAATCTCGGTATCACCATACAATAGACTCATCGAATTACGTCGTAAATACACAAGTGATTTTACTTGATTTTTAAGTTCTTGTTCATTGCTTGATAGATTATCAAATTTCATCATTCTACGGTTATCTGGATCGTTTGCTCCTATACTACCATATTCATCTCCATAATAAATTACTGGAACTCCTGGAATCGTCATATTAAAAGCGTGTAACATTGCCAGTCTACCATAAGATGATTCATCACTCATACCTATATCGCGAGTCCATCCAGCAGCTTTAGCGTCTTCTTCAAATTTCACATCACCACTTGCGTAACTTATAAAACGAGCACGATCTTGATTACCCGAGATATTGCCCATTAAATGGTGGTAACCGTAATAATCGAGACCTTTTTGTAATATCTCGGTTAAATTACCGTAGGAATTGTCCGCTTTCGCGAAAGCGGAAACAGCTGCATCATACATATTGAAATCAAATTGTGCATCCAACATACCGGTACTCACGTAGCTGCGTATAAGGTCGTAAGATCCATAAGTTTCTCCTATTTGATATATAGGTCTATTTGTTTGTTCTTTAATTTTCTTAGTTAATGTACGCCAATACAGCTCTGGAACATGCTTTGTAGCATCGTGTCTAAAACCATCCAATTGATAATTTGTCACCCAATGCAAGGCACTGTCAACCATAACCTCAGTCACCTCGGGATTCTCTAAATCCAGCGTAGGCATAAACGTATCAAACCAAGTAGTTAATCTATGATCGTCCCATCTTTCAGTATTTAAACTGCCGTCTGGCAGATATAAATCAGTAGCCCATTCTGGGTGTTCTTGATAAACCGGATGTTCTTTATGAACGTGATTTGCCACATAGTCTAGTATAACATTAACATCTTGCTTGTGAGCCTCGTCAATCAATGCTTTCAAAGTTTTCTCATCACCAAATCGATAATCAATTTTTGTATTAGACACAGGCCAATATCCATGATAACCACTAAATTTAGTTTTAGGCTCTGGCCATAGACCATAGGCTCCTTCAGGATTTTGAGTAATCGGTGACAGCCATATGGTATTGATTCCCATTTTACTGAAATAACCTTCTTTTAATTTTTGAAGCACACCTGCAAGATCTCCACCTTTATAATTTGCTTGTGGTAATATCTCTGGATCATCAACTGGTTTTGTATTACTAGTATCGCCATCTAGGAAGCGATCTACCATCATAAAATAAAGTACTTGATTATGAAAATCGCTGCGAGTTAATCTAGAAGGCTCAGTTACCACATGACCATCCTGAACAGGAATCAATAAATCGTTTGAGCGACCATTATTATCGCTTGCAAAAACGCGAACTAGTTGTGTATGGTGAATATTGTTTGTAAAATCTTTTTTTGGCAATTTAACTTGGTAGCTGTTTCCTTCTTTTTTAAAATCTATAAGTTGGTTTTCAAATAAAACAAGAACATTATCTAGTTGACCTGTTGCATTAAAGGTAAAACCATTTTCAATTACTTCACCGTATTGCAATCTGGCTGGAGCAGCCTTACGACTATTATCTAGCACTCGATTGAAGCCACCCATTCCATTGCTTACCACATTTTCCTCCTGACCTGAAAGCAGTTCTTCCTGTCCATTTTTCATGAAAATATATTGAAACTTTCCTTGTGGAACAGTTGCATGATAGACTAACCTATTACCTTCTTTTTCAAGATCTACAGGCGCCCAATTGGTAAATTCTCCTTTAAGCTGTACGTTTTCATTATTAGCATCACCATAATAATTGATAGGTATAGTTTTAGACATTGACTTATAGACAGGAATATCATTGCGTATTCCATCAGTCCATAAAGTAATCAATGATACAAACGGTGCGTTTTCTTCTAGAATAATCTCAACACTTTCACTGTTATCGACTATTTCTTCACCAGTTACACCATTACCATAGGTAATACTATCAATAATAGTAACATCAGTAATGTAGTCCGTCAAAACCACTTCGGTTTTATCTTGACCAGCATAGATAGGAGTGGTAATGGTTTTTATGACACTTGATCTAGTATCGTATTGCTCTTTTTCGTTTGATGAACAACTTACGAAAAGAAAAATCAGCAATACATAAATTAAATTTTTCATAGTTTTTGGTTTAGTAAAAGACACGAGTGTCATTTAAATTTTTATTACTTTGTTAGAAAAAGCGAGGTCCTTTTTCAGGTTTATCAAGATCGATGACCATACTAGTTTTACCTGTAACAGATAACGTATTTCCCAGATCTATCTTTTTTCCCGAGAGTATATCTAGACCTTCATTAACATCTTGTAATCCTTCTTTAAACCTATCTAAATTTAAAGTTACTTTTTCAGGATTGTTATTAATCACCACCATTACTCTGCTAGAATCAGAGTACCTAAAATATACATAACAATTGTTTTCTGGCACAAAATGTAAAAACTTACCATCGTGTAGAACAGGTTTTCCTTTTCTATAATTCAGTAGCTTTTTAGTAAATTCATAGAATGGCTTTTGGAACTTTGTTCTTTTTTTAAAGGAATTTACTTCATCATCCTGCCAGCCACCAGGAAAGTCACGACGTATATCGCCATCACCACTGGTATCACGATTTCCTCCCATACCTATTTCATCGCCATAATATATTTGAGGTATTCCACGAGCGGTAAGAACTAGTGTCAAAGCCAATTTATAGTTGTTTACATCGCCATCATATAATCCATCACCATTGATTCTATTTGTATCATGATTACCCGCGAATAGTAAAATATTGTTCACATCTGCATAAAGGAAATCATTTACAAAGTTCTCATAAATTCTTACCATTCCCTTATCCCATTGCTGGTCGTTCTCTTTAAATGCTTTCATAATTGCATCGTGTAAAGTGAAGTCCATAACACTAGGTAATCCTGAATTATAACTTTGAATAGCTCCTATAGGGCTATCCTTTTGCCAAAAGGCTATTTGTGATTGATCATGCATCCAGGTTTCTCCTACGATATTAAAATACGGATATTCCTTCATGATAGCTTTGGTCCAGTCTGCGATTCCTTCCTTTTCATTATAGGAATAGGTATCTACTCTGAATCCATCTAAACCTGCATACTCAATCCACCATATAGCGTTTTGGATAAGATAATTTAGAGCTAATGGTTCACTTTGATTAATATCTGGCATGGTACTTACAAACCAACCTTTCTCGGCATAGGTATCGTCAATTTGAGATTTATTTGGATCCATTTGTGTGGTTTGTCTATAGCTAGAATTTGCATACCCAGGAACTGGAAATTCCTTACCATCGTTATCATCAAATTGATGAATCCATGTCGCCGTTGGTAAATCTTGCATCATCCAGTGCGTTGCACCCCAGTGATTTGTCACGTAATCCATAATCAATTTCATGTCACGCTTATGCAATTCACTGGCTAATCGTTTATAATCTTCATTGGTACCATAGCGAGGATCAATTTTATATAAATCACTTTGTGCATAGGTATGATAGGAATACAGTTTATCATCATCCTCTAATAATGGAGTACTCCATATTGCAGTAGCTCCCAATTCACTAATGTAATCTAGGTGATCAATAATACCTTGTATATCACCACCATGTCTACCACCTTTAAAACTTCTATTTAGTTTTTCGGTAGTTTCTGGATGACTATCGTTTTCTGGATTTCCATTTGCAAATCGATCTGGCATTAAAAGATAAATGGCATCACTGCTATCAAAACCTTTTCGATGCTTTGAATTTAGACTGCGCTGCTTAAGTTCATATTTAGAGGTGAAGTAAGTATCCCCTACATTCATGGTGATAGCGTATTCACCATGATTTTGATTTGTCGTATCAAATTTAACGAAGAGATAATTCAAGTTTTCAGTTCTTCGTATTTTAAGTATTGGTAAATCACTTTTGACCTCAGCTTTTCCAATATTTTGTCCATAAAACAATACCTCAACCTCGGCATGTTCCATATCTGCCCACCAGAATGGTGGTTCAATGCGGTCTATGGATGATTGTTGTGAGATCGCTTTCGCGAAAGCGAAAATCACAAATAATAAACTTACAATATGAACTTGTTTCAGTCTAATCATAATTCGAAAAATAAAAAACCTAGCCCATTCAAGGACTAGGTTCGGTTAAGCTAATTCATCATTAAGCGGTGATGACTTGTGGTTGTAGGGTTATTTTTTTACCGTTGACAACTACATCCTGTGGTTGATCGCCTTTAAGCTGCACTTGAGTTCCTTGCTGGGTCACTTGTACATTTAAAATTTGATCTCTAAAATTTATTTTGAATGAAAAACCTGCCCATTCCTTAGGTAATTTAGTGGTAAAATGAGGTGTGTCATCCTTAATTTGTAATCCACCAAAACCTTCTACAATACTCATCCAGGTTCCTGCCATACTAGTGATATGACAGCCTTCTTCAACTTCCTTATTGTAATCATCTAGATCTAGTCTAGAGGTACGTAAGTAGAACTCATAAGCCTGATCCATGCGATCAAGTTTTGCAGCCTGAATACTGTGTACACATGGAGAAAGTGAACTTTCATGAACCGTAAGTGGCTCATAAAAATCAAAATGCTTTTCAAGTTCTGCCTTAGAAAAATGATCTTCAAAGAAATAGAATCCTTGAAGTACATCGGCTTGTTTGATGTAACAGCTGCGAAGTATACGGTCCCACGACCATTTTTGATTTATAGGTCGTTGTGAATGATGTAATTTTGAAACTGGAATAATCTCCTTATCCATAAATCCATCTTGTTGTAGGTATACTCCATATTCTTCATCGTATGGAAAATACATACCATCAGAAACTTCTTGCCAAGAAGCACGCTCTGATCCAGTGAGTTTTGTTAGACTTATAATACGGTCATAATCTTCTGGGTAACCGTCTTTCACTTTGTCTAAATGTTCAACAGCTTGGTCAATACACCATTTTGCGATGTAGTTGGTATACCAGTTGTTGTTAACGTTATTCTCATATTCATTTGGTCCAGTAACTCCTAATAACATGAACTTACCAGCTTTTTGAGAAAATGTAGCTCGTTGATGCCAAAACCTGGCAATTGCAATCATGACCTCTAGCCCCATTTCTGGAACATAACTGTAATCACCTGTATAACGTACATAATTGTAGATTGCAAATACCATGGCACCGTTACGGTGTATTTCTTCAAAAGTGATTTCCCACTCATTATGGCTTTCTTCACCATTCATAGTTACCATCGGGTAAAGAGCAGCACCATTTGTAAAGCCTAGTTTTTCTGCATTTTCTATTGCTTTATCTAATTGATCGTATCGGTATTTTAATAGATTACGAGCTACTTGTTGATCCTTTGTAGCCATATAAAACGGGATACAATATGCTTCAGTATCCCAATAGGTCGAGCCTCCATATTTTTCACCTGTAAATCCCTTAGGACCAATATTTAACCTACTGTCTTTACCTAAATAAGTTTGATTTAACTGGAAAATATTGAAACGTATACCTTGTTGTGCCTTTAAATCACCATCAATAGTGATATCTGCCATTTCCCAAATATTAGACCATTCTTCTACTTGTTCATTAAACAGCTTTTCGTAACCATGCTCAGTTGCTAATGCTAGTATTTTTTTACTTGCATCAAACAATTCGTATTTGTTATGATTAAGACTACTTACATAACCTGCATATTTTCTTAAAGTTAAGCTTTCGCCTTGAGCGATATCACCACTAGCTTCATGACGCACGGTTGTATCGTTTTGATCTAGATGAGTGGCGTATTGAATGTGTTCCTCATCTTTGAGTAATTCTGACTGCATGTAGGTTGCTACGTGAAAATTCGTCTTATTAGTGCGACTGCGTATCATACCTTGATGTTGATCTGAGTATAACTCTTCAATAGCCCAGAACGCATCGTCCCAATTTGAATCCTCATTTGTGATACCAGCATCTATATAAGGCTGGAAGGTGATGCTTAAATTTCCTTTTACTGCAGTTACTTTATAATTTATAACTCCTAATTCATCGTGTTTAAGACTTAAGAAACGTCGTGATTCAACCTTGATTTCTTTGTCATTAGAAATTTGAGCTATAAAACTGCGCTCGTACCAACCTTCTTTCATGTTAAGCTCGCGCCTAAACTCTCTCACTTCTTGAACTTGTGCAAGATCTAGAGGTAAACCGTCTATAAAAACATCTATTCCTATGAAATTAGGAGAGTTCAATACTTTGGCAAAGTATTCTGGGTAACCATTTTTCCACCAGCCTACTCTTGTTTTATCTGGATAATACACTCCTGCTACATAACTACCTTGAAATGTATCACCACTATATTGTTCTTCAAAATTTGCTCTTTGTCCCATTGCACCGTTTCCAATGGAAAAAAGGCTTTCGCTTGATTTAACCATGGAAGGACTCCATCCTTCTTCTATAATCGACCACGCATCTGGTTTAATATACTCTTGATTCATTATTTCTGTGTATTCAATAGTGTTTTTATGTAATCCGATGGCATTTCTTCAAAGGATTGAAATACAGCATCGGCTTCATTTAAGTTTGTTTGATCTCCCAATCCAATTGATATCATACCGGCAGTATTTGCAGCTTGAACTCCTGCTTGACTATCTTCAAATACGATACTATCTGCGGCCTTATATCCTAGTTGACTGCAAGCACTCAAGAAGACTTCTGGATTTGGTTTTGCCTTGGTTACGTTAGTCCCATCAACGATAACATCAAATAGGTCTATTATTCCCAACTTTTTTAGAATAGGACGAGCGTTCTTACTGGCACTACCTAAAGCAATAGGTTGAGATTTTGCCTTTAAATCCAATAAAAAAGAATGCACTCCTGGCAAAATATCGTTTACCGAGAGACCTTCGATTAAAGAGAGATACTGATTATTTTTTTCAATTAATTTTTCATCAAACTCTTCTTGCGGCAATGTTTTATTACCCCATTCTAGAATTTTTTTAAGCGAGTCAACTCTAGAAACTCCTTTAAGTTGCTCGTTTTCCTTTTCTGTAAAATTTATTCCGATATCAGCCGCTAGTCGTTGCCATGCTACAAAGTGAAATTTTGCAGTGTCAACTACAACGCCGTCTAAATCAAATATGAATGCTTTTTTATTCATTAGTAATGGATGGCTGATAAGTAATCGCCTTTTTGTTTGTTATTAATAAATTTGAGAATGCAGCAAGAATTAAAAATATACCTGCTATTGTCATTGAGTGGATAGCCTCTTCTCCTATCATATTTTGTAGTAATACTACTCCACCTACTGCTGCTATAATTTGAGGAATCACTATAAACATGTTAAACACACCCATCATAAGTCCCATTTTACTAGCCTCGACAGAACTAGAAAGCATTGCATAAGGCATTGATAAAATACTACCCCAAGCAATACCTATAAGACCGAAAGAAAGATTAAGCATGACCGGTTTACCAGGTATATACAACATAATAAGGAAACCTGCTGCTCCTGCGAGCAAACTGACCATGTGAACATACTTGCGGTTTATACTATTATAAGCAGTATAAAAGGTTAAGAGTAAAGCAAAAATCATTGAAGTCAATCCGTAGATTCCCATTTTACTTCCTACATCATCACTAGCCTCATTATATGCCTTATCTGCTTCTTTATAATTTAATTCTGCTTGTGCACTGGTAAACTCTATAGTATCATTCGAGTTTCTCAAAACCTCGCCATCCTCATCGACCTGAGCGTATTTCTTGATATCAGGTTTTGGGGCATTATAAACATGACTAGTTAAAGCAGGATTTGCTAAGGTCCACATAGCAAAAAACGCAAACCAAGAAAAGAACTGCACAATACCTAACTTTTTCATTATTTTAGGCATTAATGCATAAGTAGATAGGATTGTAGCAAACATTCCTTTTTTCTCCTCTTCAGGTTCGGAGTCGCTAAAGGCAGCCATTTCTTCAGGAGAATATTCTTTGGTAGTAAAAATTGTTACTAGAATTGACACAATAAACACTAACGCTCCTACTCCAAAAGCTACTTTTACTGAATCTGGAACGACACCTGGTGCTGCTTCATTTGAGATATCGAAAATATCATTCATGAATTTAGGGAGGTTACTTGCTACCCAAGTTCCCACACCGATAATCAACGTTTGAACTACAAACCCATAGCTGCGCTGTGATTCTGGAAGCTTATCTGCTACCAGCGCCCTAAAGGGCTCCATTGAAATATTGATAGAAGCATCTAATACCAACAAAAGTCCGGCAGCCATCCACACCTCACTAGAATAAGGCATAAAAAGTAATGCGATAGAACTTAAAATTGCACCTAGTAAAAAGAAAGGCCGTCTTCTACCTAAGGTTTTATGCCAAGTATTATCACTTAAATACCCAATAATAGGCTGAACGATCAAACCAGCAAGTGGTGCTGCTATCCATAAAAATGGAATATTATCTTTATCAGCTCCTAGAGTTTCAAAAATACGTGACATGGTTGAGCCTTGCAGAGCAAAGCCAAATTGTATCCCGAGAAATCCGAAACTCATGTTCCAGATATCCCAGAAACCTAATTTAGGTTTTTGCATATCGTTTAATTTTAATTTAAAACGACAAGCCTATTTTATTTGTTAGACTTATCCTGTTGTGTGTGAAGAAAATAAGTCTGTATTTATGTAAAAACATAAACAATACAAATCTACTTTATTAAGGTGTACTTTCCCTTTCTATTAAAGAAGTTTTTACGATAACGGTTTCGTAGCGTTCCTCATCTTTTTGATCTTGTTCTAATCTATCAATTAATTTAGCCGCTGCAATTCCACCCATTTCGTACCCATTTTGACCTATGGTCGTAAGAGATGGGTTAGAGTATTTAGACAACATACCATCAGTAAAAGCAACTATAGCGACATCATCTGGGATTCTTTTTCCTTTGCGTAATAGTATTTTACTAGCCGTTACTGCAAACAACTCATTCACAGCCACTATACCATCTAATAATGGATTATTATCTATAAACTTTTCTATCAATTCATCACAATGATCAATGTCTTCAATTTTCAAAATAAGATTTTGATTCACCTCTACACCGCGTTTCATTAAAGCCTCTGAATATCCTTGTGTACGCAATCTCCCTACATTGACATAATCTACTGTACTTAATATACCTACATTCTTTTTAGCCTTACGCATTAAGAAGTCCGTTGCCTCACTAGCAGCTGTTACATCGTCAATAATAATTTTGTCCCCAGGAATATCATCGGCGACACGATCAAACATTACGATAGGCATTCCTTGATTAATCACCTCACGCAAGTGGTGAAAATCTTGCTTTGACATTGTTTCTTTAGATAGACTTAGAATAAATCCATCAATACTTCCATTTGCCAGCATTTCCATATTAACTACTTCCTTATCAAAACTTTCACCACTTAGGCAAATAATCACTTGATAACCTTTTTCATTGGCAACATGCTCTACACCAGAAATAACAGTTGCAAAAAAGTGATGCACAATTTCAGGGATGATAATCCCTATTTTTTTCGTCTTTTGATTTTTTAAGGACAGTGCTATACTGTTAGGCTTGTAATTATACTGTTTAGCATATTCCTGAATTTTTTTTCTAGTCTCCTCACTAATTTCATAAGAGTCCCTTAGAGCTTTAGAAACTGTCGAAATGGAAACTTTAAGGTCTTGAGCTATTTTTTTTAGCGTTAATTTTTGAGCCATGCTACTTAAACAATTACTGGTAGTTCTTTACGATTATGCTAATATAAGGTGTTACGCTTTCGCGAAAGCGTAAATTCCATCTAAATATAATGATAAAATAACACTATAATGAGCCGAAAACGTTTTCGTAAAATCACAGAACGAAAACGTTCTCTTAACATTATGTTTACATAATTTCGTGGCGTGTGTGAAGAAGATTCAATACTAATTCAAACCATTATTCATGATTAGAAATTTTAAAATAGCATTACTTGCCCTATTGTTTCCAATTATTGCGCTAGCACAAAGCGTTGTAAAAGGGAAAGTTACAGATGCTCAAACCGGACTCCCAATTTTAGGAGCATCGGTTGTCGTAGAAGGTACACAAAATGGAACCTCTACCGACTTTGATGGAAATTACACCCTTAATAATGTGAGCGATGGAGCAGTTATCGTTTTCACTTACCTGGGTTACACCTCGCAAAGTGTAGCTTACACCGGTCAATCGACCATCAATGCAGCGTTGGAGGAAAGTCCTTCAGAATTAGACACTGTAGTTTTAATAGGATACGGTAGTACTACAAAAGCTAATGTTACCGCAGCTCAAACTACTGTAGACTCAGAAGAATTTAATAAAGGTGCTATAGTTTCACCGGGACAATTGATTGCTGGTAAGGCAGCTGGTGTACAAGTAACAGCCGCTAGTGGTAGTCCTGGAGATGGACCAGTTATAAGAGTACGTCCTGGTTCCACACTTAGTGGTAGTGAAGACGCTCTTATAGTAGTAGATGGTGTTCCACTAGATCAACGAAATGCAAATCTTAATTCTATTAACCCAAATGATATTGAATCATTCACTATTCTTAAAGATGCCAGTGCAACTGCCATTTATGGTAACAGAGCATCAAATGGTGTAATCTTGATAACTACTAAAAAAGCTAAACTTAATAGCGATTTAAAATTATCATATGGAGTTCAATACGCTGTTGAAAAGGTGCAAAATTATATTGAAGTACTAGATGCAACAGAATTCAGACAGTTGGTAGAGGATCAAGGTCGTGATACATCAATACTAGGTGATGCAAATACTGACTGGCAAAACGCTATTTATCAAAATGCAACTAGAGCTGTTCACAATATAACAGCTGAAAAAGGTTTTGAAAAAACCTCAGTACGTGCGTCATTAGGTTATACTAATGAGAATGGTACTCTTTTAAGATCTGGATACGAAAGATTGTCTCTAAGTTTAAACGCAATTCATAGATTCAACAATGACGTAAAACTAACGTTCACTTCACAACTTTCTCAAGAGGAACGTCGATTTGCTGATGCTGGCGCTGTAGGTGCTGCGGTTGTTTTTGACCCTACTCAACCTATCTTTAGTGGTAATGATATTTATGGTGGTTATTTTGAATTCACGAACGATTCTGGTCCAGAACCAAATGCGCCTCGTAACCCGTTAGGTTTATTAAATAGTCTGGATGCTCAAAATGACAATTCACAAGCTCGTTTAAACATGAACTTGGATTATAAAATCAGCCAAATCCCAGGTTTAAGATTTGTAGGTAACGCAGGAATCGATTACAATGAATACGATAGTTATTCTATAAGAGATGCTAATTCTGGAGCTGGATTCAGATTTGCAAGTCAAAATTACAACAATGGGATAAGAAGAAACCATTTGCTTGACGGTCGATTAGATTATAAACGAGCTATTGATGCAATTGACACTAAAATGGATCTTACTATAGGTGGTAGTTATCAGGACTTCTACCGTGCCGATGGTGGTAGAACACTTACAAACACAGGATTTCAAGACAATCCTTTCGCAGTAAATGAAACTACATTAGTAACTGGTTTTGCTCGTGCTACATTCGACATTAAAGATCTTTTTATTTTATCTGGTAGTTACTCTAGAAACGGGAGCTCACGATTTTCAGAAAACAACCGTTGGGCGAACTTTTATGGTGCCAATGCAGCTATTAAATTAACTAACACTGATTTTGTTCAAAACAGTGGAATTATTTCAAGGCTTAAAATTCGTGGAGGTTTTGGGCAAACTGGACAACAAGATATTTCAGCTTCGTTTGCGTATTTGTCTGTTTTTACACCAGGTCAAAATCAAGCACAAGTACAATTTGGGAATGATTTTGTACAAACTATACGCCCTGAAGGAGCTATAGATCTTAAATGGGAGACTTCTGATCAATATAACCTTGGTATTGATTTAGGTTTCTTCGACGATAGATTAACCGGTTCCATTGACGCTTTCCGTAGAAACACTTATGATTTGTTACAATTTTCGTTTTTACCTGCTGGTGGTTTAGAAAATGCTAATTTCCAAAATGCAGGATCTACGTTGAGTAGAGGTATTGAGGCTAGTGCAGCACTTGACGTAATACGCAATGAAAACTTTAATTGGAATGTTAGTGGTAATGTTACTTTTCAAGAAATTGAAATTACAGACCTAGCTGGTGCCACTAACGAACCTGTTGCTCAAGGAGGTATATCTGGTGGAACAGGTAATAACATTCAAGAATGGGCTGTAGGATCAGACCCAACTACTTTCCATGTATTTCGTCAGGTATATGATCAAAATGGTAATCCTTTAGATGGGGTTTTTGTAGACGTTGATCAAAATGGGATCATCAACGACGCAGATCGTATAAGATATAAAAAAGCAAATCACGATGTTTATTATGGTTTTTCATCTAGAGTAAACTATAAAAACTTTGACTTAAACTTTACTTTCAGAGGTGCTGCGGGAGGTTATAACTACAATAACGTTGCGTCAAATGCAGCAAACTTTGGTAGTGTTTTCCCAAGCAACACTCAGAACCCTATTTATCTAAATTCACCGACTGATATTCAAAACACAGAATTTAGTCAACAACGCTTGTTTTCTGACTACTACGTTCAAAAAGCTGATTTCTTAAAACTGGATAACATTTCGTTAGGATACAACTTCCCAGGCGACAAAGTTGATGTAAGAGCTTCTGTTACAGGTACTAATTTATTTGTAATCACAGATTACGATGGAGTAGACCCTGAAGTATTCCGTGGTATAGATAATAATTTATTTCCAAGAAACAGAGGTTTGATTTTTGGATTAAACTTCAATATTAAATAACTCAATAAAGCAAGAATATGAAAATGTACAAATCGATAATCTTGTTATTTGTAGGAATGCTAGCTTTCACAGCATGTGATGATGCTTTGACAGTAGAGCCTAGAGATAACAGATTGACAGAACAACAGCTATTTCAAGATCCTGCAACATACCGAGGACTAATTGCAAAGGCTTATGCTGGGCTAGCAGTTGGTGGGCAAGCAGGTGGAGATGGTGACGCTGATATTAGTGGTATCGATGGTGGTTTTTCAAATTACCTAAGATTATACTGGAACATGCAAGAGCTTACCACCGATGAAGCTATAATCGCATGGAACGACGGTACGATTAAGGATTTACACTGGCATGTATGGACAGATGGAAATGAATTTATCAACGCTATGTTTGCAAGAATCAATTATCAAATAGCAGTTTGTAATGAGTTCTTAAAACTTAGTACCGATGCTAAACTGGACGAATACAACATTCCTGCCGACTTAAGAGCTGATGTAGCTGAATACAGAGCAGAGGCAAGATTTTTAAGAGCTTACTCCTATTATCACGGAATGGACCTTTTTGGCCAAATGCCTTTTACAAATGAGAATAGCAATCCAGCTGCTTTTCCTCCAGTTAAGTCAAGAACAGAGTTATTTGACTTTATTGAATCCGAATTAGTTGCTATTGAAGATCAAATGGTTGATGCTAGAGCTAATGAATATGGAAGAGCAGATAAGGGAGCTCTTTGGATGACACTAGCTAAAATTTATTTGAATAGTGAAGTTTATACTGGTAATGCACGATATGATGACGCCATTATTCAACTTAACAAAGTAATTGGAGCTGGCTATTCAATTCCTTCAGATCCTTATCATAACTTGTTTCTTGCAGACAACAATTCAAATGGTAGCCAAAATGAATTTATTTGGACCATCAATTTTGACGGATTAAACACTCAAACCTTTGGAGGTACTACTTACCTTACTCATGCGCCTATAGGTGGTGATATGAATGCTGCCAACTTTGGTGTGAACGGTGGTTGGGGTGGAATAAGAACCACAAAAGAATTTGTTGAATTGTTTCCTGGAATGGAAAATAGCGCTGATGGCCGCGAGGCATTCTTTACCGATGATCAAGAATTAGAAATTCAAGATGTTGGAAGATTCAAAGATGGTTATGCCATTGAAAAATTCCGTAATGTTACAGTAAATGGTGTGGCAGGTAGTGATCCAGTTGGTGACTTTGTTGATATCGATTTCCCTGTTTACCGACTAGCAGATGCGTATTTGATGTATGCCGAAGCAGTTGTAAGAGGTGGTTCTGGTGGTGACATCAACACTGCTGAAGGATATATAAACCAACTTAGAGAGCGTGCTTATGGAAATACAAGTGGTAACATAAGCGCGAGCAATATAGATTTAGATTTCCTTCTTGATGAAAGAGCCAGAGAATTACACTGGGAAACTCACAGAAGACAAGATTTAATTCGTTTTAACCAATTTACTACAGGAAAAGTTTGGACTTGGAAAGGAAACGTACAAAGTGGAACGACGACAGCTCCATTTAGAAACATTCTTCCTATACCTGCTCAAGAAGTAAGTCTTAACCCTAATTTAAACCAAAATCCAGGTTACTAACCTTTAATATAATTAATGATGAAAAAAATATCAGTTATAATGTTTGCTTTCCTAGCTATTGCAGGAATCATATCATGTGAAGATAATGACAGTGAAGAATTCACAATCAATACTGCTCCTAGCGGAGAAGTAATGCTATCGCCAGACGTTGTCAACTTTGAAGTTACAGAAACAAACGGTAATACTCTAGCAGAAAGATTTGTTTGGAATGATTTAGAAATGGAAGTTCCAGTTCAGGTTAATTACGAGTTACAAATGGACGTAGAAAACGGTGATTTCAGTGCTCCACAAGTAATAGGTTCTACTACTGAGAATAATTTAGCCATTCTTTACAGCACTTTAAATAATGCTGCAACTCAACTAGGTGGTGAACATGCTACACCAGGAAACTATTCTATCAGATTAGTAGCATCAGTAGCAGATCCTGCTGTTGAACCTGTTATTTCAAATTTAGTAAATGCTATTATTACTCCATTTTCTGCATACCCATTTACAGACTTATATCTAGTAGGTGCAGCAACTGCTCCAGGATGGAATAATGATAATGATAATCCTGCTCTTTACAGAGATCCAGCAAACGACAACGTTTTCTATTATTCAGGATACTTTGTAGGTGATGCATTTAAAATTTTAACTTCTCCTGGCTTCTGGCAACCACAATATGGTGAAAGCAATGGAGCTGTAGGTCTTAACGATGGTGCTGGATCTGATCCAGGAGTATTCTCAATTCCAGCAGATGGATACTACGATTTCACTATCGACATTACAGGTGTAACTAACTCATCTCAAGGATCTTCAAGTTTCAGTATTGCTCCTAATGCAAATGGAGCAAGTGCAACTACCTATACTACGGTAGGAATAATTGGAGATGGAACTCCTACAGGATGGGGATCTGATACAGATATGGTTCAAAGCACATTTGATCCTCATAAATGGAGTATCACAAACGTAAGTTTAATCAGCGGTTTTATGAAGTTCCGTGCAAACGATGACTGGGCTGTTAACTGGGGTTCTGATACTGAACTTACAGGTCAAGGTACTCAAGATGGACCTAACATTCCTGTTGAGCCAGGAACATACGACATCTATTTTAATGACTTAGATGGACGTTATATTTTAATTCCTGTTAGATAATCATGTTTATTTATAACTTAAAAGGGCTGTTTATACAGCCCTTTTTTGATAACGATTAATTCTATGAAAAACTTTTACCTTTTATTAGCTATGATTTTTGGGTTCGCTTTCGCGAAAGGGCAAGTTACCACAAACCCATCAATACCTACACAACAAGATCAAGTAACACTAATATTTGATGCAACAGGAACTCCTTTAGAAAACGAATCTGGAAATTTTTATGCTCACACAGGAGCCAACATTAATGGAACACGCTGGTCCAATGTAGTAGGAAACTGGGGTGACAATACTGCTCAACCGCAGTTTGTTAATACTGGCGGTAACATGTATCAAGCAACCTTACCAGGAACTTTAGAAACTTTTTACAACGCACAACCAGGAGACGTAATATCAGAAATTTGTTTGGTTATAAGAAACGCTGCAGGAACTAATCAAACATCACCAGATATTTTTATAGACGTTTTCCTACCTGGTTTAAACACTTCAATCACCAGCCCACAGGACGGTGAGATTATAAATTTAAACCAAACCATAAACCTAAGTGCAGACTGTACCCAAAACGCAACATTAGATCTTGCCGTAAATGGAAATAGTGTAGCGACAACAAGTGGTTCTAGTATTTCTACTTCATACACATTTTCAAATCCAGGCAATTACACAATTGCAGTTAATGCAGATAATGGAACAACAACCGTTACCGATCAAGTATCGGTTTATGTACCAAATACTACACAAAGTATTGCTAGACCAGCAGGATTGAAAAACGGTGTGAATGAAAATGCTGACGGTAGTGTTACTTTCTTATTAGCAGCACCAGGCAAAACAGATGTAATGCTTTTAGGAAGCTTCAGCAATTGGGATTTGGATCTTCCTTATCAAATGAATAAGGATGGTGATTATTTTTGGGTAACCGTTCCTTCTACACAGTTTTCTGCGGGAACTGAGTTTGCCTATCAATACTTAGTAGATTACAGTATCAAGATAGCCGATCCATATAGTCGTTTGATTCTGGATGATGGATTTGACCAATTCATAAAGCCTGGTAATTTTGATAACATTTATCCTTATCCTACGGGAGAGACTACAGGAGATATATCGCTTTGGACTTATCAAGCTACTCCTTATAATTGGAATGTGACTAATTTCCAACGTCCGGATCAAGAAAACTTAGTTATTTATGAAATTTTGGTACGAGATTTTTCTGAAAACGATAGCTACCAAGAAATAATTAATAGAATAGATTACCTAGCCGATTTAGGTATTAATGCTCTTCAATTCATGCCCCTAAATGAATTTGAAGGAGCAGATAGTTGGGGTTACAATCCTAAGTTCCATATGGCAATTGATAAAACCTACGGAACTCCAGAAAAATTTAAGGAACTGGTAGATTTATGTCATTCAAAAGGTATCGCTGTTATACTAGATGTTGTTTATAATCATGCCTTCTCTCAAAGCCCACTTTGTCAAATGTGGTGGGATCAAGCAAATTTTAGACCAGCAGCAAATAATCCTTATTTAAACCCAACTGCTAGACACGATTTCAATGTAGGATATGATTTCAATCATGAAAGTAATTGGACTAGAGACTACGTTAAACAAACCCTACAATATTGGATAGATGAATATAAAATTGACGGTTTTAGATTTGATTTATCTAAAGGTTTTACCCAAAACAACACGTTAGGAAATATTGGTGCTTGGAATGCTTATGACCAAAGTAGAGTCAATATACTCAATGATTATAAGAATACTATCTGGAACAATAATTCTAACGACATTTACATGATTCTTGAACACTTAGGAGGACAAAATGAGGAAGCCGCACTAGCCAATGATGGATTTATGCTTTGGGGAAAAATGACCGACGAATTCAATCAAAACAGCATGGGATTCTCATCTAATTCCAATGTCTTTAGAAGTTATTACACATCACGAAATTTCAATGACCAGCATCTTATAGCCTATGCAGAAAGTCACGACGAGCAACGATTAATGTATAAAAACTTACAATTTGGTAATGCTGCAAATTCTTCTCATAACGTTCAAAATGTTCCTGTAGCATTGGATAGACAAGAAGCCATTTCAGCAATTCTTTACAGCATTCCTGGACCTAAAATGCTATGGCAATTTGGTGAGTTAGGATATGAAATTGACATAGACCAAAATGGTAGAACAGGTCGCAAACCAGTAGCTTGGACATTAGGATACGATACTGACCAGGATCGATTAGACTTATACGATGCAACAGCTACATTCATAAACTTTAAAACCTTATATCCTGAAACCTTTAACAATACAAACAATAACTTAAATGTTTCTGGGCTGGTTAAAACCATCAATTTAAATGGACCTAATTTTGATGCAGTAGTACTAGCAAATTTTGCGGTAACTGCGCAAACAGCAAATCCTAATTTTCAACAAACAGGAGTTTGGTATGATTACTTCAACAACAATGCGGTTGTGAACGTTACTAATACTACTACTGGAATTTCATTGCAACCTGGAGAGTACAAATTGTACACCACAACTCCTCTTAATAATCCGTTGAGTAATGAAGAAGTTCAGGAACAGTTAAAATCGTCTTTCATTATTTACCCTAATCCAGCTCAAAGTAGTTTTAACATTCAAAGCGATACGGAAATAGACCAAGTAATAATCTATAATACATTAGGTCAAGTAGTGAAAACATTTGAGCATGAAACTATAAATTATGATATCTCTGATCTTAAATCTGGACTATACTTTGTTCAAGCTAGTTTAAATGGAAGAATATCTCAAAACAAACTATATATCAAGTAATTAAACCTATAAAATTGATTTTAATCGATTTGAAAAGGCATCGATTCTACTTTTTGTGGAATAAAATGATAATTAAAGAAATTCGTTTCCTGTTGGCTTGAAGCAGAGCAGCGATTCCCTAGTTCACTGATCTGTGGAAAGTCAACGCATTTCATAATTCATTTGATTATTAAAAGCTGCTATTTTAGCAGCTTTTATTTTTTCCATACTATTGTAAAATTTCTCAGCTCAGCCCTTTTCTTTAAACCTTAGTAAGTTATTATCTTTACACTCAAAACCATCCAATGAAAAAGATATTACTACTTTTTGTCGTTACAGTTTTAACGTTCTCATGCAACTCGAGCTCTAAAATAACCTCTGTAGAAAAAGCCGCAGAATCTGTAAAACAGCTATCTGAGATTAAAATCCCGATGGCAAAAAAAGAGAATTTAGAAAACATTGTTAACTATCTAGCACAAGATGAATTAGAAGGTAGAATGACAGGAACACCTGGAATTGCAAAAGCTGCGGATTACCTGGTTGATCAAATGACAATGATGGATCTAGAGCGTTACGGCGATAGTTATATTGATATATTTAACGTTCAAGATTCTATAAAAGCCTATAATGTAGTTGGAATTTTACCTGGTTCTGACAAAAACCTTAGTGATGAAGTTGTTGTTATAGGAGCTCATTACGATCACATTGGTATCATTAAAAATGCCCAAGGTGAAGATAAAATTGCAAATGGCGCCAATGATAATGCTACTGGTACAGCAACTGTTATGGAAATCGCTAGAATTTTCAGGCAATTAGACTTTAATAGAAGAACTATTATTTTCGCCTTATTCAGTGCAGAAGAAATGGGTCTTTTAGGTTCTAAACATCTTGCTACACGTATGAAAAATGAAGGTGTAAACGTAGTGGCAATGGTCAATTTTGAAATGACAGGAACTCCTATGGTAGACAAAGATTACATTGCCTATCTTACTGGTTATGACACATCAAACATGGGTGAATTGTTCAATACCGCAAATAGTGATAAAATAGTAACTGGAAAACTTCCACAAGCTGAGCAATTTAATTTGTTTAAAAGGTCAGACAACTACCCTTTTTATGAGCAATACAACATACCAGCACAAACCTTTTGCACCTTTGATTTTACAAACTTTGATCATTATCACAAAGTAGGTGATGAAAAAGAATTAGTAAATACAGACCACATGGCACAAGTTATAAATGCCGTAACACCTGGAATCTTTCACATCGTAAACAAGACAGCACCTCAACTTAATTAAAATGAGTAAAAGAGTAATTATAACAGGCGCCAGTCGCGGGATTGGGTTTGAACTTGTAAGACAATTTTCAAACGCTGGACATGAAGTTATAGCGCTTTCGCGAAAGCTAGATTCCATAGAAGCAATGGAACGTAATACAGTTCTAGCGATATCAACCGATCTTACCTCTACAGATAGTATAGAGGATACAGCTAAAACCATTAAAAATAAATGGGATCATGTTGATATAGTGATTCATAATGCAGGAATGCTAGTAAACAAACCTTTTGATCAACTTACTAATACTGATTTTCAAAATTGCTATGCTGTAAATGTATTTGGAGTTGCTGCACTTACACAATCCTTATTGCCAATTTTAAGTAAGGATAGTCATGTAATTGCAATAAGTTCGATGGGTGGCATTCAAGGTAGTGCAAAATTTCCTGGTCTTGCAGCATACAGCAGCGCCAAAGCTGCAGTAATCACACTATTCGAATTACTAGCTGAAGAATATAAAGAAAACGGTCCCTCGTTTAACACACTTGCTCTAGGTGCGGTACAAACCGAAATGCTCGAAGAAGCTTTTCCTGGCTACAAAGCACCATTACAGCCTGATGATATGGCCGCCTATATCATGAACTTTGCACTCACAGGTAATCAATTTTACAACGGTAAGGTACTTCAAATAAGTAGTAGCACACCTTAACTCAAGCATTTGTTTTATTACTGATGATTGAGTCATTTCGATTAAATACATAACCCGTTATTTCGTTCAAAACTGTTCATAACTATATTTTAAAAAACAGTACTTCTCTCCTATCTTTAAAAACTGCTTTTTTCTATAATAAGAATTGATTATCGATCAGATAGCCAAGTCTTTAATAAAAAAGAGTTAACTCGTTTTTACGCCACACAATTACCCTAGGAGAAGGATTTATGTACTTAATTTTTGATACTGAAACTACCGGTTTACCCAAACGATGGGACGCACCAATAACCGACACAGATAACTGGCCACGTGTAGTTCAAATTGCATGGCAGTTACATGATGAAATGGGTATTCTTATTGAACATGAAGATTATTTGATCAAACCTGATGGATTTGACATCCCATATGATTCAGAACGTGTACATGGAATATCGACACAACTAGCCCAAGAGCAAGGAATAGCGCTCGAGGAAATGCTAGAAAAATTCAATATTGCCCTATCAAAAACAAAATTTGTGGTAGGTCAAAATTTGAATTTTGACTTAATGGTTACTGGATCAGAGTTTGTGCGAGCACAAATAGCCAATCAGCTTCAAGAAATTCCAGTTCTAGATACCTGTACAGAACATACTGCACAGTTATGTCAAATTCCAGGTGGACGTGGAGGAAAGTTTAAACTTCCTACCCTTACCGAATTACATGAATTTTTATTTGGAGAACCATTTAGTGAAGCACACAATGCAACTGCCGATGTTGAGGCAACAACACGATGCTTCCTTGAACTGGTTAGAAAACAACAGTACACAAGGGAACAACTAGATGTTGAAGAGGATTATTTCCTTAGATTCAAACAAAGCAACCCATCTACTATCGCTCCTGTAGGATTAAAACATGTTAATCTACAAAAAGCAAGTGCTGCGCTTAAAAAAGATGAGGAGCCTGTAGTATCCAATCAAGAAATAAAAGAAAATTTAGCTGAATTAAGTGATGCGCCCTTTGTTCATTTACACAATCACAGTCAATTTTCTATTCTACAATCAACAGCTAGTGTAAAAGACCTTGCCGAAGCTGCAGCAGCCAATAACATGACCGCTGTTGCAATGACCGATCATGCAAACATGATGGGTGCATTTCATTTTGTAAGAGCCATTCAAGCGGTAAATAAAACAATTGCAGATGGTGAAGAGGAGCGTGAGCCCATTAAGGCCATCATAGGTTGTGAATTTCAGGTTTGTGAAAACATGAATGACAAGTCTATTAAAGACAATGGATATCAAATCGTTATTCTTGCCAAGAATAAAAAGGGTTACCATAACCTTGCAAAACTTGCTAGTAAAGCCTTTACCGATGGGTTTTACTACGTACCGCGTATCGATAAAGAATTATTGCTTCAGTATAAGGATGACCTAATTGTGCTTACCGGTAACCTATACGGTGAGGTCCCTTCAAAAATTTTGAATATCGGTGAAAAGCAGGCTGAAGAAGCTCTGCTTTGGTGGAAACAAAACTTTGGCGATGACCTTTATATTGAGATTATGAGGCATGGTCAAGAGGATGAAACTAGAGCAAATCAAGTTTTAATTGCGCTTTCGCGAAAGCATGATATCAAAATAGTTGCAACCAATAATACGTACTACATCCACAAAGAAGATGCAAACGCTCACGATATCTTACTATGTGTAAGAGATGGAGAAAAACAATCTACACCTATAGGACGTGGACGTGGTTACAGGTATGGCTTGCCAAATGATCAATACTATTTTAAAAGCTCTGAAGAAATGAAAGAGCTTTTTAAAGACCTGCCAGATGCTATTCTTAATATCAAGGAAGTAATTGACAAAATTGAACCCTTTGAACTTGCTCGTGATGTATTATTACCTGCATTTGATATACCTGAACGATTTATAGATCCCGATGATGCTACTGAGGGAACCAAAAATGGTGAGAACGCCTACTTAAGATTTCTTACTTATGAAGGAGCCAAAGAACGTTATGGAGAAGAATTAACTGACGACATCAAAGAACGATTAGATTTTGAACTTGATGTTATTGCCAAAACGGGTTACCCAGGTTACTTTCTTATTGTTTGGGATTTTATTAAAGCAGCAAGAGATATGGGCGTTGCCGTTGGGCCTGGACGTGGTAGTGCTGCAGGTAGTGCTGTTGCCTATTGTTTAAAAATTACCAATGTTGATCCCATACATTATGATTTACTTTTTGAGCGTTTCCTAAATCCAGATCGCGTATCAATGCCAGATATTGATATTGATTTTGATGATGAAAATCGATATAAAGTAATGGACTATGTAATTGAGAAATATGGTTCCAACCAAGTAGCCCAAATCATCACTTACGGTACGATGGCTGCAAAATCATCCATAAGAGACACGGCTAGAGCACTAGATCTACCCTTAATGGATGCTGATAGAGTAGCAAAGCTAATTCCTGATTTTGCAAAGCTTAAAAAAATGTTTGCTCTCGAGGAAAAAGAAATAGGCTCTAAATTTAGAGGAGAAGACGCTGACAACGTAAGGGAATTGTTACAGTTATCAGAAGGAAATGACCTGACGGCCGACACCATTCAAAAAGCTAGAATTCTAGAAGGTTCAGTACGTAATACAGGTGTTCATGCTTGTGGTGTCATAATTACTCCTGACGATCTAACCAATTTTGTCCCTGTAGCAACAGCAAAAAACTCGGATCTATACGTTACTCAATTTGATAACGAGGTAGTAGAAAGCGCTGGTTTGTTAAAAATGGACTTCCTAGGGCTTAAAACCTTATCCCAAATAAAAGATACGGTGGCCATCATAAAGGAGCGACATGGAATTGATATTGATATTGAGGCCATACCACTAGACGATCCAAAGACCTACGAATTATTTCAACGTGGAGAAACCACAGGTATTTTTCAATATGAAAGTGTGGGAATGCAAAAATACATGAGGGAATTGAAGCCTACTCAATTCCCTGATCTTATTGCAATGAACGCCCTTTATCGACCAGGACCTTTGGAGTATATTCCAGAATTTATTGCTCGTAAACACGGTGATAAAGAAATCGTTTATGACCTAGAAGCGTGTGAGGAATACCTAGCAGAAACCTATGGAATTACAGTTTATCAAGAGCAGGTGATGCTGCTGTCACAAAAACTAGCTAATTTCTCAAAAGGTGATGCAGATGTCCTGCGTAAAGCAATGGGTAAAAAGCAAATGGCTACATTGATGAAGATGAAGCCTAAATTTCTAGATGCTGGAGAAAAAAATGGACACGATAGAGAAGTTCTAGAAAAGATATGGAAAGATTGGGAAGCATTTGCCTCTTACGCATTTAATAAATCGCATTCCACCTGCTATGCCTGGATTGCTTATCAAACAGCTTACCTCAAAGCAAATTATCCAGCAGAATTTATGGCAGCAACGCTATCCAATAATATGAATAATATTAAGGATGTGACTAAGTTTATGGATGAGTGTAGACGTATGGGGCTGGACGTTTTGGGACCCGATGTTAATGAATCTAATTACAAGTTTACCGTGAATAAGGAAGGTGCTGTACGATTCGGTATGGGTGCGGTAAAAGGATTAGGTCATGGCGCTGTAATGACAATTATAGAAAACCGAAAAGACGGACCCTACAAAAGCATCTTTGATTTAGGTAAACGCATAGACTTAAGAGCTGCTAACAAAAAATCATTTGAAGCATTAGCTCTAAGCGGAGGTTTTGACAGCCTAGGTGGAGAAAATAGAGCATTATACTTTCATGCAGCAGATAATGGTCAAACATTTCTTGAGCAAGTAATCAAGTATGCTCAAAAGTACCAAGAAAATGAAAACAGCGCTCAAATGAGCATATTTGGCGAGGCAAGCGAGGTACAAATACCAGAGCCTATGTTGCCCGTGTGCGAAAGTTGGGGCACCATGGAAAAACTTAAAAGAGAAAAAGAAGTAGTAGGTATTTACATTTCTGGACATCCGCTTGATGATTATAAAAAAGAGATGCAATTTTTTTGCAACTCAAATCTAAATGCAATGAAAGTGTTACCTGAATTGGTAGGTAAAGAACTCACCTTTGCCGGTGTAATTTCTAGCGTAAGTCACATGATGAGTAAACAAAATAAACCATGGGGAATGTTTACCCTAGAGGATTATGATGAATCTCATGAATTTAGAATGTTTGGAGAAGAATATTTAAAATTCAGGCACTTCCTTATACCTAACACATTTGTTCATTGTAAAGTCACTGTACAGCAAGGATGGATTGATAAAAAAACGGGAAAGCCTCGCGATCCTAGGTTAAGTTTTATTCAAATGCAGCAACTGCAAGATGTGATGCAGCACGCAGCAAAAAATTTAACTTTAGAATTTAGCTTAAATGAGGTATTAGAATCTAAGATTCAAACCTTGAAGGAAGTATTAGATAAGCACACAGGAGAACAATTCCTGTATATAAATATTAGAGATCATGAAGAAAAAATTGCATTAGACATGACCTCAAGAATGCAAAAAGTAAGCGTGAATTCAGAATTATTAGACATGCTAGATAATCTAGATATCACGTACAAGGTTGGTTAATTGGTTGCTTATTATTTAAGTAGATACTAGTATAAGCAACTATAATAAGATAAGATAAATTACGGCCTTACTTTTGCTTAACTTTGTATGTAATAAAAAATTTAGAAAATGGCACTAGAAATAACAGATGCAAACTTTGAAGAAACAGTATTAAACAGCGATAAGCCAGTAATGGTAGATTTTTGGGCAGCATGGTGTGGCCCATGTCGCATGGTTGGACCTATCATCGATGAGCTATCAAATGAGTATGATGGAAAGGCTGTTGTAGGTAAAATTGATGTTGATGCAAATCAAGAGTTTGCTGCAAAATATGGCGTACGTAATATCCCAACTGTACTAGTTTTTAAAAACGGAGAAATCGTTGATCGCCAGGTAGGTGTTGCACAAAAAAGTGTTTATGCAGAGGCTATAGACAAGCAACTATAAGTAATTATACACTATATAAAAAAAGCCCATTCTATGAAAGAATGGGCTTTTTTATTTATATGAGTTTACTACATCATTTGTGTTTAAGTTCGCTTTCGCGAAAGCGTAATTTCAAATACATAACCACTTACCCCTTTTTACAGTCTGTTATAAAACGATTGACTATATTCACAATATGAATTTACAGCAAGAACTCAATAAAACTTCAGGATTTAAAAATCTCGCTTTACTTGCTAGTCAAGTAGTAGAAGGATACATAAGCGGTATGCATAAATCTCCTTTTCATGGTTTTAGTGCAGAGTTTGCTGAGCATAAAATTTACAATCCAGGAGAAAGCACAAGACATATCGACTGGAAACTTTATGCCAAAACAGATAAATTATATACCAAACGATTTGATGAGGAAACGAATTTAAGATGTCATTTAATTGTAGATAATAGCCCTAGCATGCATTATCCACTTATCAAAGAGTTTTCTCTTACGTCCTTGAATAAAATAGCATATTCCTCTCTAGCCTGTGCTGCAATTATGAACGTACTTAAAAAACAGCGCGATGCTGTAGGATTAAGTATTTATTCTGACAGTTATGAATACTATGCACCTGAAAAAGGTAGTGATCGTCACCATAACATGCTTTTAGATATGTTAGGAAAAACCTGTGTGCAACAACCATCAGGATCGGCAACCGACACTTATAAGTATCTTCACGAAATAGCAGAGAAGATTAAGCGCCGATCGCTCATTTTTTTATTTACCGATATGTTTCAAAGTGACGCGCATGAAAATGAACTTTTTGAAGCACTCAGACACCTTAAATACAACAAGCACGACGTTGTACTTTTTCACACATTTGATAGTACTACCGAGCTAAATTTTGATTTTCCAAATACTCCTAGCCGATTTGTAGATGTTGAAACAGGAGACCACATTAACCTTTATGCCGATAATATTAAAGAGGATTACAAAAAGGCGATTCAAGAGTATTTTAGTAGACTAAGAGTGCGCTGTGGACAAAACCGAATTAAATACATGCCTGTAGACATCAAAAAAAGCTTTGACGTAGTACTTACAACCTTTTTACTTGAAAGGCAATTATTTAAATAAATCTAATTACTAGATATATCTCGAGATAGATAATAGCTGTTACAATAAAAAACGCCAGTTCTAGCAAGAACTGGCGCTCATATAGCTCATCAATAATTAAACGCTATACGTACATAACGATAGGGTTTTCCATGTATTGTTTAAATGTTTGTAAGAATGCAGCTCCCGTTGCACCATCAACTGTACGGTGATCACAAGCTAATGTGATTTTCATAGTATTGCCAACAACAATCTGACCGTTTTTGACCACTGGTTTTTGAACAATAGTACCTACTGACATGATAGCACTGTTAGGCTGATTGATTATAGAAGTAAATTCTGTAATACCAAACATTCCAAGATTTGAAATAGTAAAAGTACTACCTTCCATTTCCTTAGGTTGTAACTTTTTATTACGGGCTTTAACTGCTAGCTCTTTTACTTTTGCACCTATTTGTTGCATACTCATTTGATCTGCAAACGGTAACACTGGAACCAGTAAACCATCATCAACGGCAACAGCCACTCCTACGTGAATATGCTTCGCCTGAATGGTGTTTTTATCTGTCCATTGAGTATTCACCTGTGGATGTTTTCTCAACGCCATTGCAGCTGCTTTAATGACCATATCATTAAAACTCACCTTAGTATCTGGCAACTCATTGATTGCCTTTCTACTTGCAATAGCATTATCCATATCTAGTTCAATTCCTAGATAATAATGTGGTGCTGTAAATTTGGATTGGCTCAAACGTTTTGCAATGGTCTTGCGCATTTGAGAATTTGCCATTTCAACAAATGTCTCTTCTCCAACAGCTTCAAAAGCAGGTTGAGAGACACCTGTAGAAGTTCCAGGAGTAAAACTTTCTATATCCTTTTTAATGATACGACCATTTTCTCCAGAACCTTGAACCTGCGACAAGTCGATTCCTTTATCCTGAGCCATCTTCTTTGCTAGTGGTGATGCAAAAACACGGCCTGTATTACTACTAGAAGTTGAGTTACTTGAATTAGAAACAGTCTTTGTTTCTTCCTTCTTAGGCTCTTGCTTTTTTGGTTGAGATTTTGGTTCTTCTTTGGCCGGTGCTTCTTTTTTCTCTTCCTTCTTTTTTGATGAGTTAGAAGCCCCATCTAAGGATACATTGGAAACATCTGTCCCTTCAGGACCAATGATAGCTAACAAAGCGTCTACAGCAGCAGTTTCTCCTTCTTGTATACCAATTTTAAGAAGAGTTCCACTATGAAATGACTCAAACTCCATGGTAGCCTTATCTGTTTCAATTTCTGCAAGGATATCACCTTCTTCAACTTGATCACCTTCTTTTTTCAACCAGCTTGCAACTGTACCTTCTTCCATGGTATCACTTAATCGCGGCATAGTAATGATTTCCACTCCATCAGGTAAATCATTAGAATCATCAGTTGAAGATGAAGCTTCATCGTTCTTATCTTCATTTGAATCTTGAGTTTTAGAAGAATCTTCGTTTTCTGTATTGGATGAATCGCCAGCGCCATCTAGTAAAGCTTGAATATCCTCACCTTCTTCACCGATTATACATAACAGAGAATCAACTGGTGCGGTTTCACCTTCTTGAACACCTATGTGTAATAGTGTACCACTTTGAAATGATTCAAATTCCATGGTAGCCTTGTCTGTTTCAATTTCTGCAAGAATATCACCTTCTTCAACTTGATCACCTACTTGCTTAAGCCACGCTGCCACAACACCTTCTTCCATGGTGTCGCTTAATCTAGGCATGTTTACAATTTCTGCCATAATTATAATTTTGCTGGTAAAAATGGATAGTCTTCTTGCTCGTATACTGAATCAAACATCACACTCTTTTCTGGCCAAGGTGACTCTTCGGCAAACTTTTCACATTCTGCAACACGCTCTTTCACGCGCTTGTCCATCGATTTTATTTCATCCTCACTCACACCATGCTCTTCCATCAAACGGTCTTTCACCTGAGTAATAGGATCAATTTTTTGATATTCGGCTACCTCATCTTTCGTACGGTACTTTTGAGCATCACTCATTGAGTGACCGCGGTATCGGTATGTTTTTAACTCAAGGAAAGTAGGTCCACCGCCAGATCTTGCTCGCTCAATAGCTTCATGCATCGCTTCAGCTACTTTTTCTGGATTCATCGCATCTACTGGTCCACATGGCATTTCATATCCTAATCCTAATTTCCAGATATCAGTATGATTAGCACTGCGCTCTACACTAGTTCCCATGGCATAACCATTGTTTTCTACACAAAAAACAACTGGTAATTTCCAAAGCATCGCTAGGTTAAATGTCTCGTGAAGAGAACCTTGACGTGCTGCACCATCACCAAAAAAAGTAAGTGTTACTGCGTCATGATTGTTGTATTTATCTCCAAAAGCCATTCCAGCTCCTAGAGGGATTTGTCCTCCTACGATACCATGACCTCCAAAGAAATTATGTTCTGGTGAGAATATGTGCATGGATCCACCTAGTCCTTGAGAGGTTCCGGTAGCCTTTCCATACAACTCGGCCATTACTTTTTTGGGATCTACACCTAATCCTATAGGTTGAACGTGGTTACGGTAAGCGGTAATCATACGATCCTTACCTAATTCCATAGCGTGTAAACATCCTGCCAGAATAGCTTCTTGACCATTGTACAGGTGTAAAAACCCACGTACCTTTTGTTGGATGTAAACTTGTGCAAGTTTGTCCTCAAACTTTCTCCAGAAAAGCATTTCCTCGTACCAGTTGAGTAATACTTCTTTAGTAACTTTTTTCATTTACGTTGTCTTTGTTAGTGCGCTTTCGCGAAAGCGTAATCAAGATTCAACCTTTATTTAAGGCTACTACCTTTTATAAAAGCGAAAACAAAAATAGAGATAAAATGCCTAACCAAAAACCCATAACGACGTTAAAAACATCGCAAACGTTATAGGTAATTTTTATCAAAGCTTAAAGGAAGTAACGATTCCATTGAACTGGCCTTAACTACCTTACCACCAGTACCCATGAAATATATCTCAATTCCATTTTCTTGACGTTTCTCATATTCACTAATTACTTGCCTACAAGCACCGCATGGCGGTACTGGTTTAAAGAAATCTGAAGACATGGGACCAGCTGTTAAAGCCATTTTTTTAACCGGTACACCGGGATATTGAGAACCTGCATAGAAAAGGGCTACACGCTCTGCACATAGACCACTAGGATAAGCAGCATTTTCTTGATTGTTCCCAGTGACTATTTCATTATTTTCTAATAAAATAGCACAACCTACTGCAAATTCGGAATAAGGAGCATAAGCCCTAGAACGTGCTTTGACAGCGTGTTCCATCAATAAAAAATCCTCAGAAGCTAGCTCCTGAAGATTTTCATAAACCTCTAATGAGGTCGATATATTTAATTTCTTACTCATCTACCACTCATCAAATTCATCTCCAAAATTGAAGGTAAGACCGAATCTTAATGTTCCTTCTAGTGGGCTTTGAACTCGACTTGTCGAGAACAGGTAGGACAGGTCAATTCCTATTTCAGAGAATTTAAATCCTGCACCTAGAGCTAAGAATTTACGCGCTCCTTTGTCATCTGCCTCGTTAAAATAACCGGTACGTAATGCAAACGCATCGTTGTATGTATATTCTGCCCCTATTGCCCATGTAAACTCTCTAAGTTCTTCTTCAAAACCACCTGGCGCATCACCAAAAGACTGAAACATACCTGTAATGAAAGAAACATCGTCATCTTGCCCAGAAATAATCTCTCTAGGAATACCATCTCCATCAGCATCACCATCTTCTCTAATCGGTGGTGTAGGAACTAATAATTTATTTACTTCGGCCATCACGGATACTTTACTAAAACCATCGTTTAAGATAAAGTCAAATCCACCACCTAGAGCTAAATTTGTTGGGATAAAGTTTTCTTGACCACCTTGATCGTAGGAAACTTTAGGTCCTATATTACTTATATTGAATCCTCCACGCCAGCGACCATTGAAATCTGTGTAAGCTATTTCTTCACTTTGGTAATAACCACTAATATCAACACCAAAACTATTTGCAGCACTAGCGTCATTATCTACTCCTTGTATTCTCAAATCAGAACGCAGGTAGCGACCTGTTACTGCCATAGAAAACTGTTCTGACAGCTTAAGTGCATAAGTACCATCGATAATAAATTCATTAGGATTTTCCTCTCTTCCAGGATCATTAGGATCTTGTCTTAGAGTAATTGAACCTAAACTGAAATACCTTAGACTTCCTGAAAAAGCGCTGTATTCATTGAGTCGTTGAGCATATACTAACTGAGCTATTGCTATATCATCAACTAAATTACCTAAATAAGGTGTATAAGCAACACCTAGTTTATGCTCTCTTTCTATGAAAGCATATTTAGCTGGATTCCATTGCTGTGACCAAGCATCTGGACTAGTTGCTACTCCCATATCGCCTAATCCAGCTGCGCGTGGATCACCGGCAATTCTTAAAAATGGTAAAGCTGTTGTAATTACTCGAGTATCGTTCTCTTGTGCGCTTGTTGTGCTAGGTAATGCAAAATAAAACGCAACAAAAACTAGAAAAATTTTTTTCATCAAATACTTTTTGTGAAAGGCAAATATAGCCTATTCCTTCTATTTAAATTAAGACCAGTTTCTCTATTTTACTGGCAGACTGATTAGTTAACGTGGAATTTACCGTAATCTTATAAATATACACTCCTTTTCCTAAACGTTGACCAAAATCATCTCGCCCATCCCATGTTATTTCTCGTGAGGTAAATCCAGATGTCGTAATAGTTTGATTTTTGGTCCAAACTACTTTTCCTGTAACGGTTAAAACTTGAACTTGAACATCCAGCAGCTCAAACGGTCTGTTATGATTGAACCAAAATTCTGTATAATTAGTAAATGGATTAGGGTAATTTAATACTCTAGTAAGCTCAATCCCTTCATTTTCTGACACTAAGAATTGAATTTCTTCACATACAGAATTATTATACACATCCCAAGCACAAACCTCGAGTGTATGCAAACCTGGCTCAATATCTCGTAAAGGAAAATACACTTGACCACTTGTGAAACTATCAACATCGGCTTCGTAGTAATCATTTAAGATAAAGGGATTAGCATCATCTCCATCTAATACTGCGGTGATATCATGACCTATCCCACTGCTGGTATTAATTCCACTGTCATCACTTAAAAGAGCGAGGAGAAATGGATTAGAATCCGTAACACCACCATTGACAAAGTTAGTGTCATTCATATACAATTGCATTTGTGGTGGCATGTCGTCATTTGCGGCATTTGGATTTATACCACCAATTTGAACATCGAGAGAGTAACCATTTTGATCTTCTAGAATAGTTGACCTTTTTGAATAAAAGGAAACTCTACCAGAACCAACTGGTATTTGAGTATCTCTAGGCAAAATAAACTCAATATCAAAAACGCCATTTTCCACCGTCGCTTGACCTCTAAACAAGACTTCTCCTTGTTCCGTAAAAGGGAGAATAATTAAATTTCCAGGGGAAGATTCTATATTATCATTAGCATTTGTAACCCTATCAATCAACTTATCAAATACCGTTACAGAAACAGTACCATTATAGTTGTTGATTCGAGCTCCTGCAATGTCCTGAACCTCGCCACTAAGTGTAACCCTATCTAAAGCACGTAAGGTTGATGTAGGACCAGAAACCGGCACACCGTTAACTGCGGTAAGAATCACTTGAGGTTTTGGAGAGGCTAGTTTCAACGCTGGATCTCCTACAAAGGCAACAACTCTTGCTCCAGTTAAACTACCAAAGGCAGGATCTACCTTGGCTCTTCTCAACGCCTCTGCCATACTTACCTGCACCGTATTATTGTAATCATACAAATATTGATCGAGCACCTCGTTCAACCTTGTACCTGCACTAATTAAAATAAGTCTATTTGTCGCAACCGAGGCAATTACTCCACCATTAGGATTAAGGTATATCACTTCTCCACCACTCTCTCGCAGTGGATTATCAAATCTAGTAAACTCACAAGTCACACTTATGAATAAAGGTAAATTATTAGGATTCCTATAATCCCTAGCAGAATTTTGAGTAATAACAAACTCACGAGCAAGTCCATCTTCGTTTCCATGCCCAAAATAATTAACTACTAAAGAACCTCTTTCAAAAGCATCTTCTATATTGGATACAGCTGCAGGATATCTAGGACCACCAGCATTGTTAACCTGAATATAACTATCGAGTAAAATTTTATCAACGTTTAAGTCTGGCCTGTTTGTGGCAATTTCAGTCGCTAATTGATTAACGCTTTCTTGTAGAACTCTATCACCTAATTCATCAACATCATCTGCAATTAACGTCACCCTGTTTCTCCAAGGATCAAATGCAGGTTCTTGTTGATAGGAAATTACTTTATCTACCATTTCACGTGCTTCTGTAAGATCACTTACAATCATTCTTCCTACTGCTATATCAGGCAATCCTCCATTTACACCAACATTACCTTCATTATCGTCCATTAAAACAAAAAAATCATCTAGAGCATAGCTGGTAATTAAGGAAACACTGGACTCACTCAAATAAATAGGAACAATATTATCTCTTACACTTATTCTATCCTTATAGTCATAACTCGCATCACCAAAAAGATTTACAAATTGCAATCTATTTGCCGGTGACGATGCATTATCATAAACATACTTAATGAAATTTCTTATAGCAGAAATATCCTGCATTCCATTAGAAAACTCATCATAAATCGCCTGAAGAGTAACTACCTTTGTATTTAAATTATTCTCCTGGATATGGAAGTTAGCTAATCTATCTGCCTGAGATTTTAAAAACTGCGGAGTAATAATTAAGTAATCTATATCTTTAAAAGCACCTGCATTGTCTAAAAAAACTGTTCCTTTAAGATTACTATTTTGTACTCTAGACTCATTCATTCTAATAACCGGGAAATAATCCCCATCCTCAACAGCAACAAATTGACGTGGTGATCCTAATGTGGATTTAAAAGAAAAAGTTGATTGATTATTTGAATTGACAATTCTAGTGGTGTTAAATGGATCTGTAATATCCCAGATTTCGTTTATAGTAGCTGCATTAGATATCTGATATTCTCCAATACCGGTATTGGTTGAAGCGTCAGTATTTTGAAAAACAAACTGTTCACCATTACCTTGCAATAAAGTAGGTACATTTAACCTTATATAATTCAAAAATCCACGAGCTCCTGGATTGCCACCATTATCAAAAGATAAATCTATAGTAGCTGTTCCACTCGTCGGATTAAAACTTGAATTAAAAGTAGCAGTTCTTCCAGCAAAAATATTTGAACGCTGACCACCAATAACTAAGCCAGTTAAATTACTCGTCCCAATTACAGAATTGTTATAAGAAATCTCAAACGAAACAGGAGTATCAGATATAGATGCTGTTTTGACAATAACGCTTGCATCTCTAGCCGTGTTTACATTATCTAGGTCAAATTCGAAGCTTTGATCTGGTTCAAATGAAAATCTCTCACCATACCATGTCCTACCTAAAGCTGCGATATTGCGTTCATCCACCTCATGGTGATAAACCTTATCATAATCTGTATAAGTTACAGCAACATTACCAGTAGGCTGTATAGCACTTAAAATCCTTTTTCCAGGATTACCTTGAGCTGTGATGTAATAAATAGACTCGTCGGAGTATGGGTTGATAAAACTATCATTTTCCTCAACATATTCAGTATCACTCGCTGTAGCATAAAATAAAATTTCATCACCCGAATCAAAACTTCCATCAGATTCACCAGTTACTCTTATAGGAATCTCCGCAGGATCGTAATATAAATTTTCATTGTTAGCTAGTGGCAATGACTTTCCGCCCTGACCGTAAATCTTTAATCGAGATGGATCTATACTATTAACATCCATACCTAAACTAGATAAAAAACCTCTAGTAATTCTGTGAACACCTGTATTATTAACCTGAAACTTAAACCACTCTCCAGATGCTAATAAGGAATTACCATAAGTAGTATTTTTAGGCAATAAAGCGGCCGTTCTTTCTCTATAGGAAATTTGAAAACCTGTTACCCTGTAATAATTTGAACCTTCCTTTAATACTACTGGAACTTTTAGTGTGGTATAATTACGCTTTCGCGAAAGCGAAGTTTCTAAAAAAACTTCAAATTGAGAAGGAAGCGTCAACGTCCTTAAGAAACCAACATTAGAATCGGGAATGACCGTTTTTTGTACAGAAACCACCTGTGCTGATCCTGGTTGAGCAAGCGGGATATCTATATAATTTTTGTGAAACACTAACCCGGTTTCAATTAAAGAGCAGTTATCTCCACAATATGGCATGACAATATCCTCGCCATTAATAGAATAAGTATAATTATCAATCCAAGTTAGTTGTTCATCGATATTTTGAGCTTTGGGCACAAAAAAACTTAGAATTAGTAAAATTAAAGAAAAGTGCTTCATCCGAATTTTAACGATAATGAGAGTTACATATTATTTACTTTGACCAACAATTTTTAAGATATCCATAAAATAAAAACAACTGGACGACGTTATTTAGGCTTTAACGACAAAAGTAACGCGATTTATTTCAATAATTCCTTTTGAATTAATATGAAGTTGTTATATTGCGGGACTATTTTCAAAAAGTATTCTTAAAAAATGAGAAAGTATTTTGCGGTTAAAGCGTTGTTCACAGCAGTAATAGCAGCCCTATTAGTAAGCTGTGGTGGTGGCGGTAATGAATACACTACAACATCCAGAGGAACAGGCTGGGACGTTACAGGTAAAAACGGTGGTTTTGAACTTAATACTAAATACAAGGAGCAGGCAACTGGACCTGGTTTAGTGTTTATTGAAGGAGGAACCTTTACTATGGGACGTGTGAAAGATGATCCAATGCACGACTGGAACAACACACCAAATCAACAACATGTTCAATCCTTCTACATTGATGAGACTGAAGTTACCAATGGTATGTATCTTGAGATGCTTGATTGGGTTAAAACTGTATTCCCACCAGAGGATGAGGAATACCGTAAAATATATGACGGTGTTGTGCCAGACACATTAGTATGGAGAAATCGTCTAGGGTACAACGAAGAAATGACTAAAAACTACCTGCGCCATCCAGCATACCAAAACTATCCTGTAGTTGGAGTATCATGGGTACAAGCAGTAGAATATGCCGACTGGAGAACTGATCGTGTTAATGAATTAATATTAAATCAAGAAGGCTACACCGCAAAAGATGCCTTAGCTAATCAAGAAGCTGGGTCTACTTTCAATACTGAAACCTACTTAAACGCACCTACTCTAACTTATGGAGGAGATGATGAAAAATTAAGAGGTGGTAAGCGCTCGCAATCATTAGAAAAAAAGAAAACAGCAAAGGCTGCTAAAGCTGGCGATGGAACTGGAGAAGCTAGTGGTTTATATGTAACAAGAAAAGATGGAATCATTTTACCAGCATATCGTCTACCTACAGAAGCAGAATGGGAATACGCCGCTCTAGCAAACGTAGGAAACAGAGAATACAATGCTATTCGTGGTAGAAAAAAATACCCTTGGGATGGTCAATATACACGTAGTGGAAAACGTACAACGCGTGGTGATCATTTAGCTAACTTTAAACAAGGCGACGGAGATTATGGTGGAGTTGCTGGATGGAGTGATGACGGAGCAGACATTACAGCACCTGTTAAATTTTACAGCCCTAATGACTTTGGAGTCTATGAAATGGCAGGTAATGTGTCGGAATGGGTTGCCGATGTTTATCGTCCTATCGTTGATGATGAATTTAACGATTTTAACTACTATAGAGGTAACCAATACACTAAAAACAAAATTGGACCAGACGGAATGATTGCTGTAGTATCAACTGATTCTATTCCGTATGACACATTGAGCAATGGAAAGACGATTGCAAGAGCACTTCCTGGTCAAATACAGCAACAACCAGTTGATGAAAATGAAACTTATTTAAGAACTAATTTTGATCGTAGTGACAATCGTGATTTCCGTGATGGAGACGCTCAATCTACTAAATACTTTGACAGTAAGGATGCCTTGAGAGATGCGAATAAGCGCATGTACAACTCACCACAGCACTCTGTAGAAGCTGACTCAATTGGAAAACTAGACCGCCAATATGATTCTTCAAACAGTAGAACTACCTTAATTAACAATCAAGTACGAGTTTACAAAGGTGGATCTTGGAGAGATAGAGCTTACTGGCTAGATCCAGCAACTAGAAGATTCTATCCACAAGATATGGCTAGTGACGACATCGGATTCCGTTGTGCTATGTCACGTGTTGGTTCTAAAGCTAAAAAGACTAAGAGAGCTAGAAACTAAATAGCACTTTACATAAATCTTTAAAGACCGCTTTTTAAGCGGTCTTTTTTTGTTTCTATATTTACATTATGATTGAAGAACTCTATAAAATATTCCTAGAGAGCACAGGAATAAGTACAGATACTAGAACAATTGAAGAAGGAAACATGTTCTTTGCTTTGTCTGGAGAAAATTTTGATGGAAACACCTATGCAACTAAAGCAATAGAATTAGGAGCCAAACACGCCATAGTAAGCGATAAAACCCTCGATGGCTCCTCTTTTACAGTAGTTGATGATGTTCTAAAAACACTGCAAGATCTAGCAAGACATCATCGACAGCAACTTAAATTTCCTATTATCGGTTTAACAGGAAGTAATGGTAAAACAACCACTAAGGAGCTTATTTTATCAGTTTTAAAGCAAGAATTCAAAGTAAAAGGGACAGAAGGAAACCTAAACAATCACATAGGAGTACCTCTTACTTTGTTGAGCTTTTCTAACAACCTACAAGCAGGAGTTGTAGAAATGGGTGCAAATCATCAAAAGGAAATTTCGTTTTTATGTGATATTGCACAACCAGATTATGGTTTAATCACTAATTACGGCAAAGCACATTTAGAAGGTTTTGGCGGCATTGAAGGTGTAAAAAAAGGTAAATCAGAACTATACGATTACTTAAGAAGTGAAAGCAAAACAGCAATAATTGGTCGATGGGATCCAGAACAAATAAGCCGAAGCACTGGTGTAAACTCGATATTAACTCCAGAAAACACAAGCTTGTATAAAACAGAACCTTTCATTCAATTTACCATAGATAATCAACTTATAAAAAGCCAACTTACAGGAACTTACAATTATAAGAATGCGGTATTTGCCTACACGATAGGAAAAGAGTTAGGAGTTTCACCAGAAAAGATTGTTAGTGGAATAGAATCATACCAACCATCCAATAACCGGTCTCAAGTAATTAAGATTGACAATACCAAAATTATACTTGATGCCTACAACGCAAATCCCTCAAGCATGATGGTAGCCTTAGACAACTTAATTAATCAAAAGGCTGATAGACGAATTGCCATTTTGGGAGACATGTTTGAATTAGGAAAATACTCAGAAGTAGAACACAATAAAATTGCTCAATACGCAGCTGACAGTACTATCGACGAGGTTTTTTTAATAGGCTCCAACTTCTCTAATGTAAGCATTGAAAATATTCACACCTTCACAGATTATGATGAATTCATACAAAGTGCTCATTTAATTGAAACTAATCAATCAACTATTTTAATTAAAGGATCGAGAGGAATGGCTCTCGAACGATTAATTGAAGATTTATTCAAAAAAAATTAAAAAACACTTTGCACATTGAATTAATTAATTAAATTTGCACCCGCTATACAGCATGGTACCTTAGCTCAGTTGGTAGAGCAAAGGACTGAAAATCCTTGTGTCCCTGGTTCGATTCCTGGAGGTACCACTTAAATCCCGAGTTTACTCGGGATTTTTTGTTTTAATAATCTTTGGATTGATTTGAATAATCATCGTTTTCTTACATTTCTTATAACTCGTTTATTTACTTAATTAATAACAGTTATATAACAATTACTAAGCTCCTGCTTCTCTTATATTTGCGTCAGTTTTTAAACCATAATTTCTTCTATGTTTATAATAGATGCAGGTAACACCTCTATTAAAACAGCTGTAATAAAAGATGACAGCTTTATCCATATCCATAGATCAAGTCATGAAGAATTCCTTCATGATTTCATGCAACTATCTGAATTATACAGTGATTTAAAAGAAATTGCATTTTGTAACGTTGGTTTTAAAGACAACACCATCGTTAATAAACTAAAACAAGCCTTTAAAGTTTTTGAAATTAACAATAACATTAAGCTACCCTTTGAAAATAATTACCAAAGTTCTACACTGGGTAATGATAGAATCGCACTAGTAACTGGAGCTTTAACCTTAATTAACAAAGATCAAACAGCACTAATAATTGACCTAGGAACCTGTATCACATATGACTATGTCAATATCAAAAGACAATACTTAGGAGGCGCCATAAGTCCAGGTGTTAGACTAAGATACCAATCACTACATAATTATACCGCAAAACTCCCGTTATTACTGCAAAAGGTGCCAGAACACTTCGTGGGAAATTCAACAGAAAACAGCATTCATAGCGGTGTAGTAAATGGAGTTTCAAGAGAGTTAGATGGAGTTATAAATCAATACCAAGAAATGGATGAAAATTTACAAGTTTTCCTAACAGGTGGCGATGCTAGGTTGTTGGAGAAACAACTAAAAAGCCGTTTCTTTGCCCAGCCTGATTTAATGCTCAAAGGCATTTATCAATTATACATCTATAACAACACTTATGATTAGAAGTATCATCTTCGTGATTACAGTATTAAGCATCAATTGTGTGCTAGGTCAATCTCGTACTTCATCGCCATATTCATTTTTTGGATTAGGCCAACAAACCTTTAAAGGAACAATTGAAAACCGAAGCATGGGTGGACTACGCACTCACTTGGACAGTATTCATACTACCCTGAATAACCCAGCCACCTATGGTAAAATAAAACTCATCAATTATGGCGTAGGTTTATTACACACCGAGACGTGGGCATCAACAGAAAGTGAAAATGACACTTATGACTCTACATCTTTGGAATACTTGAATGTAAGTATACCTCTAGGCAACAATGCAAAAACAGGAATAGGATTTGGATTAGTTCCCTTTAAATCCGTTGGATATACCATCGGAGACCTAACTGATACGGAATATTACAACTTCACAGGTGAAGGAAGTATTACCAGAGCTTACTTTGGAGTCGGACATGAGCTTACAAAGAATTTAAGTATTGGAGCAGAGTTAAGGTATAATTTTGGTCAAGAAACAAACAGCTCAAGTGTACTTACAAATCAAGTCCAGTTTGGCTCCAATGAGACAAACGAAACCGATTTTAGTGGATTAAGCTACAATCTAGCCTTACACTATGAAAAAAATATTGGCGATGAACACAGCTTACAGGCAAGCATTGTTTACAGTCCAGAGAGCAAATTAGTAGCAAAAAGCACATCGGCGCTTGCTAACTTTTCATTTACCCCAGGAACAGGAGAAAGTTTATTTAACGCTCGCGATCCACAGGAAAATGAGGAAGACCTTACACTTCCTTCTGAATTAACTGTAGGATTGAATTATGGGAAATTACGCAGTTGGATGATTGGTGGAGAGTTTTCTATGCGAGGCGAGAGCAGCTTATCTAATCGCAGTTTCAGCCCAAATAACAGTTCATTCAAAGATGCTATCTCCTTAAGAGCAGGTGGTTATTACATACCAAACTTCAACAGCTTAACAAGTTACTGGCAACGTGTTACTTATAGATTTGGAGCTCGTTTTGAAGAAACAGGTCTAGTTCTTAATAATGAGGACATCAACGAGTTTGGCATATCTTTTGGAATGGGTTTACCTATAGGAGGTAATCGCTCTTTTTCAAATGCAAATATTGGACTTGAATTAGGACAAAGAGGAACAGAAAATGCCGGCCTTATAAAAGAAACATTTGCCAGCTTATCAATTAGTTTATCGTTAAACGATCGTTGGTTTATTAAAAGAAAGTACAATTAAGATTAGAACAATAAAAATTATGAAACTTAAAAACACCATTTTATTCAGCTTAGTTGTTTTGGGATTCGCTTTCGCGAAAGCGCAATCAGGAGACTGCAACACGATGCTTAGCATCTATGCCGAAAACGCTAAAGCAAAAAATTATGATGAAGCATACAAGCAATTAGGTCAGCTAGTACAGAACTGTCCAGATGCCAGCCCTGCTATTTATCAATACGGTGAAAGAATATACGAGCACAGATTGAAGAAAAAAATCGGTGATCAAAACGAGAACGTTAAAGGTTTAATGAACATGCTTGAAACTCAAATTAACAAGTATGCCGATAAAATTAACGTTACTAAGAAAAAAGTTGAACTAGGTCGAGTAATGTACAAGTACAAACAAGGTACTCAGTCTGATCAATTTAACTATTTAAATGAAACCTTTACAAGTGGTAAGGAAGACTTTACAGATCCTAATGGATTGATAACCTATTTCAAACTTGCTGAAAAGGAATATAAGGCAAACGCTCTTAACCTTGAAGACCTTTTTAATGTTTATGATGCACTAACAGAACATTTAGATAATGTTTCTAATGAGAGAAGTAAGATAGTATCTGAACTATTAGACAAGGAAGCAGAAGGAACAATTACAGAAGACGAAAAGAAAAACATAGAAAATCAAGAAAAAAACTTGAAAAACTATGGTATCGTAATGAAAAGTGTAAATGGTACTATTGGAAGTCTTGCAGACTGTGATAACTTAATCCCACTTTACTCAAAAGATTTTGATGCAAACAAATCAAACATGTCTTGGTTAAAGAATGTACTTGGAAGGTTACAGAAGAAAGACTGTACAGAAAGTGATTTATACGTAAATTCTGTAAAAGCTTTACACGAGTTACAACCTAGTGCAATGACTGCATATGGATTAGGTAACATCGCAAAAACTAATGCTGAAAAGCTGAAGTACTGGGATGAAGCTCTTTCACTAGGGATCGACCAGAAATATGTAGCAAATATTCACTACAAAAAAGCTGAACTTTTAAGAAAGCAAGGTTCTTTTGGTAAAGCAAAAAGAGAATATATTCTTGCTAATCAAGCAAAACCATCATTTGGATTGCCATTCTTAAGAATCGCAGGTATGGTAGCGCAAAGTACTAACAGCTGTGGTAACACTCCTTTTGAAAAAAGAGCTGTTAACTGGATTGCAGCAAGATATGCAAATAAAGCAGCTAGTGTAGACCCTACTTTAAGATCTACTGCTGCCAAAGCAGCAGCTAGTTACAACGGTGTTGCTCCTAGCAATCAAGATATATTCTTAGCTGGTATGGCAGGTAAGAGAATCACCTTCAGCTGTTGGGTAGGTGAATCAGTAACCGTACCTACTCCTTAATGAGTATAATACGAAACATATATTTTAAAGCAATCACGACAATCGTCGTGATTGCTTTTTTGGTTTCTTGTGAGGATAATCTCAAACAGGTGCGTAAAATGGAAACTAGCACCAACTCGCCTATAGGTGAGGTAACAAACATGGTCATTAAACATACAGACAGTACTCGATTAAAATTGAGCATTGCTGGTCCCGTTGCCTATGATTATTCAAATGACGCCTTCCCCTTTACCGAATTCCCAAATGGTGTCGAGGTTAAAGTGTATGAGTATACTAACAACCAGCAACAGGTTACCACTATAACCGCAAACAAGGCCTATCTTTACGACATAACTGATATGATTGACATGCAAGGCGATGTCACGATAATCACTCATGACGGTAATACCTTTAATGGTGACCAGTTATACTGGGATCAAAAAAATAAATGGGTTTTTACTCACGAGCCTTGGGAAACAAGACTAGTAAAAAACAGTGACGCATCTAATTTAGGGAACACATCGGCGACCATGCTAGATGCTAGTGAAGATCTTAAAAAAGTAAATGCACGTAATCCTAACGACACGTTCATATCAAATCAATAATTATGAAAAAACTACTTAAATATTCCGTTTACATCTATTTAATCTTTGCTATTGTATGTTTAATAACAGCAATTACAGAATGGAATGTAGAACGCAGCCGTGCCTACCTCATGCTTTTTATGGCAGCGGTAGCCCTATTTATGTTTTTCTTCCGCAGGCGATTTATTCGTAGATTTGACGATCGCAATAAGTAAATATGATCAGCTCTATAGTGCTCATAGTAAGCATGCTCCTTCTCAGTGCTTTTTTCTCTGGAATGGAGATCGCTTATGTATCGTCCAATAAAATCCATATTGAACTTGAAAAACGTCAAGAGGATTTTTTAGGACGAGTATTACGCAATCTAACCGCACAGCCTTCTAAGTTTATTATCACCATGCTTATAGGCAATAGCATTGCCCTAGTAGTGTATAGTATGCTTACAGGTGATTTAATTCTTGATCAAATTGCTCAATGGTATCCTGCCCTTTCTACAGGTTTTCAAGGTTTGCTGCTACAAACTGTGATATCGACTATAGTTATCTTATTAACAGCTGAATTTTTACCTAAAGTATTTTTTCAAATCTACAGCAACGAGCTACTTAAATTCTTTTGTGTACCAGCCTATTTGTTTTATTTGATTTTCTGGCCTATTTCATGGTTTTGCATACAAATTTCAGACTTTTTTTTAAAAACCTTTTTTAAGTCAAATGGCGATCAATTACAACTTTCCTTCTCAAAAATTGAGCTAGGGAATTACATTACTGAGCAAATGGAAAGCGCTCAAGAACAAGAAGAAGTAGATTCTGAAATACAAATATTTCAAAACGCATTAGATTTTGGAGATCTAAAGGCCCGTGAAGTTATGGTACCTCGTACCGAAATGATTGCCGTCCACAAGGACACCAGCATCAAAGAACTCAATAAAAAATTTGTTTCTACCGGTCTTTCTAAAGTATTAATCCACGAGGACACTATTGACAATATCACAGGATATGTTCACAGCTTTGACCTCTTTAAATCACCAGACTCCATTGACCAGGTGTTACGTAAAGTTGTCAACGTTCCAGAAACTATGCTGGCAAAGGACGTACTCAACACGTTGATTAAAAGACATAAAAGTATTGCAATCGTAATAGATGAGTATGGTGGAACAAGTGGATTGATAACAGTAGAAGATATTGTAGAAGAACTATTTGGTGAAATTGAAGACGAGCACGATACCGATTCATTAATTGACACACAACTTACCGAAAACTCCTTTAAACTAAGTGCTAGATTAGAGGTAGATCAAGTTAATGAAAACTACAAATTAGATTTACCAGAAAGTGAGCAGTACGAGACCATTGGTGGACTTATAGTTAACACCACAGAAGGGATACCGGAAGAAGGAGATCATGTAACCATAGATCATTTCACTTTTACCATTTTGGAAAAATCTGATAATAAAATTGATTTGGTTCATCTAGAAGTAGGCGATTCCGAATAGCAGAAAAACTAGTCAACTACTGCTAACATATAAGTTAAAAAACTTTCTTTTAGTAATTACGCTTTCGCGAAAGCGCACTTAACAACCTCACCACAAAACAATACTTTAATAGTTAGTATTAAAAACGACTGAGATAGCATACGTTTTCTATTTCATAATTTCAGGGAAAACCTTATTTTCGCCCTCATTACAAAAAGTTAAAGAACAATGGCGATATTACAACAGATCAGAAGCCGTGGCGTGATCTTAATATTAGTAATAGCACTGGCATTATTTGCCTTTATCGTGCAAGGAGCACTTACTTCAAGTGATCAAAAACAAGAAACATCAATCGGATATGTGGGCGATGTTGAAATCAACCAAACAGATTTTGCACAAAAAGTAGAAAACATGTCTCGTAATATGGGACCTAGCGGATCTACTGTACAAGCTGTAAATAGCGTGTGGAATTCTGAAGTGCGCAATGCCGTGCTATCAGAACAAATGGAAGCAGCTGGTATTCAGGTAACCGATGCACAAGTAAGAGATCAAGTGCGTTCTTTCTATGAAAGCAATCCACAGTTTCAAAACGCTGATGGAACATTCAACGAAGGAGCTTTCAAAACTTATGAGGAAAGCTTTTTACAAAATGATCCACAAACATGGAAAAACTACTTAAACGATGTACGATCAAATTTAAGACAAGAGAAATTCTTTGAATTACTTAAATCAGGATTTGTAGGTACAAATGCAGAGGCTAGAATGGATTATTTAATGGAAAACGAACAGCGTAGTTTTAACTATGTTCAAATTCCATACACAACTATCGCAGATAGCACAGTAGAAGTTTCAAAATCTGAGATTGAATCATACATAGCGGCTCACTCTAAAGAATTTCAAACAGAAGCTCAAAGAGATCTTCAAATGGTCTTGTTTGCTGATGTAGCAAGTGATAGCGATAAGGAAGCTATAAAAAATGATTTAGCTAAACGTTTAAGAGCAGACTCGGTTTACAATAGTTCTGACGACAGTTTTACTAAAATCCCTGCATTCAACAATGCAAAGGATGTACAACAATACGTTAATCAGTATAGTGAACAAAGTTATTCTAGCGACTACCTGCTAGAAAGCCGTTTACCTACTGCTGTAAAACCAATTATATCACAAGAATTAGGTACTACTTTTGGTCCTTATGAAGATCGTGATATGATGAAGGTTTCTCTATTAGAAGACAAAAAATCTGTAATGGATAGCGTGCAAAACCGTCACATACTAGTTGCTTATCAAGGTGCTCAAAGAGCGGCTGCAAATATCACAAGATCCAAAGAAGAAGCAAAAGCTGTTGCTGACAGTATCTTTAACTTAATAGGTCAAAGCAAAGGACGTTTTGATTCAAAATTTGAATATTTTGAAGAAAATACAAATATCGCTAAAGCTGAGGATATAGGTTGGGTAACCTACTCAGGTAACGCAAGAAACTTTGCAGAAGGTTTCAGAAATTTCCTTTATGACAATGACAAAGGAACTATTGGAATAGCAGAGTCTAGTTTTGGATACCACATCATTCGTATTGACGATACAGCAGCACCTGTAGATCTTTATAAAATTGCTAGTATCTCAAAAGCTGTTAAGCCTTCTAAAGCTACTACAAAAGCAATGAGAAAAGAAGCTATTAAGTTTCAACAAGCAGCAGTATCTGGTGACTTTACTGAAACTGCTAAAGAGTTTAAAAAGACTACTACTCCAGTAACCAGTATCAAGCCTATGGATGAAACATTACCATTGATTCAAAAGAATCGTGAGGTTGTTCGTTGGGCATTCAATGAAGAAACAGAGGTTGGAGATATGGAGAAATTTGACACTCCACAAGGAGTTGTAATTGTTAAAGTAACGCGTGCAAGTGAAGCAGGAAACATGTCTAGTGAAGAAGCAAGTGCTACGGTTACTCCTATACTACGTAATAAGAAGAAAGCAGAAATGATAATGGCTAAAATATCAAACAACGATATTAATGCTATAGCTAAGACTCAAGGTCAATCAGTACGTAGTGCAGCCTCAATCAATCGTAAAAATCCAACTATCCCAGGAGCTGGTCAGGAACCAGTTGTTGTAGGTACAGCGTTTGGTCTTTCAAAAGGTACTACTTCATCACCTATAGCAGGTGAAAAAGGAGTTTATGTAATTAACCTTACTGGTATTTCAGAAGCTCCAGAATTAGAAAACTTCACATCACAGGCCAAATTATTAGCTGATACAAATGCTAATCAAGCTAGCTCAAAATTAGTTGAAGCACTTAAGAAAAAAGTAGACATAGTTGACAATAGAAAGAATTTTTATTAGACTTTTTCTCCTTATATAAAAAACGCCTCGTTAAAATCGAGGCGTTTTTTTTAGTTACTTGACACTAGTTCTTATAATACAATATCCTTCCACTTGTAAATAACGTCGTATCCTTTCTTTTTAAAATATTCTTGTTTTGCTTCATCACCGGTTGCAAGAACAAAGTCTCCACCCCAACCACCTAAGGATTTTACAACACCGGTATAATCATTAAACAATACCTTTTGAACCGGTTCTAGACCAATAAGTCTTGAGATAAGTTGTTCATGCTCATGAAGTATATTTTCAAACTCAATTAAATCCTTGCATGAAACTAACAAGTCTGGTATTTGATTTAAACGTATTCTAACATTTTCTGAAAGCAAATCTTTATCAAATCTCGCGATACTTTGTCTGCTATCCTGTTTTTGATTTAGGTAGACAAAAAATAAGTCATCATTAAAATCAGGATCAAAATCTATAGATTTATAACTAGGCTGCTCAGGATGATATCTATATACGATGGGACCGTTTGAGGTAGCGCACGCAATATCATAACCACTTCCTCCAAAAGACTGAAATTGTAAGGTGTATGGATCAACTTGAAACCATTGAGCAATTAATGAAATCAAAGTACTGCTAGAACCCATTCCAAACTGTCTATCAAAATCTAGATGCATTGTTATTTCACAACCTTTATCCAAAATAAAGCTGCCAGCTAACTCTTGGGCATGCTTAAGTATATCTATAAGCTTTTGAGTTACTGAGTCACTTGAAGATTCACTCCAAGAATTCACCGTAGTTTGCCAGTGAAACCAAATACCACCATCGGCATTGAAACTTTTCCAAATTATAGCTTGATCTGTACGCGGTGTAATTTGAATACGTTGCCCTAAATTTAAGGGCACTGCTAGTCCACGCACTCCGTCTAACACCACATATTCACCAGTAATGAGAAATTTACCATTTGCATAAAACTGCAAACTATGTTCAATTTGAGAAACTTTCATTAGAACAAAAGTAAGGTAAAGTATAAAGGGAATTACATTCCAGATCTAATTGCCTCCACAGGATCTAAACGTGCAGCAGAAAAGGCCGGTATAATACCTGCTATTAAACCTACAAACGCACTCACACTACATCCTATCAAAATGTTGTTCAAGCTTAGAATAAAGGTAAATTCGTCAGTCAAACTACTTGCAATCAAAGTTCCTAACCACACGAATAACAAACCAAAAGCTCCGCCTAATAAGGCTAGAATAATAGATTCAAATAAAAATTGAAACAAAATAAAAAAGCTTTTTGCTCCTAATGACTTCTGTATTCCAATTAAATTGGTGCGCTCTTTAACACTCACAAACATGATGTTTGCAATTCCAAAACCACCTACTAGCATTGAAAATCCAGATATAATAACACCAATAAAAGTAAGTGTACTTGTAACCGTGCCTATAAAGTCGGCAAATCCTTTAAGTGGATTAATAAAAAAAGTGCTTAACTCATCGGGTTTGATTCCTCGGTAGTTTCTTAGTTTTTGTTCTAGCATAGCGATAAATTCATCCTGATCTGCTCCTTTTTTAGGTTTCAAGATAAAGGCACTTGTTTTGGTCCTATCGTTATCACCATAAATTCTTCTTACAAAGTTCACAGGTAAATAAGCACTACCATCTTTGGAAGGTCCTATGCTAGCTCCTGCTCCTTCCTTTTCAAGAACGCCTATAACGGTAAATTTATTCCCATACAGTCGTACTCTTCTCCCTATAGGATTAGCTTTACCAAATAAGCTATTAGCAACTTCGGCACCAATTACTACTACTGGAGAACCGCTGTTGGATTCACTACCATTAAAAAATCGTCCTTCTGAAAGTTTAAGTTTTTCTAAGTCAAAAAAGGATTCTGTACCTGGAATGATATTCACACCAGTTGCTGTTTTATCCTCAAACTTGATGTTTTCAGGGGACATAAACATCGTGTAGGTAATGGCGTCTAGATCTGGCAGACTGCGCTCGAGCATTTGGAATTCATCATAACTAACGTCGGGCCAGTTTTCAAATTGATACGGTTCTAATTCTGTTGGACCAAAAGAAAATCTTAATACATAGATTGTTGAAATATCTAGTGCGCTTAAGCCACTTTCAATTTCTTTCTCTAGTGAATCAACTGCTGCCAGAATACCTATAATTGCAAAAATTCCAATGGTAATCCCAAGCAAAGACAAGAAAGCTCTTAACAGATTAGTACGCAAAGCATTAAGCGCAAAAATCAGACTTTCCTTAATCAAGCGTAAAAATACCATAAACGTTTTTTGACAAATTAAAAGTAATACAATTCATTTGACCTTTTACCAGCACAAATGTTACAACATTTTTAAAAATAGTGAGATTATAGCGTTTTTAAAGATCCATAGGACCTATTAAAAAAAGCACCACTACCCTTCTAAAATTAATTTTAATTAATGATGACTTATACAATGCTCTACTCTATTTAGAAGACTAAGGTCATGTAGACTATCTTTGCTTCAAACAAAATTATCTTGGAAACAGAATTCATACTTCAACAAGAGATCAAGGAAATCACCTCGTTAACTACTACATGGCAAGCACCTAGTAATATTGCACTAGTTAAATACTGGGGAAAGCATGGCATGCAATTGCCCGCAAATCCCTCTATAAGCTTTACACTTAACACTTGCCGTACCATTACTACGGTAAACGCTGTTAAAGGCGAGCACGGTTTTAAAATTTCATATGAAGGTGTTGAAAAACCAGATTTTGCACCCAAAATAAAAGCATTCTTTGAGCGTATATCTTCTTACAGCCCGTGGATAAAAAATTACTTTTTCAATATTGATACTCGCAATACATTCCCACACAGTTCTGGAATAGCAAGTAGCGCAAGTAGTCTGGCTGCATTAAGCGCCTGTATTATAGATTTTGAATCTCAACTTACTGGTTTGGATTTAGATTACGATAAAATGTCATTCCTATCTAGGTTAGGTTCTGGTAGCGCTTGTCGCAGTTTACAAGGTCAATTAGTCGTTTGGGGCGAGCACGATGATACGGTAGGCAGCTCAAACTTGTATGGTGTTGATCAAACAAAATTATTGCATCCCACGTTTCAAAATTATCACGACACTATACTGTTAGTTGATAAAGGTCAAAAAACGGTAAGCTCTACAGTTGGTCATGGGCTTATGAATGATCACGCTTTCGCGAAAGCGAGATTTGAACAAGCACCGCAAAATCTTACTCTACTTAAAAAAGCTTTACAGGAAGGCGATATCGAGACCTTCATTAAGATCACTGAAAGCGAAGCGCTCACTTTACACGCAATGATGATGACTTCTCATCCTTATTTCATATTAATGAAACCTAATACATTGCGTATTATCGAAGAAATTTGGAAATACAGAAAAGAAACGCAAATCCCTGTGTGTTTTACCCTAGATGCAGGAGCTAACGTTCATTTACTGTATCCTAACAATCACAGAACTGCTGTATATGAATGGATTAACGAGAAATTAGCTGTGTATTGTCAAAACTCTCAGTATATTTGTGATCAAATAGGTAGTGGAGCATCAAAACTGCTAGCTTAATTTTTATGAAAGGACCACTTTTTTATTCTAAGATTTTACTCTTTGGAGAGTACGGGATCATTAAAGACTCAAAAGGTCTTTCAATCCCTTATAATTTTTATAAAGGTGCACTAAAAATAAGTGATGACCTTTCTGAAAAAAATCAACAATCTAATAAGAACTTAAGCCGTTTTGCCAATCATCTAGAAGAATTGAGCAAAGGATCGGATTTTCCAAATTTTGATATCACGAGTCTCAAAAAAGATATAGAGGCTGGAATGTACTTTGATAGTAGCATCCCACAAGGATATGGTGTAGGAAGTAGCGGTGCTCTTGTCGCAGCTATTTATGATAAATATGCTTTGGAAAAAATTACCGTTCTCGAGAATCTTACAAGAGAAAAATTACTGGAACTAAAGAGTATTTTTGGTAGAATGGAAAGCTTTTTTCACGGTAAAAGCTCTGGTCTTGATCCATTAAATTCTTATTTAAGTTTACCAATACTTATTAATAGTAAAGAAGATATTGAACCTGCGGGAATTCCATCACAAAAGCAGTCTGGTAACGGTGCTGTTTTCTTAATTGATAGTGGTATTGTAGGTGAAACTGCTCCTATGGTAAACATTTTCATGGAAAACATGAAACAAGAAGGTTTTCGTAAGATGTTAAAAGACAAGTTTGTGAAATATACAGACATGTGCGTAGAAGATTTCTTAAGCGGTGATGTTAAAGGACTGTTTGGTAATGTGAAACATCTTTCTAAGGTAGTTCTAGACAACTTTAAACCCATGATACCTGCCCAATTTCATGACCTTTGGAAAAAAGGACTGGATACAGGCGACTATTATTTAAAATTATGTGGCTCTGGCGGCGGTGGATATATTTTAGGCTTTACAGAAGACCTAGAAAAAGCAGAAAAATCTCTTAAAGATTATAAACTAGAAGTAGTTTATAATTTTTAATCTCAACAAGAAAATAAACAAAAGCCGCTAGTTTCCTAGCGGCTTTTTTATTAGAATAATTTTTCAATACTAGACTACTTCACCTTCACTAGCAGGCTCTTGTGTAATAGGACTTTTTGTAGGATAGTAATTGCGCTTGTAATGCTGTCGTTCATCATCACCTAATTTGCGTATGGCCTGATTACCTAAATCTGTGGTAACTAGAACTTCTTCCTGGTTAGGAAAATGTGGATAACGCACCTTCCAGGCTGGGAATCGCTGGTTTTTTCTAGCGCGGTAAGCCTCGTACTCGAATTGCTCGTGATACGCGTGAATAAATTCATGAGCTAGAATACTGGCAGCGGTATTGCGACCCATATTTGATTTTATCCAAGGTTTACGCAAGTCTTTTCTAAACACACTTCCAACCTCATCATAAAAAGTAATAATATCACGAGTTCCCTCGTATTGATTTTTCTCACCATCGCGTATGATTAAATTTTTATCATTACGGGACATAAATTCATCAAGGATATTTATGGTGCGACCATCGGGAAACTCTAGTAATAAGGCTTGCTTTTCCCAAATATGATCTAAAGTAAGGAAAACGTTTTTTAAAAATTTATTGGCATCAGTTGGAATAGATCGATTATTCTCATAACGATAAGGCTCGAACAGCCATTTACCTTCTTTATTCCATAGAATTTTGATACTGCTCATTAGCCGCGATATTTTCTAATTGATTCCCTGATACGCTCTATTCTATTGTCTGGATCTGGATGGGTGCTTTGAAATTCTGGAACTCGATTAGGACCAGCTGCTTGCTTTAAAATTTGCATCACACCTATCATTTCTTGAGGTTCATAACCAGCGTCAATCATCATTTTTACACCTAGATCATCACTTTGCAATTCATCGTCCCTACCATATTTCATGGTCAACATTTGTGCAACGGCAGCAGCAGTTTGTCCACCACCTTCGGTTCCTACACTTACACCTGTAATTACTCCTTGGGCTAGTCCTTGCTGGCTCATTCTAGCAGCGCTGTGCTTGGCAATCACATGACCTATTTCATGACCCATAACTCCGGCCAACTGATCTTCATTTTGAAGTTGATTAAATAAGGCTGCTGTTATAAAACACTGTCCGCCAGGAAGCGCAAATGCATTTATCGTCCTATCATCGGCTAGTAAATGAAAATCCCATTGATAATTGGATTCTTTGGCAATGCTACTTTGTACCAGATTGAAACCTACTTGATCCACTAGCGTTTGAGCACGATTATCGGGATGTAAACCACCGTGCTGCTCAATCATACTAGGAGCTGCTTGCAATCCAAGTGCTATTTCTTCTTCTACTGAAAGATCAATGTATTGAGTTTCTCCTGTAAACTCATTTGTTTCGGCACTACCGCAATATTTAAGCACGGCAAATGCTACAATAGCCATACCTATAAACAATCTTATTTTACCGGATATACCTCTCATAATTAAGTATTTAGGTTTAAAATTACTATTTTAATTTTGGATTAATTCCTTTGATATGCTCCTCGAGATACCTAGTTAAACGTCCATCGCTTATTTTATTCATTCCTAATATTTTGTGACTGCGTAAAAAAGGTATTAGATCAATTTCTTCAAGATATTTTTTATACCGCTTTCGCGAAAGCGGAACATAACTATAATGCCACGGTTCATAGTTGAATCCAGTTCGATTTTCATTCAAGGTATAAACTAATTCAAATCCATATTTACTGGCATGAAGCTCCATCCATTCTTTCATTTTACAAAAAGGTCCATTACCATGAAATTTATTTGGAACAAGAACATCGCCTTTATAAGTAGCAGCTGCGTCTATAATATCTAAATCGGTACCCCAATGATGGCGTGATGTTCCTGGCACTGTACTGTATTCTACAATTTTATCAAAAATCGCATCGGGTAACATGCCTTGCTTTTCATACCGTGTGTATTTACGGTTCCATATAGCCTGTTGCCTTTCAAAACTTCGATAGCCAGAGACAACTTGTAGTTCAATACCATCTTTAAATGCAGCAGCTTTCATCCTATCAAATGCCTGTTGCGCCTCAATCTCTAACAAGTTGTTTGGGTTAGGTGACTGCCCTGTGAGCTTACCCTTATCTTGAGAGCCCAGTACACAAAAAAGAAGAACAAAAAATAGGTGCCTCATGTCTTAAATACTTTTTAATTCTTTCCACATTCTATAATGAGGTCCTACCAGAGGTATGTCAAACATCTCACCCTGGACACTAAAGCCTAATTTCTCATAGAAAGGGACAGCATTAAGTCTTGCATTACACCATAAAATATCAATTTGATTTTCTTGTAGTAATTGAAAACCTTTTTTCATGATAAGCGCTCCTATTCCCATTCCTTGTGCTTTTTCTATAACACCCATGCAACGCAATTGGTACTGAGTTTTTGAATTTACTGGAAAAGCAACCGGAGCCATAATTTTCATAAAAGATGCTACACCGTAAACCTCATCACTTATTACTGCGCCTAGGTGAATGGTACTTAAGTCATCATCACCTTCACAGTAACATGAATCTATAGGTCTACCCTGGCGCAATACTGGATGGCGCACTATATAGGTTTCTCTAGCGGTAATCTTTTTAATTTTTATGTCCATGAATGTTTTTCCATGACTAAAATAGAGAAACCTAAACAAATGTGATAATTAATACAGTGCTTTAGAAACTTCTCGTTTAAAGGATAAAAAGTTCGCTAGACATTAACCACAAATACTTATGTAAAATTTGAATTCCTATATTATTCCACAATATTTACTCTAGTACCTGAACTATGGCTTCCATATTCTGGAGCATACATTGACTCTATTCGAGTTATTCCATTAGAAAATTGACCAGCATTGTTTGCTCGTACGTTATAATCAAATACATAGGTCCCTTTATCAATTTTATCAAAAAAGAAATGAGAAGCTACATCCTTGGTACTTTGATAATATCCTAGACCATCTTGCCATTTATACTTTGAAATAACATCTACTGGTTCAAAGCCACTGCTACGCATGTCCTTTAAGTGAATGTATTCCATATCCTCTACCGCCGTGATGATAATACGCACTGTAATAAGATCACCTATTTTAACCGGGTTTTCTTGAGTGATTTCTTGCAAACTAGTACCATCATCGTTTGTAATATTTTTAAATAACTGTTTTTTAACCTTAAGTGGACCATCACCTGAATGCGCCTTAATCTTATCTAAGTCTTCAAAATATTGCCAGTATAAGGCTCCATAACCTGTAGTACTCGATTTGTTATCTACCGTAACGGTTGCATAATCTTTAGATATTTTTTCCTTGTCTATACTAGTTTTAAAATATCCCGTTCCCTCTTCAACCTGGTCTTCATTTAGCATTTCATTTATCACATCTTTGCCTGCCCAATAAATACGCGGTTCAGCGCTGATACTAGTGAAGTTATCACCTTTTAACAATAAGGCGTAACAAGCCATAGCGGTAGACTTTGTTGAATCCCATCTATTTGCTCGTCCTCTTCTAATCAAAGAGACCTTCAAAGACTCTACTGTTTCTTGATCGTCTGTTATCTCAGCAAAAGCTTCAATAGCTAGTGCAACAGTGTTCACATCATTATTGTACCATCGCCACCCGTATTTTGTATTCTCCCAATACATTCCTCTTTCCTCGCTATTAATAGCTATTTGTTTTAAACCTTCTAGAATCTTTTGAGCATCATTGGTAAAACCATTGCGATGTAAAACAAGTGCTATTAATAATTGTTGGTACCTGGTATGGGTTGCAAATTCTGTTTTTGCTTTCGCGAAAGCGTAATCCTCATACTCTTTCAAAATTCCAATTACAGGCTTCAGCCTTTTTTGAGACATCCCAAAGCTGCGCGCATATTGGTAATGCCAATAACCGTAATAGAAATTATAGTCCTCAGGACTTTTAAATTTAGTTGTATCTGTAATACGACCATAATTGGTACGATGATTCTTGAACTGCTCTTCCCATTTTTTATCAAGAGCATGAACACCTTTATCGTACATAGCTCTCATTTCTTCCTGATTTTCATGTCTAATTTGCAGTTGTTCCATTCGACCTATTCCTGAGACTATATGTCTAGAAATGTATTCATTGTCTGCACCGCCATTAAACCATGGAAACCATCCTGAATTATTTTGAAGTTTCTTAAGTTTTTTGAAAGTACGTTTCTGCTCTCTAGCTGTTCGATCCAGATCAAACAAAGTTGCTAGTCTTTTAAGCTGTTCTTTTTCATCCTGAGTATCTAGCACCCATGGAGTATGGGTAAGTAAAATGGATTTGAGTTGATCATTCTTTTCCAGCTTTGATAAAGGAACGTCTAGTGCTGCCCATTTGTCAAAAACCTTTTTCACTTCTGGATGACTGTTTAAAATATGTGCCGATGTAGCATTGGCAAAATATCTAGAGAAAGTCTGTTCGGCACACTCGTGTTCATATTCCTTAAGATAAGGTAAGGCTTTAATAGCGTACCATGCAGGGTTTGAAGTATATTCTAATGTAAGTTTATGATGTTCTAAAGTGCTGGAATTATTCTCTTTAAGATTGTTAAGGGTGAAACTTTTATTAACACCTGATCTTACCCACATAGACTGAGTCTCAGTAACCAAGTCGCGATTAGTAAGAACAGGTAATACATTTTCTTCTCCATCTGAGAACTTGCCTGTACTTGCAGTAATTCTATAAGTGACTGGCGGCGCTCCTACTGGGACCACAAAAGTCCATGCTACTGATGTATTGCCACCGGCATCTACCTGAAAATTCTGAGTAGCGCTAGTATTATTAAATTTATCGTCTATACTTGAACCATCAATTGCACTTGATAATTGTAATCGAGCTATACCGTTATAATCCTCCTCAGAAAGGTTTGCTATTTTAGTAGATAATTTAATGGTATCTTTTTCTCTTAAGAATCGCGGTGCGTTGGGAACAATACTCAAATCTTTTTGAGTACGCACTGTTTTAGTTAGTTGTGCAAACTGACCTTGTTTGTTATGGGCTAGTAATCGAAATTTCCATTCGGTAAGCATTTCTGGACTCGTAAAACTTACTTTAAGATTGCCCTGTTTATCTGTTTTTAAGTGTGGCAGGAAAAAGGCAGTTTCTTTTAGGTTTTTTCTAGCCTTGACTTTGTTTAATTCTATTTCCTGATTAACAATGTCGGCAGTTGAAACACCTTGTTTGGTTGATATCACAATTACTCCATTTGCTCCACGATTACCATAAATGGATGTTGCTGCCGCATCTTTAAGAGTTGCGATTTCTTTAATATCATCTTGATTAAGCCCTTTGAAGTCTTCCTTATTCACAGGAACACCATTAACTATATATAAAGGCGATATATTGCTTTGAGCAGATGATATTCCTCTTAATAAAACCTGTGGATTTGCACCAGGTTGACCACTTGAGTATTGCACTTGCAAACCAGGCACTTGACCTTGTAATCTTTGAATGACTTCTGAATTTGGCCTATCCATAACTTCCATTGCTGAAACAACTGAAGTTGCTACATTTGATCTAGATTTATGAATTGTTCTATAGCCTACAACTACAACCTCATCCAAAGAAGAGTCTAAAGATGCATTGATTACCGTATTCTCTCCTACCATTATTTCTTTACTCTCATAACCTACATAGGAAACCACCAAAACATCCTCCTTTTGAGCAACAATTTCATATTGACCATCAAAATCTGTAGTGGTAGCTATATTCGTTCCCTTTACATTTACTGTTGCGCCTATTATAGGACCATCATAATCGCTCACGACACCTACTACAAAACCTTGTTTTGGTTTTAACTCCTTATGTTTACGACTTATATTTTTAAGATAACTACTGTTTACAATTCCTGGATTATTAAAATTGAGTCCAAAAAACCGAAGTCTATCATACTCCAAAGTGGGCACTGTATTATCATAAGTACTATTAAAGAAGATACTATCAGAATCATCATTTAACGGTTCTATGTTTTCAAAATAACCTACATGTATACCGTAATTATAATTGTTGAAGTAAGGCAAACCCCAATAGCTAGGCTTAAACTGATCTAGACCCAAATCATACATACTCGCTAGTACCTCTGCCACCATCGGCTGGTCTTTTTGATTTTTAATTTTAAATGACCATATCTCTTCTTCGCCTGGGGCTAATTTATCCCTAAATGTACTTGTCTCAATTTTATAATTGACTGGTGTAATTTTCTGTAGACTTAATGTCTTGGAAATGGAATGTAAATGATTTTCTATGTAGGTAATAAATTGAAAATTCAAATTATCTCCATTTACATCTTTAAATGTATATGAAACACTATTTGTTCCCTTATTAAAGTAAAGTACTTCGTCTTTTAAAATACTTTTTTTATCCCATATGAGTACACGTGAATAAATACCATTCATACTAGTTTTTGCAGTAACACTAGTTAGGTCATTATTTTGGGAGACATCAACCTCAAGAATTGTTGGAAACAATGGTTGACTTTTATCGGCATGAATGTTAACCTCTTGTCTGTTAGAAACATCTTCCACAATAGATTTTACGAAGAAGTAATAAGCCCCATTTTGCCATTCTTCAGTAATTGGAACTTTTACTGAGGTAATACTATCTATCACCACTTCTTTTTTATAAAGGATTGGCATGTCCTTCCAATCATTTGCAGGACGGCTTTCATATCGATTAGAACTTGATACGAATTCCCGATTGTCCGCTGCTCTGTATGGAAAAGCATTTATATGATCTTCGCGACTGTATTCGTAGAATTTAGGAAAGGCTTCTGTATTTTCAGATTTCTCGTTTACGATGTATGATCTATGAGAATAGTAGTTAGATTCTGTTCTTTTTTGAAATATTGGTCGGTTCTCATTTTCCTTTTTTCGGATTTCTAATACCACCTTTGTAGATGCAAACTGACCATTAGCATTCCTTGCGGCTATAGTTATTGTATCATTATCTATGGTTAAATCGTTATTAGAAATGGATAAAGAAAAGGGTTCTGTACTTACTTTAACCTGAGTATTTGCCTCTCTAGTTTCACCATTTAAATCGGTGACAGCAGCTTTTACTTCATAGGTATATGATACCTTTTCCCCTATCTTATAATTTTCATCTGGTAAAGCTTTAAAAACAATCTCGTAACTACCATCCTTTTTTGTTTTAACAGTTCCCGTTTGAAAACTCTCTTCTTTGTTTTTATGCCTGTAAAACCAATGGTATTGCGCTTTTCGTTTTACTGTATATTTAACCTGTGCATTAGTAATCGGGCTTCCTAATAAAGCCATAGCTTTCCCCACAACTTTTACACTATCATTGATTTTATACAACTCTTTTATTGGTTCAAAACTAGTTTTAAACTTAGGTAGTTTATATTCTTCTACTTGAAAGCTATATTGATTATTAATCCATCTGTCAACATTTCTTATTCTATCATTAATTTTATTTAAACTCAATGTGAACCTACCAGTTAAAACGTCTTGAGGTAAATTAAAAGATCCACTTACACTTCCATAATCATTAGTGGTCAACGTATCCTCATGAATCACTTGATAGTTAGCATCCTTTACCTCGAGTTTCACAGTAAAGTTATCGAGCGTTTTTGATTGCTTTTTATAGTTTTCCAAAACAATACCTTTAAAAAACACTTCTTGATTAGGTCGATAAATACCACGGTCCAAATAGAGAAATGATTTAGCTATACGCTCATGTTTATATTTAGTTTTTACTTCACGATATCCGTATAAATCAGTTTCTAGAGTATCCTTACCATTAATAATTAATAGATCAAAATCATTGGCGTCTTCATTCTTTTTTAAAGGTAATTTCACCCTACCATCTTGATCTACTTTAAAATTGCCTATAGGATTGTATGTATAATTATTAAATCTTTTTACACGAGCACTGCTTAAAGGAGCTCCAGTTTTTCGATTGTATAAACTCAATTCAATATAGGTTGGAGTCTTTCGCTCTATTGCAGCGATATTGCTTACATTGAATGAAAGAAATTTGATTTTTGAAACGTCATTTTCACAAACTTCAAGAACTGCATTATAATGACCAGCATTTAATCCTGGTACAACAAATTGATAATCATGAGAGTAAGTGTCTTCCACATCGTGTAAAGGAAAATGTTCTGCATGTATTAATTCATTACTCGCTAGTGCTTTATTAAAAGTATCCCTAGCCAAACTATCGTTTTTATACAAATAGTAACTTTTACCAGGAATCACATATAAAGTAGCATTATCAATATTACGATATGTAAAATTTCCTAAGATAGAATCATTCGGTGTTACGTAGTTATCGATATCAATCCTTGCAGTAGTTTCAAAAATGCTCGATAAAATTACTTGAGCCAGCAGACTACCGTAGGAATCTTTATAATCATCAATAGCAAGTTGAGCCAGTTGTATGCTTTTATTTCGGTAGGTTTTAAAGTCTGGCAAAGAATAATCCAAGCTCAATTGATAATACTCTCTTGCAAGCAGATTCAAAACCAAGCTCGCTTCTTTATTTCCCTTATTTGCACGATAGAGCTTTTCTAATGCATCTATATATAATAAGGTAAAATCATCATTATTTAAACTACGTTCATATTTCATTCTTTCTATGACTGTGTAAAGGTACGCCTGATCGTTGCCCAGTCGACTATGTAACTTTTCCAATAAGTTATACATTTTTAAAACTGGATAAACTTTTAGCAAAGTAGCATTTGCACTAATTTCTTGCGTCGGCAAGAACATCTCCTTTTCTGTAGGTTTTATAGGCGAATAAAATGATTTTTTGATTGGATCATTAAAAAAAGGAAATGCTTCTCTAAACAAAACGTCCAGTAAGGTAGGTTGTAAAAATCGTCCGTTTACACGTTGAAAGAATAATGCATCATATTCAACGGTTTTTATCTTGGCCAGTTCTAATGGCTCCTCTAAAGAACTGGTGAATAAAGCATTAATTTCATCTACAAATTGAATCTTAGTCCATTGTTTAAAGTCATCAATAGCTCCATTTTGTTTATTTCTTCGATCGATAAGATACCTATTGGTATTATAATAATTATATAGCAATTGAGCTTTGTAGGATTGATATATGTTACGCTCAGGAAACTGTTTGATAGTTATTAAGCTATCCAACATTTTGAGGACTTTACGTTGCGCGTCTTCTTGATTAATCAGTGTGTATTTCGATTTAAATACCGTAACCTTAATCATCTCGTCATTAAGATGTTCATTCTGAGCTTTTTCATAAATACCGTTAAGTATCTTATGGGCTTCATTGATTTTATTTGAAAGCTCTAATTTTTCAATTTCTTCCCATTGATTTTGAAATGGAGATTGAGCAACGATAATTTGACCTAATAAGATAAGGACGAATAAAATGGCTGGCGTGCTTTTCATATCAATTTTTTACTAAAGATATGAGATAGGTACGCTTTCGCGAAAGCGAAATGAGTAAAACCCTATTTTTAATGAGTGAAAATCGATTATTGGACTGCTTTTTGATACTTTTGATGTTATGCAACGAGTATTATTATTAATTGTTTTCTTAGCAGCTTATACTATTCAGGCACAAACTGATTTACTAGATGCCGAAGCCTTGTATAAGAACAAAAATTACCAAGAAGCGTTAGTAAAGTACCAGAACATCTATGATAAGGACAGCACTCAACTTATCGCCATCGAGCGTTTGGGCGACATCGCTGGGCATCAAAAAAAATACAAGAAAGCTATGTCTTATTTTGAGATACTGGTTGAACGTGATCCTAAAAATGCTAACTACCATTTTAAATACGGTGGAGCAATGGCTTTTTACATCAAGGGGATTTCAAAATTTAAAGCGATTAAATATTTGGACGATGTAAAGTTTCATTTGCATCAAGCTGCTATTTTAGATAAAAAGCATATTGAGTCTAGGCATGCTTTATCTCAAATGTACTGTGAACTACCAGGTATAGTAGGTGGTAGTATTAAAAAAGCAAAGTTTTATGCTGATGAATTACTTAAAATATCACCGGTTGATGGTCATTTAGCATTTGGTTTTATTTACACCTATGAGGAAGATTACTCAAAGGCAGAAGAATCTTACAAGAAAGCCATTGAGGTTGGAGGCTCTCCTACTACATACTTGCTGCTAGGGCAATTGTATGAGAAACAAGAATTACCATTGAAAGCATTAAAAATATACAAGACTGGTCTAGACAAAACAAAATCGGCACAACTACAAACCGCCCTAAGTCAATTGAACCAAAAGCTCAACTAATTTATGAAAGTACACTTTATAGCAATAGGCGGTAGCGCCATGCACAACCTAGCACTAGCATTACATCATAAAGGTTATCAAGTTACAGGTAGCGACGATGTGATATTTGAACCTAGTAAATCCAGATTAGAAAAATATGGACTTTTACCAAAGGAATATGGTTGGAACTCACAAGCAATTACCACCGAACTAGATGCAGTAATTGTTGGCATGCATGCTAAAGAAGACAATCCTGAATTAAAAAGAGCTCAAGAATTAGGTCTTACCATTTATAGCTATCCAGAATATCTATATGAACAATCAAAAAATAAAACACGAGTTGTAATTGCAGGTTCTCATGGTAAAACGACGATAACCTCAATGGTTCTTCATGTGATGCATTATCACGATAAAGAAGTGGATTACATGGTAGGAGCTCAATTAGAAGGATTTGATACTATGGTGCACCTTACGGATGATAATGAATTTATGATTCTTGAAGGTGATGAGTATCTATCAAGTCCTATCGATCGACGTCCTAAATTTCACTTATACCAACCTAACATTGCTTTATTGTCAGGTATTGCTTGGGATCACATTAATGTTTTCCCTACTTATGAAAATTATGTAAGTCAATTTGAGATGTTTCTTGAGTTAATGAAAGATGGAAGTATACTTGTTTATAATGAAGATGATGACGAGGTAAAGAGAATTAGTGAGGCTGCAAAAAAACCTACACGCAAGCACTCTTACCACCTTCCAGAACATCAAATAATAGACGGTATTACCTATCTAGAAACACCTGAAGGTGCTATGCCTATAGAGATATTTGGTAAGCATAACTTAAATAACCTTGCTGGGGCAAAATGGGTTTGTCAACATATGGGTATCGATGAAGATGACTTTTATGAAGCAATAGCAAGTTTTAAAGGAGCTTCTAAACGTTTAGAAAAAATAGCAGAATCTAATGGTAAAGTAATTTTTAAAGATTTTGCTCACTCTCCAAGTAAAGTTAAAGCCACCACTGAAGCCGTACACGACCAGTATATCGAGCGCAAGCTCATTGCTTGTCTTGAACTACACACCTACTCCAGCTTAAATCCAGAATTCCTGAAAGAATACGCAGGAGCTCTTGACGCTGCTGATGAGGCAGTGGTATTCTTCAGTCCAGAGGCTGTTGCCATAAAACAATTAGCACCTATTACAAAGGAGCAAATTTTCGAGGCTTTTGACCGAGATGATTTAATCATCATGACCGAGCCTGTGACCTTCAGCACATGGCTTCTTGAAAAAAATCTAGATCAGTCCGTTTTACTTCTAATGAGTAGTGGAAATTACGGCGGATTAGACCTAGAAAAAGTAAAACAAATGGTTGATTGAATCTGTCCAAATAAAATTTAAAAGTATCGCAATATTTTATTTATAATGGAGTTCAAAATGAATGAGTTGAATTACTTTTGCAACTTGTTTAAATAACCCCAACACAACATGAGTAATATCACTGCAAAAAGCGCATTAATTTCCGTATTCAGCAAGGAAGGACTAGAACCTATTGTTCAAAAAATGAATGAATTAGGCATCACTATTTATTCAACCGGTGGTACTGAAAAATTTATTACAGACCTAGGAATTCCTGTAGTTCCTGTTGAAGATGTTACCTCATACCCATCTATTTTAGGCGGTCGTGTAAAAACTTTACACCCTAAAGTTTTTGGAGGGATTTTAAATCGCCGTGACAATGAAAACGACGTTGCTCAAATTAAAGAATTTGACATACCACAAATTGACATTGTAGTGGTAGATTTATACCCTTTTGAAAAAACGGTAGCAAGTGGCGCAAGTGAACAAGATATTATAGAAAAAATTGATATAGGCGGAATTTCTTTAATTAGAGCAGGTGCCAAAAATTATAAAGACACTTTATGCGTAGGAACCGTTCAGGATTATGCAGCTCTATTAGAGGTATTAGAAGAAGGTAATGGGGTTACTACCTTAGAACAACGCAAGCGTTTTGCAACGAATTGCTTCAATGTCTCTTCACACTACGACAGTGCTATTTACAATTATTTTTCTGGCCACTCTATAGATAAAGCTCTTAAGATAAGTGAACCTACTGTCATGCCTTTGAGATATGGAGAAAACCCGCATCAAAGAGGTTGGTTCTACGGCAACTTTAACGAGATGTTTACTAAACACCACGGTAAAGAGCTATCCTACAACAACTTACTAGACGTTGATGCCGCTGTGAATCTTATGAGTGAATTTGAGCATGATGCTCCTACATTTGCAATTTTTAAGCACAACAATGCTTGTGGAGTTGCACAACGCGACACTATCCATCAAGCTTATGTTGATGCACTTGCTGGTGATCCTGTGAGCGCATTTGGTGGTATTTTAATCGCAAATACGAATATTGACAAAGCAACAGCCGAAGAAATACACCAGCTATTTTGTGAGGTAGTTATAGCTCCTTCTTTTGATGAGGACGCTATGGAGATACTTAAAGGCAAGAAAAATAGAATATTACTAGAGCTTGTAGATGGTGCGCTTTCGCGAAAGCGTGATCACAACACACTTGAGGTACGAGCTTCTTTAAACGGTTATCTAGTACAGGATCCAAATATTAAGACAGATCAAAAAGCAGATCTAAAAACTGCAACTACAATAAGCCCAAGCGAAGAGCAAATTGAAGATTTATTATTTGCTTCAAAGATTTGTAAACACACAAAATCAAACACAATTGTTCTTGCAAAAGGAAAGCAGTTATGTGCAAGTGGTACTGGTCAAACATCACGAGTAGACGCTCTTAATCAAGCTATTCACAAAGCCGGTAGCTTTAATTTTGATCTTGAAGGTGCTGTTATGGCTAGTGATGCATTTTTCCCATTTCCTGATTGTGTAGAAATCGCAGATAATGCTGGAATTAAAGCTGTTATACAGCCAGGTGGATCCATAAAAGACCAACTTTCAATCGATTATTGCAATGAAAATAGTATTGCAATGGTATTTACAGGTACTAGACACTTTAAACACTAATTATTTGATTAGATTTGTAGGTGACGCTTATTAACTTATTCCTCTGAGGTTTATATGGGATTTTTTGACTTTCTCTCTGAAGATATTGCCATTGATTTAGGTACGGCAAATACTTTAATTGTACACAATGGTAAAGTTGTTGTGGACAGTCCATCTATTGTTGCTAGAAATAGAACTACGGGTAAAATAATTGCCGTAGGTAAGGAAGCAGCCATGATGCAAGGTAAAACTCATGAAAATATCAAAACCATTAGGCCGCTTAAAGATGGTGTAATTGCAGACTTTGATGCTTCTGAAAAGATGATTTCGATGTTTATCAAAGAAATTCCTGCACTTAAGAAACGACTTTTTACCCCATCTTTACGAATGGTGATTTGTATACCATCTGGGATAACCGAAGTTGAGATGCGTGCGGTTAAAGACAGTGCCGAGCGTGTAAATGGTAAGGAAGTTTACCTTATTCACGAACCAATGGCAGCAGCAATAGGTATAGGTGTTGACATCATGCAACCTAAAGGAAACATGATTGTTGATATAGGTGGAGGAACAACTGAAATTGCGGTTATTGCTCTAGGAGGAATAGTTTGTGATCGATCGGTGAAAATCGCAGGCGATGTTTTCACCAACGATATCGTTTACTACATGCGCACACAGCATAATCTTTATGTAGGTGAACGCACTGCAGAAAAGATAAAAATTCAAATAGGTGCAGCTACCGAGGATTTAGAAGTTCCACCAGAGGAAATGAGCGTGCAAGGTCGTGACTTAATCAAGGGTAGACCAAAAGAAGTTAAGATCTCTTATCGTGAAATTGCCAAAGCGCTTGATAAATCAATCCTACGTGTTGAAGACGCTGTGATGGAAACTTTATCTCAAACTCCTCCAGAACTAGCGGCCGACATCTATAATACTGGTATTTATCTTGCTGGTGGTGGATCGATGCTTAGAGGACTGGATAAACGTCTATCTCAAAAAACCGATCTTCCTGTATACATTGCAGAAGATCCTCTAAGAGCAGTGGTACGCGGTACAGGTCTTACATTAAAAAATCTAGATAAATATAAAACCGTTCTAGCAGGATAGACATATTATAACCTATGCAGCAAATTATTAACTTTCTGATCAAGTACAGAAATTTATTGCTGTTCCTGTTTTTACTTGTTATATCAATCAGTTTAACCGTACAGTCACACGACTATACTAGGTATCAATTTATTCATTCTAGCGGCAACTTTACTGGCGGAGCTTTAAGTTCAAAACAGTCTGTTGCAGACTATTTTAATCTGAAACAAGTAAATCAAGAACTTGCAAATGAAAATGCAAAACTTAGAATGTTACTTGACGGCCTGAAAGCAGATACTTTAAGAATCGATACAACTACAGTTATTGCACAATCTACTTATAAAGTAATACCTGCAAAAGTCATTAAAAATAGTTTTCTCAAAAAGGATAATTATTTAACTCTAGACATAGGTGAGAAAAATGGAATTGAACCAGATATGGGTGTCATTACAGACAAAGGTATCATCGGTATAATTGATAGGTCCAATTCCAATTATTCTAGAGTAATATCTGTTTTGAGCTCTGATCTTTCAATTAATGCACAAATCAAGGGAAGTAATGTTATTGGGTCTTTAAAATGGGATGGACAGGATCCTTATTACCTAAGCTTAGAAGATGTTCCCAGACTTGCACAAGTTAAAAAAGGCGATACCATTATCACAGGTAAGCAATCCACTTTATTCCCACCTAATATAGAAATAGGCACTATTAAAAAAGCTGAGCTTATCGATAATGGAGCCAAGTATAAAATCGATGTACAACTTTTTAATGACCTAACTGATTTAGGTTATGTATATGTGGTTAAAAACAAAATTTTACCTCAATTAAAGGAAATTGACACACTCGGACTAAATGACTAAAAAAAGTATATATACCGCTTTTTCAATACTGCTTATATTGTTCTTACAAGTTTTTGTATTGGATCATGTGTACTTCTTAGGGTTTATTAATCCTATCATATATGTCATCATCCTGTTACTATACCCTGTAGAACATAATAGAGCACTTTATTTAATTGCTGCTTTTCTTCTGGGATTATTAATAGACACTTTTCAAGATACCGGTGGTGCACACGCCACATCCTGCCTGGTTTTAGCTTTTTCGAGACCGTTTCTTTTACGTATTATATATGGAGAAAGTTATAAAATGAAAAATTTAAAAGTAATTCAATCTAATTTTGATCGATTATTACTACTACTGATTCTTGGAATACTGATACATCATTTTATATTTTTCAATCTTATATATTTTAACATGAGTCATATACTCATGGCCGTTAAAGACACGTTTGCCATAGGTGGCTTAAGTTTACTTATATCATTGCTAGTTATATATTTAGTAAAACCTAAGGTTGTAAGATGAAAAAACTCCTTCTTTTATTTCTAGTAACCGTAATTGGAATAGTGTTTATCGCTAGGCTTTTTTATTTACAAATCTCTACTGACAGCTATAAGCAAAAAGCAGTTGAAAATGCTCAAAAGGTAATTTATGATTACCCAGAGCGTGGTTTTATTTATGATCGCGATGGAGAATTAATGGTAGGTAATCAAGTAGCTTATGATATCATGGTAACACCTAGAGAAGTCAAAGAGTTTGACACTTTAGCCCTATGTAAGTTACTTAAGATTGACACCACTAGACTTCTCAACCAATTAAACAAGGCCAAAAGCTGGTCTACTCGCAAGCCCAGTGTTATCATACCACAACTTACTCAAGAGGAATATGCTCCAGTTCAAGAACAACTAAGAAAGTATAAGGGATTTTTCGTAAGACGTAGATCGTTAAGAAAATACCTTGTAGATCATAGCGCAAGTGTTTTAGGTTATATAAGAGAGGTAAACACTTCAAAGATTAAAAAAGACCCTTACTACGACCTAGGAGACCTTGCCGGTAAAAGTGGGATCGAACTTCAATATGAGGATACATTGCGAGGAATTAAAGGTAAAAAAATATACCGTCGTGATGTCTACGGTCGAGAGTTAGAATCGTATGAAAATGGGAAATATGATATAGAAACAGTAGCAGGTAGTGATCTTACTGTAACTCTAGACAATGATCTTCAAGCTTATGGTGAACTTTTAATGAAGAATAAGCGAGGTGGAATTGTCGCTATACAACCAAAGACAGGTGAAATTCTTAGCTTAATAACTGCCCCTAATTACGACCCAAGTATTCTGATGGGTAGAGATCGATCAAAAAATATAAATGCGATCTTACGAGACACCATAAGACTTCCTGATTTTAATCGTGCTCTACAGGCACAATATGCACCTGGATCACCTTTCAAAGTCTTAAACGCACTTGTAGGTCTAGAAGAAGGAGTAATTAGACCTAACGAAAAATTAAGATGTAATCACGGGTATGATTACGGTGGTCGCAAACCTTTAGGTTGCCATTATCATCGCAGTCCACTGGGCATGGAGTTAGGAATAGCAGAAAGTTGCAACTCCTATTTTGCTCAAGTATATAGAAGAATCATAGAAAAAGAAAGTTCTCCAACGGCTGGAATGAATAATTGGAACAAGCATATTTCTAGTTTTGGTTTGGGAGATTATTTAGGTTATGACCTACCAGTAGGTCGCGCCGGTAGAATTCCAGACGGCGAGTTCTATAACAACAACTATAAGTTTAAGTGGTATGCTCCTACCACAATATCAAATGCAATTGGACAAGGAGAAGTTGAAGCTACTCCTATTCAGCTCGCAAATATGACAGCTGCAATTGCTAATAGAGGATACTTTTACACACCACATATCATTAAAAAAATTAATGGAAACCCTATCACAGAGGAAAACTACACAACTAAAAGATATACCACTATAAGTCCCGAACATTTTGAACCCGTGATTGAAGGAATGAGCGAGGTGTATAAAAGTGGAACTGCAAAATACTCACAAATTCCAGGAATAGAAATTTGTGGAAAAACTGGAACGGTTGAGAATAAAATGCGAATTGATGGAAAAACGAAACAACTTACAGATCATTCTGTTTTTATTGCATTTGCTCCTAAGGACGATCCACAAATAGCGATTGCAGTTTTTGTAGAGAATGGGTATTGGGGTTCAAGATATGCTGCTAAAATTGCCAGTTTAATGATTGAGAAACACATCAAAGGCGAAATTACCAGGACAGATTTAGAACAATATTTACTTACTCATAGTCTGGAATATGAGTATGCAAAACCCTACAGTGGTGAAGAATTTCTTATTAATGAAGCGGTAGATAGAGGTTTAATTACAGAGGAGAATAAACACATATATGCTCCAGACAATGGCTTACTTAAATAATGAGAATAGGAGACAAACCTAAATACGATTTTTACACTATTTTCATTTTTCTAGGTTTAATTACTATAGGATGGCTAGCGATTTACTCTAGTGTTAATGTTGAAACATATTCCAGTATCTGGGATATGAATGTTGAGTACGGTAAACAATTCATTTGGATTGCCCTAGCCCTGCTTCTTATCGTTATTATTTTAGCTATAGAGCCTAAATTTTATGAACGCTTTGCAGGTGTTATTTATGTCGTCTCCATGCTTTCCTTGTTAGGTCTTTTCGTATTTGGAAAAGAAATAAGCGGCGCCAGATCTTGGTATTCCTTTGGAAGTGTTGGTTTACAACCTAGTGAATTTGCAAAATTTGCTACGGCACTAGCAGTAGCCAAGTATTTAAGCCAGCTCAATGTAACTCTAAAAAACAAAAAGCATTTATTAATTGTAGGAGGAATTATCCTATTGCCACCACTGCTCATAATCCCGCAACCTGATCCTGGAAGTGCATTAGTATATTCCGCGTTTTTCTTTACTTTATATCGTGAAGGATTGTCTTTATGGTTTCTCACATTGGGCTTACTAGCGGTAGGACTTTTTGTAGGTGCACTTGCAATAGGACCTATAGTAGTTTCGATAGGTGTACTAGTTGTTGTTGTAGTTATGTACTTGCTTTCGCGAAAGCGTAAACATAAAAAACGACTCGCTCCACCACGTAAATGGTTGTATATAATTACTGCATTTCTAGCAATTGGTTATACGTTTTCCACACAGTTTGTATTTGAAAACGTACTAAGCGATAGACATCGTAATCGTATTGATATTATTCTAGGACGTGTGGAAGACAATAAAGGAATAGGCTATAACTTAAACCAAAGTCTTATTACCATAGGACATGGTGGATGGACAGGAACCGGTTTACTTAAAGGATCTCAAACACAAGGTGGCTACGTCCCAGAGCAGCATACAGATTTTGTATTCACCGCTATAGCCGAGGAATTAGGGTTTGTAGGTGCTAGTGCCGTAGTGTTATTATTCATGGCTCTTATTTACAGATTAGTCATCATGGCCGAAAGACAGCGCAATCAATTTGCTCGAGTTTACGGTTATGGTGTCGCCGGTATTTTTACTATTCATTTTTTTGTAAATATAGGCATGGTGCTAGGACTATTACCTACTGTAGGAATACCACTACCCTTTGTAAGCTATGGAGGAAGTGGTCTATGGGGCTTTACCGTACTACTCTTTGTATTTGTAAAACTAGATGCACACAGGATGAGCTACGACCATTAACTCTAATTGAATAAGTATTAACACAGTTGTGATAATTTGTCTGTAAATTCGAACTGTGAATCTGGAACAATCATATCAATCTAGGAACAAACAAAGTTTACGCACGTTATTGGTTAAATCGTTAAGCCTTTTCAGCACGGTGAGGTTGTACAACGTGGGGCTAATAGCGGTGGCACAATTACTGGCTAGTGTTTTTATCATCGCTCCAGAATTGCCAGTAAAAAGTCTTTTGCTCGACTATAAATTGTGGCTCCTTATTTTAGCTAGTGCTAGCGCCATTGCCAGTGGCTACATTATAAATAACTTTTACGACCGTGAAAAGGATTTAATCAATAGACCTCAAAAAACCTTTTTAGAAAATCAGGTAAGTCGATCAACGTTATGGTCTGTGTATTTTACCCTTAATGCCATTGCCTTTTTGTTAGGCTCGATAGTCTCGTGGCGTGCTGGAACATTTTTTGCATTCTACATTTTTGCCATGTGGTTGTACTCACATAAACTCAAAAGAATTTTATTTCTAGGTAATTTGATGGCGGCATTGCTATCCATAAGTCCGTTTTTTGTTCTATTCATGTATTATCGTAATTTCTTACCAGTGATTCTTATTCATGGGTCCTTTTTGTTTTTGATTTTGGGAATGCGTGAACTTATTAAGGACCTAGAAAATTTACGTGGTGACCTAGCTCAAAATTATCACACTATTCCTGTTGTTTTAGGAATTAAAGCGAGTAAAACCTTTTATACCTTTCTTACATTCATAGCAATTATCCCAGCATCCATTCTTATAACCACCTACAATGTAGGTGACATGAAGTATTATTTTGCGATGGTTGCTGGAGCGCTACTGGTATGTTTACCCTTATTATGGTCTTCAAAAAGAAAACGGGAATATTTATTAATCCATTTTATTCTCAAAGTTATAATTGGCGTAGGCGTATTTTCCATATTATTAATTGACCTACCAGCCATAATAAATAGATTAAAGGACTTCATATAATGAATAATTCTAAAATAAAAGTAGGACTAGCGCAAATAAGCCCTGTATGGCTTGATAAAAAAGCTACATTAAAAAAAATATTGAATACGCTGGAGCAAGCAAAAAATCAGCAAGTAGAACTAGTAGCTTTTGGAGAAGGCTTATTACCAGGATACCCATTTTGGCTAGCACTTACCGATGGGGCTGCTTGGAATAAAAAGATTGTCAAAGAACTGCATAGACACTACAGTTTAAACGCAATTTGTATAGAAAAAGGAGAGCTAGATGAGGTATGCGCTTTCGCGAAAGCGAATAAAATGGCAATTTATTTAGGAATAATAGAAAGACCGGAAGATCGTGGCGGCCATAGTTTATATGCAAGCTTTGTTTACATCAATCAAGAAGGTTTAATACAAAGCGTGCACCGTAAATTGCAACCTACCTATGACGAGAGGTTGACATGGGCACCAGGTGATGGTAATGGATTAGTAACTCACCCATTGAAAGATTTTACCGTAAGTGGTTTAAACTGTTGGGAAAACTGGATGCCACTTCCTAGAGCTGCGATGTACGCACAAGGCACTAATTTACATGTAGCTTGCTGGCCTGGTAGTGACCACAATACTAAAGACATTACCAGATTCATCGCAAGAGAAGGACGCACCTTTGTTTTAAGTGTTGCGAGTACAATGTTTAAATCTGATTTTCCAAAAAACACTCCTCATTTAGATGAAATTCTAACAAATGCTCCTGAAGTACTAACCAACGGTGGTAGTTGTATCGCAGGACCAGATGGGAAATGGATTATTGAACCACAAGTTGGGAATGAAGAGTTAATAACGGCTACTCTAGACCTTCACCGTGTTTATGAAGAACGTCAAAATTTTGATGCAGTTGGACATTACTCTAGACCAGACGTCACTCAATTACATGTGAACAGAGATAGGCAGTCGACCATAAAATTTAAATAAATTCATCTCTCTCAAGCACAGGTCTTTCAAAATATTATCTTTGCAAAAAAATAGCAGAGATGAATAAGGGAAAAGGAGGACGTAAGGGACCAGCTAATAGTAATTCTAAAAGCAAATCTACACGCAACACTCGCGGTGGTAAAAATCAAATTATAGGTACATCTAGAACAGGAAAACCTGTTACTAAGAAACAATACATAAAACGCAAGAAAAACGAAAGTTCCTCAACTAGCGACGATACAAAAGGTATTCGTTTAAACAAATACATAGCCAATTCTGGAATTTGTAGTCGTAGAGAAGCCGATGTGTTTATTGCAGCTGGTAGTGTTTTTGTTAATGACAAACCTGTTACAGAAATGGGTTATCGAGTGCAGCCAGACGATCACGTGAAATTTGATGGCCAATCTATCACTCCTAGAAGGAATGAGTATTACCTACTAAATAAACCAAAAGGATTTATTACGGCTAACAAAGGAGATAAGGCTTCTAAAACAGTTGATGATTTAATGCGTAATGCAAGTGGATACCACTTACATCATGTTGGTAAACTTAATAGAACTGGATTAGGACTAATGATATTTACCACAGATATTAAAATGGCCAATAAACTTAATAATCCTAACCTAAAACTAAAGAGATTATATCAAGTCACGTTAGAACGTAGTTTGAAATATGCTGACCTTCTAAAAATACGTGAAGGGCTTATTATCGATGGACAAGAAATTCATGTTAATGATATCAATTACATTGAAAACGGTCGCAGTAACGAAATTGGTATAGAGCTTTCCATAAATAAGGAAAGTATCGTAAAAGAGATCTTTGAGAGTTTAGATTACTCAGTATCCTCTATGGATGTTGTTATGATTCACGGTTTAACCAAAAAAGACCTACCTAGAGGCCACTATAGAAAGCTTACTCAACAAGAAGTGATTAATTTACAGATGTTGTCGTAACCTCAACAAGTTTTTCGAGAGTCAGCGCATCGAGCTGTCCGTCAGGAAATAAGCTATGTGCTGACTCGAATTTACTTACAGCTTGTGTAGTCATAGTGCTATAAACACCGTCAACTACAATACTATCTTTCAGTGCCTTGTTGAGAAGTTTTTGAACCTCATAGACAAGTACTCCTCGACTACCAGTTTTCAATTCATTTTTGGGAAAAGAAACTAGCATATCCTTATATAACGGCAATACTTTTGATGGTTGAGGTTGCTGTGTAATTCCTAGTTCCTTCTTTTGGATTTCATCGTTGGTCCATCCCTCAGATTTTAAATGAGCACTATTTTCAAGTTTATTTTCCAGATATTTTACTAAAGCTCGTTTTGATGCATATTTTTTAATCGCGCGTTGCGTTTCTATATCGTCATCTGATGGGTTAATTACATCCACATCATTCACACTCCATTCATATTGAACATAGGAGTTTAAATCTTCAATAGCTTCATAATAGGAAAATAAAACGCTATCATCATGATAAGTAATATCAATCTTTTCACTGGCCTCATAATTTGCATTATCAGGATGCAATCGGCGCCAATCTTTATAGAAATCATAGGCTAGAAAACCGACTATTATAATCAAAAGAACAATAATGATTTTTTTCATTTGATGGATGGTTTAACGGTATAAAGATACATTTTTATTCACATTTGTTGTGTTTTCCCGATTTCTGGAGAAATAAAATAACTCGTAAATGAAATAACCTATTACAACCACATATTCAAAAGCAATCAACCACAAATTCTCTTGATAATTAGAATTTGAATAGGCATAATAGCTTAGAAATATGAAAGCAGACCAAACTACCATAAATCTATATTTGGTAAAAACACTAAATAATAAGGGTATTACTAGATACCAAGGATGTACGGTGGTAGAAAAGAGCAAATGCAAACAAAAGGCGAACATTACACTAGTGAATAAACCAACTGGTGTGCGGTTATTTCTAAAGTATGTAATAAGTAACACACTTATTAGAGTACAAAAAGGTAGAATCTTCCCTATCTTTCCTATAGTATTGTAACCTACAAGACCATAACCTACATCACGAACTAGATAATAAACAGAGGCATTAAATTCAAATTTACCAAACCACAAGCCTACACTGTTACTGTATTTATCAAAAAGCTCAATGGACAAGAATGGTAGAAATCCTATTCCTACTACAATTAAAATGAATAAATAATAAGGGATAATTTTACTGAACTTAATTCGATTAAGTAATATAGGTAATATCAACAAAGGCATGAGTTTTAATAATATTCCATATCCCATGAATAATGCGCTCCACCATTTTTTTAGTTTTAATAATAAGTAAAACGCTAGTAGCATAAAAAAGCCCATCACACCTTCCCAATGTAAATTACCCGTCAACTCCACGAGGACAAAAGGGTTTAAGAAATACAACAGACTATAGTAATCAGGTTTACCCAGTTGTTTTAATAATTTAACCATGATTACAAGTGTTCCTACATCGGCTAGAATAATGAACAATCTCATAAAAATAACCGTAGCCGTTATACTTTTACCGCCTAACGCAGCCGCAACTGCAAAGAAAAACTGATTAAGCGGCGGATAGTTGGTATAATGACTAGCGCTTAAATCTCCCATGTAAGCTCTTAATACCTGGGCATTAGGGATAAAGGACGATGCCTCTCCAATGATCTCATCTGGAATATATAAATAGGGATTATATCCATTAAGCAACATATGACCATCCCATATAAATCTAAAAAAATCTTGAGAGAGATTGGGAGTCACTTCCCAAATCATTAATCTTAATAGAACTCCTACGGTTCCTATCAGGATAGCAGTTCTACGCTTTTGAAAGAGTGTTTCATCTTGATCGACTAGTTGAGAGTAAGATCTATTAAATTCCTTAAACAACCACCAAAAACAGGCTAAACCAATAAATAGTAATATATATGTAACTGTTAGTTGATAGAATTGCTTTCGCGAAAGCGTAAAGAAAAAAGCGTATAGTACGCAACATATAATGGTAGTAAGACCTAGACCGTTTTTAATACGGCGTTTCATTATTGTTTATCTGTTAAACTGCGAATAAAAACGAATCCAAACCCAATCATTAACATCAAATGGAATGGAAGTAATCCAAAGTCTCCACCTTGATCACCTACATAAAAAGCTGCAACAATTCCAAATGCAAAATAGAGAATCAATAAAAACTCAATAATTAGATTTTTACTTAAGTTTTTTCGTAGATATTTATTGGATTTCCAATTTTTTCCTACTGCTGCTAGATTAAACTTTGGAGTGCGCACAAATTCGCTGCGTTTACCTATATGACCTTCAATAACAGCTATAGAATTATGTAATGAGAATCCCATAGCAATCGAGAAAAAGGTGAAAAACATTCCAATGTAGGAAATGAAGTTTTTAAAACCACCACCATAGGTGTTTTTATACATGAACCAATAACATATAAAAAAGATAATTGAGCTAAGAACAAAAAAGCTCATTGCATAAAAGTAAGGCGCTAGGTGAGCGTAAGTATTCTTAATGAACAACATGGGAACGCTTAAAACACCTACTATAAGTACGTTTAAAAACATAGTACTATTCAATAGATGTAATATACCATGGACTTTAGACTTAAAAGATAGTGACTTGTTGGTCACCACTCGTTTTGCCATTTTTCTAAAGTTTTCGGCACCTCCTTTATTCCATCTGAATTGCTGTGATCGAGCAGCACTTAAAACAATAGGTAACTCTGCTGGTGTAGTTACATCTTCTAAATATTTAAATTTCCAACCTTTGAGCTGCGCTCGATAACTTAGATCTAGATCTTCGGTTAGGGTATCTCCTTCCCAATTTCCTGCCTCGATAATGGTTTGTTTACGCCATATTCCTGCGGTACCATTAAAATTGATAAAATGTCCTTTACTATTCCTTCCAACCTGCTCTAGAGTAAAATGAGCATCGAGAGCAAAGGCTTGAACTTGAGTTAAAATGGAAAAATCTCTATTCAAATGACCCCAACGAGTTTGAACTACTCCTATTTCAGGATTTTTAAAATAGATAACGGTTTTTTTAAGCCAATCAGACTCTGGCAAGAAGTCTGCGTCGAAAATCGCTATGAATTCACCTTTTGCGATTTCTAAACCTTCTTTAAGAGCTCCTGCTTTAAACCCAACACGATTTGTTCTGGTGATGTGTTTAATATCTAATCCAGTTGCAGCCAGTTTATCAACATGTGCTGCAGTGGTTTTAACTGTCTCATCCGTAGAATCATCTAATACTTGAATCTCTAACTTATGTCTAGGATAATCCATTAAAGCAATATTATCTAGCAATCGCTCCATAACGTAAGCTTCGTTAAAAACTGGTAATTGTATGGTTACAAATGGAACCTCGGCTGTGTTTGTCAAATCAAAAACGGGATCGTTATCTGTTTGATTTTTACGGGCTTTTAAGTAGTTAACCAGCAGATTGAGTTGCGCAAAAGCATAAAGCATAATTAATATTAATGCTATAGAATAAATCACAATACATATCCACTCAAAAATCATTTCCTAATACCGTATTTAAAAATCCACGTTAAAATTTTAACGCCTGCAAAGATAGCACCTTTAACAGTACCTGACACCTTTGACACTCCTATTCTATTGCGGTACTTCATAGGAATCTCACAATAGGTATATTTATTCTTTAGAGCCTTAAGCTGTAATTCTACAGTCCAACCGTAAGTTTTATCCTGCATATTCAAGGCTAATAGCTTATCATATTTGATAGCTCTGAACGGGCCAAGGTCTGTAAATTTACTTGCAAACATCCATTTCATAAGGGTAGTTGCCAGCCAATTTCCAAATATTTGAGGTAGTGTCATACTTCCCTTTTCACGTAAATTTGAAACCCTAGCTCCAATTACTACATCAATATCGTCGTTTATTATAGGATTCACTAGCTCAATTAACTGTTCTGGATAATCACTATAGTCACCATCTAAAAAAACAATAATATCTGTGCGCTCATTTAATTGCGCGATGTAGTCCATTGCTTTTAAACATGCATTTCCGTAGCCAGGATTTGGCTCTTCAACCACAGTAGCACCAGCATTTCTAGCAACTAGGACGGTATCATCGCTTGAGTTGTTACTACAAACGACAACTTCTGTCACAATTTTTGGAATATCTTTTATCACATGACCTATCGAATCTTGTTCATTGTAGGCAGGAATAATTACTCGTATGATAGGGAAACGTTGCAGGGCTTATTATTTAACCGCGCAAGTTAATCAATAACCCAATAATATGCTGTGATAACTTAGTACCATATCTTATTTATGTTACTTAGTTATCAATCCATAAAAATGATTGAATTCTCCGATTTCTTCTTAGTAAAAGTTGAAAGTTTATAAGTAAAACTAAACATAAAGTATTGTTGTAATACTAAAGTATTAGTATCCTGAACATAATCACTAGCTACTGTTCTTCTTGTACCTATTACTTGATTGAGAATATCATAGGCTTTAACTTTAAAATTAGCCTTATCATTTGCAAACGAGTAACCTAAACTACCTATTAGAATCAAGGAATCATCATCAAACCCAGCTTCTATATTCCCAAACTTATTATACTCACCTCTTAGCCCAAAAGTGACCTTTTTAGGCCAGTATGTAGTTAGGTCTATTGATACTTGTTGATTAGTAAAATCTTGCTCTTGAAATGGCGCGTTATCAAATTTAGTTTTATTAAAACTAGGATCATAGGACAATTTTACGTCCAATAAATCATCAATATCATAACTCACATATACTCTAGGGTTAATTCTTGTACTTTTTGTAGTAAATAGGATATTCTGTGTAAAACCTTTGTTCTCATCATAACCTACATCTAGACCTGATCCTACTTTAATTTTTGAATTGTCTTTTTTCCAACTTTTGCTGTAACTCACATAAACATATGAATTAAACACACCATCAACATTGGTATAAGTTGTCGTCCTAATCAGATCTTCATCTGTTATGGTACTTGCTACAACTCTATCGTTTACAAAGTTTAAAGATCCACCGGCATATAATCCAGATTGCTCTTTCCAGTTATAATCGCTATAGTAGAAATTCACACGATTATTTTTTATGGCATTCAAATCTGGATTACCTATTATAATGTTTTGAGGGTTTGTTCTATCTTCAGCAGGCTGTAATTGATTTGCTGCTGGTAGACTAATATCATTCCTAAAGCTTAAACTTAGATAACCATTTTCTCCAAAACTTTTAGTAATCCTGGCGTTCAAATAAGGATTAGTAAATTCTTTTTCAAAGTCAAATGATCTAAGACCATCATTATTATCTAAACTTTGTCGTATCAAACCCGTAGAAAGATTCAATCTGTATTTGCCCAACTTATATCTTCCTCCTAATACGGCCCGTTGTTCCAAGGTATTAATTTCCTGATCAGTACTTTGTGCTTGATTAAATAAATTAGTACCCGAATCTCTATCAAATACGCTTCGTATATTTTCCTGATTTTGATTCCTATAGGTATACTCAGTAAAAAAGCTTAAAGAGTCATGAACCTTATAATTAATTTTGGGTGCTATTCTATATGACCTGATGTTATTTTCCTGATCAATTAGTTGATTTTGGATTTCAGTGCTAGGTGAAGTTCCAAAAGTATTCCGTGTACTATTAAAATCATTTAGATTGTCAGAATTATTCAAGGATAAATTTCCACTAGCTGAAAAACTCCATTTTTTGCCTAAAGTTCCTCTAAAAACATAAAAGTTTCCACTGAAATTTGTTGACTCAGAATCGTTGGAGCTTAAAGTTTCCACGTCATTAATAATACTTCCGTCGGGATTTGACGCAATTGAATTGCTACTGGAATTACTTTGATTTTGACTCGAATTAAATTCAGGTGTAAAAGTTATAGTCGTTAGAGTATCTGGCCTAACCTTTAACTCTGCTCGCATTCTGTGATTAAAACCGTCTGATCTAGAATCATTTGAAGAATTATTGATAAAACTACGATCAGGTAAAAAGGTTTCTCTTCTCGATTGGGTGGCGCTTATAGTTTCACTGCCTCCGTAAAAATAATTTGCACTTAATTCTACCTTCTTACCCCAATCATTAGAAACATTGATTCCGCCACTTTGACTCGTAGTAATACCATCACCACCACCACCGAAGTTGAATCCATTAACACCAAAGGAACCGTTTGAACTTCTGGATATTGAGAACGCCTGACTTCCCATTGCATCAAACACTTCATCAAAGCTAAAACCAGGTGAATTTATATTGTTACCAGCTCCTAGTACACTGATACGAAGATCCTTGTTAAAATAATTAGCAATACCACTCAAGGAGTATCGTTCATCAGTTCCAGCGCCAGCAGTGAATCTAGAGAAAAAACCTTTGTTCTTATCTTCAGCAATGACAACGTTAATTTCTGCCTCATTGTTATCACTTTTCTCTTTGAGGATTTTTTGTTCTTCTGTCTTAGATTCAGTGACTTGAATTTTATCAATAATCTCCTTAGGTAAATTCTTAAGTGCAATTTTGGGATCACTCCCAAAAAACTCCTTTCCGTTTACTAATAATTTATTGACCTTTTTACCATTTACCTTTATGGTGCCATCTTTATCTATTTCTACACCTGGTAATTTTTCTAGTAAATCCTCTAGTGTAGCGTTTTCTTTTGATTTGAATGATCCAGCATTAAACTCTAAGGTATCTTGTTTAATTCGAATAGGCGCAGCTTTGGCATTTACAAGCACACCTTCTAATTCTTCTACTTGATTGCTTAAAGAGATTTGTCCTAAATCTATTTCCCGATTATCCTTTATAAAGAGCTCTTTTCTGAATTCTTTATACCCTTGATACGAGGCATAAAATACTAGACTATCGACACTTGTGTTACCACTTATAGTAAATGCACCATTTTCATCAGTTATCGAATAGGCAATTAAGGTAGCGTCTTTTTTAGCTTCAGCAAATACGGTTGCACTTTGTAAACCTGTATTTGACAAGGAGTCCAATACAACTCCTTTAATTTCTATTTTTTGGGCAAATAGAACTGCACTGGTCATCAATACCAGCGTAAATAGCAAATTTTTCATGATTGGTTAGTTTCATAGCAAATGTAATTTACAAACGAAAACTAATTCAAACTATTGCCCTTTTATTTTTTTCTCATGTAAACGCTTACTGGAACTCCTGTAAAATCAAAATGTTCTCTCAACTGATTTTCCAGATATCTTTTGTAAGGCTCTCTTACATATTGTGGTAAATTACAAAAGAAGGCAAATTGGGGTTGTGGAGTTGGTAATTGGGTTACAAACTTGATTTTAACATATTTCCCTTTGGTTGAAGGCGGTGGTCTGTTCTCAATGATAGGCAACATAACCTCATTAAGTTTGCTTGTTTTTATTTTCTTTGACCTGTTTTTATAGACCTCTACAGCAGTTTCAATCGCTTTGTAAATTCTCTGTTTGTTTAAAACCGACATAAAAACAATAGGAACATCAGTGAAAGGTTCCATCTCGCGGCGAATTTGAGCTTCAAAATCTCGCATCGTGTTAGTTTCCTTCTCTACCAGATCCCATTTATTCACAAGAATAACTATCCCTTTTCTATTACGTTCTGCAAGCCAAAAAATATTTTGAACCTGACCGTCAAAGCCTCTTGTTGCATCTAAAACGAGTAAACAAACATCACAATGCTCTATAGCCCTTACACTACGCATAACGCTATAAAACTCAAGATCTTCCTTAACCTTCTTTTTACGTCGTATTCCAGCAGTATCTACTAGATTAAACTCAAAACCAAATCTATTATATTTTGTATCGATAGAATCACGAGTTGTTCCTGCGATATCAGTCACTATATAACGATCTTCACCTATTAGAGCGTTAATGAAGGATGATTTACCTGCATTTGGTCTACCTACAACGGCAAAACGAGGTAATTCTTCCTCTTCAATTTCTTCTTTTTCTGGCAATTTTTCAACTATAGCATCTAGTAAATCACCTGTACCACTACCATTTATACTAGAGATATTGAAATAATCACCTAGACCTAAATTGTAAAATTCATACGCATCTTGAATGCGCTGTACGTTGTCTACTTTGTTTACAACAAGAAATATAGGTTTTGTAACTTTTCTAAGAATTTTTGCAACATCCTCATCCATGCTGGTAATTCCATCCTCGGCATCTACCATGAAAATGACCGCATCAGCCTCATCAATTGCAAGCTCTACCTGCTTATCAATTTCCGCTTCAAAAACATCGTCGCTACCTATTACATATCCACCCGTATCAATTACAGAAAACTCACGGCCATTCCAGTCGGTTTTACCATAATGCCTGTCGCGAGTCACACCACTTACGGCATCGGTAATGGCTTCTCTACGCTGTATTAATCTATTAAAAAAGGTAGATTTTCCTACATTCGGTCTTCCTACAATCGCAACTATACTCATCTCTTGTTTTTAGCATTTGCAAAGGTACTCATTTTAATAGAGTAACCTATTAGTATGAAAAGGTATACCTACTTAAATGTAGTATGATTTGTTTTTAAAAAAAGGATAATTTGAATTACGCTTTCGCGAAAGCGTAAAAAGCTTCATGCTTATTTTTTACGATCAATCACATAATCTACCATCATGCGTAAAGACTGTTTATACTCAGAATCTGGATAAGTGTTTAAAATCTCCAAAGCTGCATTCTTGTATTGATACATTGCTTTAATGGCATAATCCAGACCGCCATGATCTTTGACAAATTGAATCACTTCTCTTACTCTTTTTTTATCACGGTTGTGGCGTTTAACCGAATTGATAAGCCATTTGCGCTTGTCTGCACTACAAGTATTTAATGTGTGAATAAGTGGCAAGGTCATCTTTTGTTCCTTAATATCGATTCCCGTAGGTTTCCCTATACGCTCGTTCCCATAATCAAAGAGGTCGTCCTTGATTTGAAAAGCAGTTCCTATAAGCTCACCAAACTTGAGCATTTTCTCAACATGGTCGCTTGATGGGGCTACGGCACATGCTCCTAGACTACAACATGCAGCTATTAAGGTAGCGGTTTTCTTTTTAATTATATCGTAATAAACCTCTTCAGTAATATCAAGACGTCTTGCTTTTTCTATCTGTAAGAGCTCGCCCTCACTCATTTCTCTCACAGCTACACTGATTATTTTAAGCAAATCAAAATCCTCGTTATCAATACTCAATAACAATCCTTTGCTCAATAAATAATCACCTACTAGAACTGCAATTTTATTTTTCCACAGAGCATTTACCGAGAAGAAACCACGTCTTTTCAGGCTATCATCCACCACATCATCATGAACTAGCGTTGCGGTATGAATAAGTTCGATTACCGCGGCACCTCTATAAGTGCGTTCGTTTACTTGTCCACCACCTATCATCTTGGCCACTAGAAAAACAAACATGGGTCTCATTTGTTTTCCTTTACGGTTTACAATAAAATGAGTAATCCTATTGAGCAATGGAATACGAGATGCCATAGAAAGCCTGAACTTTTGCTCAAAAAGTTCCATTTCATGACCTATGGGTTGTTTAATTTGCTCAACAATCTTCATGTGATGCAAAAATATTAAGAAAAGCTCTAATTAATTTATAGAATTCATAAAAGTGAATTTTTGTTTTCACAGATAATCTAATGAAATGACCTTTAATCTAAAATAAAATTTGTTTAATGTTTTTTAACGTTAAGTCAGTAAAAAATGAACCTGTTTCTCAATTAAAGTTCCTATTTTTAACGATTATTAATAAAACTTAACTCATGAAAAAAATTACTCTATTAACCTTATTGTTGTTGAGCGCGATTGGTTTTTCACAATCTGATTGTTCAAACGCCTTACCAATATCATTAACTTCAAACAACACAGTTACCGCCTATGGAACTACGGTAGCCACTCCTGACTGTACAGGATACACAGCACAATCAACCGGATCTGCTTGGTTTTCTTATACAGCTACTGCAAATGGTGTGCTCAATTTAAGTTCAGATTTAGCTGCAAACAATAACGTAGATACTCAAGTCTCAGTATATTCGGGATCATGTTCAAGTTTAGTTTGTGAAGGTTTTACAGATGATGTGAGCTACCCATCTAACCTTACTTCAACTGGATCATTTAATGTTACAAGTGGGACAACTTATTATATTGCTTGGGAAGACAGATGGTCTTCTACGGTTCCATTTGATTTTACTGCTAGTTTTGTTCCTGTAACTGGGCCGCCTAATTCAGTAACAACACCAACTCCTGCTGACATGGCAACAAATGTAACTATTGATACAGCAGATAATAACAACGATGGTGCTGCTGATAATGCAGTTCAACTTTCGTGGGTACCTTCAACGACAGGCTCTCCAGCAACTGAATATGATATCCTATACGGTACTGACCCTGCTGCTTTGAATAATCTTACTCAAGCAACTACTTTTACAGGAACTAGCGTAAGAATTACAGGAAATAACTTTAATACTACTTATTATTGGTCGATCGTCGCTATCAATGGAAGCGGTAGTTCAACCAATAACCCAGTTTGGTCTTTTACAACTGAAACTCCTTCTGGAACTCCTCCAACAAATGCGATTGGACCAACACCTGCGGATGGCGCTGTAAATGTAACAGTAGACACTACTGATGGAGACAACGACGGAAATCCAGATAATGCCGTAGACATAAGTTGGATGCAAGATCCTAGTGGACAACAACCAACTGCATATACAATAAGATTAGGTGATAGTCCTACTACTTTAAATGATTTGACTACTACATTCACCAATACTGCTGCTAGATTTCTGAGTTTAACTGGGAACACAACTTATTACTGGCAGGTTGTACCAACAAACAACGGTGTAGAAGCATTAAATCAACCTGTATGGTCTTTTACAACTGAAAATGTAGCTTCAGTTGAAGATAAAGACGCTAACTTTTTTACAATCAGTCCTAACCCTGCACAGAATTTCTTAGAAATTGAAAGTGAATTAGTTATAAATAATATTGAAATATTCAATGCATTAGGACAAAATTTAATGAAAGACGTAACATTAAATGATTCAACACTAGATATATCTAAACTGAATTCTGGTTTCTACATTATTAAAGCTTCAAGTGATAATGGATCTCAATCAATCAAATTCATCAAAAAATAACTAATACTATTTGTATTTTTAAAGCGCTCTTTAAAAGGGCGCTTTTTTTATATCTATGAAATATTCCTACATTTCCGTTTTAATCTTAGTAATCTTCTTAATTTCTTGCAATCAAGACGATAATCAAATTTTAAAACCAGCTCTTAATCAAGCTATCACTGTATATGAGAACGATCATTTTGAGGATGATTATATTTTAATAACGCCCATGCGACAAGACACGACCTATCTAATAGATCGAACTGGTAAATTACAACAGTCGTGGTCAAATGAAGGTGACGAAGTTCTCATGGCTTATTTGATGAAAGACGGTTCCGTAGTAAGAAGTATATTTACGAATGCGGATAATGGAATTAATATTCCTGGTAAAACTGGAAAATTACAAATTATAGATAAAAACAACGCACTAGTTTGGGAATGGCAATTAGATAATTCAACTCAAGCTCTTCATCATGACATAGCGCTATTACCCAATGGCAATATTCTAGCAAGTGTTTGGGAAGTTATAGATTTTAATTTGTGCGTGGAAGCTGGAAGAGATCCAAATAAACTGTTTGACAACAGGTTAGTCATTGATAAAGTAATTGAAATACAACCAGCAGGAAATAATCAGGCTAATATCATTTGGGAATGGTCATTATGGGACCACATAATCCAAGACTTTGATGTGAATCGAAGCAACTATGGCGATATCGCAGACCATCCTGAGTTATTTGATGTAAATCTTGGTGCTGGAGGAGAAAATTATACACACGTGAATAGTCTTAATTATATCACCGAATTTGATCAAATAATAATTAACAGTCGCACTTTGAATGAATTTTTTATAATTGATCACAGTACTAGTACCGAAGAGGCCAGGACTAGCTTAGGTGGAACTTATGGTAAAGGAGGCGATATATTATTTAGATGGGGAAATCCTGTAAACTTTAAGACAGGAAATAGTAATGATAGAAAAATAACAGGACAACACGACGCTTCATTTTTCAAGAGTAATGGACAATTCGAAAATTTTCTGGTTTTTGATAATCTGGATAATGTTGAATATTCAACAGTCAAGGCGATAAACGTAAATATTTCTGAAATCGGCAATTATCCAAGCATTCTAGACATCGGTAACATACCATCAAATGTAAGTTGGGAGTATTCTTCTAATTCTATTTTGTCAAAACTAACTTCAGGATGTCAAAGATTAAGAAATGGAAACATATTAATAACTAGCACAGCCGGTAATATTATCAGAGAAGTAACGATGGACAAAAGAGTAGTTTGGGAATATGATTTTAATCAAGAAAGCACGGATGAGCAAGATTTTAAAATGTACTCTAACGGTTTTAAAACACGGAGTTTAAGTATAAACTACTCCGGAATTCAATCCTTAAATCTTCAGAATTAATTATTCCTTATTAGCTAATTGTCCACAGGCGGCATCAATATCCTTACCACGGCTACGACGTACATTAACAACTATACCATTAGCTTCAAGTGTTTTTTCGTACATATTTAAAGCTTGTTTTGAGGCTTGCTCAAATCTTGGATCATCAATACTATTATATTCTATAATATTCACTTTGCACGGTATTATTTTGCAATAATCAACCAACGCATCAACATCTTCTTTTTGATCATTTATTCCTTTCCACACAACATATTCGTAAGTAACCTTGGTTCCTGTTTTATTGTACCAATATTTTAAAGAGTCAGCAATATCTTCAAGAGGAAACTGTTCGTTAAAAGGCATTATTTGAGTCCTTTTTTCATCGATTGCACTGTGCAAGGAGAGTGCTAGATTGAATTTAGGCTGATCATCAGCCAGCTTTTTAATCATCTTTGGAATACCACTAGTTGATAAAGTAATCCGTTTAGGTGACATACCTAAACCTTCGTCTCCCGTTATTTTTTCAATAGACTTAAGAACATTATTATAATTCATTAATGGTTCTCCCATACCCATAAACACGATATTGGATAAAGGCCTATTATTATAAATTCTACTTTGTTTATCTATAGCTACTACCTGATCATAAATTTCGTCAGGATTAAGGTTACGCATTCTTTTCAATCTTGCAGTAGCGCAAAATTCACAATTAAGACTACAACCAACCTGAGAAGAAACACAAGCAGTTGTTCTCGTAGGTGTAGGTATCATTACAGATTCCACCACAAGACCATCATGTAATTTAACCGCATTTTTTATGGTCCCATCATTACTGCGCTGCATGTGGTCAACCTTAATGTGATTGATGGTAAAATGCTCATCCATAAAGACTCTAGTAGACTTAGATAGATTTGTCATTTCATCAAACGTGTGAGCCCCTTTTTTCCATAACCATTCGTATACTTGGTTACCTCTAAAAGCTTTTTCACCATTCTCCTCAAAGAAGTTTCTTAACTCCTCTTTGGTATAAGATCTTATATCTCTCTTTTTTATCATAATAAAAACGTCTTGCAAAGGTACAATTTGCAAGACGTTTATATTGAATAATTACTTTTGATACGTTACCTCTTTATGAGCTTTCGCGTAAGCGTAGTATCATTTACTTCAACGCTTAAAAAATACATACCATTAGAAAGATTCGATAAATCTAACGTAGAGCTATTATCGTCTAAAGGACCTGTTTTTATTAATTTACCAGAAAGGTTATATAACGAATAACTAGATTTCTGAGAAAATTCTATCGTGAACAGTCCAGAAGAAGGATTTGGGTATATTTTCAAGGCTTCTTCTAAAGAATCATCTACACTACTGGTATCGGTAACATTAAATTTAGTTGTTTCACTAGCGCCAAATTGGCCACCTGTTGTTATAACAACACCTGTATCCGTAGTCAGATTATAACTTCCCGCACCAAATGAACAACATATCCCGTCACTTTGTGAATCATTTATAGTAAATGTGTAACATTCACCTTGCACAATAGGAATAGTACGGCTATAAGTTGTAGCGTTTGCTGGAAGCGATCCTCTTACTCCACTTGCAACTATAGCTCCAGAACTATCTAAACATTCCCATGAAGTTTCATTGGCATAATTATCCGTAGTAATATTAAACGTTACAAAGTTGTTTGCCACAAATGATTGAGATGAATCTCTCGTAAAATTTGCTACGACCGAATTATTGGACACATTTGGATCTGTTGAATTATTAGGATTAATTAAATTAACAAATAAATTATTACTTCCTGAATTTAATGTAAAAGTAGGTAAAGAAACTACAGCCGTTGCATTTTGACTAAGGTTTCCTGTCCAACTAATAGTTGTATTACCTCCATTATTAAAATTATAAACTATATCGACACTTGTCAATGGTTGTGTACCGGCATTACGTATAACAACATCCGGTGAAATGGTAGATCCGCAAACCACTTGAGGCGCGTTTTGCAAACTAACCGCAGCATCAATTGGAAACTGATTAATTGGAGGATATTGATCGAGTGTAACTGCACCAGTCGCATTAGGATCTAACCAATCTCTTAAACGTGTAGATGCTGTTGTACCCTGATCCCACGCAACGCCAAATCTTCCATATATATCAAATCCACCGTTATCATTTGTTCCTACACACGCGGCAGATCCACCTGAAAGAACCCCAATGACTCTACCATCTTGATCAAATAATGGTGAACCCGAAGAACCTCTCTCGGTTACACCTAAATCCCAGTCTGCAATTCTCCACATTTGAGCATTTCCATTACCATTGAATGAAGTTGAAGTTCTAATTGCTCCTTGATCGTCTCGACATGCCTTTTGTATATCACCACTAGGATGATGTACACCAAAATTTAATTGAGGAGTTGCGGTTGTAGATCGGTTCCAACCATTCCAAACTACATCTGGCGGATTGGTAGAATTAAAGAAGCCAGCATCTGTAATTCTAACTAAAGTGGTATCACTACCAGAGTTATTCATAAGTAACGTCGCTCCTACAGCAGTCTGATCAAAGCCTCCATTACCACTATTTGCAGTAGTTCCACAAGATGGATTATCACTACGCCAATTAAATCTGTAAGACCAACTTGATACCTGATTACCACAGTGATTTGCCGTTAAGAATAATGGTTCTCCATTTTGAGCTGTATTGTTGACTAGCGAACCTGTACAAACTCCAGAATTCCCAACTACCATCATAGCTACACTTTTCTTAACATCTTCCTTTTTCTGATTAACGTTAAAAGGATCGGCACCTGGTGGTGTTATATCACAATCAACATCTTGATTACAGGATCCCGAGTCATTTAAAGCTTTTGCGTCTGGTGATTCTCCTATTGTTCTATAACCGTGAACTACGTTTGCGATTTCCAAAATAGATTGACCTACAACGTCTGATGGTTCATACAACTCAACCCAAACATCATCACTTTTAACTGGCCAAATCCCAATTGCGTCATTAGGATTATTTTGTAGATAAGTAAGTTCCTTTGTCCTATCAGATTGGTCATAGGCAGCAACAAATAACCTGGCACCTTTCGCTAACTTGTACCAATCAAAAAATAAATTTATCGTTTTTGCACCTGGTGACTGAATTCTAACGCGCCATACCCGATCACCATTTGGTAGATTAATATACTCACCATGAGTACCTGGGTCTATATTAGTGGCAAAATCATATCCAAATCGCCAAGGTGTACTTTTATCTAAATCATTTTTGGCATCTTCTTTAGCTAGTTTTTTAAAAGGAACACCAGTAAAAGATTCGATATTAGCCTGATAACTTCCTTCATAACCCCAGGAAAAAGGTTTTGACGAATCCTGTGCGTGACTAAACAAACTGAATATAAACACAGTTATTAATGAAAGGGGAAAATATTTCATACTATTATTTAAAGAGGTCTTAAAAATATAATAATCAAGCTAATTATTCCGTGATAAAACAAAAAACCAGCCTTATAGGCTGGTTTTTAAGTAAATTCTTATAATTTTTATCGATTAATCAATGATTAACATTGCATCACCGTAGGTACTAAATCTGTAACCTTCTTTTAATGCGATATCATAAGCTTCCTTTAAAAAGTCATAACCAGCAAAAGCAGCTGCCTGCATCATTAAAGTAGATTTAGGAGGATGAAAGTTGGTTATCATAGCTGTAGCAATACTAAAATCATACGGTGGGAAAATAAATTTACTTGTCCAACCGTCGTATGTATTAAGGTGACCATCACTACTCACAGAACTTTCTAGTGTGCGCATAGTTGTTGTCCCAACAGCAACTACATTACGTTTATTATCGATAGCTTCATTTACAGCATCACAGGTAGCTTGTGAAATAAACGCCTGCTCGCTATCCATTTTATGCTTTGAAAGATCCTCGACCTCAACAGGAGCAAATGTACCTAATCCAATATGCATGGTAACATTTGCTACGTCAATACCTTTAATCTCCATGCGCTTCAACAAATGCTTAGAAAAGTGAAGACCAGCTACAGGTGCTGCGACAGCACCTTCATTTTGTGCAAAGATCGTTTGGTAACGTTCTTCATCGTTTTCCTCTACATCACGATCCAGTTCTCTAGGTAATGGTGTTTCTCCTAGATCTTTTAATTTCTTTCTGAATTCTTCATAGGTACCATCAAACAAAAATCTCAATGTTCTACCACGACTAGTAGTATTATCAATTACCTCAGCTACTAGACTATCATCCTCAGTAAAGTATAATTTATTACCTATTCTAATTTTACGAGCAGGATCTACTAGCACGTCCCAAAGTTTGGTAGTAGGATTAAGTTCACGCAACAAGAAAACCTCTATACGAGCACCTGTTTTCTCCTTGTTACCGTATAATCTTGCAGGAAACACCTTTGTATCATTCATTACAAAGACATCCTTTTCATCAAAATAATCGATTACATCCTTAAAAAGTTTATGTTCTATCTTTCCAGATTTCCTGTGCAAGACCATGAGTTTAGACTCATCTCTATTTTCTTCAGGGTATTGTGCAATACGATCCTGTGGTAGATTATAACCGAAATTCGATAACTTCATTTAACTAATTTTGAATTTAATACAAATATACAATTTCGAAATAGGCCTTGTCAAGCAAAATAACTCTTAAATTTCTGTAATCGACACATTTATTGATTTTAGATGCTCATAATAGTTTGGGTAACTCTTTGTGACTACCATTGGATCATTAATTTGAACGTCAGTAAACTTGCACAATGGAGCAAATGAAAGTGCCATTCTATGATCGTGATAAGTATCAACTACAAAATCATGTAACAATTTACTGTTGTGAGGCAGAATGAGTTTTATAGAATCGGATGTAGTGGTAATTACGCTTTCGCGAAAGCGTGATCCCACTTCCTTCATTGCTTCTATCCTATCTGTTTCTTTAATTTTGAGAGTATGTAATCCTGTGAGTTCAACATTTATACCTAAACCTAAACAGGTAACAAAAATAGTTTGCGCCTGATCGGGCTGCTCCGTTAAATCAAAATGAAGTTGTTGATCTATCGTATCCGAGGTCTTAGTTAAAATGAGTTTATTCCCTTCAAAACTAGTCTCTACTCCAAATTTTTTATAAATATCCTGTAGTTTACTATCGCCCTGCATAGAATCGTTGTAGTAGGATTCTAAGGAAATTTTATACCCAATGTTTTGAAAAGCGACCCAAGTATACCAATATCCAGTGCTACTCCAATCTGATTCAACTGTTTGAGATAGTTTATCAACGTTTTTTATAGGTTGAATACTTATTTTTTCAACATTATCATCAAAATTCTCGTCCCATTGGATATCACACCCTATTTTCTTTAAAATAGACAAGGTCATTTCTATATAAGGTCTAGAGGTAACCTCACCTATAAGTTCGATTTCAAGACCGTTTTCTAACACCGGCGCAATTAAGCATAAAGCCGTTATAAATTGACTACTTACATTTGCTTTTAAGGTTACTGTTCCTCCTTTTAGTTTCTTTCCTGTAACTTCAAGAGGTGGATATCCTTCCTTATTTAGGTACGTAATTTGAGCTCCAATAGATTGTAATGCGTTAACCAAAATTCCTATTGGTCTCTCTTTCATACGATCACTACCTGTAATCACTACCGACTTACCTGCTTGAGAAGCGAATAACGCAGTTCCAAAACGCATAGCCGTTCCCGCATGACCTATATCTAGAATATGGTCTGTAGAATCTAGTGCCTTTTTTAAATAACGTGTATCATCACTATTTGATAGGTTATTTAAAACAAGATCACTAAACAAGGATTGTAATATCAACCATCTATTACTCTCACTTTTTGATCCTGTAATTTTGAATAATTTATCAGTATCTGGATGGTCGCATTTATGTAACTTAAATGCTATCATTTTAAATTTTCATTATTATGGTGCCTATCGTGATCTCTTTCAGTCTTTATTTTTAGTTTTTTATTGAAGGCATCTTCTAGATCAGTACCGGTTTGATTTGCAAGACATAGTACAACAAATAGAACATCTGCAAGTTCCTCACCTAGATCCTTGTTTTTATCACTTTCCTTCTCACTTTGTTCACCGTATCTTCTAGCGATTATTCTAGCTACCTCACCTACTTCCTCAGTAAGTTGAGCCATATTGGTAAGTTCGTTAAAATATCGAACACCGTGATTTTTAATCCACTCATCTACTTGCTGTTGTGATTGTTTAATTGACATGATTATTTATTTTTACTATCTATTACTATCGTCACTGGGCCATCATTTATTAAGCTTATTTTCATGTCGGCGCCAAAGACTCCAGATTTTATAGGTGATGTTTTAAAGTTCGCTTTCGCGAAAGCGGAATTATCCACATCAGAATAATACGCTTTCTCCAATTCCTTTTTAAATCTTTCATATAACGGTATCGCGATATCGGGTCTTGCTGCGTTAATAAAGCTGGGGCGATTCCCTTTTTTTGTAGATGCATAAAGTGTGAACTGAGAAATCACCAAAACTTCACCAATTGTGTCAAGAAGGCTTAAATTCATCTTACCTTTGCCATCTGAGAAAATACGCATATTAAGAATTTTCTTTACTAAATATTCAATATCCTCTTGAGTATCTAATTGTGTAATTCCTAAAAATATGAGTAAACCTTTACCTATCTCATTATGAACTTCATTATTGATAGTAACGCTAGCATGATCAACACGTTGTAATACAGCTTTCATAATAGGTAAGGCTTTTAATTTTGATATTTATCAACTCTATAGTGTTGATCGTCCTCACCAGTGATCATGCTTAAATAGCTTTGATATCTGCTTTCAAAAATCTCGCCGTTCTCCACTGCTTCTTTCACCGCGCATTTAGGCTCTTCAACATGCAAACAGTTATTGAATTTACAATTTTGTTTGAGCGCAAAAATCTCTTTGAAATAATCTCCTATTTCCTCTGGCTCCATATCAACAATTCCAAAGCCTTTTATCCCTGGCGTGTCGATCAAACGACCATCTAACTCTAGATCAAACATTTGGGCAAAAGTTGTCGTGTGTTGACCTTGTTTATGCTGTTCAGATATAATTTTTGTCTTAAGATCAAGCTGTGGCTCTATAGCATTTGCAGTGGAACTTTTACCTGCACCACTGTGACCGGCAAACATGCTAGTTTTACCCTTCATCAACTTCTTTAATTGATCAATATTTTTTCCTGTTTGTGCACTTATTGCCAGGCATTCATATCCAATAGATTTGTACATAAACATCAAATATCTTACTTGATCGAGCTCGGTCATTGTGGTCACTTCTTCACCTGTCTCTGGATCTATAGTTGCTTCTTGTTGATCATCACTATACGTATCTACTTTATTAAAAAGCAAAACTACCGGAATATCGTAAGCTTGTGCCGCAGCTAGAAACCTATCAATAAATGAGGTATAAGTAGGCGGATTATTTAAGGTCACGAGTAAGAAAACTTGATCAACATTGGCAGCGATAATATGAGTTTGTTTACTCAAATTCACCGATTTTCTAATGATATAGTTTTCTCTATCATGTATATCATGAATGATACCTACTTCTTCATCACCCTTTTGTTCAATATCAAACTCAACTATATCGCCTACCGCAACGGGATTGGTACTTTTTATTCCTTGAATTCTAAATTTACCCTTGATTCTACAGTTATAAAATTGTTGATTTTCATGAGATTTCACCTCATACCAACTTCCTGTAGATCGATAGACCGTTCCTGTCATGTGTTTTCTTAAGTGATTTTCACAAATTTACAATGTTATATCTTGTTTATAAGCTTATTTATTCTGCTTTAATCACTTTCTCTTGATGTGCAATTGATTCTTGATGTACAGCTTTAAATACCTTAAGAATGAATTCTTCACTCAGGCCTTGTTCTTCACCTAGTAAGATCATTCTTCCTAAGATCTCGTTCCACCTTTTTGATTGAAGAATTGCAACGTTACGTTCCTTTTTAAGAGCACCTATAGAGTCGGCTATTTTCATACGTCTACCCATGGTTTCAATTAAGTCTTGATCGACAACATCGATTTGAGCTCTTAATTGATTAAGCTCTTGTTTGTACACTGCTTCATCATCGCTTGTTTTTCTTATTCTCAAATCTTTAAAGATTTGTTTAAGGGTATCTGGAGTAACTTGTTGGGCCGCATCGCTCCATGCCTTATCTGGCGTGTGATGCGTTTCAATCATCAAGCCATCAAAATTCAAATCAAGCGCAGTCTGTGATACATCAAATATCATATCTCGTTTACCTGTAATGTGAGAAGGATCATTAATTAAAGGTATATCTGGAAACCTAGTTTGAAAGTCTACTGCAATTTGCCATTCTGGATTATTTCTATATTTAGATTTGTCATAAGTAGAAAATCCTCTATGAATCACTCCCAATTTATTGATACCTGCATTGTGAATACGCTCAACTGCTCCTATCCATAATGCTAAATCTGGATTGACCGGATTTTTTATAAGTACTACTTTATCTGTACCTTCCAGAGCATCGGCAATTTCTTGCACTATAAATGGACTCACTGTTGATCGGGCTCCTATCCAAAGCATGTCAATATCGTGTTCTAGTGCTAGTTCCACGTGATTGCGATTAGCTACTTCGGTTGCGGTTAATAGTCCTGTTTCTTCTTTTACTCGTTGTAACCATTTAAGACCTATTGCTCCTACTCCTTCAAAATTCCCAGGTCTTGTGCGTGGCTTCCATATACCGGCGCGGTAATAGGACACATCACTATCTTTTAATTCATGAGCAATTTTCAAAACTTGCTCTTCAGTTTCGGCACTACATGGTCCTGCAATCACTAGTGGATGCGGTAAGTTATGGCCTTCTAACCAACTTTTAAATTCTTTCTTATTCTCCATTTTTTATTCCTTCTAATATATTTTTTATTCTATTTGTTGACTCTAACTCTTTATACATGGTAGTAGTGTCGTTGTTGATTATGCTTTCGCGAAAGCGTGATAAATTTTCTACATACCTATCTAAACTAGCTATAACGTGCTCTTTGTTTTGAGAAAAAATAGCTGTCCACATAGCTGGCGAACTTTTTGCTAGTCTTACAGTACTTTCAAAACCACTACCTGCTAGATCAAAAATATCTCGTTCACTTTCCTCTTCCTGCATAACTGTTTTACCCAGCATGAAGCTGGAGATATGGGAAAGATGTGAAACATAGGCGATATGCTTATCATGTGCGAGTGGTGTCATGTAACGCACTTTACACTTTAAAGTTTCAAAAATTTCTTTGGCTCTATTTTGTAATTTAAATTGTGTTTTCTCAATTTCACAAACAATCATGGTTTTGTCTATAAAGAGACCTTCTAAAGCCGCATCTGGACCCGAATACTCGGTTCCTGCAATAGGATGAGCTGCTAGAAATTGATGCCTGTTTTTATGATTTTCTACTGATTTACAAATGGCGTTTTTTGTAGAACCTGTATCCATTACCAAGGTATTTGGCGATATACAATTTAGAATATCCTTAAGCTCATTTTCTATGGCATTTACTGGTATGGAGATTATCACCACATCCATGTTTTGCAAGTCGTTGATAGATCCTTGTTTATCAACCCAACCTAGCTCTACAGCCTTGCTTATATTCTTTGGATTAATATCAATCCCTGTACATTCTAAATAAGGCCATTTTTTCTTACAATCCCTTACTATCGAACCACCTATTAACCCGACGCCTATCACTGCTATTTTATTAATCATACGGTCATTAGTGTGCGATTCAACATTGTTTTTATTTGATCCTCGGGAACACAAAGTGAAAAACGAACATGTCCTTTACCTTCATTACCAAAAATATCTCCAGGTGCAATAAACACGTCATATCTAGCAAGAACCTCATCCACAAAGGACAATGAATCCTTTTTACCTTGTGGCAATGCACACCATAAAAACATACCACCTTCTTTATTAATAGGCCTGCAATCTAGAGATCTAGCAAATTCTTCCATCAAAACTCTTCTGGATGCATAAGTATGATTTTGCTCTTGCAACCAAGATTTCGAAGTTCTAAGAGCGGTAATTGCGCCTTGTTGAATACCGTAAAACATACCGCTATCCATATTAGTTTTGACCTTTAGAACCTGATTTATTAGCTCTTTACTCGCTATCATCATTCCCACTCGCCATCCTGCCATATTGAAAGATTTGCTTAATGAATTAAGCTCGATAACACCACTGGAAACACCTTCAATTTTCATAATACTCAATGGTCGTTCATATCCTATAAGACTGTATGGGTTATCATTTACAATGAGTATGTCATGTCTTTTACCAAAAGCAATCAATTTTTCAAAAACATCACGAGTAGCCCTAGCTCCTGTAGGCATGTGTGGATAGTTTACCCACATAATTTTTACCTTTGATAGATCTAATTTTTCTAATTGGTCAAATTCTGGTTGATAACTACACTCTTTTTTTAGAGTGTATGGTATTGCCTGAGCTTCACACAACTGCGCAACCGCAGAGTAAGTTGGATAACCAGGATCAGGTACAAGAACCTGATCACCAGAATTTAAGAAAGCCAAGGAGATGTGCATAATTCCTTCCTTGCTACCCATGAGTGGTAATACTTGACCGTCGGGATTCACACACACTCCATAGTGGCTTTCATAAAATTGAGCCATAGCAGATCTTAATTCGGGAAGACCTAAATAACTCTGATATTTATTTGCATAAGGTTCTTTAACAGCCCGACTGATGGCATTAACAACCTCTTGCGGAGGCAATAAATCTGGGCTACCAATTCCTGCATTTATAACAGGCTTGCCAGATGCTACAAGTTCTCGCACTTCTTTCAATTTTTGAGAGAAGTAGTATTCTTTGACATTATTTAATCTATTTGCTGCAACTAGCATGATAATTTTTATATTCTTATTTCACTTACTTGAGTGAAGTTTTAAAAAGTTAATCTGATTGAAAAATGACCCAATAAAAAAAGTCCTGACTTAAAAGGGTCAGGACTTAGATATATTAGATTATTTCCACACGGTCCTGTTACCCTTTTGGGTAAAAGTAATATCCGTACCAGAAATGATTGTTGTTCATAATTGGTGGTAAAAGTAATACAGAATTATTTAAAATCAAGTAAATATTTAAAAATGAGAAAAAATTAACCTTGATAACTAGGTGAATAAAAAATATAATGCTTTCGCGAAAGCGTAATAACGTTCTTTCTTTATCTTTACCTTATGTCAATAGAAGTAAGAAAAGTTACTAAACATTACGGTACGCAAAAAGCACTAAACCAAGTAAGTTTTACGATTAAATCAGGCGAAATAGTCGGGTTTCTAGGACCTAATGGCGCTGGTAAATCTACCATGATGCGTATAATCACCACTTATCTAAATGCGGACGATGGTGAGGTATTAGTTAACGATCATGATGTGAAGACCGCAGCGAGACAAGTGCAAAGCTCTATAGGATATTTACCTGAACACAATCCCTTGTACCCTGATATGTATGTGCGTGAATATTTGAAATTTACCGCAGATGTTTATAAGGTAAAGAATGCCAAAGAACGAATAGACGAGGTGATCAAGGAAACAGGTTTGACCACTCATGCAGGTAAAAAAATAAAAGAGCTTTCTAAAGGATATAAGCAACGTGTAGGACTCGCTCATGCCTTACTACATAAGCCTAAAGTATTAATACTAGATGAGCCCACAACTGGGCTTGATCCCAATCAATTAGTAGAAATAAGAGAATTGATACGTAAGGTTGGTAAGACTACTACTATTCTTCTTTCTACCCATATCATGCAAGAAGTTGAAGCCATGTGTGATCGTGTAATCATCATCAATAAAGGCAATATTGTTGCCGATGATTTATTGAAAAACTTGAAAGGTGACTCGAATCAAGAAATTGAAGTGGAATTTGACTACCGCGTAGAAGTGGAGCTACTTTCTGAGATTAAAAAAGTACGAGAAGTAAAAGAACTTTCAGGATTCAAATATTTGTTAAGCTTTTACACCAATGAAGACATGCGCAGCGCAGTTTTTGATTTTGCACATGATAATGGATTAAAAATTCTATCCTTGAATAAGCTAAATCGAGATCTTGAGACTTTGTTCCATGAGCTTACAAAGAACTAGTCACAATATTTTAGATAATATTGATGCAATTGCTGGATGCTATCACCTCGCCACTTGCGGTAATAAATATTCAAATAATACCATTGCAATTTAAAGATACCTACATCCTTATACCGTCTAGAACTAGTAGTAAGAACTTGTGGTAAAACCGTATAACAGTTTATAGCATAAAGCTTATTGATAAGATCGTAGTCCTCGTAAATTGGTAAACTTGTGTCGTAACCACCAATTTTAGTATACATCTTATTGCATATAAATTGAGACTGGTCACCACCGCGAGATACTTTCCAAGAAAACCTTGTAAACCATCCCATAAGAAACAACCACCAATTGGGATTATCAAACTTCATTCTAAAACAACCCGCTTTTTGATTTCCATTTACTGCGTCAATAATTAGTTGGTCAAATTTTACGGGTGGATAAGAATCTGCATGAAGGAAGTAAAGGATGGAACCTTGTGCATGCTGCGCTCCATGATGCATTTGTTTACTTCGACCCTTTTCTGAATGCAACAAGGTTACTGCTTTAAAACTATTGGTCGATATTCGGTACTCTTCAATTAATACTGGAGTTCTATCAGTACTGCCGCCGTCTACAATCAATATTTCAAGCTGTCTAGAATCGCTTGCAGATTGTTCCAAATATTCAAGAAGTGAAATTATTCCCTTTTCTTCATTCAATACTGGAACAATTATACTTATCATTCTATATTATTGTTTATTAAGCTTCCAATTGTAATCCTTATAATCTATGGAAGCATTTTTATTAATCTTTACCGCACTGTATTTGTTGAGGTAATCAATCAGACCTAATTCTTTTGAAGTAAAATCATCTTTATACCATTTAAAAATTTTGCTTAAAGAGACCTTATCTCTTGAAATGTCATTTTTTGATGAGTTAATAAATTCACGAGCTCCTTTTTCCATCAATTCTTCCAAATTATCTTTAGTAAAAGCGCGATTCTGTAATTTGGGACAAGAATAACTAGCGCAGTTTATGGCAAAATGTACCCGTGGATCGCCCATTTTTAAAAGTATACCTTTTTCAATATCATTAAGTGAATACTTTTCCCCTTTAATCGAGATATATTCCTTATTCCACACTGAATTAAAAGTGCCTCCTATATCCTTAATACTTTCCGGCATATTATTATCCAAAATCAGTTGCACTGCTGCCGCATTGTATAAATTGATATAGTAAGCCAAGGTGCTCTTCCTATCCCAACTTGAACTAGGTTTGTGATTACCTAGATAAACTAAATATTCGTCTAGTTTAATCTTATCCTTTTTCCAACCCTTATAATCTACAAATCCTTCTTGATTCACATAGGTGCGTAACAAGTTATCAAATATCGAATGATCTACAGGTGAAATCGATTGACGAGATTCAAATTCTTGTACTAAAAGGTCATTACTCACATTACAAGTACCTAAAAGAAAAAACAAGTGTATTAATATATACTTCATGACTTCAAATTTTTAACGCAAGTAATGAAAATGAGTTCACAATAATGTCACAAACCTTTTTTGAACTTTACAACGATTCAATTAAGCTCTTGAAAAGCTCAACCATTTTAGGCTCCGCTTTTCCTGCCACTTCTATAATTTCTGGAACATTGATTGGCTGTAGGTTATCTGGATCGCATTCATCTGTAAGGACAGATACTGCAACAACAGGTAGTCCTAAATGATTTGCAACGATAACTTCTGGGACCGTGCTCATTCCTACGGCATCGGCACCAAGAATCTTAAGCATACGGTATTCTGCTCTAGTTTCTAATTGTGGCCCGACCACACTAGCATAAACACCAGTATGTAAAGTTATTTTCTTACTACTAGCGATATCTTTAATCTTAGCGCACATCTGTTTATCATAGGGTGCACTCATATCTACAAATCGCTCACCAAACTCTCCTACATTTTTAAATGCCAATGGGCTGCCACCTTGTAAATTGATATGATCATCAATTAACATCATATCACCTTTTTTCATATTAAGATTTACAGCACCGGCAGCATTTGATATCAGTAAGTTTTTAATTCCTAGCTCATTCATTACTCTTATTGGATAGGTGATATCCATAAAATCATAACCTTCATACAAATGAAAACGTCCTTGCATAACAACGACTTTTTTTCCTCCCATTGTACCGTATATCAGTTTTCCTGTATGAAACTCAACAGTAGCTAAAGGAAATGACGGTATGTTATTATAATGAGCAACAATGGGTTCTTCAATTTTATCAACTAATTGACCTAGACCAGTTCCTAACACAATTCCTACTTCAGGCTTGTCAAATCCTAGTTCTTCTAGATACTTAACTGAATTATCTAATTGTTTCTTACTTAACATCTATATTTTTTAAAAATGGTTGAAATGCTTGAACATCTTTTATATCCTCGTAATAATCGACATCATTACGCGGTTCTAAGGTAGCATAATTTAATTTCTTAAGATCTCTAATGGTGTCTTCATAAACTGTACCAGTTCCCCATTGCTTGTCTTCAAAAATTCCTTTTGGGATATTTTTATTAAAACCCAATAAGTAATATCCACCATCAGTGGCTGGTCCTATTACAGCATCATGAGTATTAAGTGTTTCAAAGGCTAGATTAAGGTCTTGAGAAGATAGATCGTACAAATCACTGCCTATAATCACAACTCGATCGTACTCTTTGAGAGCCTTTTCAAAAGCTGCACTCATCTTTATTCCCAAATCACCCTTTACCTGTACATGTTTTTTAAACACATCATCAGGCCAAATGTCGTTTTCATGAATTTTTTCAGAATACCAGACTTGTTTGACCACTTGCAATGGTTCTGTAATAGTTTTGGTATGGTTGAGTAAAAACTTATAAATTTCTAGAGTAGCTTGATCTCCAATTGTAGCTGCTAGTCTACGTTTACCTTTACCCAATTCTGGATTACGAGTAAAAATAAGTAATGCTGCATTTTGTTCCTTCATCACTACAAGTATAAAGCAATACCGCAATTAAGCATAAAAAACTTTGCTAAAACTAAAGTTCGATCATATTAAGCTCTTGCTCATAATCGAATTGTAAATCTTCATGAAGTGTAGAAATACGCACCTTTATTAAGGTTATTTGCCTAGCAACTAAATCTCTTATCACTTTTGAATTAAAAACTTTAGGAACATTCTCTCTAAGTGCGTATACAAAATGGATCAGTAATTGAACCTCGGTTTCTTTATTTCCAGAATATCTAATAAATTTTTTCACTTCTTTGAGTAGCTTGCGTATATTCTTTTTACCGTAATAAAGATTTGAAGTATTTACCTCTAGTACTTTTTCATCTATATACGCTTTAATCCTGTCAACGTATCCCTGCTCATAGTCTGCTTCAAAAAGAATGTAGGTAAGTAGCTCTTTATTTTCTTTTTTAAATCTAGCAAGGCGTTGAATGACTTGTCTCAAATCATCCTCAGACCTGGATTTGAGCTCATCCCTTATTTCTTTGGCACTTGCTGCTTTCATATTTCTAATTGCTAGATGGTGATTACGCTTTCGCGAAAGCGTAATAATTACACTTCTATTATATCCCGATAATAGCTTTGGCAATCATAAAATAGATTAATATTCCAAAAATATCGTTACTAGTGGTTATAAATGGTCCTGTTGCTATCGCTGGGTCAATTCCTTTTTTGTGTAAGGCTAGTGGTACAAATGTCCCTACTAAACCAGCGACGATTATCACTGAAAATAAAGATACTGAAATTGCGATACAGGTTAAAATACTTTGCTGTGTAGCTATGGTATAAGCTAATAACAAAATAGCCAAAATAAAACCATTAAGCATTGCTAGAAGCACTTCTTTTATCAAACGGTTACCTATACTTCCTTTTAAATCGTCATTTGCGATACCTTGTACGATAATCGCGCTGGATTGAACACCTACATTACCAGCCATGGCGGCTATAAGCGGTGTAAAAAAGTAGAGTACTGCATTATTTTCCAGATCGGCCTCAAAACCTTCCATGATTGCAGCGGCTCCTATTCCACCCATTAGTCCTAGTACTAACCATGGTAATCGTGCTTTGGTCAAATCCCAAATACTATCGTTTGCCTCTACATCTTGTGATATACCACTGGCTAGCTGGTAATCCTTTTCAGCCTCTTCTGTAATAAAGTCTACAATATCGTCAATGGTAATACGACCTACTAAACGGTTAAGTTCATCAACCACCGGTATAGCTTCTAGATCATACTTACGCATTAATCGTGCGACCTCTTCACCTGTTGTGTGAACATTGACAAAATCAACTTTTGGTATATACACATCTTTTATAGGGGCATTATCTGGTGCGGTAATCAAATCTTTAAGAGATAATCTTCCCTTTAATTTATTGGCATTATCGACAACATAAATACTATGAACTCTAGTAACATTCTCACCTTGTGCACGCATTTCACTTAAACAGCCAGTCACGCTCCAGTTTTCATTGACCTTAATGAGCTCCTTTGCCATAAGTCCACCTGCACTATTTTCATCGTAGCGCAGTAACTCTACGATATCCTCAGCATGTTGTTCATCCTCGATCTCATTGATAACCTCTTGTGCTACTTCTTCAGAAAGCTCGCTAAGAATATCTGCAGCGTCATCGGTATCCATTTCTTCAAGCTCACCGGCGATTTCTTTAGGTGAAAGGGCGTTGATGATGCGCTCTCGTTGGTCCTCATCGAGTTCCATAAGAGCCTCAGAAGTTTTCTCAGAGTCAAGAAGTTTTATGATAAATACGGCCTCATCTAGATTGAGTTCGTCAATAATCTCTGCCACATCGGCAAAGTGCAACTCACTTAACAGCGCACGCAACTCATCTTTATGGTCTTGTTCGATGAGTGAACGTATTTTATCCAAAAACTCGGTGCTAATTGTAAATTGCATAATAATGAGGCTTATAATGCAAATATACCTTAATGAGATTGAGGATTACAAGACCCTTTTACTTGTTGTTTGACAATTGCTCAATCTTTGTAGCTAGTTCTATGAATTGTTGAACTGAAATTTGTTCTGGTCTAAGACTAAAAATTTCTTGTTCACGAATTTCATCAGGTAATTGCAATGATTTTAGTGTATTACGCAATGTTTTACGGCGTTGTTGAAAAGCGAGTTTCACCACTCTTCTTAAGGTACTATAAGAGCATGGCAAACGATCATAATCATCTTTACGTGTCAAGATTAAAACACCACTTTGAACTTTTGGTGGTGGATTAAACACCTCTCTACCTACGGTAAATAAATACTGCGCATGATAATAGGCTTGTGATAATACCGATAAAATACCATACGTTTTAGAGCCGTGTTGAGCACACACACGTTCTGCTACTTCCTTTTGAAACATCCCACCAAATTCTATGACTTGATCTCTATTTTCAATAGCTTTAAAAACAATTTGAGTACTTATGTTGTAAGGGAAATTACCAACGATAGCAAAGGGCTTATTACCATAAATTTCATTCAAATCCTTTTTTAAGAAATCGGCCTCAATTACAGCAAAGTTATCTTCATTGACAACTTTGGGATGTTCTAGTCTAAAACTATGTTTAAGATAAACTACTGACTCACTATCCAATTCTAAGGCTGTTACCTTAATACCTTTTCTTATAACATGTTTGGTAAGTACACCTGTTCCAGGACCAATTTCGAGCACCTCATCATATCCATTGTAGCTCAATACATCAGCTATTCTTATAGCCACTGTTTCATCTTTAAGAAAGTGTTGTCCTAGATGCTTTTTGGCTGTTACGCCTTTATCGATAGCTTTGTTTTTCTTTATCTTTTTGTAACCCAATTTTTTTATTCTTGATAAATTAGAAGGAAAGCAAAGGTCGTCTATTTTGAACTACGATAACTTATTATTGTAGTTGCTATCTTATTTTTCAACTCCTTTATGTCATATGGCTTTATGATTATATCATTCATCCCAGAGGAATAAATACGCTCACGTGCTTCTTCAATTTCAACAGCTGTCAAAGCTATTATAGGCACGTCACTAATTTTTCTAATATTTTGGGTTGCTGTTATACCATCCATAACCGGCATATTAACATCCATTAAAATTAGATCTACAGGATTGTTTTTATAAAAATCAATTGCCAAAGCTCCATTTTCAACTACAGAACATTGTACTCCAACCTTTTCTAGGATTTTCCTAGTTACCATTTGATTGATTTTATTGTCCTCGGCAACTAGGATTTTAAGTCCTTTCAACACATTTTCTAGCACGATAGGCGTTGTGCTTCCTTCATGAATGCTTGAAGTAGCAATTTCAAAATCAAGAGAAAAGTAAAACGTAGACCCTTTTCCTTCATCACTGTTTAATTTGATTTCACTGCCCGAAAGATCTAGCAGTCGCTTCACAATAGGTAATCCTAAACCAGTACCTTGATAAAGATTACTATGAGCATCACCTTGTTTAAACTCTTCAAAAATATCTTGTTGCCTTTCTTTTGATATACCTGTACCGCTATCTTTAACTTTAAAAGTTATGTGAGCTATTCCATTATTACTCATTGATTCTAGCTCCACAACTATACTTCCATTTTCAGTAAACTTATTAGCATTTCCCAGTAGGTTCATTAATATTTGGGATAATCGTGTAGGGTTACCTTTTACTCGATGAGGTAAGTTGTCAGGAATAATAGAATTTAGAGTGTTGTTATTTTGTCGTTTTAAGTATTCAAAGGTTTTAATAATCTTCTCTACCAAATCACGGATTGAAAACACTGTTTCTTCATCTTCAATTTTATTATGGTCTATTTTATTAATTTCTAGAACGTTGTTCACCAAAGCTAGAAGATAATCAGCAGAAAACTTTAAAGACTCTAAATCACTAGAGAGCGTTGCATCTTTATTATTTTCAGACAGGATCGAACTTAAACCTATTACTCCGTAAAGCGGTGTACGTAATTCATGACTTACAGTTGAGAAAAAGTTATTTTTAACTTCAGCTAGATCTTCTGCCTTTTTCTTTTCGATTAGATAGGCGTGGTTTTTCTTTCTAAGCTGTTTAATTATTCTTTTACGTTTGTAAAAATTACTCGCTAGAATTAAAATTATCAAAAGAGCAACCGCTACAAGACCAAAAAGAACATAGTTAAGTATAGTTCTATTTTTTATTTGTTCTTCCTGCAGTTGTTTTTGTAATCGAGTTTTATCTAGTTCACGCTGGTATTCCTCTACCTTATATTTTTGTGCCAGCTTTGCTGTTTCTTGTTCTATGAAATTAGTCTGATTTGTTTTTAATATTTCAATATACTGATCTTGAATAATGGCAGCCTGTTGAAGTTTATTATTTTCTAATAAACAAACAGAATAAGATTGAAGGAGCATTTCCTTTTCAGATGAATTGTTTTGCGCTTCTGTTATCTTAATACCTTCCAGAAAGTATTTTTCTGCTTCACTAGTCTTTCCATTTTTACAGTAATGAATACCAATAAAATTTTTAACTAATGCTTTATAATCATCAGAAACACCTTCAGGGAAAATCTCTTTATCCTCAAATTGCAATACGATCTTGCTAAACTCATCCCATCGTTCAACATCAATCAAGTAATCAGCGTAGTTATACATAGCATATTCCAAGCCATTTATATCACCTATACGTTCATAAATTTCAATAGCTTGTTTATAATAATCTTCGGCCATTTCTAATGTTTTCATTTGTAAAGAATAAACATTAGCTAGATCCACATAGGAATCGGCAGTAGCTCCATCGTTATTTAACTGTTTAGAATATTGAGCCGACTTTTTGAAATTTTCAGTAGCACGCACAGTATCTCTTAATTGCAAGTAATCAAACCCTAGGTAATTATAGCTACGACTTATAGCATCAACATCTTTTGCATGTAATGCATGTCGTAAGGCAAATTGATTGAGTTCAAAAGACTTTTTATATTGACCCGTTTTAAAATAATCGGTAGACCTACTTAAAATAGAATCTAATTGATATGGGGTATAGGTAGTCTTAACCTCATAAATGCTATCAAGCTCTTGACTATTACAAAGAACACATGATAACGTACCGATTAAAAGGCTTAAAATAGCACGAGATATTTTAACTTGTTCTAGCAAAATGGCATGGCTGTTTAAAGTAGTCAAAAGATAAGAAAATAAAATTACACACGAATGATAATTCCTACTTAGAATTTTACATCAAACTGTCTACTTTTTTATAATTAGATTTTATTTTTGACCAAATCCCCAAAAATAATTATGAACGATTTTATACTATATGTTACAGAAGGTTTTGAACATGTTCTAGATCTACGCGCTTATGATCATATTTTATTCATAACCTTGTTAGCAGTTCCTTATTTATTCAATAGCTGGAAAAAATTACTTTGGTTGGTAACCGCATTTACAATTGGACATACTCTATCTCTATTTCTAGTAGCATATGGTGGCGTGAGTGTAAAATCTGCCTATATAGAATTTCTTATTCCAGTTACCATCGCTATCGCAGCTTTATACAACATCTTTACCGCTGGTAAAAGACATAGAGACCAGGCACATTGGGTTACCATAATAATTACTTTATTTTTTGGATTAGTACATGGTTTTGGTTTTGCCGGTGAATACAAAATGCTAGCAGCTGGTGCAGACAATGATTTTCTCATGTTATTAGAGTTTGCTCTAGGAATTGAGCTAGCTCAATTAGTGATAGTGCTTATCGTATTGATTTTAAACTTTATATTTACTGGTCTATTTAGGTTTAGTAAAAAGGATTGGGTGCAAATTATAAGCGCCATTATTTTCGGTATTGTAATCCCGATGCTTATTGAAAGATGGATGTGGTAAGCCGATCATGTTTTTTGCAATAAACCTTAACATATTATCGCTTTCGCGAAAGCGTAAACCTATGAACAAAGCCTGTCTAATCAAGTTTGCATGAATAACACTAACAAACAGCACAAATACGACGTTGCTTATTTGAAAATGGCACAGGAATGGGCCAAATTATCCTATTGCAAAAGACGACAAGTAGGAGCTCTTATAGTGAAAGATCGCATGATTATAAGCGACGGATATAATGGAACGCCTAGTGGTTTTGAGAATTTTTGTGAGGATGAAGAAGGATATACAAAATGGTATGTGTTACATGCAGAGGCTAACGCTATTCTAAAAGTAGCAGCATCAACACAAAGTTGTCAAGGTGCAACACTTTATATTACCATGTCACCTTGTAAAGATTGCAGCAAGCTAATTCATCAAAGTGGTATAAAACGTGTAGTGTTTATAGAAGCTTATAAAGATCAAAGCGGAGTAAAATTTTTGGAGCGTGCTGGCGTTACAGTAGAACGAATCACTGAATTAACTTAATGAAAAAAACGTACTTGTACTTACCCATTTTCCTAGGAGTGTTTTTTGCTGCTGGAATTTTATTAGGGCATTATATTAATGATGTTACTAATGGCAGGTATCTAGCAAGTAACAATTCATCCAGGCAAAAATTAAATCGATTAATTGATTTAATAGAAAATAAGTATGTGGACGATATCGATACAGATAGTATTGTTGATGCTACGGTACTGGGTATCATGCAAAATCTAGATCCACATTCAGTTTATATACCTAGTGACCGTGCAGAGGCTGTACATAACGATATGAGAGGTGATTTTGTAGGGATTGGAATCAAATTTTTTGTGAACAACGACACGATATCTGTAACTCAAGTCTTTAAAGATGGTCCTAGTGACGAGGCTGGAATACGTAGCGGTGATAAAATTCTTACCGCCGATGGACGCAAATTATATGGAGAAAATGGTACAGACTCCAGTATTCTTAAGGGGAAAGACGGTACAAGGATAACACTAGGAGTACTGCGACCAGGAGATCAGGAATTACTTCAAATTCCAGTGACTAGAGGTAAAGTTGCGCTACGTAGTGTAGATGCCGCTTATATGTTAAGCTCAGATTTAGGCTATATTAAAGTCAACCGTTTTGCTGAAAATACAATTGAGGAATTTGATCAAGCTATCGAAACAGTAAAAAAAGCTGGTGCAACATCCTTAGTTTTAGATTTAAGAGACAATCCTGGAGGAATACTTACTGCGGCGACTCACATAGCCGATGAGTTTTTACAAGAAGATAAACTCATTTTGTTTCAAAAAGATCGCAATAATAAACGAATTGACAGCTATGCCACTGACGATGGTGATTTTGAAGATAGAGAGGTCTACATCCTTATCAATGAAAATAGCGCTAGCGCAAGTGAAATTGTTGCAGGTGCCTTACAAGATAATGATATTGGTATTATTGTAGGTCGTAGAAGTTTTGGTAAAGGTCTAGTTCAACAGGAAATGAAGTTAGGTGACGGCAGCTCTGTACGGTTAACAGTGGCTCGTTATTATACTCCTACTGGACGCAGTATTCAACGACCTTATGATATGGGTAAAGAAGCCTATTTTAATGAATACATTAATAGATACCAAAATGGTGAATTAATCAATGAATCAAATATTGAAGTGAACGATTCATTGAAAAGAATTACTCCAGGCGGCAAAGTCGTTTATGGTGGTGGCGGTATTGTTCCAGACGTTTTTGTTCCTAGTCCAGACGGATACATTCTTCAAACCTTAGATTATTTTGCTAGAACTGGTTTTGCCGATCGTTTTACAAACATGTATTTACAAGAAGACGGTGCCTATTTGTTCAACCTATCCAAACAAGAGTTTTTGGAAGAGTATGAAGTTCCTGAACCTGTCATGGAGAATTTCATACAGTTTGCTCAACTTTATAATACCAGTATTAAATTACCTGGATATAGGAATGAAATTTCTTTAATCATAAAAAGCTCTATTGCCGAACAGCTTTTTGGAACCCAGCTCAAGGTAAAACTGATTAATCAGGAAGATAATATGATTAAAAAGGTTTTACAATTACACGGAAAGTCAAATTAAGCCTTACTTTTCTCTTTAATTTTAAGAGAAGTAAGCATTATCCACATAAGTACTACTACACATAAAGCTGCGATAATACTTATTACTGCAATTTGACTATCTCCATTAAATGGCTGATTAAAATCTAGTTTAAACACATTAAATAAAGCGCTTGCACCAGCAATGATCATCATTATTTTACAGAATAGCTTCATGATATTTTAAATAAATAGTTCTTTTATATTGGTCGCAAAAAGCTTCACAGCTATCGCTAATAATATAACTCCAAAAATTTTACGTACTACGTTGATACCTTGTTTTCCTATGACCTTTTCAATTCTTCCAGAATTCTTCAGCACTAGATAAACAAAAGCAATATTCAATACAATTGCTACGATAATATTAATCCCACTGTATTCCGATCGCAATGACAGAACAGATGTTAAAGTACCAGCACCTGCAATGAGAGGAAAGGCTATAGGAATAATTGCTGCTGTTTCAGGAGCATCATCTTTATACAGCTGTATTCCTAATATCATCTCTAATGCAATAAAGAAAATAATGAAAGCACCTGCAACAGCAAATGAATTTACATCAATTCCAATAAGGTTAAGCATGCTCTCTCCTACAAACATAAAAACGATCATTAAGATACCAGCTACTATACTCGCCTTTTCACTTTGAACATGTCCCACCTTGCGACGCAAATCAACAATAATCGGAATACTACCAATAATATCTATTACAGCAAATAAAATCATTGCTGCAGTAAACGTCTCTTTAAAATCAAAAGCTGTTAAAAATTCCATCTCGATTTATTCAAATTTTTTGCAAAAGTACTGTTATTTAAAAGTTGGGCAACCACAATTCCTATTTAAATAATTCTTAATAAACAGTAAAGAATTTTGACATATTCCGGTTTAGAAATTCTTTATTAGGATTTAACCTTTTTCCATTATATCAGAAATAATCATTTCTGCATGAACCCTACTATTCTCTATGAACCACTTATGTGTTTCCTTTCCGCCGCAAATAACACCAGCAAGGTATATACCAGCTACATTAGTTTCCATTGTTTTAGGATCGTAGCTAGGTATTAAATATTTTCCTGTAAGATCAACACCCAGGCTTTTTAAGAAACTAAAATTGGGCAGATAACCCGTTAGAGCAACAACAAAATCATTTTCTATACTTTTTATAACTCCGTTATGTTTGAAAAATACCAAATTCGGTGTGATTTTTTCAACTTCAGAATTGTAAAAAACAGTTATAGCTCCTTCTTTGATCCTATTTTCTATATCAGGTTTAACCCAATACTTTACTCGTTCTCCTATGGAGTCTCCTCGGACTAGCATGGTTACCTTACCTCCTTTTCTATAAATTTCAAGAGCTGCATCAACCGCACTATTACTAGCGCCAATAACCACCACATTTTGAAAAGCGTACAAGTGAGGATCATTGTAATAATGGGTTACCTTAGGAAGATCTTCTCCTGGAACTTTTAATAAATTAGGAATATCAAAAAAGCCAGTTGCAATTATCAATTGTCTTGACAAATAGGTTTTCTTTGAAGTAATTACTTCAAAATCAACTTTCTTTTTAACATCAACGACCTCTTCAAATAAATGAATATCCAGTTGGTTTGAGGTAGCAATTCTTCTATAATATTCTAATGCCTCTTGCTTACTAGGTTTTGCTTCTTTAGAAATAAACGGGATCTCTTCAATCTCAAGCTTTTCACTAGTTGAAAAAAACTGCATGTTAGCAGGATAATTATACAAAGAGTTTACGAGCGGTCCTTTTTCTAGAACTAAATAAGATAACCCTGCCTTCTTTGCTTTTAAGGCACAAGCAATACCTATGGGTCCTGCCCCAATAATAATTATATCATACAATACCTCTTCCATAGCACAAAGATAACGGCTACTTTCAAGGACTATTTACAGAGTAATCTTAAAAAATTACTTCTCTATAATTTTCTTAAGACCTGCGATAGTTTGAGTAGGATTTTCGCTTTTGAATACATAACTACCAGCTACTAGCACATCGGCACCGGCATCGATTAATTGCTTTGCGTTTTTATCCGTCACGCCACCATCGATTTCAATCAAGGTTTCAGCACCTTTAGCATCAATAATTTTTTTGAGCTGGGTTACTTTATCATAAGTGTTTTCAATAAAGCTTTGTCCTCCAAAACCTGGATTCACACTCATCAAACAAACCATGTCAATATCCTGAATGGTATCTGTAAGTAAATGAACACTAGAATGTGGATTAAGTGCTACACCAGCTTTCATACCGTGAGATTTTATAAGCTGAAGTGTTCTATGTAGGTGTGTACACGCCTCATAATGAACGGTAAGGTAATCACAACCTAAATCGGCGAAGGTTTTCACATAACGGTCTGGATCAACGATCATCAAATGTGTATCTATAGTTTTTGTGGCGTGCTTTACGATATCACGTAGCACGGGCATTCCAAAAGAAATATTAGGAACAAAAACACCATCCATAATGTCTATGTGAAACCAGTCTGCGTCACTGGAGTTAACCATTTCAACATCACGTTGAAGGTTTGCAAAATCTGCTGCTAGAATAGATGGGGCGATACGTTTGGACATGTTCGTATTTTAAAAGTTGTGCAAAGTTAGGATATTGATTTCGCTTTCGCGAAAGTCTGAACAATTATTAAATCTGTAATAAAATTAAATAAAGGCAACCAGTTTCCCTGCGCGTGCGCAATCTGAATAATAAATACTTAAAACAAGGATTTTATGTTAAAACAGTAAATAACACCCTAATTTTAACTTCTACCAGGGGTTTCTAGTTAAATACAAGTTAAGCTAGTGTTCCACTTTGGTTACCGCTGTCAACTTCTTTAAATTGTTACGATTTGCAAATCAAATATTTATATACGGTTGCCGAAAAGCATTTTTACGAGTAGGCAAAATTTTTGATTATCCTGTTAGATAGACAAGTGAAACAAAACAATATGAAAAAAACTTTTAAAATTTTATCCCTTTTATTCATATCGTTCTTTGCAACTCTTTGGTCTTGTTCAAGTGATGAAATTGAAACTACAAAAGATAGTGAAGTTAATCGTATGAAAACGAACAGTGAGCAAAATATTTATTCATCAGGAGATATTGATTTATTTCAAATTGCAAATGAAGCAGACGTTAATATACCTAATGGACAGACCAATGAAATTTTACATTATGAATTTGTAACAGATTTTGTTGTTCCTAGTGAATTACAATTGGCAGAGAATTATGATGCTCTTGTGACGTTCGTACAAGAAAACCAATCTGAGATCAGCGGTACAATTAATTATTATTCTAATGATGATCTTATTAAAACACAAGAAATAGAAAATGGCTATGCTTATCAAATTGAATGTGAAAACCCACATGGTGGGCATTGTGATGATGACTATCCAGGAATGGGAGATTGTAGTTATGAAGGAATAAGACAATGTACTCGTCATGGTCTATATGAAGAGCAAGGTACAATTTCAAAAATAGTTTGTGCTTTCACTTTCTATGAATGTGTAGCAGTTATTGCCGCAGACTGTGTAGAAGAAAATTGTTAAAATTGAGATTATGAAATATATTACGAACCCCTTTTTAAATGTTTTAAACCTACAAGGTAAAGCTAGTAGAAAAGAATTTTATATATTCTTTTTATTTAGTTTGATTATGGCAATAATTGTTGGTTTTTTAAAAAACCCATTGAATCTTTCTAATCTAACGATTATAATCATCAGATTAATAATTTGGATTCCTTTAGTAACACTTGGTTTTCGAAGATTGAATGAAGCTGGTATATTAAAGTGGCTTTTTTTGATACCTATTATTAACGTCTTTATAGCTGCAGCTCCTCCAAAAAAAGTCAATGATAGAACTTAATTGAACTAAAAAAAAATGCCCCTTGAAAAATTTCAAGAGACGTTTTGCTTTTTACACTTTTGCGTCGTACCTGCTTCCTAGAATGCAGGCGAAACCCAAATAAATACATACAAAAATGCCTCTTGATTTCTCAAGAGGCATTTTTACATTATAAACTTGTGAATTAATCTTCAGATTTATTCTCGTTGTTGTCACTATCACGACGTGGTCGGTCATCGCGACGTCTGTCGTTACCACGACGGTCATCACGTCTACCACCGCTACGGCGGTCGTTGTTACGCCTATCGTTATTGTTACTGCGACGTGGACGTTCTTCCCAACCTTCTGGCTTAGGCATTAATGCTTTACGAGATACCTTTTGTTTTTTAGTTCTAGGGTCTATTCCTAAATACTTAACATCTAGAACATCTCCTACACTTAAAACAGTTGATGGATCTTCAATACGTTTGTAATCAAATTCACTTACGTGTAATAAGGTTTCCTTTCCAGGAGCAAATTCTACTACCGCACCAAATTCAAGCATCTTAACCACTTTCACCTCGTAAACCGAGCCTACTTCAGGTTCAAAGATGATGTTTTTGATACGCTCAATAGCAGCATTGATTTTATCGCGGTCTGTACCGGCAATTTCGATAACACCCTTATCATCAACCTCTTCAATATTAATAACCGTATCTGTTTCCTTTTGCATTTCCTGGATGATCTTTCCACCAGGTCCGATAACAGCACCTATGTACTTTCCTTCTATCTCCATAGATTCCATCTTAGGAGCGTGTGGCTTCACATCATCAGCTGGAGTAGCAATCGTATCGGTAAGTTTACCTAAAATATGCATACGACCATCACGTGCTTGCATTAAAGCATTGGTAAGGATCTCGTAAGAAAGACCTTTAATCTTAATATCCATCTGGCAAGCAGTGATACCATCTTCTGTACCTGTTACTTTAAAGTCCATATCACCTAAGTGATCTTCATCACCTAGAATATCAGATAAAACTGCATAATCATCACCATCACTTATCAATCCCATCGCAATACCAGAAACCGGCTTTTTCATTTCAATACCAGCATCCATAATTGCCATAGTACCAGCACAAACAGTTGCCATGGAAGAAGAACCATTAGATTCTAATACTTCACTTACAACACGCACAGTATATGGACAATCCTCTGGAATCATTCCTTTAAGTGCACGTTGAGCAAGATTACCGTGTCCTATCTCACGACGAGATGTCCCACGTAGTGGACGAGCCTCACCAGTTGAGAATGGCGGGAAATTGTAGTGTAAATAGAAACGCTCTTCACCTTCTTGAGACGCCATGTCTATAACATTTGCATCGCGTGAAGTACCTAGTGTTACTGTCGCAAGCGCTTGAGTTTCTCCACGTGTAAAAATGGCACTACCATGAGTAGATGGTAAATAGTCGATCTCACACCAAATATCACGAATATCAGTAGTTTTACGACCGTCAAGACGTACACCTTCCTTAAGCAATACATCGCGTACTGCTTTTTTGTGAGTTTTATTGAAATATTTAGAAATTAATTTTCCTTTTTCTTCTACCGTTTCTTCATCAAAAGTTTCAAATAAGGCTTCTTTAATTTCACCAAAGGCAGTTGAACGCTCTCGCTTACCACTACCTTGTTTGGCAATATCATAAACCTTGTCATAAGTAAACTCAGCTACTTTAGCCTCAATATCAGCATCTTCATCCTCGCCTTCATACTCACGAGTTTCTTTCTTACCACCTACTTTTTCTACTAGAGCTTTTTGAGCCTCGCATTGTTCCTTGATAGCTTCATGTGCTGCTTTAATAGCTGCGATCATTTCTTCTTCAGAGATTTCATCCATTTCTCCTTCAACCATCATTACACTGTCGGCACTCGCACCTATCATCATGTCAAGATCACTTTCCTCTAGTTGTTCAAAACTTGGGTTTATGATAAACTCGCCGTCAATACGTCCTACACGCACTTCAGAAATCGGGCATTCAAAAGGAATGTCAGATAATTGTAATGCAGTACTCGCAGCTAATCCTGCTAGTGCATCAGGCATTACGTTTTTATCGTGTGACATTAATTGAATCATCACTTGCACTTCATTGTGGTAGTCCTTAGGAAATAGTGGACGTAATACACGGTCTACTAATCTCATAGTAAGTACCTCACCGTCATTAGGACGTGCTTCACGTTTAAAGAATCCGCCTGGGTATTTACCTGCCGCAGCAAATTTTTCTCTAAAATCTACAGTAAGAGGTAGGAAATCCATTCCCGTTGAAGAGTAACCAGATACTACAGTACCTAATAACATAGCGTCGCCGCAGCGCACTACAACCGATCCGTGTGCCTGTTTTGCAAGGGCACCGGTCTCAATGGTGATATCTGGCCCATTGGCCATTTTTATCACTTGTTTAAAAACTTGTGGTTTCATAAAATTTTGTTTAACGTTTTCTCAAGTTGTGTGTGGTGAGAAAGTGTTTGTCATTGTTCTTTATGAGAAACCAGCTTTTATGTCTCGCGATTATTTATTTATGACGCTTTCGCGAAAGCGTACCTGCAATATACTAATAAAAAAAGGGGACACAAGGTCCCCAATTTTTTACTTTCTTATTCCTAATTCCTTAATAAGCTCACGATATCTTAAGATATCCTTCTTCATAAGGTAATCAAGTAATGAACGACGCTTACCTACCAATTTAACCAAGCTACGCTCTGTATTAAAATCGTGACGGTTTTTCTTAAGGTGTTCTGTTAAGTGATTGATACGGTAAGTGAATAACGCGATTTGCGCATCAGTGTTACCAGTATCGTTTACTGACTTTCCATACTTTGAAAAGATTTCAGCTTTTTTTTCTGCAGTTAAATACATGCCAAAATTATTTGAAATAATGAATATTATGTATGCCAGACTATCTGACGTATCGCTTAAAGCGAGTGCAAAAATAATGTTTTATTGTGGTTTACAAGCTTTTAAATCAAAAAAGTTAATCTGATACTTTTTATCATTTACCTGTCGTAGGACCAGTTCATTATATCTGTGCGCAATCCTATGTTAAACCAGGTTGTGGATTGATCAACCACTCTTACGTTATCTACTTGAGGAGAAATATCACGATAAATAAGCTGTGCATATACTTTTAAGTTTGAGGCTGGATTGATTAAATATCCTGCTTCAAGTTGCCCATAAAAATAGCTTGCGGTATTACCTTGAGCTACTTCATTACCGTTTTCAAATGCGCGATTATCTTCACTGGTGTAAATATTACCTCCATAAGCAAGATTGTCGGTATTTGATAATATATCATAACCACGTTCCCCTAAAATAGCTTTACCGATCCCGTACCATCGTTTATAGTCATATCGGCCTATAAAAATCATCTCATAGAAGTTTGCACCCCATGGATGAGCAAGCGCTTGGTTACTATTACCATAATTAAGAACGATAGAATTATGACTGTAAGTAAAAGGCCTTACCCGATTATACTCTGCTTGAAGCATTAAACCGTTAATAAAAGCATTTTGCCATTTTACACCTAATTGAAAGGCACTTTTATTCTTAAAACTACCACCACCAGCCACGGCATCACTAGAAAACTCGTCAAAAACAAGCTGCCCATATCCCGTAACCCTATTGGTGAATTTATATTTTGCAGTAGCGCCTATTAGAGCATTTCCACCTCGTGAACCTGTTTGTAATTCAATAGCCTGATAAAAAATGATAGGATTAATATAATTAAAATCAAATCCTCTTTGGTTATCATCCTGCCAAAGCACACTTTCAAACAATCCGATATTAAGTCGCTTTGTAGCATTCCAACTTAAATAGTGAAAAGTCATAAACTTAGTACGAAAACTATCATCGGCAGTTACTTCACTGCGCACATCTCTTAGCGAGGTGTAAAGAACAGTGTAGTTGAGTTTCCAAAAATTTGCATTTACTTTAAAGTAAGGGAATGGCATTGAGTTATCACTTAAAATTAAAGATCTGTATCCATCTCCTATAAAATGCTGCCCATGACCTAATTGTAAATCAAAATACTTGCTAGGTTTGTAATTAATATAACCTGTTGCTACTGGGTAATCGTAAATACTCTCACCGCCATCTTCAGCAATACCACGACCAGGTACAATACCTGGATTACCACCATCTGGTGCTCGCAGCGTGATTTCTCGGTTGAAATAATCTGCAAATCGACCTTGAGATTCTTGAATCGTAGCTCCAAATGTTATTTGCTTACCGATACCACCGTTTACCATCGCGAGCCTAGTATTATTAAAGGTATTAATATCGGCATCAAAATCTTTACCTAACTGTAGGTCTACTCCTGGATCTATTACAAACCAGTAATCATCTCCTGCAACTCTAAAAAAGTGCTCATTCCACCATTTGCGACCTAACCATGTTGTGCGTTCTTCTGTTAAACTAGAGCGCTGTGCTTCTAAATCAAAATAAGCTCCTACTTGATTAAAGGTATAAGGCTTAATACTACTGTGAGCATTAGTACCAATTTTGTTCATAGCAGCTTCATATGGTGCATAACGCTGATACGAAAAAGGAATTATTGCGTTTGAGAGTAATTCTTGATTGGTGTATTTATTTGATTTGATACCTTGGTAATCATTGTTCGCTTTCGCGAAAGCGATACTGTCTAAGTCATTGACCACATCATTCTTTGCTGGCGATGCAGTATTTTGCTTTTCATCAAACGCAACAAAGGAACCACCTGATACCAATGGAACCGGTGTGTTTATAACAAATTGCATAAACGTGGGGTTTCCGTTGTAGCTAGGTGGCGTAATTTTGGGCAATGAATTAAAAGCTTTTCTCAATTCATTTTTTACATCTTGCTCTTTTGAGTCTAAGGTGACAATGATAAACTCACCTTCTTTATTTACTTCAAACCTAATTGTCGCACTACTAGAGCTAACATCTTTTGGGTGATCATAATTATTTTGAAGCTGCACGTATAATTCCTTATAAAAACAGCTGGACAGTTCACTGGATAAAACTGATTCACAATTACTAAAAATAGGGAATTTCTCTATACTTGTTTGAGCAATACCTGTTATAGAAGACAGTATAAAAATTAAAGAGAGAATTGATCTCATAAATTCAAGTTATAGGCTCAAAGATACACTTTAATAATACCGAATAAAAAATCCCAGACTCATATTAAAAAACAGGTCTGGGATCACAATAAATGGTTGATGTTTATTGCTGAATAGAAAATGTTATTGGTATTGAATAAATGACCCTAACTGGTTTATTATTGATTTTGCCAGGCTGCATTTGCGGTAATTTGGCCATCACTCTATTCGCTTCCTTTACTAATCGATCATTAGGAGCACGTACTTTGATATCAATTGGATTACCGTTTTCATCAATTGTGAACATAGTTGCTATCTTAAATTTATCTCCTTGACCTGATAAATCTTCGGCTAGACTAGTATCAAAATTTCTTTGAATGAATCTTTTCATCTTTTCATTCATGCAGTCATACTTTTCCTCTCTTGACATATCTTCATCACAACCAGGAAAAAGCGGCATTTCTTGAACGGCTATTATAGGACTGCTGGTAGTAGATGTGGTCGATTTGCTTTTTGCTTCTGCCTTACTAGATGTAACTGGCGTAACCGCAGGCTCTGTAACAGGCGTTTCTTCCCTTTTTTTGTCATCATTTTCAGGAACAAGTTCGTTATTATCAACCACCTTTAATTTACTCGGTTCTATAATTTTAGGAGTTTCGATTCTTACAGGTTTTGCAATAGGCTGTTTAATGATTGGATTATCTGGAATTACTCGATAAACATCATGATCTTCTTCCCACAGGTCTATGATCGTAGTACCAACGATTGCAGGAACAGGCTTAGTTTCTTCGGTAGTGGTTTCAATAACCATCCAAACTAGCAATAGCGCTGCTACCAGCCCTATTTGAAAATTAATAATGGGATTGACTTTTGTGTTAATAGATTTCTTTCTCTCGATACGAGAAAGTACCGATGTTGCAGCATCGGTATCTTTTTTAAAGAGACTCATAATTAATGGTTTAAAATGTTATTAGGAACAGAAATCAAGAGTCGTACCAAAAACCGTTAATTCAAAATAAAATCCTCAAGCTTTTAATGAAAACATTATTTTATTGATAATAAAAAAGCCCGACTTGTAGAAAGTCGGGCTTTTTTAAAAATTTATTTAATTATCTAGTCTTGTACCTGGAAGATAATTGGTAATGCATAAATAACACCTACTGCTCTACCACGCTGCATACCTGGAGTCATTTTAGGTAATTTATTTATTACACGTGCAGCTTCTTTCTGTAGATCTGGATGCTTAGCACGAGATTGAACTCCTACAATATTTCCTTTACTATCGATTTTAAACTGTACCGATATTTTTTGACGACCTTCAAGACCTAAGTCGTTTGCAAGACCTGTATTAAAGTTACGGTTAACGAACTTGGTGATTTTCTCACTCATACACTTCTTACGGTCAGCATTATTTTTCTTATCCTCACAACCAGGATAAATAGGCACGTTTTCAATAATTGCAAAAGGTACATCGGCAATCACTTCTTCTACACCTACTTCTTCAGAAACCTCCTCTACCTCAACAATCTCTTCTTCTTCATCGGTTTCAGTATCTTGGATTTCCACCTCTTCAATTTCTACGTCATCCTCAACAACTTCCAGAATTTCTGGAGCTGGTGGCGGTGGTGGTGGCGGTGGTGGCGTATCAAGCATTTGTGTAATTGGAATTTCTTCTTCAATTACGAATTCTTCAATTTCAACTGGCGGCTCCTCGATTTCGACTGTTTTTGTCTCATACTCCAAACCTTGCCATGCTAGCAAAAGCATAAATGCCAGTCCTGCAAGAGCATACAACGTAATATTCTTACGTAAATCTGCCTTTTCTGATTTTTTAACTTCCATTGCGGTGGTGTTTAGTGGCTAAAAATAAATAATTCAATTTTTTCTTAAAAGCTTTTAACGCTAAGATTTTTTTATCTGTAACATTTTACTGATAACATAAAGTAATAAAGCACCAATAATAATGCCAAATACATTTGCAAAAACGTCAAAGATATCCATAGATCTATTTTGTGAGAAATATCCTTGACCTAATTCTATAAGAACACCTATTATAAAAGATAATACCGTAGCTCCTATAACAACTGTTCTAGAAAAATCTTCTAGTATGTTTTTTATATTCCATGAATAATCAGGAAACTTTGAAACATAACCGACATAAAAAAAGAAGTACCATACTATCGCCATAATAGAATAGGCAATTGCATGATACACTTTATCTTGAAAACTGAGCTCAAAAGGAATAGGAAAGGGTAAACTTGTTAGTGAAAGATAAGCAATCACTAGAGTGTAAACCGGCGCAACCCCTTTAAGCAAATGCTTCACTATCCTACAAGATCTTTATAAGCATCAGCAGTCATAAGATCATCTACTTGTGAAGCGTCGCTTATTTTTATTTTAATCATCCATCCATCACCATAAGGGTCAGAGTTTACTAACTCTGGCTCGTCTTCTAATTGCTCATTAAATTCAACAATTTCACCTGACAATGGTAAAAACAAGTCAGAAACGGTTTTTACCGCTTCTACCGTACCAAAAACTTCCTCTTGATCAAGTGTTTCATCTACGGTTTCAACCTCAACGTATACAATATCACCTAATTCGCTTTGAGCAAAATCAGTGATCCCTACTGTTGCAACATCACCTTCTATTTTTACCCATTCGTGGTCTTTGGTGTACTTAAGTTCTGCTGGAATATTCATTATTTAATTTTTAAAGGGGTAAATTTAAAACATTAAGCTTTTTAAGCCACAAGTTTACTATTATAATTACGTAAAATCACTTACTAATTTCCAAACGTATATCTTAATGTAATTCCACTACGAATAGTAGTTTGCGGAAACGCCGTCGAAATTGCAAACTCGCTGAACGTATGGTCGTAATAGAAGATTCCAGTAAAGGCCTGGCTAAAGGCATATTCTGCGCTGAATTTTAAACCATAAATTGTTTGTCCAGCAGTAGCTTGACTATTATCAAAATCTAAATATCTTACTATAGTAATATTATCTCTGATTGAACCATCCAATCTCATGTTCAAGTCGCTTTTTATCACACGACTGCGTCCACCCCAATTCGTTCTAAATTTGAGATCCTTTAATCTATAACCAACTCCTACGATCCATTCTTTACTGTTTATTTCAGTAAGTAGGTTATTATCAAAACTTAGGGACACAGCTCTATCCCTACGGTGTTCTACAGCAATAGACATTGAATTTTTCATTTCAAAATCAATCTTGAACAATGGCGAAAAACTCTCAGTCAAATTGATGTTGAAATATAGTTGTGGTGACTTGAAATCTCCATTTTGATTTAATGATCCTGGATTAAGCGTGGCATTTTCATCATAATCAAAATTTCTATTACCAGCAACAAAATCTAGATTACGTTGAAATTGATTAATCGTATAACTAGACCTGTACCCATGATTCAATGAAAATCTTCTAAAACGTTTTTTAAACCATTTAAGATTCATTAATCCTGTGTACTTTAAAGTCCAATTAGGTAAAGGAATATCTCTAAAAGCACTACGATCTTGATCTTCAACATCTCGCCCTTCATAAGCAGCAATAAAGGAAGGCAATAAAACTTCCTGACTATTACGTGAAAAACCTACAGGAAACCCATCTGAATCACGGTTAAATGTTGTAGTTCCATAAAATTCCGTTGCCAGTTTATTGGCTACAGCTAGTCTATTATTTCTAAATGTCTCAAAAGTTTTTGAACCATTGATATCGCTTTTTTGAAAAGCAGTACCAATCATAATGGTAGAAATATCAAAGTTCCCAAATTCATTAGGCGTCAACGATTGATATTGTAAGGATGTTGGATTTACTCGATAATTTTCTTGATAGGTTTCTTGATAATTTCGGTTTCCTACAAGGTCTAGCGTTAGGTCCTTTACTAGATCCACTTTAATGTTATAATCAAACTTGCGTGAAGCTACCTCACTATACTGTTGATTAAAATCCTGGAACAAGGTTAACCAACCTTTTCTTGCGGCTAGTTCTCTAACTTCTGCCTGTGACCCAAACACAAAACCTGTAGTTGGTTTTAAAGTTCCTATAAACCCAATATCATTTGTGTAACCTGGAAGAAACATACCATTGGTTTCCTCATAATTAATTTGTGCTCTTTTTACTGAAGTTACCACACCTATTAAAGTATTCAGAGCTTGATTTGCAAAGTTCTTCTTAGGAATCTTCTTTTCCTTTTCTTCCTTAGCCTGATCGGGATTTGGTGTTCCAGCTGGTGTGCGCGTTCTACTGCGGCTGCGTGATCTCTTACGGGCATTACGTGCTTCGTTTCCAAATTTAATCTTCTCTAGACCTACGTATTTATAAAGATTATCTAGATCCAAAGTACCGTTGATACGATGCGTATTGGCATTTGAAACAGTATTACCTATATCCGGTATGTCATCTAATTGCGAAAATTGTTGCGATGATCTCTGCCAGTTAAAATCTGCTGTGTAAGTGTAGTTCGCTTTCGCGAAAGCGAGAAAAGGAAACTTATCAAACGGCAATTTATAAGTAAGTTGTAATTGTTGATTGTGTTGATTAGGAATACCTTCATCAAAAAAGTCGGTCCATAAGGTATAGTCTTGATCTACTTCATTGGACTCTGAATCAATGTAACTACGGACCAGTCTATTCTGATTGGCACTTAAGTTGAACTGTAACGATTTTGTCAAATCCCAATTAATAGCATACTGATGATTGAGTGTAAAATTGCGATTTGTTAATGGAGCGATACTGATATTTTGCGCATCTGGAATACCATCACCATCAATATCTACTGGATTAGTATCCAATTGAAGATCTCTAAATTTTTGAAAGTTGTATTGTCTAACAATATTCCCACTCGCAGAGAAATTATTAGGTAATAAATTAAGATTAAAATCACTTAAGAATTTACCGTACTTACCTTCTAAAAAGCTGATGTTCTTGAAAGGCTCAACCTCGGCTTTAGGAAACGCATAATTATAAGTTGCTCCTGCATTAACCGATTGTTCTTTATATTGCTCAATTTCAAAGTTGCGTTGATCTACTTGATTGTAACTTCCAGAGAAAGTAAAGTTTTCAATATCATACGGCATTGGTTTTGAATCACCAGTTCGCTCCTTGCGCACTCCTATAAGATTGACGCTTTGCCTGCGTGTATAATTTTCGGCTTGTTCCCTTATAGCGTCTCTTTCGGCATCATTGTCTGCATTATCTAATCTAGTATCCAATTCAATATCCTCAAACTGTGGATCAAATTGCGGTGTTATGGTTTCTTCACCTATACTATAAGTGAACGGTAATTGTACACCCCATTTTTTAGGTAATAATTGACCTAGACTTACATTTGTTGTGATATCATATTGTGTGACATTTTCACGATCTCGCTCGTTAGGCCCTTGCTCAATAGCTCCAAAACCTATTGTGCTGCGTCTACCTGTCGCGGTAACCGATGCAAAATCGGCAACATTTGCATCCAGATTCATAGTTGCCGCATAACCACCTTCGTTTTTAAGACCAGCAAGTCTCATTTCATTTACCCAAACTTCACCACATATTTGGTTTGATGTTGGATTGCGTACACCTATCATAAGTGCTCGTATATCTCCAAAATTTGGATTTCCACGGATACCATAACTGTGCTGTGCTGCCTCGTTAGGATCTCCGCCAAGGTTAACTTGATCAAAGAAATTAGCTTCGTTTACATTTAATGCTGGATTTCCTAGTACTCTAGCTTTCAATTCCTGCAGTAACTCGAGGTTAATCTTAAAATTGTTACTATTAGGCCAAACTTCATTGCGATCAGTAGCTCCAAATGCTGTAATAGAAAGTGGCAACCTTACCTCATAATAATTTTGGGTGAAATCTACACCCATTCTCACAAAGACTTCAATCTCACCATCAGCAAGTGCGAGTTCATTTACTAGAGATTCAGCATGGACAAACATTTCTAAATCTTCATATTGACGCATGTCAATTCGAATGTTCTTAAACACAGCTCTCGAATCACCAGATTCTAAATCACAAACTCTTAAAGCTAGCGATTGTTCATTCTGTCTGATGTTTTGATTTTGAGTTCTTAATTCTTCTCTTTCAACTCCTGGTGGTAATACATATCTAATTGGAGTTCTAGATTCGTTATTTTCAATATTAACACCTTCAACTTCAAAAACAGTAGGGTCGTCTGCGGCATTAGGATCTGTTTCATCTAATGAAGCAGTGTAACGACGATAATCACCGCGCACTAGATCCAAAGAACCAAATCTTAAATGCGTATCTACGTTAAAATCTGTCAGGTACATTCTCATGAATCGAATAGCTCTGAAATCTGCTATTTCATTAATCACTTCACGATTAGGATCATTAAGCGGCACTCTAAACTGCACCCATCTTGTATCTATACGAGTTCCGTTAGGCAATTCGGTTTGTACTGTTTTAGTATCGTAGATGTAATCGTTGTTATTAACGTCCATTCCTGGAAATACTGGAATATTATATTCGAAATAACTATCGATGGTATTCATGGTGTTATCTCTATTAATATCCTCAACGTCTGGCAAAGTGGTTGATCCTCTATTTGTTTGAGATACTTCAGAAGGTGAGTTTCCTTCGGTTCCATTGTAATTTCTATAACGATTAACTATATCACCGTTAGCAGCAAGATAAAACTCATAATTATCATTAGCTGGATCTACTGGACCAAAAGCAGGAAAGGAATTAATCTCTTCGGCATCGCTAAAACCATCTAAACCTATATCTTGATTTGCTCTCTCTTGTCCTTGTGTGTCAAATGCGTAAACAAGAGATTGACTATTAGGGACTTTTCCATAAGCCGTTGATGTAGTTAATATCGTACCTCCATCATCCGGTAATCCATTTTCAAATTGCTTACGGTTGTCTTTCAGCACATCTTCAGATATACTTCCTAAGTTGATAGAAATTGTTCCTCCCGTATTAGTAGGGTCAAATGCAAATGTGTCCATCATCCAAAATTGAATGTACTCCACATTATTTTGCTCAAAATTGGTACTTGAGAACTGTCTCATGATACCTGCCCAATTATCCTGTGGATTAGGAAGAATGTTTGAACCAGCTGCAGATGGATTGTAATTATAAGGACCACGCTCGCTTGGATAATAGGCAAGATCTAGTGTATTTACTACTTGTTGTTGACCTTGTTGTAAATCTACATTTGGAAACAACTCGTCTATAAACACTCTACGAGTTCTCCAATCTGAAACATCATCATCTGTAATACCTGCTGGTCTTTGCGTTCCATAGAATATTGGATCAATGGAATACCAGGACATTTTGGCCCTGCTATAATTATACTCTAATGGGTTTGAAGAACTTCCATTACCTTCAAAATCAACTGGTGTACTTGCTAACGACCAGGCAAACGGACTTAATATATCGATAGTAGTTTGAGAGCCCTCAAAATCATCTACATAAGCAGCTGCTCTATTACCAAAGTTATCACCAGCTGGCGAGCCAGGAAACAAATATGCAATCTCACCTCTTAATGATAAATTTGAAGCAACATCAGTATCAATATTTGGTAATTTATTAACCAGTCTCGTTAACACAGGCACCTCAGTATTGTACAGAAAGTTTGCACCTAAAATAGTATTGTTAATAGGCTCAAAACCGTAGGTAGATTTTTGTGTAATGGGACGTTCTTTAAGATTCAAAAAAGTACCACCTACTATGAGATCCTCACTAAATTTATGTTCTACATTTATTCCTGTAAATCTCTTTGTTTGCTGTCTGAACACCGAATTATTCTCTGTAGAAACTTGAATTGGAGTGTTTGAATTAAGTAATGCTTGATCCAGAATTATTACTCGACCAGCTAGATAGTCTACCGTATAATCTATACCTTCTTGTAGGGTTCGTCCACCAGCGGTAACAGTAACCGAACCTCTAGGAACATTGAAAGCACCTATAGGAATACCTTCTTGACCAGTTGATTTGTATTGACCTTTAATTAAATACTTATTCTTATCAGCGTTTTCTAGAGCTTGAGCCTTGGTCGTGCGATACATATTGCGGTATACATACTGCTCTTGATTTGCATTATAAGTAGATGGGTTGTTATAATCTTCTGGACCAGCGCCAGGAGTAAGATCTAACTTATTGAATAAAAATTCACCAAAAGGTTCTACACTCGTGAATATAATACGCCCATTTTCTGGATCGATAGTCAAACCAGGTACATAATCAAAGAAGCCATCACCATCAGGTTGCGGATCTCCTTGTTGATTTAATCTATCTAAATCAAATACTCTAATTAATGTGGTTTCTTCAACGTCACTAGGTAAAGCAACTGGTGGATTGGTTAGTGTTCCAGGAGCAGCTGTTATATAATTTAACTCGGGTGGATACTGGTAAAAGATATTTAATCTAAAATCCTCTGGTGATAATTGAAATCCACCTAGATTATAAATATTTTTCATCATAAGATCCCAAGATGGCTCCGTAACGGTTACCAAGTTGCTCTTAAGTAGCTTTACTACTAGATTTTGGTTGTTGACAGCTACTTGCCCAGGATTTGTGTTTGTGTCTACATTGGTTGCAACTACACCATCATTAGCAAATTCTCCTACTTGATATACCTTACCACCAGCAGTAAACTGGAAAGCAACTGCAAGTACTTCATCGTTATTCAATCTTTGTCTTAAAGATATATAACCTAATTGCGTGTTTAAGGTATATTCATTTGGTGCTAATTTCCTTGCATTTTCTAAAGAAACGTAATCAAAGCCCTCATTTACTTGAGCACCACCAAAACCTTGCTGGACTGTTCCTATGTCTCTAATTTGTTCATTGAGCAATGAACTTGTAGAACCATTTATCCCTCTAGGGTTGAATTGGTTATTTGAATTGTCAGGATAAGCACCTTCTGTAACGTTAAAAAAACCAGGAGGAACAACGTCTAAACCAATATTTTCACCGTCAGACTCACCTAAATCTTGAATAGCTACTAAATTACGTACATCTTGAGTACGATTACCACGATTGGTAATCCAAACCTCGGCTCTTGTGATTTGTACATTTGTATTTATAAATGGATAATTTTCTAGGGTGCGATCGTAATTATCCCTAAAATAATGAGCTAGGAAAAAGTGCCTGTTCTCATCATAATCCAGCGAGAAAAAATCAAATTCGTTTATTGATGCTCCACCTTGAGCCTGTACTGTACGAGCCTCACTTTGTTGTTCTGAAAAAACAGCAGTAATTCTCGTTTTTCCAAATTGCAATTCTGTTTTAATACCAAAAAGACTTTGCGCACCACGAATAAGTTGAGAATTAAGTGGCATATTCACATTACCTACCTCAATACTTTGTAATATATCATCTTCTGTAGGTGTGTAATCAAGTTTAATTTGATTTTGAAAATTAAAGGTGCTTTGAGTATCGTAGTTAGCATTAACCTGTAGCCTAGTTCCTACCTTACCTACAAGAGATAAATTGATACGCTGGTTAAAATCAAAAGTGGTATTCTGTCTATTTCTAGGGGAAAAACTAGGGTTATCACTACGATTAAAAAGCAGTCCTAGATCTACCTCTACAGATCCTTGTGGAACTACCGATATCTCTGTACCACCAAAAATACTTTCAAACAAAGCCGAGTTTACATAAAAATTGGGTAAAAGATTCTTTTGCTTCTCCTTATCCTCATCCGTTTTTCCTGCAATTGCCTGTGCTTTTTCAATGAAATAACTTTTCATTTGTTCTTTCATAGCACGCTGTAAATACTGCTCTCTGGTAAGTACAAAGGGATAATCCAATTGATAGCCAGCAAATGTAGTCCTCAAAATATACCTATCCATTACTGGATCATATTCATACATTTTGGTTATGGAAGGTGGATCTGGTAATTCTAATTTACCTAATTCGACTCCATTAGGTATAGAATCGTTCTCTTGTGTTGTGGGTTGTTGCGCTTTCGCGAAAGCGAAACAAAAAAGAGCTATTAAAACAGGTAAAAGCTTCATTTTAAAATACCTATATCCCAAATCCTATAATTGTTTTAATGCTTGTTTAATCAAATTTTCTACCGTGGCATCTGGTTGATTGCTCAAAATTTTATCCACGACTTTTTGAGCCTGCTTGCGAGCATAGCCTAAAGTTTCTAGTGCAGATAACGCTTCATCACGGCCAGTATTGCTTGCAACAATAGAAATTTCTGGATTATCTAATACTTGTAATATTTTATCCTTAAGATCGAGTATAACACGTTGCGCTGTTTTTGCACCTATACCTTTTACACTTTGTATCGTGCGCACATCTTCACTAGCGATAGCTTGTGCAATTTGTGTGGGCGCAACACTGGATAACATGGTACGAGCTGTATTTGCACCAACTCCAGATACGGACAGTAATAGTTTGAAGATTTCTCGTTCACTTTTTTCGGCAAAACCGAACAACCTGTGTGCATCCTCACGTACTTGCATATAAGTATACAACTTGCACTGCTCGTTGTCTGGCAGTTGTGAATATGTGTGCAGTGATATTTCTACTAGATATCCTACTCCATGGCAATCAATTACTACATCGGTCAGGTTTTTTTCTACTAGCCTGCCCTGAAGTTGTGCAATCATAATTGGTTAATTGTAATTCAAATGTAATAAAATAATCTATTGCGGTTGTTGCGACCTTTTTAACTGCAATGAACGATTATAGGACTCCTTTTGTTGTGCATCTATAACTGCCACGGCAGCCATGTTCACGATCTCGTCCACACTAGCTCCTAATTGAACTACGTGTACGGGTTTTTGCAAACCTAAAAGGATAGGACCTATACTATCAGTACCATTAAGTTCCTTCATCATTTTATAAGTACTATTTGCACTTTCAAGGTTAGGAAACACTAATGTATTCACTTTTTTACCTGCAAGTTTTGAAAAAGGAAACTTGTCCTGAAGTAATTCAGAATTTAAAGCAAAATCGGCTTGTAGTTCTCCATCTACTACTAGATCGGGATAATATTGGTGTAAATATTTTACCGCATTACGTACTTTAACAGCATTAGGATGTTCTGAAGACCCAAAGTTCCCGTAGCTTATCATTGCTATATTAGGCGTGATACCAAACAACTGGGCTGTACGGCCTGTCATTTGTGCAATTTTTGCTAGTTCAATAGCATCTGGATCTATGTTTATAGAAGTGTCTGAAATAAACATAGGACCTCGTTGTGTGATCATTAAATTGGTACTGGCTACTTTATCAACTCCTGGTGCGCGACCTATAATCTCTAACATAGGTGTGATGGCACGAGGATAGGACTGAGCAAATCCAGTGATTAAACCATCGGCATCACCCATTTCTACCATCATCGCCGCAAAATAATTGCGCTGTCTTAAAAATTTACCGGCATCAAATAAAGTAACCCCTTTACGCTTTCTTATTTTCCAAAACTCTTCAGCATATCTATCTCTGCGAGCTTTTTCTTCATCGCTTTTGGGATCAATAATTAAACAAGGTTGATCAAACTCAAGTTCCTCTTTAAGTTCTTCAATTGTTTCCCTGCGTCCCAAAAGTATAGGTGTTCCTATTCCTTCTTCTAAAACAATTTGCGCTGCTTTGAGTACATCTAGTTGATCGGCCTCGGCAAAAACAATTCTTTTTGGATTTGTCCTTGCTCTATTTAAAATAAGCCTGACAAGCTTATTATCTGAGCCCATACGTGTGAGTAATTGCTCCTCGTATTTCTCCCAATCTTGAATTGGTTCTTTGGCAACTCCTGTTTCCATGGCTGCTTTTGCAACAGCTGGCGGAATGGTTGAAATTAATCTAGGGTCAAAGGGTTTTGGAATTATATAATCCCTACCAAAGGTAAGTTTGAGCTCGCCATAGGCGATATTAACTTGTTCAGGAACTGGTTCTTTAGCAAGACTAGCAATAGCATGAGTAGCTGCTAGTTTCATTTCTTCATTAATTGTAGTTGCTCTTACATCTAGCGCTCCACGAAAAATAAAAGGAAAACCTAATACGTTATTTACTTGATTAGGGTGATCGCTTCGCCCTGTTGCCATAATGATATCATCACGGGTTGCAATAGCTAGGTTGTAATCAACCTCGGGCACTGGATTTGCCATGGCAAATACAATTGGGTTTTCATTCATGCTCAATAGCATGTCCTCATCAACAATGTTTCCTACTGAAAGACCTAAAAATACATCGGCATTCTTAAATGCCTCGCGCATGGACACGGTATCCATCTCTCTTGCAAATTGCATTTGCATATCACCAAGATCTGTCCTAGATGTTGTAATTAAACCGTCCACATCATACATCATGATGTTTTCCTTCTTTGCTCCTAGCTTTACATAAAGGCTGGTACAAGAAATAGCGGCGCTACCAGCTCCTGACACAACGATTTTTACGTCTTCTATTTTTTTATCAGCAAGTTCAAGCGCGTTGAGTAATGCCGCACTTGAAATAATGGCTGTACCATGTTGATCGTCATGCATTACTGGGATATCTAACTCCTCTTTTAAACGGCGTTCTATTTCAAATGCTTCTGGAGCCTTGATATCTTCTAAATTTATCCCACCAAAAGTTGGGGCAATATTTTTCACAGTTTGAATGAACTCTTCAACATTTGTGGTATCAACCTCAATATCAAAACAGTCTAGGTCAGCAAATATTTTGAAAAGCAGCCCTTTTCCTTCCATTACAGGTTTAGATGCTTCTGGGCCAATATCACCAAGGCCTAAAACAGCGGTTCCATTAGAAATTACGGCCATAAGGTTACCCTTGGTAGTATATTTATAAACATTTGCCTTATCCTTAGCTATTTCAAGACAAGGCTGTGCAACACCTGGACTGTAGGCAAGAGATAAATCTCGTTGACTACTATACTTTTTAGTAGGTATAATTTTTATTTTACCAGGTTGCGGTTTTGCGTGATATACTAATGCTTCTCTACGTTTACTTTCTTCACTCATGGGGTTTGAGTTTAATTGCTCAAAAAAAAATGAAAAACAAATGTACTAGATATTGTTAAGATAGGTACTAAGGTTAAGGTAAATATGGAACTCGCTTTCGCGAAAGTGAAATAAATTTTATCTTTTATTGTTTGACCAACAATTAGTATATAAGGATGATAAAAGTAAAAAACAATCCAATCTATACCATATAAAACAAACCAATATAACTACAGGAACAATTACTACAAATTTACAAATCCACTAAACCAATTCGTTGATTACGTTTTTAAGAACTTTTATATCAGGCAATCGCCCAACATTCTGTAGTTTAATAGTCGCTAGTTTTTGAGCAATCGTAGTAGAGTCTAGTAGAGACTTGTTACTGAGCCTGGAAAATAAAAATCCCGCCCAAAAAGCATCACCTGCACCTGTGACGTCCTTAACATCTTTTACTTGTAACGCAGCTTGATTCAATACACCTTCTTTAAGATCTGAAACAGCAACACCGTCTTTACCTTTGGTAAGACATATCGTAGAAACTCCTTTAGAATGGAAGTAACTAAAAATTTCTTCATCAGATTTGTGATTATCAAAGTACCTATAACAATCGTCTATACTTAATTTTAGTAATGGATTATTAGCCAGATACTGCGCAATCACTTTTTTTGCTTCTTTACGATCAGACCAAATTTTCTCGGAGTAATTTAAGTCTATACTTAGTTGCAGACCAAGTTCTCTAGCTCGTTGTGCTCCTTTTAAAATTGTAGCTCTTGCTGGGTTTTTACTCAAAGCAAAACATGTGGTGTGATAAATCTTAGACAAATCCAACAGTTCATCTGTAATTAAATCTTCTGTTATAACAGAGTCTGCCTCTCTATAGGCAGTAAAATCTGGTGTGTCTACAGATCTAGAAATTAAAATAATAGAAGTAGGTAAACCAGATGCTCTATTTATGTGTGAGGTATTTACCTGTTCACTTTTTAATTTATCAACTATAAAATCCCCTAATCCATCTTTTCCGCAGGAGCCGATAATAGCAGATTTCAACCCTAATCTTACGGCGTTAACCGCCACATTAGTAGGAGAACCACCTAAAAAACGGTGGTAATTTTTAGTTTCTGAAATACTTACATTTTTTTCATGACCTATAAAATCAATCAATATTTCCCCTACACACAATATATCAATGGTCTTCACTAGTCAATTAATATTTTAAAATTATTATTTAATGATTTATGCAGGATTACTGCTCCTGCCGCACTCCAAGCACATTTAGGCACACCTAAAGGCTCACCCGTGATAGAATGGAAATTTTCATAAAAGGCAAATTCCTCAAGTGCGTTTAATTGATTTATATTCCTCAATAAATCTTGAGCTGCTTGTTCATATCCCATACTGCATAAGGCTAATCCATAAAATCCGTTTACCATAGGCCAGCTACCACCATTATGAAATTCATAAGGATAGTTCCTGAATTCATACTTACAATTATCTTTCAATAAGTTCCAATGCTCATCTTCTTGCATCACTGGTGGCCAAAATGCCGGTAATACTTGGAGTTTGCTTTGAGATAATAAATTTTGACTGTATTCAACTATTCTTTCTTTAAGATCTGAAGTACCTAGGTTCAGTATCAAGAATAAACTATTTGCAAATGCATCAAATTGCGTTTTATATCCAGATGGTGAAAATGACGCTGGTAAATAACTCTTTAGAGCCATAGCTTCGTAAGCTCTAGGATGAAATTTCTCTGCTTTAGAATCCCCTAAGAAGTTAATTTGCAGCTGCTCTATAATAGAATCAATTTTATGATCGATTTGTACCTTATTTTCAAAATGATTGTAACACTTTAAGGCCCATAATCTCAATAATTGATCATATAATACATAACCATCGGTAATGTACTCATCTGCCCAGTTACCAGATAACGGTATGTACAGCAAATGCTTGTTGTTAAATTCCCAAGCATTTAAGAGTTTTAGACATTTATTGATGTTAGGTTTATATAATTCTACTATTTGAGGATCTTGCTTATAATGTGCTAGCTGGCAAACTCCTATTATAAACCAAGTTACCGCATCGACTCTACCCGCTAGACCACCATAACTAACTTCTACTTTTTTACCCTTAAAAGCAACATTAGACGGAATGGTTCCTATATCATGTTGGTGTGCTGCAAGCGTATGGATGGTTTTCTCAAAAGTCTTGACTAGTTCTTCATCTTCAGAGGCAAGTGCTGCTAGACCACATATGACTCCATCTCTAGACCACACCCTTTTATAATTCGATATATCTAAGGCGCTTGCAAGAAAACCATGCACAGATGAGGCTTTATGAAGCAACTCAATTGATTTATTATATGTAACACTATTCATGTAGAGAAGGTTTTCTTGATTGAATAAACAGTGTCACTATAGTAGCAAGAATTAATAATGCCCCTGCAAAAGTGATTGCATTACGTGGATCGTTACCTAAAAAATTCTTAAGTACAAATCCAAATGTCAACGTTTGAAATATCATAGGTATTACTATCATCATATTTATAATACCCATATAAACTCCATAACGTTCTTTAGGAATATTAGATATTACCATTAAATAAGGAATTCCCATCATACTCGCCCATCCTATACCGAAACCGGTTATCGCAAAGAGTAAGAAACTTTTATCAGATATATGAGGAAATACTAGAAATCCAGCAGCAGCAAGCAATAAACAAACCGCATGAACTAATTTAGGGCTGTGTTTTTTTGCAAAACCTACCAATGCAAATGCCACTAAAAACGTTACTACATTATACCAGCCATTTATTAAACCTGTCCAACTTACTGCCTCATTATAAACTTCCTCATTAGTTGGTGTTACATTCCATACAGAAAGCGCGACGCTCTTTGAAGCGTTTTGCCAGTAACAAAACAGCGCATACCATTGAAAAAAGTATACTAGTGCAAGTTGCCACATCACCTTAGGCATATCCTTAATAGCAGATACAATTTCAATAAGCGGCCCTAGAAATGAGCGTCTTTCTGCTCGCATTAAAGCAAGTTCTTTGTCCGTAGGAGGTATTTCTTCAGTTTTGCTATTACTCCATAAAACAGATCCTATTGAAAACGCTGCACCCAAAAAAAACGAAGCATAAACCCATGTAGGTAATGAACCTGTTTTACCAATTATAAATATAGGAAAAACAACGATCGATAGGTTTGCAAGCACCTGTCCTAGACCGGTAAAGAAACTTTGCATTTGAAAACCTGTAGGCTGCTGTTCTGGTATCAATTTATCAGCGATTAAAGCTCTATAGGGTTCCATGGCTGTATTATTTCCAGCATCAAGAATCCATAACAACCCAGCTGCCATCCATAAAGAACTGCTAAAAGGAAAAAGTAATAAGCTGACACTACATAGCAATGCACCTATTAGAAAATAAGGTTTTCGACGTCCAAATTTAGGTGACCATGTTTTATCACTCATAGCGCCTATAATAGGCTGTACAAGTAATCCCGTCACAGGACCTGCTAGATGCAAAATAGGTATTTGATCTGGTGTTGCACCAAGAAAATCATAGATAGGCGTCACCGCACTTTGTTGTAGTCCAAAACTATATTGAATACCGAAAAAACCGACGTTCATATGCAAAATTTGCCAAAAATTCAGCTTTACCTTCCCTATCATTTTTTAAATTTTATCAAGATCAACATTCTGTGCTAAAGAGTTTATATTATTTCAATGACAAATGGATTTTGGAAATAAAATTGGCATTAAATAAATAATGCCAATTCTACTACAGATTTCTCTACGACCTAATCCAAAATTGTTTGTGGAACTTTATTTCATTAAGCACAGTGGAATACCCTTCTTATGCCATAACAAAACAACCACTACCATATAATATATTAAAATCTATATTGCAATCCTAACGAAACAGACCTTCCAGGAAGAGCTCTCGCTCTTAAATAATTAGTTTGCCCTTCTACGATGGAGCCTTCTTCAGACTCAGTGATACCTAATGTGTCAAAAATATTATTTGCAGACACGTTTACATTTAAGTTTTTAGTTATACCCATGTTTACAAATCCGTTTACTATTACAAATCCAGGCATAATTAATTCATTAGTGTCTTGGGCATATGCTTTTGTTTGTCCTATAAAGCTTAATCCTATGGAATTTTGCTTTTCAACGCCAAAGTTATAAGAAGGTATCAAATTATAAATGAAATCTGGTTGTCTCCTAGGTTTATTTCCCTCGTTATCTCCTGACTCAAGAGTCGCATTAGTATATGTAATCGCACCTCTAACAGTTAAATCCTTCAACCTATATGAACCTTCTACCTCTACACCGAAGGATTTGTAATCATTATCAATAATTAGATCCGGATTTGTAGCCTCGAACCCTGCTTGTTCTGTAGTTGAAGAATAAAATCCTGTAATATAAATAGCACCATTATCAAATCCTTGCTTGTACCCCACTTCTGCCTGATTAAGGAAATCTAGAGCGTTGATTCTATCAGAATTTTGGTAGTCTAATCCCGAGAACAAAATACGATCTGCCTTTGCAGATGCTCCTCTACTATAACGTGCAAAAACAGCTTGTCTTTCTTGTAGTTTATAATTGACACCTAATGAATAAGAGAAGTAATCATAATTGTAATTTACATTTGTAGGAGCCGCGTTATCTACACTAAAAACCACTTGTTCTGGTGCTGAAATAACACCATCATTATTTATATCTATAGTAGATTCTACACCTCCTGAAAATGCTCCATCTACTTTACCATAATCGAATCTGACACTAGCATCAAAATTTAAACTTTCACTTGCCTCTAATGCAATATTTAAATATGGAGCAGAGACGTTGTATTGTGTATCATAATTTCTTGCAAGGTTACCCCAAAAAGGTGTTCCATAAGCATATAATCCATTTTCACTTAAAGGAGCGCCTGCAGGATCAAAAACGTTGATCAATCTAGCATTCTCCCCTTTTACTTCTTGTAGGTAAGAATTCCAACTCCAGTTCATTGAAACATTTTGAATGGATTTAAAGTAACCTAATGTTATGTCTAGGTTGTTGTATGATTTTGATAATTTAATATCATTCATGAAGTTATTAAAGTTTTCTAACTCAACATCAAACATATGAATACGCGCCACAAGACTATTTGCTCCTACTGGCGAACCATCCGTGAATTGTAACGTAGATCCAGCACCAAAAGAGTCAGCAATTAACGCACTTGTACCTACTTGCGATGGGAAAGGAGATACGAAAGCTCCACTGTTTGCAGAGAATCTACCGTTATTAGAAACTTTATAGCCATTTCCTAGATCAAACTTCGCTGCAATTCCTAAGGATGTAGACACGGGATGCATACCATCTGTAACATCACCTCGTGAAGGCTCACCATCAGGCCCTAATCGTAGGGTTTGCGTTAAATTAGGTGTATGTAGTGATCCGGTAGTAGCATCAAAATTAGGAGCATCTTCCCAAGTAGGGTTTGCATTGGTTCCTGAAACTTGAATAGGAGCTGGTAAATAAGCTATCGCTCTATCATTTAAATACTTACCATAAACCCTTACAGATCCATTTTCAAATTCTTTCATCAAGCTCAATTTAAATTGACCTCCATTATTTGCAGTAAACCCAGCATCTCTTATTCCTTCTCCTACTCTATAAAACCCACCAGCATGAATATATAAATTATCCGCAACCTCAGTTCCGTATGAAAAATCAGTTCTAAAAGAATCATAATTAGCTCCGAATGTAGTTCCTATGATACCACCTTCTGATTTTCCTGTTTTACTTATAATATTTATAATTCCACCAGGAGCATTTGAAGTTTGTGTAGATGCAGATCCACCACGAATAGCTTCAATACGAGCAACGTTAGCATCAAATCTTGTAAAAATATCTGCAGTAGCAAAAGACATGTCTCCATATAATAATACTGGAAGACCGTCTTCCTGAAGTTGAACGTATTTGGAACCACCTGAAGAAATAGGAACACCTCTTACAGATATATTTGAGTTTCCTTCACCACCTGAAGACTCTGATCTTATTCCTGGTATTGTTCTAAAAATCTCTGCAGTAGTTCTAGGCGCGCTTTGAGCAACTGTTTCCGTTTTCAATGTTGTAACAGAAACACTTGACTCAATTTTTGCTTTAGGATTTGTCACACCAGTAACTACAACTGCCTCTAGAGACTCCGCATTTTCCTTCATTACAAAATCAACAACAACATTGGATCCGCTAACACTTACAGTTTTAATAACTTTATCATATCCTAAACTCGTAGCTACAATAGTGTAATCTCCATTTGGGACGTTTGCAATGCTGTATTTACCATCAAGATCAGTCACAGCACCTTTATTAGTCCCTTGAAGCACTAGATTCACACCAAGAAGTGTTTCGCCTTGAATATCTTTTGCAGTTCCAGAAATTGTCGATTGTGCGGTAACAGTAACAGCTGCAAACAACAATGTCACTATAATACTCCATGTAGTTTTCTTAATATTCATTTTGAGTAAAATTTAATTATCAGTAAATGTTGAGTTAATACTTTTCCGAAATTAGAACAAGGACAGAATTATTAATAAAAATTTCAACCGAAAACGTTTTCGGTTTTCTCGAAAACGTTTTCGATATTTACTTTTATTGTATTTTAGCTGCTATATTTTTGATAAATCCATCATGAAACAAGTCACATTAAGAGAAATCGCTAATAAATTAAACATCTCCATTACCACTGTTTCAAAAGCTCTTAAAGACTATCCAGATGTAAGTCCTAAAACCAAATCTTTAGTAAAAGAACTTGCAAGCACTCTGAATTACAAACCAAATGCATTTGCTGTTAATTTGAGAACTAGGGAATCAAAAACTATAGGTCTTATTATACCCGTAATTGTACATCACTTTTTCTCTAATGTAATTAAAGGAATAGTTGCTCAAGCTGAAAAAAAAGGTTATTTGGTAATTATACTGCAATCCAATGAATCTTATGAATTAGAGAAAAAACAAATTGACCTTTTAATGAATCAAAGAGTAGATGGTATTATCATTTCTCTTGCAAATGGTACTATTGAATACAAGCATTTGACTGATGTCATAAAGGCAAATACACCGCTAGTAATGTTTGATAAAATTGCTAAAATAGTCAATTGCTCAAAAGTAATTATTGATGATAGAAAAGCAGCGTATGATGCAACTCAACATCTTATAGATATAGGCTGTAGGCGAATTGCACATTTTCGAGGATCATTACTTCCTCAAAATTCTATAGATAGATTTCTAGGTTACCGAAAAGCTCTAGACGACAATGGAATCAAATATGATCCCTCATTGGTTTATATATGTGAATGTGATGATAATAGTTTTGAAGAAGGTAAAGAAAATGCAAGACTTCTCATGCAAGAGCACAACGATGTGGATGGTATATTTATAAACACCGATTTAGTAGCCATAGGAGCTATATCTGAATTCAACGATGCAGGTATTAAAATTCCTGAAGATATTGCGATTGTAGGATTCAGTAATTGGTTCATGTCATCAATTATTTCTCCAACTTTAAGTACAATCGATCAACCTGGTGTAAAAATGGGAAAAGCCGCTTTTAAACAACTTTACAAAGAAATAAAATTAAAAAAAAGAAATAAACCTGTGGAGTATCAACAAATCGTATTAAAAACTAAATTGATTCAGCGGGATTCTACAAAACTTTAGATTTGACGTCAAGCTTTCGCGAAAGCATAATTGAAAATTTTGTAAATGTCTCCCAAAACGTTGGTGTCGTTGTGCACACTATCAGTTAGCCTGCGTTTCCCTCCCTACCGCTCGTCGAATACAAGATAAACTGTAAGTTCTTTAAACTTCAAAGCGTAATCAAGTAGTATTTCTGATTGTACCTAGGGCTTTTATTGAAATTTATTACTAATTGAATTAGTCTAGTCGCTGTTGGTTTTGACCTGGACTAGGATATGATTGAAGGTAGAAGCAAGACTACAGAATTAAAATCAGACTTATCGTATGACTATCGCTCTTTAAACATAACGATCGCCTTTTTAGGTTTTAGGGTAATTAATGGATTGTATTCTATCCTTTCTCTGGTAGGGACTAAATGATACTTACTTACTAGTTTGTTCAAAACCATTACCATTTCAAACATCGCAAAGTTGTTTCCGACACACATACGTGGTCCTGCTCCAAATGGAAAGTAGAAATTCTTGTATTCTTTAACTTTATCTGGATTAAAGCGTTCTGGTTTAAAATCATCAGGAGATTCCCATAAGTCTTCTCTACGGTGTAACTCATAAAACGAAATCAACCAATTGGTATTTTTATCAATTTTTATAGAACCGCACTCATCATCTTTAAGAGCTACGCGATCAGTTACATAAGCAGGTGGATACAATCTTAATGTTTCTTCAACACATTGTTTGGTAAATTGAGATCGCATTATCTGCGTCATCAAGTCTGATTCTTTATCAACATCTTGCAACGACTGTAAAACTAAATCCTGTGCATTTTGATGTTGGGCTAATAGTTCAGTAGCAAAGCTTAATGCATTTGCCGTTGTTTCATGACCAGCAATAAACAAAACTAGTATTTCGTCTATGAGTTGCTCCTTACTCATATAGGAACCATCCTCATAGGTGCTGTGTAACAGCATGTCTAATAGATCACCGAAATGCTTTTGACTAGTTTTACGATCATCAATTATATCTGAAAGCAATTTTCTAGCTTCATTAATAAGCTCAAGATGATAGGGAATACTTCCAGATCCAGACAACCATTCTCGTTTATAGTACCAAAGTAAAAAAGGCAATCTTAATTCCTTAATCAACATTTTTTGAGCCTTTTCAGTAATTTCCTGAAGCCTGTTGATCTTATCATCAATATCTTCAATATAAAAAAGAGTTTTGGCAACTACTTTAAACGCAAGATTATTGAAAATTTCAAAAACGTCTTGGGTCTCATTAGGTTTGATTTTACCCAACTCTTCATCAACCACTTCTTCCATCTTGTTCATAAGAGTAGCGATTGATTTTTTGTAGAAAGCTGGTTGAATTAATTTACGATTGGCTTTCCATTGCTCACCGTTTGCCGTTAACAATCCATGACCTATATACTTCCCTAGGTCTTTTGTTTGTAAAGTAGACTTATGAAAATTCTTTTGATTTTTTTGAAGCATGTATTGCGCAAGGTCTTCGTCGCAAGTAAAATGGATGACCAATCCGGACTTCGGTTTTATCTTAAAAGTTTTACCGTACTTTTTAAAGTTATAACGGTGAAACGGTAAGGGATCCTTATAAATTTGTCTGGATTTGCTAAAAAACTCTATAAAAGGTACTTGTGGTATTTCCATGTGTTAGGTATCAAATAAGCCTCCTAGATTATTATGTCGGGTTTTACCCAAATGCTTATAGGCTAATTCAGTAACCTCTCGTCCTCTTGGTGTTCTCATTATGAAACCTTGTTGAATGAGAAAAGGCTCGTATACTTCCTCAATCGTTTCGGCATTTTCAGATACCGCTGTAGCTAACGTAGTAATTCCTACAGGACCACCTTTAAATTTTTCAATTAATGTTGTTAATATCTTATTGTCCATTTCATCCAGTCCATGCGCATCAACATTCAGTGCCTTCAAGGAGAATTGTGAAATATTCAGATCAATAGAACCATTGCCTTTTATTTGTGCAAAATCCCTTACTCTACGTAGTAATGCATTAGCAATTCTAGGTGTACCACGACTGCGACCAGCGATTTCAATAGCGGCATCTATATCAATAGGTACGTTTAAAATATGAGCGCTACGTGTTACAATCGTAGACAGTAACTCTGTAGTATAATACTGTAACCTAGATTGAATACCAAAGCGAGCTCTCATAGGAGCTGTAAGTAATCCTGACCTAGTAGTAGCACCAATTAATGTAAAGGGAGCAAGATTGATTTGAACAGTACGGGCATTAGGACCTGTTTCAATCATTATATCGATTTTATAATCCTCCATTGCACTGTATAAGTACTCCTCTACAATCGGACTTAATCTATGAATTTCATCAATAAATAACACGTCACGCTCATCTAGATTAGTTAGTAAACCAGCTAGATCACCTGGCTTATCTAGTACAGGACCACTAGTAACCTTGATACCTACGCCTAATTCATTGGCTAGAATATGTGCCAAGGTTGTTTTTCCTAATCCAGGCGGACCATGAAATAAGGTATGATCTAATGCCTCACCACGAAGATTTGCGGCTTGAACAAATACCTTCAAATTCTCGAGCACTTGATCCTGACCTGCAAAATCATCAAAGGATAACGGTCTTAACGCACGTTCAATATCGTGTTCCTCATTGCTTAAATTTTCACTAGAAGCGTCCAAATATTCATTCATATCTCAAAGATAAGTCCTACGATAATAGAAATAATAACAAAAGAAATGTTTGTGATGAATACGCTTTCGCGAAAGCGAACATAATTATACACTCTTAGAAAACAGAAGAAAATTATACGGCATAAAAAAAGCGCCTACAAGAGGCGCTTAATACTGTTCATATAAATTCTAGTGATTCATTTCTTCTTCACCATCTTGAAGAGGTATGTGTTGAGGAGCATAATCCTGTCCAGGTATTACATACTCACCGTTTTCATTTACTTTACTGTAATCGTAAGCCCATCTATAAACATGCGGTATAGGACCATCCCAGTTACCATGAATATGCTTATCACCAGTTGTCCACTCTAAAGTGTTAGACTTCCATGGGTTTGCAGGAGCTTTCTTTCCGTAGAAAATAGACTTAACAAAATTGTACACGAAGAATAGCTGTGCTAATGCTGTGAAAATAGCGAACCATGTTATTAACTTATTAGTATCAGCTAAATCATCGAAATATGGAAAGTTTGTATTTGTATAATAACGTCTTGGTAAACCAGCCATTCCGATAAAGTGCATTGGGAAGAATACTCCGTAAGCACCAATTGCAGTTAACCAAAAATGTGCATATCCAAGATTTTTATCCATCATGCGGTTGAACATTTTAGGGAACCAGTGGTAAACCCCAGCAAAAAGACCATACAACGCTGATATACCCATTACCAAGTGGAAGTGAGCAACAACAAAATAAGTGTCATGCACATTAATGTCCAACGTACTATCACCTAAGATAATACCTGTTAATCCACCTGTAATGAATGTAGAAACAAGACCGATGGAGAACAGCATGGCTGGATTCATCTGTAAGTTACCTTTCCATAACGTAGTGATGTAATTAAAGGCTTTTACAGCTGATGGAATCGCGATTAATAAGGTAGTAAAGGTAAACACCGAACCTAAGAAAGGATTCATACCTGATACGAACATGTGGTGACCCCATACAATAGTTGATAGGAAAGCAATTGCGAGTATAGACGCTACCATGGCACGATATCCAAAAATTGGTTTACGTGAATTAGTTGCAATCACTTCAGAGGTGATACCTAATGCAGGTAATAATACGATATATACTTCTGGGTGACCTAAGAACCAAAATAGGTGTTCAAAAAGCACTGGTGAACCACCTTGATGTGCCAAAACCTCTCCTTTGATATAAATGTCTGATAAGAAAAATGAAGTACCAAAACTTCTATCCATGATTAATAACAAAGCAGCTGATAAAAGAACTGGGAATGATACTACACCAATAATTGCTGTCACGAAGAACGCCCATATAGTAAGAGGTAATCTAGTCATCGACATACCTTTAGTTCTCATGTTAATTACAGTAACAACATAATTCAAAGACCCTAAAAGTGATGAAGCAATGAAAATTGCCATGGAAACTAACCAAAGTGTCATACCAGCACCTGAACCTGGCATAGCTTCTTCTAACGCACTAAGAGGTGGATATATAGTCCATCCAGCGGCAGCTGGTCCTGTTTCAACAAACAATGAAGCAATCATTATCACCGAAGACAAGAAGAACAACCAATAAGAAACCATGTTTAGGAATCCAGAAGCCATATCACGAGCACCAATCTGCAGCGGTATTAAGAAGTTTGAGAAAGTACCACTCAAACCTGCTGTAAGTACAAAGAACACCATAATTGTACCATGCAGCGTTACAAGTGCTAGATACATATTAGGATTCATTACTCCACCTTCTGCCCATCTTTCACCTAAGAAAAGTGAAAACAAAGCATTAGGTTGTTCTGGATATGCCAATTGTATTCTGAATAGTATAGACATTGCTATACCTATTGCTCCCATTATCAAACCTGTAATAAGATATTGCTTTGCAATCATCTTATGGTCTTGAGAGAAGATATATTTAGTTACAAATGTTTCTTTATGATGGTGGTGTCCATCATCATGTGCATTTTCTGTTGAAACTGAAATAGCCTGTCCCATAATTTTAATTTTCAGCGTTTGCTAAAGTTGTTCCTATTGTTTTTTGTTCTGCAATCCATGCATCGAAGTCTTCCTTCTCTTCAACTACTATTTTCATTTGCATGTTGTAGTGTGAGGCACCACAAATCTTATTACAAAGTAAATAATACTCAAACTCGTATGGATCTAAAGCTACGTCGCCGTTAGCTTCTAATTCCTTACTTCTTTGTCGACGAATTTCATTAATCTTACTAACTTTTTCCGTCATAAACTCTGTACTCTTATATTCTTCAGAAGTTACAGTAGGAGTAAACTTAAATTGAGTAACCATTCCAGGAACTACATTCATCTGTGCTCTAAAATGTGGAAAATATGCTGAGTGTAGAACATCCTGACTTCTAAACTTGAAAAGCACTGGACGATCCACAGGTAAGTGTAATTCTGTAGTTACTACGTCATCTTGACCATCGGCATCAGTAGGATCAACTCCTAATTGATTTGCACCTTCAATAAATCTAACATTTGCATCACCTAATGTATTGTCGGCTCCGCTGTATCTAGCTTTCCAACCAAACTGGTAAGCATAAACCTCTACAACGATTGGATCATCATCCATGTTAGCGTCCATAATGTCATTCCATGAGAATAAACCCCATAAAATTAATCCAGCGAGAACTACTACAGGAATTGCCGTCCAAATAAACTCTAAACGATCGTTATCGGCATAAAACAAGGCTTTTTGACCTTTTTTACCGTGATATTTATAAGAGAAATAGTGTAATAGACCTTGGGTAAGTACCTGTACAATCATGATAATAATTGTAGAGGTAAATAAAAGGCTGTCATACTCAGTACCATGTTCAGATGCTGCATCAGGTAAGAAAAAATCATCATACGCAATAAAACATGCGATCATCATGATATAAATACCGATACCAAAGTATAGCATGAACTGGCCATTACGTTTGTTATCTTCATCGTTAGCTATTTGAGCCTCGGCGCCATTGGAACCAGATGAAGCTTTACCTAAACTAACAATCTTTGAAATTTGCCATGCTGAAACGGCAATTAAAGCTGCGATTAATATGATAAGAAATGCTGTCATTTCAATAGTTTTCTTTTGTTAAGTAGATTAATAATGGAAATGCTTACTCTCTTTTAAATAAGGATCTCCTTTGGCCAATAATGGTGCTTTAGAAATGGTATTAAACACATAGAATAAGAAGATTCCACCAAACATTAGGAATGATCCTATTTCTGGTAAACCGATGAACCATGATGCACCTACTGTAGCAGGCATAACCATAACGTAAATATCTAAATAATGACCAACTAGTATAAATAAACCTGCTGTTACAACAAACCAGTTAATTCTCTTAAAGTCAGAATTCATAAGTATAAGCAATGGAAACAAGAAATTAATTGCTACCATTCCAAAAAATACTAAGTTATAATCCTCTATACGAGTAACGTAATAAGTTACTTCCTCTGGAATATTAGAATACCAAATAAGCATAAACTGAGAGAACCATAAATATGTCCAGAAAATACTAACACCAAACATGAATTTAGCTAAATCATGTATGTGTGAGTCATTAACAAACTCCAAATATCCCTTTGACTTAAGATAAATTGTTACCAAAGCAATAGTCGTAATACCAGAAACAAACATACTTGCAAAAACATACCAGCCAAATAATGTTGAGAACCAGTGTGGATCAAAACTCATGATCCAGTCCCATGACATTATTGATTCAGTTACAATGAAGAATACAAGAAATGCTGCACTGTGCTTAAAGCCTTTTTTATACCATGCAATATCACCGTCTTTTGCCTCATCTTGTTTTAATGAGAACTTACGAATATTCCAACGATATAAATTCCATCCTATTAAGAATGCTGCAGCTCTTGCAAGGAAAAATGGAATATTTAAAAAGCCGGTTTTACCTTGAATAATTTCATCGTGTGCTACAACATCTTCATCCATCCATATAAAAATGTGGTTTACATGAAATGCAGATATTAACAATAAAATGAACATGATGATTCCTCCAGGCAGTATATAACTACTGATACCTTCCATAACCCTAAACAACACAGGAGACCAACCAGCCTGAGCAGCTTTTTGAATAGCATAAAAGGCTAAAACACCTAAACCAATCATAAAGAAAAAGAATGCTGCAACATACACAGCAGACCAAGGTCTGTTAGTTAATTGGTGGTAAACATGCTCGGCATGTGACATTTCGTGAGATTCACCATGAGCTTCATCACCGTGTGATTCCTCACCATGAGTGTTATGATGATCATTCGTGGCATCCTCAAAATTCACTGTACTTGCTCCATGATGATCACCATGATGCTCGTTTTCCAGCATTTGTTCTACTTCTGCAAGATCTGCTGGACGGTTTATAAAACCAAACACAGTCATAATAAGACCTACTACAAACAGTATTCCTGCAAAAACTTTTAATTTACTTGATAGCGTATACATAAATATCTATTTACGGCCTTACTCGCCTTCAGTTGTTGTTGAATTGTTATCAGTATCGTTAGAATCAGCTTGCTGAGTTTCATCAGCAGGTGCTTCCATAACAGGAGCCTTACCAGCATCATCTCCATTTACAAATTCTCTTTTTTCCTCACCTTTAAGATCACGAGTAAGTGCATCAACATGATGAGCGATTTGCCATCTTTCCTCAATCGAGGTCTGTGAAGCATAGGATCCCATAGTGTTTATACCATAATACATAACATGGTAAATAGAACCTTGAGTTATTTCTCTACTGTCATAACTAGGAACACCTAGGATCTTTTCATTCTTCACTAATATTCCTTTACCATTTCCACTTGTTCCGTGACATACAGCACAGTATATATCGTATAATTCTTTACCCTTTGCTAGGTTAGCCTCGGTATACGGTAATGGGTTATTTAGATTCGCTTTCGCGGAAGCGTAACCTTCATTATTATTTTCATAATCATAAGGCATCCAACCTCTAGAAATCGTTCCTTCAACAGGTTTTTGGGCCTCTACATTACCAGGAAAAATTTCAGCCTCTTGGTAAGTTTCATACCCAGCTGACCTGTACATGTTTGGGAAATACTGAACAGAACGATCTGTTTTAGTACTTGTTTCGTTATCATTCATACAAGAAACCATAACAAGTCCCAATGCTGCGTAAATGAATGTTTTAAAAATTCTATTCATTAGTGCTCTTCTTTGTCGATTACTTTAATTTCTGTTGCTCCAGTGTCATACATAAAACGAGACATTTCTTCAATATCACCTTTTACATCAACTTCCATAAGGAAATGATCATCTGTAGTTCTTACGTCTGGGTTTTCAGCCTTTTTAAATGGCCATAATCTACTTCTTAAGTAAAAAGTTATAACCATAAGGTGAGCTGCAAAAAATACCGTAAGTTCAAACATAATAGGTACAAATGCTGGCATATTTTCTAGATATGAAAAACTAGGTTTACCACCAATATTTTGTGGCCAGTCTTCTATCATAATATAGTTCATCATAGTAGTTGCTACCGCTAGACCTACTAATCCGTATAAGAATGCGTTAATCGCTAATCGCGTATCTGCTATTCCCATAGCTTTTTCAAGCCCGTGAACCGGAAAAGGAGTAAACACTTCCTCAATATGATAATGCTTTTCTCTTACTTGCTTAACTGCATTAAGCAAAACATCATCATCGGTATACATTACATGTAATTTCTTATTTGACGCTGCCATAATTATTATGCGTTAGGATGAGCTAAAGTGTCGCCAGAAGCATCACCGTGAGTTGTCGTTTGTTTGTTATCTCTAAGAGCTTTGTATTTACTACCACTTGCTTTAAGGATAGATTTTACCTCGGCCTGAGCTATTACTGGGAATGTTCTTGAGTACAATAAAAACAGTACAAAGAAGAATCCTATAGTACCGATGAAAATACCTGCATCAACAAATGTTGGTGAGAACATAGTCCATGATGAAGGTAAGTAGTCACGGTGTAGAGATGTAACAATAATCACAAAACGCTCAAACCACATCCCTATATTTACTACTATCGAGATAGCAAATGAGAAAAGAATACTAGTTCTTAACTTTTTGAACCACATAAACTGTGGAGAGAATACGTTACAAGTCATCATTGCCCAATAAGCCCATGCATACGGCCCTGTTGCTCTATTTAAGAAAGCATATTGTTCATACTCAACTCCTGAATACCAAGCGACGAATAACTCTGTTATATAAGCTACACCAACTATAGAACCTGTAATCATGATTACAATGTTCATAAGCTCAATGTGCTGTATTGTTATATAGTTTTCAAGATGGCAAACTTTTCTCATTACAATAAGAAGAGTATTTACCATAGCAAATCCAGAAAAGATCGCACCAGCAACAAAGTATGGAGGGAAGATAGTCGTGTGCCATCCTGGAATTACCGATGTAGCAAAGTCAAACGATACAATAGTGTGTACTGAAAGTACCAGCGGAGTCGCTAGACCAGCTAGCACTAACGATACTTCTTCAAATCGTTGCCAGTCCTTTGCTCTACCAGACCAACCAAATGATAGTAAACTGTATATTTTCTTATTGAAAGGAGTTATTGCTCTATCTCTAAGCATTGCAAAGTCAGGAAGTAAACCTGTCCACCAGAAAACTAATGAAACCGATAAATAAGTTGAAATTGCAAATACATCCCAAAGTAACGGAGAGTTAAAGTTAACCCATAAAGAACCAAATTGATTAGGAATAGGTAAAACCCAGTATGCTAACCATGGTCTACCCATGTGAATAATCGGGAATAAACCAGCTTGTATTACCGAGAATATCGTCATTGCCTCTGCAGAACGGTTAATCGCCATTCTCCATTTTTGACGGAATAATAAAAGTACCGCCGAAATCAAGGTACCTGCGTGACCAATACCTACCCACCAAACAAAGTTGGTGATATCCCATGCCCAACCAATAGTTTTATTTAGTCCCCATACACCGATACCAGTAGCAACCGTATATGTGATACAACCTAATCCGTAAAGGAAAGCAATAAGGGAAATGGTAAACACTAACCACCACTGCTTATTTGCGACACCTTCAACTGGTGCTGCAATGTCTCGAGTAACGTCGGTATAGGTTTTATCACCGGTTACTAGAGGTCTTCTTATGGGCGCTTCATAATGAGCCATACTATCTAGAATAAATTTCTTAGTTAATTATACGTTTCTCACTTTAACCTGATACATCACATTAGGTTCAGTTCCTACTTCTTCTAATAAGTGATACATACGGTCTTGTTGCTTTACTTTAAAGATCTCAGAATCCTTGTCATTGATATCTCCGAATGTAATGGCTCCATCAGAACAAGCATTTGAACATGCCGTAGCAAATTCACCATCTTTAACTGGTCTACCATCTTTCTTAGCCTCAAGGATTGTCATTTGAGTCATTTGTATACATAGAGAACACTTCTCCATTACACCACGAGATCTAACGGTTACATCTGGATTAATTACCATACGACCTAAATCATTATTCATGTGGTAATCAAATTCATCATTCCCATTGTATAAGAACCAGTTAAATCTACGTACTTTATATGGACAGTTGTTTGCACAGTATCTTGTTCCTACACAACGGTTGTATGCCATGTGGTTTTGACCTTGACGACCGTGAGAAGAAGCAGCCACAGGACAAACAGTTTCACAAGGTGCGTGATTACAGTGCTGACACATCACCGGCTGAAATGCTACTTGTGGATTGTCTGCTGGAATTTCTAATTCACCAAATCCTCCTAAAGAACCATTATCTCCAAATAAGCCTTCAAATCCGTCTTTTTTAGACTCATCACCTTCAAAGCTTTCAGTGGAAGAATAATATCTATCAATTCTTAACCAATGCATGTCACGAGATTTTCTAACCTCGGTTTTTCCTACAACTGGTACGTTATTTTCAGCATGACAAGCTATTACACATGCACCACAACCAGTACACGCATTTAAGTCAATAGACATATTAAAATGATGCCCTACTGATCTGTCAAAACTTTCCCATAAATCAACATCAGGAGACGTAACTGGTGTCTCGATATGATTTAACGAAACTTCTGGCATAGGATTAAACTCATCCTTGTTACCCGTTTTATAGGTAGCTAAATCTGTTTCCCTGATGATATCACGACCCATCATGGTGTTTTGTAATTGCGTACAAGCAAATTCATGAATACCATCAGCAAGAGCTACGCTAGCAGACTGCACGTTTAAGCCATCTTTATAAAATGGATAAGCGTTTACACCTGTTTGCATTTCCTCCTGTATAGCCTCTTTCTTACCGTAACCTAGAGCTACACCGATAGTTCCAGAAGCTTGACCTGGCTGGATAAGTGCTGGAAGCTTTTCAGTCTTTCCATTAACCGTTACATTAACATAACTACCATCGAGCGCACCATTTGCTACGTTATAGTTTTCTACACCCAATGATTCAGCATCTTTTTGAGAAATAGTAACGTAATTATCCCAAGTCGTACGAGTTATAGGATCAGGTAATTCTTGCAACCATGGATTATTTGCCATGGTTCCATCACCTAGACCAGCTTTTGTATATAAAACAAGTTCATAGTCACTAGGTTGTTTAGCCGCGCTTAACTTACTTAAAGCTGAAGCTGCGCTTACTGTAGAAGAAACTGGAGCATCAACTTCTCCTTCTTCTACAACAGGACCAGAATAAGCGTAAAAACCATCATGTAATGATTGGTTCCAACTAGCTCCATTTGTAGAAGCTGTTTCCTTCACTAAATCACTGTAACTACTCGTTGATCCAGCCCAAACAAGAAGAGAATCTTCCGCTTGTCTAGTATCAAACAATGTATTAATCGTAGGCTGTGTTAAATACACATACCCCTTTTTTATTTCAGTATCACCCCATGCTTCTAAGTAATGAGGAGTTGCTGCTACATAATCACTTTTAACAGCAGTAGCATCGGCACGTGTTGCTAATGATATCTTAGTAGATACTTTTGTTAACGCTTTCGCGAAAGCGTCATTATCATCATAACTATAAACAGGATCAACATCTGCAAATATTACAACACCCACTTGACCTGCATTCATTCTAGAAACCAAACCTTTAACAGCTTTTCTGTTTCCTTGACGCGTCATAATAGGCGCTTTAACATCTGCAATCGAACTTGCTAAAGCCTCATTTATCTCAAGCGTAAGAAGCTGTGCTTCCATACTAGGCAAACCACAAAGAACTACAGCTTTACTACCAGCTCTTTTTAAACTAATTGCAGCTTGCTCAACAGCCTTAGACAGCTTATCAGAAAGCTTTGGACTAGGTCCGCCAACAATCTTACTATACAAAGCAGCAATGATGTGCTTTTGTTCAGTTGGAGTTACAGGGAAACGTCTGTCAGCATTTGCTCCAGAAAGCGACATATTAGACTCAAACTGAATGTGCTGTGACATCTTACCGTTTTTAGGCACGCGTGACTGCCCATAGCCTTTATTAAAACCACCACCTTGCCAATCACCAACAAAATCTGCACCAACGGAAACTATAGAAACAGCATCGGTGAAATCATAATCAGTAAGCGCTCTTACGCCGTACTTTGCATTAAATGCATCTAGCGCTGCGTCCTCACTTACCGTATCATAAACGGTAATAGTTGCGGTAGGATAAGCTTCTTTAAACTTCGAAATCACTTTATTGTAAGTAGGACTTGCAAAAGTTCTAGACAAAATCGCAATCTCTTTACCAGCAACACCGGCTAATTTTTCTTTTACTTGACGATCAAGCTGAGACCACTCAACTTGCTCACCATTTGCAGTAGGATACTGCAACCTATTAGTATCATATAAAGAAAGAACAGAAGCATGAGCTCTAGCACTAGCACTACCACGGAAGGCAGCATCTTTATTATTTTCAACTTTAATAGGACGTCCTTCCCTAGTCTTAATTAAAATACTTGCAAAGTCGTAACCGTTTGCTATGGTTGTTGCATAATAATTAGCCATACCAGGAATAATCCTTTCAGGCTGATTTACGTATGGTACCGAATTAATTACAGGACCTTCACATGCAGCAAGTGACGCTGCTGCTGTACTAAAACCAACATACTTTAAAAAGTCACGTCTAGAAGTACTTGAAGACTCCATAGCCTCATCATTACCTAAGAACTCATCTGTAGGTATCGGACTAGCGAATTCGTTTTGCTCTAAGCTTTGGATAATTTCATTATCATCCTGAAGCTGTGCTGTACTTTTCCAATATTTCTTTGTAGTAGCCATATATCTCTATAACTATTTTATTAATAGTGGCATTTACCACATTCAAGCCCACCAAGATCAGCGATAGTCAATTGACGTCCACCTCTTTTCTCAGACAACTCTTTATGAATTTGCTCGTAGTATCCATTTCCTTTAAGATCTACGTTTGTTTCTCTGTGACAGTTAATACACCATCCCATAGTTAATGGAGAATACTGATACATAACTTCCATTTCCTCTACAGGACCGTGACAAGTTTGACATTCTATCTTACCTGCCGTAACGTGTTGCGCATGGTTGAAATAAGCAAGATCTGGAAGATTGTGTATTCTTACCCAACGCACTGGCTCACCTTCACCTGCATACTTCATTTCATCTGGATTCCAACCAGTTGCCTTGTACAGCTTCTGAATTTCTTTATTGTAATCAATACCATACTCATTCATACCTTCTTGATACGTTTCTTCAGAAACCTCGGCAATAGACTTGTGACAATTCATACAAACGTTCAATGAAGGAATACCTGAATGCTTTGATTCTCTTGCACTAGAGTGACAATACTTACAATCTATTTGATTTGTTCCTGCGTGAATTCTATGCGAATAATGAATAGGTTGAACTGGCGCATAACCTTGATCAACACCAACACTCATCATTGCTCCATATACAAAATATAGACTTGCAAACAATAAAACAATTGATGTAACAAGAACTAAGAATTGATTTTCAACGAAAGCTTTCCAAATAGGCTTTCTATCCAATTCTTCCTCATCAACGATTTCTGTCTGGATACCATTAGCTTCAGCAAAACGCTTAAGCGTTTTGTTTACCACTACAAGCAACACTACTAACAACAATAACACTATAGCTAAAGCAGCCAATATGATATTGTTTGTCATGGAATTATCACCACCTGTTACCGCACCACCTTGCTGAGCACCTGCCACAGCACCAGCGGCTTTTTCTGGCTTTGGAGTATCTGTATAAGCAAGAATATTATCTATATCCTGAGTAGAAAGACCAGGAAAAGCATTCATATTTTGTTGTCCCCACTCGTTGTAAAGCGCAACCGCTTGTGGATCACCACTAGCTATAAGCCCTGCAGAGTTGTTTATCCATTTATACAACCACTCTCTGTCATACTTTTCAGAAACACCGTTAAGCGCAGGACCTACTGCTTTTTTGTACAGCTTGTGACATGCAGCACAATTAGCATTAAAAAGCTCTTTACCCTTGGCCGCATCTGCTCCACTAGCCTGAGCTGCTGCCGGTTCACCTGCACTTGCGTCATCTTGAGCCATCGCTGTTGTTGAGAACAACACAATTGCGAGGGCTAGGACAAATCGCCATGCAGAAAAATGCAATTTTTTGTTTATCATTTCGTTATTGATTATTACAATAAATTTGGCATAATTATTTCAGTTATTCACTGAATTTAAGCTCCTGCAAAAATAGGTTATAAAAGGTTTATTTTTGCATGAGTGAAATTGACTAAAATAATTTATAATCTGTCTAAATAAAGATATCAATAGAATCTATATCCCTTTATTTACTAAGTACTGGTCGAAATGAAAAAATTAATCTTACCAATTGTTTTTATAGCATTTAGTATAAACTCAATTGCACAAAACAACACACAAGTAGAAGAAACTACTGTGAATGAATTATTTGCAAAAAAAGTAGCCCTAGAAAAGGATGGTAAATTTAAGGACAGATTTACTATACAACTTATCTACGGAGGTCGAGAAGTAGCTACAAAAACCAAGGCTAAATACGATAATTTAAATCTTTCTTGGCCCAGTGAATTAAAATGGGAATCACCTAATCATAAAGTTTGGATTGGCAAATTCAGAAATCGACTGGAAGCAGATCGTGCACTTATAGAAATTCGTGAGCACTTCCCAGATGCCTTTATACTTAAACCTCAGAGTTAACATTATTTAATTGAATGTATTAATGCCAGATCTCATTTTATTGATTCTGGCATTTTTTTTATGCTTTCGCGAAAGCGTAGATAAAGAAGTCACAATAAAAAAGCCACCTTAATAAGGTGGCTTTATATTATTAGGATGTAATATTTATTACATTACTTTTTCAAGTTGATCTCAACACGACGGTTTTGAGCTCTACCAGCTTTTGTATTGTTTGAAGCAATTGGTTTAGTTTCACCGTAACCCATTGCACTCAATCTAAATTCTTGGATACCGTTTTGCACTAAGTATTCTTTAACAGAAAGCGCTCTGTCATTCGACAATCTTTGATTAAAGCTATCAGAACCTCTACTATCAGTATGACCATCGATAGAGAATTTTGCATCTGGATATTTCTTTAAGATTGAGATAATGTCTGCTAGTACTTCTTCAGATTGCTTTTTGATAGAAGCTTTAGCCGTATCAAAAAGAATAGTCTTAGCATATTCATTTAATTGTGCTTGCTCTTGTTGAGTAGGTACCGCAGGCTTAGGACAACCTTGCATTTCCTTAACACCTGGAGTTTTAGGACACTTATCTTCAGAATCTTTTATACCATCTCCATCAGTATCAGGGCATCCGTTGAATGCAGCAAGACCTTTTACATTTGGACAATCATCTGCGCTATCTTTAATACCATCTCCATCAGCATCAGGACAACCCATTAAAGCTACAAGACCTGCAGTTTCAGGACATTGATCGTCTTTGTCAAGAACACCATCTCCATCAGTATCAGGACATCCTTGATTTTCCGCTGGTCCAGCATTATTAGGACAAACATCTTCACTGTCTTGGATACCATCACCGTCAGAATCTGGACAACCCATGAACTCTTCTAATCCTGGAGTTTCTGGACACTTATCATTATTATCAGTTATACCATCTCCATCTGTATCAACAGCACCCCAGATGAATTTCACACCAGCAGAGTGTTGCCAGTGTTTAGGAAGACCATCTTCAAACGAATGCTTATAGATAGTATTAACATTGAATAGAACATTTTCCATCAATTTAATATCAAATCCGGCTGTACCGTTAAATGTTCCAAACCCATCTTCTTCTAACCATTGGTATGAACCACCTACTCCTAAATAAGGGTTGAAAACATCAGATCCATTCCATATCTCACGTAAGTTGTAGCGTAAACCACCATCAAGAGCTACATATGATAACTCTTCAATTTTAGTATCACCTGCTTGATCTATCCTGTTTAAAGAGAAAGCTCCAGTAGCGACAATACCATCACCTACATAGTATCCTAATTCAAAACGACTAGGTGCAGGCATAAGATTATAATGATCTACATTAAAAAACTGATCAAAATAATCTCCTAGACCTTGATCTTTTTCTCCTACAGGATACAAATCGATAGCATTTACTCCTATAGAGAAAGACCATCTATTTGAGGCATCCTGAGCGTTTACAAACGCCGCAGAAACTAAGGCAGCTCCTACAACAACATATTTTAGTATTTTCTTCATGTTGGGGTTATTATTAAATTATTTATGGACAAAATTAACGGCTTACTCACTTTTTACAAGTTTTTTCCGATATATTTTACACAAATTCAGACTTTTTGTCAAAATTTTAATGTTTAATTATATAATACCTAACTCTTTACCGACTTTTTCAAAGGCTTTAAGAGCTTTATCTAGGTGAATTTGATCATGAGCTGCACTTAACTGTACTCTTATTCGTGCTTTTTCTTTTGGAACTACAGGATAAAAGAACCCTATTACATAGATACCTTCTTTTAATAGTGCATCAGCCATATTTTGTGAAAGTTGTGCATCGTATAACATAACCGGAACAATTGCACTATCTCCATCTATTATATCAAAACCTAAATCTTGGAGACCTTTCTTGAAATAAGCTGTATTGCTTTGTACTTTATCTATTAAAGCAGTACTAGAGTCTATTAACTCCAAAGCTTTAATACTTGCTCCCACAATTGATGGTGCTAATGAATTACTGAATAGATACGGTCTAGATCGCTGTCTAAGGATTTCAATTATTTCCTTTTTGGCACAAGTATATCCACCCATAGCACCACCTAAAGCTTTTCCTAAGGTTCCTGTAATAATATCAACGCGACCTAAAACACCTTTTGCCTCAAGCGTACCTCTTCCTGTATCACCCAAGAATCCAGCTGCGTGACACTCATCAACCATGACAAGAGCATCGTATTTATCAGCTAAATCACAAATTTCATCCAGAGGAGCTAGCAATCCATCCATCGAAAAAACACCATCTGTTACAATTACCTTAAAACGAGCCCCATCTTCATTTGCTTTTATCAGTTGTTTTTCAAGATCTGACATATCACCACTGGCGTACCTATACCTACCTGCTTTACACAATCTAACACCATCAATTATAGATGCATGATTTAAGGAATCAGAAATAATTGCATCCTCTTTTGTGAGTAGAGGTTCAAAAACACCACCATTGGCGTCAAAACAAGCCGCATACAATATAGTATCTTCTGCTCCATAAAAATCTGCTAACTTCTGTTCCAGTTCTTTATGAATATCTTGAGTTCCACATATAAATCTTACTGAGCTCATTCCAAACCCGTGAGAATCCAATGATTTTTTTGCTGCCTCAACCACTTCGGGATGAGATGACAATCCCAAATAGTTATTGGCGCAGAAGTTAATCACCTCACTACCGTCATTCAATGTTATTACCGCATCTTGAGGAGAAGTTATTATACGTTCTCTTTTATATAATCCAGCCTCTTTAATTTCGGCGATTTCTTTTTGTAAATGTTCTTTAATTGATCCGTACATAAACTTAATTTTACAACAAAGATAAGACCTAGCTTACCATCTAATAATGGTCATCGTATCTAAATAAACCAAAACCTTGCTGGAAACTAAATATCCCATATTATCGTAAAGAATACCATAATGGTCTACCTGTTCTTTGTGTGAAACATCTGGTTTTCCTGTTTTGTAATCTATAATAGTAACCTCATCTTTATAAATTACCACTCTATCGGGTATAAATTTGAAACCATTTTTATCAATAATCGGCCTTTCTATCAACACCTTGAACTTATTATTAAAATAGTCTTTCATTTCGTCATGAGCTATGAGTTTTTCGCAAGTTGAGCTCAATTCTAGCTTTTCATCCTTGGAAAGCGTAGTAGACTGATGAATTAGTTCTTTAACATTACTTAGGTCTTCTTGAGTTATTAATTTTTCTAGATAATGATGAATCAAGTTTCCTCTTTCGATGGAAATATCTTTACCAGTTGACCACAACTGCCCTTTTCTAGTGCTTATTTGAATACCAGAATGATTGCTATTTGAATGAAATTGATCCAAATACATAGGTATATCAAGTGCATGACTAGTGGAGAGCTTCTCATCCTGACCTAGCGCATAACTAGTAAAGTTTTCAAACTCCTTACTGGATAACAACATTGAATCATTAACATATTGTTCCAAAAATTCAAACATAGTATCCTTTTTACTATAAGGCTTCTGCGTATTAATATACAGTCGTTCTACCGACCTAGTAAAGGCAACATACCAAACATTAATGTTATCAAGCTTTTCTTGTTCTAGACTGCGTTCATATAGTTTTGGAACAGGATCAGGATACTGCTTACATTCTTCTTTCATAGACAACAACAAATATTCAAATCCTTCAAAATCATTTGGGTCGACTTGTAACCACTCACTAGTTCTTTTAAGATCGTTGTATTTGGTATCACAACCAGCCACAATTACAACAGGAAATTCAAGACCTTTAGATTTATGAATCGTCATAACTTGAATAGCTCCAGTCGTATCGCTACCAGATAAGCTCAGCTTATTTTCAATAGTGGTCCAATGCTGCAACAAGCCTGTAAGACCAGTTTGATTTTGACTTGAAAATTCGAACACCATTTCCAAAAATTGTGAAAGCCTAGCATCTAGCTTTTGCATGATTGCTGTACATTCTACCAACCATTGAACAAAACTATACAAAGAGCGCCTACTTAATTCATCCCTTAATGAAGGCTGGTCAAATAACTCCTGAAAAATTGATTCTTGTGATTTATTCATTAAAGAATTAATGAAATCATGTCTATTCTCAGCCCCTGAATTTAAACTGTGCTCTAGCAGAAAATTATACTTAAGCTCTGGTTGATCACTAGCTATATAATTTAATAGCGCAACTAAGTAAGCAACCTTTGGAGAGTGACCAACCAGCATACTTTCGGCTGATACAACTCGCTCACCGTTCAATTCTAAAAATCGAGCTATTTCACTTGCCAAAGAATTATTGCGAACCAGGATACAAATTTCATCATTCAAATATCCCGCTGTCCTAGCGTGTTTAATTTGTTCTAGCACATGATAACTACTAGCCTTACTAACTTCTAGAATAAGCTTTTCTGGGTCCAGATAATCCAAATAATCATCCTTAAGAATATCTATTTGAACATAACCACCTGGGTTGTTAGAAGTTTTTTGTTTCAGGTAATTTCTATAAAGTTCATTGTAAACAGGACTTTGAAGTTTATTACCCAAAAACGTAAAGAAATTATTATTGAAATTTACAATCTCATCATAACTACGCCAGTTAAATTCTAAAGGTTCCTTATTAACTCCAGTAAAAAATAATTCCTGCGAGCTCATCAATTCCAAAAATTGATTCACGTCACCACCACGCCATCTATAAATGGCTTGCTTTGCATCACCTACTAACATTAATGTACCACCTTGTTCATCTACAGACATACTTTGAACAGCATGAGCAATAAGCGGTTGCATGTTTTGCCATTGCATCACACTAGTATCTTGAAATTCATCAATGAAATAATGACGGTACTTCTCACCTAGCCTCTCATAAATAAAAGGAGCCGGCTCATCCTTAATTTGTTCACGCAATAAGGTATTAAACTCATAAATAGGAAGCAGCCTTTCTTTATCCTTGATTTTTTCTATCTCCTTAGCAATCACACCTAATAAGGACAATGGCACAAGACTATTGTAAATATTATTTAATAAGAGCAATTGTTGCATACTGCTCTTGTAAACCGGTATATAATCATCAATAAGTTTTATGAACGAGTCTGTCAACTCAATTCTTGTTGACTTTGGTAGTAAATTACTTTCATTTGCATTGAGCAGTCTAGGAAATAGTTTCAAATCCCAGTTACCATCACTTAATTTTTGAATTTGCCCAATTGCTCCAGTCGATTTATACGAAAAATCGTTAATCGCCCATCCCATTTTCAATCGTTGAGAATCAATTTCAATGGCTCCATCGGTGATTGATTGACGTAAGGAGTGAATTTTCTTTTTTACGCTTTCGCGAAAGCGTACAAACTCACTAATATCCTTGTTTTTTAAATCCTTCAAATACCGGTAGTTATTTTCAGAACCTATACGTTTAGCCATTTTTTGTAAATCAATAGCTATATTCCAACTGCGATCATTATCTATTTTTTCAAGAGCGTATTCTACTAATATATCAGTAAGTTGTTTATCGTTACCTGCTCTATCGATGACCTGATTAACCGCTTTCTCAATTAATTCATCTGTGTCAAGTGCTACCTGAAATCCATCAGGCAACTTCATATCTTTTGAAAACGTGCGCAACAACCTATGATTAAATGTATCAATAGTAACTACATCAAAAGCGGCATAATCATGTAGTAAATATTGAAGCACTCTATGAGATTTATCTTTAAGTTGCTGTTCACTCAATCCTGATTGTGATTGAACATGTTGGGCAATAGGCACAATTTTATCGCTCCATTCTGCTTGCCCTAATTCTTTAAGATATTCTAGGATTCTAGTCTTCATTTCGGCCACAGCTTTATTAGTAAAGGTGACAGCAAGGATGTAGCGGTATCCTCGATTTGTTTTTTGTGAAAGCAACTTGGTTAAGAAATCTCTGGCAAGCGTATATGTTTTACCTGATCCTGCACTAGCGCTATATATGGTGGTAGGTTGTTGCGTCATAATTCAAAAATAAGAAAGTTAATCACCGCTTTGATATGATTATGAAATAGTTGTCACTGTTTAGGGAATTTATAACAATAAATACTTTAACACTTAGGCTATTGTGTTTAACTTTAGCACTTTAAACATTAACACTAAAAATTACACGATATGTCATTTGAACTACCAAATTTACCATATGCACACGATGCACTAGAACCACACATTGATGCAAGAACCATGGAGATTCACCATGGAAAGCACCACGCAGGTTACACCTCAAAATTGAATAATGCCGTTGAAGGAACTGATTTAGAAGGAAAATCTATCGAGAACATTCTTTCAAATCTAGACATGAGCAATACAGCTGTTAGAAATAACGGTGGTGGTTTTTATAATCACAGACTTTTTTGGGAAGTAATGTCTCCTAATGGTGGTGGAAATCCTGATGGAGAACTAGCAACAGCCATCAACGAATCTTTTGGATCATTTGAAGATTTTAAAAATAAATTTAGTGATGCTGCCAAAGGACAATTCGGTTCTGGATGGGCATGGCTTTGTGTTCATGAAGGTGGAAAGTTAGAAGTATGTGGTACACCTAACCAGGACAATCCATTGATGCCAGAGGTAGGATGTGGAGGAACTCCAATTTTAGGTCTAGATGTATGGGAACACGCATACTACCTAAATTACCAAAACCGCAGACCTGATTATGTTGAAGCTTTCTTCAATGTGATTAATTGGACTGAGGTATCAAAACGATATGCTGAAGGTAAGTAATCACTTAACCGCTTAATTAAAAAGCCTTAACATTCATAAAATGTTAAGGCTTTATTTTTTATCTAAAACGAGTGCTATTAATAAGCTCTTTCTTTATTCCCTTCAAAGAAATTAATAAAGGCTCTATTAACTACACGATTTCCTCCTGGTGTAGGATAATTACCTGTAAAATACCAGTCACCTAAATTTTTAGGACAAGCTTTATGCAAATCGTCCACTTTTTGATAGATAATTTTTACCTCGGCATTTAAATCTTCATCGGAAAGTAGAACGGCAATTTTATTTGAGATCTCTTCATCGGTAAATGGATCGTAAAATTCTTTTACGTAATTGACTACATCAATATCTTCAAAATTGACTTGAGTAAGACATTTTTCATAAATATCTTCAACCATTTGATACGTACCTCTTTCCTTGTGTAATTCTAATGCAGCTCTAAATGCTACCAAATCCTCTAGTCTGGCCATGTCAATTCCATAACAATCAGGATAACGAATTTGTGGCGCACTAGACACGACAACTATACGTTTAGGCTGTAATCGATCCATCATTTTAAGAATGGACTTTTTCAATGTGGTTCCTCTTACAATTGAATCATCTATAATCACAAGATTATCATCTTGTTTAACCACACCATAAGTAACATCGTAAACGTGTGCCACGAGGTCGTCCCTAGAACTATCTTCAGTTATAAAAGTACGCAGCTTGGCATCCTTTATAGCTATTTTTTCAGTTCTCAGCTTTCGCGAAAGCGTGCTTTCAACCTGCTCACGAGTTAATTGACCGTTACCAGCAAGAATAGCATCGGTCTTTTGTTGATCAAGTGCTGCATGCGCGGCTTCAACCATACCGTAGAAAGAAGTCTCTGCAGTGTTTGGTATAAAGGAAAAAACAGAGTTTTCAATATCGTGATCTATGCTATCCATTATTCTAGGAAACAATAATCTTCCTAACTCTTTGCGTTCTTTATAAATCTCGGCATCACTACCTCGTGAGAAGTATATGCGCTCAAAGGAACATGCTTTTCTTTCTAACGGCTCTTTTATTTGTTCAATACTCACACGACCATCTTTTTTTATAATGATGGCGTTACCTGGTTCTAATTCTTGAACTTGTTCAAAAGGAGCATTAAAGGCTGTTTGAATTACTGGTCTTTCACTGGCTATTGCTATCACCTCATCATCTTGATAGTAATAAGCAGGACGTATTCCTGCTGGGTCACGCAGCAAGAAGGCATCACCATGCCCCATTAAACCACCCATTGCGTAACCACCATCCCAATCTCGAGCACTTTTACGCAATATTTTTGCAACATCTAGTTCCTCGGCAATTTTTGGACTGGCTTCTACTTTTGAATATCCTTCGTTTTTAAACTTCTTATAGAGTTTACGAACTTGTCTATCTTGAAAATGTCCTACTTTTTCCATTACGGTGATCGTATCTGCTAGATCTTTAGGATGCTGTCCAAGAGAAACTAATTTATCGAATAACTGTTTAACATTTGTCATGTTAAAGTTACCAGCCATAATAAGATTACGGTGCATCCAGTTATTTTGTCTAAGGAATGGATGAACACTTTCAATACTGTTTTTACCAAAAGTCCCGTATCTCACGTGACCTATCATCACTTCACCTAAATAAGGTATTTGAGATTTTTGAGCAGCGACGTCTTCTCTAATTTCTGGACTGTTATACAATTCAGTATTAATACGATCGTTAATTTGACCAAAAATATCTTGAATAGGTTGTGGTTGATTACTGCGGACTCTCGAAATATATCGCTGCCCAGGATCCACATCAAGTTTAATACTCGCAAAACCAGCTCCATCTTGTCCACGATTGTGCTGCTTTTCCATCATAAGGTACATTTTATTTATTCCATAAAATGCTGTACCGTATTTTTCTTTGTAGTATTCTAGTGGTTTAAGTAGTCTAATTAGTGCTATACCACACTCGTGTTTTAACGCGTCGCTCATGAGGGAATTCTAAAAGGTAAAAGTAGTAAAAATGCCCGCGTTTAGGCGGGCATTTTTCATTCATATTTAAGCTTTCATTTCAAATTTTGTAAGCGCCTGAAATTGTTTTAAGCGCGTTTCAATTTCGTCATTGGTAATGGACTGCATGCGTTCTGTACCAAATCGCTCTACACAAAAGGAAGCAAAATTTGATCCGTATATAATAGCACGCTTCATGTTTTCAAAACTGTAGTCACCGCTTGCAGCTAGGAAACCAGCAAATCCACCAGCAAATGTATCTCCGGCACCAGTAGGATCAAATACTTCTTCTAATGGTAAGGCTGGAGCAAAGAAAATATCTCCATCATGGAATAATAGCGCTCCATGCTCTCCTTTTTTAATCACTACATACTTAGGACCCATTTCGTGGATCTTTTTTGCAGCATTTACAAGTGAGTACTCTCCAGATAATTGTCTAGCTTCTTCATCATTAATAGTAATTACATCTACTCGTTCAATTACTTTTTTAAGTAGTTCTAATTCTATATCCATCCAGAAGTTCATGGTATCTAAAATTACCAATTGAGCATTTGGAGTTTGGTCTAGCACACCCATTTGAACTGCTGGGTGTAGGTTTCCTAACATCACAACCTCGGCATCCTTATATTCTTCAGGAACTATAGGGTTAAAATCTGCTAGTACATTTAGTTCAGTAACTAGTGTATCTCTAGAGTTCATATCGTTGTGGTAACGACCTGACCAAAAGAATGTTTTTCCATCTTCTACTACCTCGATACCGTCGATATTCATACCGCGGTTTTTCATCATCTCTAGATATTCCTGAGGAAAATCACCACCTACAACGCTTACTAGAGCAACATCGGTGTTAAAATGAGAAGCACTTAATCCAATAAAAGTAGCTGCTCCACCTAAAATTTTATCTGTTTTACCAAATGGTGTTTCAATAGCGTCAAAAGCTACTGTTCCTACCACAACCAGTTTACTCATCTTCTTAATTTTGGTGCAAAAATACGTTATTATAATCTTCTAATTGCACCCATTAACTTTTTGTAGAATTAAAGAGAGTTATGGATTTTTAAAAGTTCTTCCATGTACTCACGGCTGTTGCTTAATCTAGGAATTTTATGCTGTCCGCCTAGCTTGTTTTTATCCTTCAACCAGTTATAAAATGTATTTTCTTTTGCATGGTGAATTCTAGGTGCGGTTAAGGTTGTATTGTTGTATCGTTTTGCCTCGTAATCGGTATTTACTTTTTGTAGATTTTCATCTAGCGCTTTCGCGAAAGCGAGCTCATCAACCGGTGCTGTATTAAATTCTATCATCCATTCATGCGCTCCCTTTTCCTTGCCATGCATAAAAACCGGAGCAACCGTATATTCCTTTATAGCACAAGGCACGCTAATCATTGTATTTTTAAGAGCTTCTTCAGCATTTTCAATAATTAGTTCTTCACCAAAAACATTTATGTGATGCTTAGTTCTTCCTGTTACTTTAATGCGGTATGGAGAAGTACTAGTAAAACGCACTGTGTCGCCAATTTTATAACGCCACAATCCTGCATTGGTGGTTATAATAACTGCATAATTTTTACCTAACTCGACCTGGTTAAGAGGTATTATCTCTTCATCGGGTGTGCCGTAATTATCCATAGGGATAAACTCATAGAAAATTCCATAATCCAACATGAGCAGTAATTCTTTACTATCGTTTTTATCTTGAATGGCAAAGAATCCTTCACTGGCATTGTAAATTTCATAGTACTTTACTCGATCGCTAGGAAGTAATTTCCTGTATTCTTCTATGTATGGATCAAAACTAACGCCGCCATGAAAGAACACTTCCATATCAGGCCACACCTGAAGAATGTTGTCCTTTCCTGTTGTCTCTAATACTTTGTTTAATAAAACCATCATCCAGCTGGGTACTCCTGCTAGACTGGTAACTCTCTCTTTTACAGTTTCATTTACAATAGCAGGTAGTTTTGTCTCCCAATCGGCAAGTAAAGCTGTTTCGTTGCCTGGAGTACTGCTGTAATCGGCCCAAAAAGGCATGTTATCAATTAATATACTGCTCAAATCGCCTGCAGCAGTGCCAGCCTTTTTATCTAGTTTTTTACTACCACCTAGTCTTAACCCTTTCCCTGTAAACAGTTTTGATTCTGGATTATTATTAAGATACATGCACAGTAAATCTTTGGCAGCGGCATAATGACAATCCTCTAGCGACTCTTGACTTACAGGAATAAATTTGCTACGAGCACTCGTGGTTCCACTACTCATTGCAAACCACTTGATATCTGTAGGCCAAAATATATTATTCTCTCCTGATTTACAGCGCTCAATATCGGCTTGAACATCACTATACTCCACAACTGGCATGATAGCAGCAAAATCTTTATAGGACTTAATATCTTTAAACCCATATTTTTTACCATACTCTGTATTACGTGCAAAATAAATAAGGTCTTGCAACACATTATCTTGCAGCTCTTGAGGATGCTTAATAAACAACTCCATATCATGAATGCGTTTCTTAAGAAACCAGCTTACGACAGAATTAAGTATTGTGTTACCCATTTGAGTGGCTTAGAGTATTTTTGTGATGGTAAAGATATAACCTCTACAGTATAAAATTCATAAAATGAAGGTAACAGGTACAGTACGTAAAATGCAAACTGAAATTCAAGAACAAGTTCAATATTATTTGGTTTTTCCAGATCAATTTGTTCATATGAACCAGTTACTTGATAAATCTATTACCATAAAACATGTGGCAAACGAGTGTTTGAATTGTGGACTAGATAAAAAAATATGGCGACAAGGATTTTGTTATGATTGCTTTACTGCTATACCACAAGCTGGTGACTGGATTATGAAACCAGAATTAAGCAAGGCTCATCTAGATGAAGAAGATCGCGATTTAGAGTATGAAAAAAAGGTACAATTACAACCTCATATCGTTTATTTGGCCAATAGTAGCAACATTAAAGTAGGTGTTACTCGTAAATCACAAATTCCAACTAGATGGATTGATCAAGGTGCCCACGAGGCCATTGCTATACTTGAAACTCCTAATCGATATCTTGCTGGAATAAGTGAAGTTGCGCTTAAGGAACATGTTTCTGACAAAACCAATTGGCGTAAAATGCTAACTAATGACGTAGAGGATGTTGATTTATTACGCTTCCGCGAAAGCTTACTACAGCACCTGCCTCAAGAGACCTTACCCTACACGCTAGATAATGCTAAAGAATGGGAAATTGAATTCCCAGTATTAGAATATCCAAAAAAGGTAAAAAGCGTGAATTTAACCAAAACACCAGAACACAACGGCGTGCTTAAAGGTATCAAAGGACAATACTTGATTTTTAATGATGGTCACGTTATGAACCTGCGCAGTCATGAAGGGTTTGTCATTGATATTGAGGTGCATTAAGACCTGCGATAGCCTTTACGTAACTTTACTCCGGTTAATCGCATTTCTTCTTTAAGTGCATCGGCACGAGTAGACAGAGATTTCACATTAGTTTGAGGTTGATTCCCTATTCTACCATAACGTGTGTGTACTTCATTACCTATTACTTTTATTTCCCAGAATTTATTGCTATTCCCTTGTACATACTCATATCTTTTAAAGTCATCACTAGTTTGTGATGATTGTGACTCTATAGTACTATCAGAAACTTGTTGCACATCTTCACTAACTACCTCTTGCATTTCTCGTTCATGATTTGTTGCTGTTACAGGAGATAATTTTTCTTCATTTTCTATTGTTTGTCTTATTTTTTCTAATACTCGATTGGGTTGTTCCACCCAATCCTTAACATATACGCGTAGTATTTTCCAACCAAAAGTTTCCAACACGCTTGTTTTTTGACAATACTGCTCTAGTACATTATCACCGTGATAATGACTTTTATAATCCAATAGGATACCCATTTTAAATTGAGTGTCATTAGGTGAAATTATCGCAATATCTACCTTAAAATGTGACTGCCCTATATCGTTATAAACCTCATATCCTTTTGCTTTTAGAACCTCTTTTAACTTGGATTTAAGCGGTATTTCCTTGCCTTTTAAATCTAGGTTTTGAGAAACATGTAAACTATCTAATATGGAAGAAGCATTCTCTATATTACCATCAGAAATTTGTTTAGCGTATTGTAGAAAGCGTTTAAAATACCTAGCTCCTTCGTTGTAATCGTTTTTAATGTGCTCTCCTAAAATGCTAGAGACGATCATCATGTTTCTCTTTGCTCTAGAGAATATGACATTGAGTCTTTTTTCTCCGCCACGTCTATTTATAGGGCCGAAATTCATCAACATTTTACCTTGTGTATTAAAACCATAACACACGCTCATGATGATAATATCTCTTTCATCTCCTTGGACATTTTCAAGATTTTTTACAAATAACCCTGTAAACTGATCCTCTTCGGTACGATTATATTCTTCCTCTAAAAGTTTACCGAAACGGGTATCCAACAGTGCTAACTCTTCTAGAGCAGACTCGATAACAGATTGTTGTTCCATAGAAAAAGCCACTACACCTATACTTTTATTAACTTGTTGAGTAAGTAGTTTTCTTACTAGGTGAGCTATGTAAGTAGCCTCGTCTTTATTTGATCTTTTATGATAAACTGCGTTTTCAAGGTAGTGGTAACTTATACTACGTTGAAGCACATCATCAATATCTATTTCTTGATCAGTATTTAAGACATGTGTGAGTTCACCTGCTCCATGAATCGATAGTTGATTATCTGGAATGGTAAGTAGTTCTCTTTTGTAAAAAGCAGCATTTGAATAGCTTATTAAACTTTCTCTACGGCTGCGATAATGCCATCCCAGCATTACTGATGGTAATTTTCTTGCTCCTTGATTCAATAGACTGTCGGCATCTAGGTTGATACCTATCCGTTGCTCTTGTTCTTCTTCATCCTCATCTACATCAACACTTGTTGTACTGAAAAAATTGGTAGGAGGCATTTGCATTTCATCACCTACAATAATCGTTTGGTGTGTTCTAAATAGAGAAGGAACGCCTTCTTCTACTGTTATTTGAGAAGCTTCATCGTATATAACAACATCAAAAATGGAAGTATCAATAGGCATTGAATCACTTACACTCAATGGACTCATCAACCAGACTGGCTTTAAACTTGTCATAATTTCTTGTGCCTCGCCAGTTGCCAACTCTCTGATAGACTTATACCTCATCTTTTTATTGAACTCATTTTCTAATATTTTGCGAGATGATTTGTATATCTTTTTGAGTTCCTTTTCTTCATTTGTTAATTGAGCGGCTGTGCTTTCAGTAATTCTAATTTTATTGAGAAATTGATCTCTTATTCTAGAACGTATAAAGGCTACATTGGCATTATAGTATTTATCTAATAAGTTCTGAATTTCCCTGATAGAGAATTGCAGGCTATCCTCATTCATTTGGGCAAATGCAGGATTATTATCACTATTATCCAGAATTGTTTTGTAAGCACAGTGAAAATTTATCTCATCTTCTCTCCAATTGCGATCTCTCAAAAGCGATTGCAATTTAAAATCGGCATTATTAAGTTTTTCTATGTGAGGCTTAAATAAGGATAAACTATTAGTCATCGTCAAAGCACCACTAATTCTATCTTCTAAAGTTGCTATTGAATAATTACCGAAACTCTTAGCGATTTTAGACAACGAATTTCTAAGACTATTAAACAAAGGTAAAACACTAATAAGTCCAGATAAATAATCTCTATTATCGATTTCTATCCACTTGGTTACAATCGGACTACCTGTATTGTGTAATTGCTTTAACCATTGAATACCATCGTCATAATTGGTAAAACCATAGCGATTTTCTAATTTTCTTTTTTCATTTTCAAAACTATTAAGAAGGTCATATTCGTCTACCAATCTGCTTAGTACTGAATCGATTTCTGGTTTTACTTTATGTTTTTGAAAGTCATAAGCTTCTTTAATTTGCTTTTTTAATCGATACCATTTGGGGTTCAAAAATTTTAGAATGTTAGCATTAGCTCGGTCCCATTGATTTTTTATCTCATAGGCGTCAATTGCATTCCACTTTACTTTCCAAAAACGATTTTCATCTTGCTTATCTTGCCACTTCTTACGTGATTTTTCAAGCTTTTTATTATCGTTCAGTAAAGCTGTAGCTTGTGGATTATCAGGAGTTAAAATAGCAAGGTTTCCTTTTGCAATAATCCCTTTTGATTTTTCCATCAGATTGACTTCCTTAATCCAATCATCCCATACCATAGTGGTATCTCCATCATTTTCATCAATCCATTCATTAATCTGCTCCAATATGGTAAGAGCACTGCTTAACTCTTTGTGAATTGTAGTCTTATAGTCAGATGTTGATAATAGTTCTGGACTTATACCGTTTAACGGAAAGTTTTTGATGCTATCACCATAATGGTTGATCCTTATTTGATTTAAGAACTCCTTGATCCAATTTTCATTTGATTTCCACTCATCGAAATCAGGGATTACAAAATATTCCGCCTTGGCAAGTCTCTCAAACTTGTCAATATCACTAATTACCTCTTGATAAACTTGAAAGATAGGAGTCTCACCAGATCGCATTATGTTATGAAAGCTCTCTAGTCGGTTAATGTGCGTTTGTATTTTATCGATTATCTCATTTCTTTCCTTAACTATAGCATTAGACTTCATCTTATCTTTTAAAAAGGACTCATAGGTCCCTTTTAAATTCATGATAAAAGATTTCTTGTCGGTCTGTGAATCATGAATTAAACAACATAATTCGTCCAGTTGTTTGTTTTTTAAACGATGGTAAACCACATCAAGTGCAGCACGTTTTTCACAAACAAAAAGCACCTTTTGATCTCTGGCGACATAATCTGCTATCAAATTGGTTATCGTTTGAGATTTACCGGTACCTGGTGGACCTTGAATAATATAATTGCGACCACTGCGTGCTTTATAAACGGCTTTTGTTTGTGTAGGATCAGCTGCAATTATGGGGTATAAATCATTCAATTGAGTACTGATGCCTTCTTCTTCAATTAACTTTCGAGGATTCTCACTAAATAATTCTTCAAAGACTTCATCCTTAATATCAGCATTAATAATATCGTTGTAATCACGAACAATACTCATTTTACGATAATTGAAATTACCTAAAGTCATGTTGCAGGTATCCACTTCCCAAACCAGTGGATTTACAACGCCATAATTATCATTACGATAGAAGCTGCGCTCTTTTTCTGCAACAGCTAAATCACTGTAAGGATTGATATCTTCATTAATTATATATTCAAGATCATTAATCTTTTTATGAACCAAAGTTTTGAAGAGTTCAATTCCTAAAGGTTTAAAATCATCCTCTTTATACGAATAATCAAATTGTCTTAAATTTAAATTACTCGTGCGGCGATTAAGTTTACGTTTTTTGAGTTTGAAATTGCGTCGAGCCGCTTTATGAATAAGTTGAATTTGGGGTTTTTCTCTCCATTGAAGTTCTACTCCATTACCTGAATTAAGAATTTGATTACGTATGTTACCTATTAAATCTTCAAGTGAACTTTCCTTTAAATCTATAAAATCGGGAAGTTCTATATCATATAAATCTTTAAGATAGTAACTAAGAACTGGATTGATCTCCGCATCAGTAGTTGTGACCTCTAGTTGATACCGATCTTCTACTCCTTTTTTCTTTACTAATGAAACTGGAAGCAACAACAATGGAGAAGAAATACGTTCTTCCCTATTTTCTTTAAAATTATACCAGTGTAAAAAAGCAACAACTAATCGCAGTTGATCAAATCCGTATTCGTTACGGCTCTTTCTTGCTTCCAACCTTATTTTGTTGAGTATAGGATTTAAAAACCTATTGTTAGTTATATCAAGATACCTATTTAACAGAAGTGATTTTTTACCCAATAATTTACCTTCCATAACTGGTCCCCAAAAGATGATATCTTTCTCGGTAATATTTTTGTGATCTAGCAATAAAGGAATAGATGCTTCTGTAAGGTTTAAAAAACTACTTGTTGATTTGAAGTAAAGAAGTTTATTTCTACGAGATATGTCAAACAAGCGTCGTCGTAACTTATCTAAAATATATGTTCCACGTTCCTTGATGTTAATTGATTTGAATCCTATTGTCTCGGTAAGGTCTTGATAATTTTCAGGATTAAAATCTTGGTAATTTTTAAGTTTTGCTACAACCTCTTCTAAATTTGGAATACGATCTTCTCTGTAAATCGGAGTCATTTCTCTTATGACATGATGAATGGTAGGATCTAGCTCTTTTTTCAAAAAGTATAACCTTTCTCTATTTTCTACAAAGCGTAACAATTCATCCTTATCGCGGAAATCTAGACCATAGGCTAGGCTAGCCATTAACATACCCAATAAAAACACTTCTGTTAAAGGATCGTATGTTCCCATCTCATAATCCCATGCTTTATAATGCATAACATAGGCAGGATTTTTTACCGGACTAGCATTATCCAAATGCAAGTAATCACTTTGATTTTCAAACGAAGTGACGTTATTTGATCTATTTTGATAAATAGTATCCGACACCTTGACTGCTCCATCTTCTTTTGGTTTTTGAGGTAGACCAGTCGAGATTACTGCACTACTAGTTTCTTGTTCAATGATTAAAATTCTACCATTATAAAGAACTTGATCTATGCTAGTGATCTTTAAAACTTTATCTTGATTATGAGCATATAGTGCTTTTTCAAGCAATGGTAAAACCTGAGCAATAAAATCCACCGTAGTATTTCCATTTGAAGCTTTTATCTCATCTAATAAGCTGAAAAAACTTTTCCTGTAATCATTCATGGTCATAAATACTTCTTTGTTCTTGAGACAACTTATTCAAGTCTTTCATTGCTTCATCCTTGAGAGATTTAAACTCTCTAATAGTTAGTTGATATTCCTTTCTAACAATACGTTCATACTCCTCTTTTATTCCTAATAAATTCGCAATTTCAAGTGTGTGAGCAAGAGGTAACAACTCAAGATCTGCATCTAGTTTACTAAAATCTAGCAGTACATAGCATAGGTAATTATGTGTGCCAATTGCTGCGTCATTAATAAACTTTTTGATACTATTTACTTCTTGCTTTTCATTACTTACATAAAACTTAGAAAAGAAACTTGAAGCGTGTGTCATATTTCTAGAAGTACGCATCCATTCTGGTAACAGAATAAATTCTAAAAATTGATACGTGAATGAACTTAGTTCCTTTTGTTGAAAAAGGTCTAAATTATTCACATCTATCTTACCTATGATAAGCGGTTTAATGACCTCTTCAAGATTATGAGCGCTTCTCGATAGTTGATCTAGCGCAAAGGTTCTTATGTAAGTTTCTGGATGTGTAGTGTTTAATGAGCTGTTTTCTTCTCCTTGTAAAATCTCTTTGGCTTGATCTAGATAGCTTTGAGCATTCACTCGCTTTAGCCCTGTTGAAACCTTGACCAAACATTGTATGACAGAATAGTGTTCCCTGCAAACTTGAAAAGAACAAGCATCACAAAAAAGTTCCAAAAACAATTGAAATTTACGAGCAGTTTCTACAAAAACAGGATCACTTTGTGAATCATTGGCAAGGGCCAGAATAATACGTTGGGTAATTTCAAACTCACCATTTTCTATTTTAAAAAATAAAAAATGTCCTAATTCATGAGCTATCAATGCGGTTAATTGCCGCTCATCCAACAATTCTAAAAGATTCCCTGAAAAAACTATATGAGCCTCATCTTCAATAATTGAAATAGCACAATTATCTTGAATGCTATTTTGCTCTTGATAAAAGGTGACTTGAGCGGTCAGGTTCAAATTTTCACATACTTGATCGCTTACCTTAAACAAGTCAAAATGTGAATCCCTATCTAGCCTGTATGTATTCTTTAATAAAGATGATTTTAACGCATCTATTTGATGTGACTTTACCTTTTCATCTTTAAACCACTGCCAGGTTTTGGACCTCGATTTAAAATAATCTCTGATTTTTTTATGATAGTTGAATGTGGGTAGGGAACGCTGTAAAGACGTTTCAGTTGATTGGTTCATGTGCAACTATTAAGCTATGGCTTAAAAATATGAAATTAAGTAGGTTTATTACTTAACTACATGTATATAAATACGATCAGTCATGTATTTAGGTAGAGGATATAGATAGTTGTGGATTCGCTTTCGCGAAAGCGAACCCTAAATCAATCAAGAGTAATCAAAAATAGTTTTACTGTTTAACAGAAAAAAAATAGGAATCTACTCTTCTTCACTATAATCAGGATACAGGAATGCATTGTAAGGAAAGCGCGACACATGAATTTCTCTTACTCTATCGTATACCTTTTTACGAAACTGTTCCATGTTTTCTTTTTCAATCGCACTTATAAAAATCACATCATCACCTGCACGGTTCATCCAGGTGCGTTTCCAGTCTTCTAGTGTGTTGTGTGCCGTGGTGCGTTCGTCAAATTCATCAACATATTCTTCCGGCTGGTATTGATCGATTTTATTAAAAACCATAATAGTAGGTTTATCAATCGCCTCAATATCTTGTAAAATTGCATTTACACTATCAATATGATCTTCAAAGCTCTCGTGCGAAATATCTACTACATGTAACAATAGGTCCGATTCTCTAACCTCATCTAGGGTAGATTTAAAGGATTCTACTAACTGGGTAGGTAGTTTTCTAATAAAACCTACCGTATCAGTTAATAGAAAAGGTAGGTTTTTAACAACTACCTTTCTTACCGTTGTATCTAGCGTTGCGAATAATTTATTTTCTGCAAAAACATCACTTTTAGAAACCACATTCATAAGTGTGCTTTTACCCACGTTAGTGTAACCTACAAGAGCAACGCGCACCAATTTACCACGATTTCCTCGTTGGGTTTTCATTTGCCTATCAATGGTAGTGAGTTTCTTTTTGAGTAATGAAATACGATCGCGCACTATACGACGGTCTGTCTCAATCTCGGTCTCACCAGGACCACGCATACCTATACCACCACGCTGGCGCTCCAGGTGAGTCCACAATCCGACTAATCTAGGTAACAAGTACTCGTACTGGGCTAGTTCAACTTGAGTACGAGCATAACTGGTTTGTGCTCGTTGTGCAAAAATGTCTAGAATCAAATAGGTACGATCTATGATCTTTGCCTTGAGGATTTTCTCAATATTACGTTGTTGAGTAGGCGTTAACTCATCATCAAAAATCACTGTCCCAATATCGTTTGCTTCAACAAACTGTGCCACTTCTTCCATTTTTCCAGTTCCTATAAAGGTTTTTGGATTAGGATGTTGCATTTTTTGAGTAAAACGACCTTTTACACTAGCACCAGCAGTGTAAGCGAGAAACTCTAATTCATCAAGATACTCAGTTAACTTTTCTTCTGACTGTTGTTGAGTTACAATTCCTATTAAAACGGCGTTTTCGTATTCGTGACTTTCTTGTTCTAGCATATAGATTATTTCATACAAAGATATATTTATTATTGAGCCGGTAATAAGGTTTATCTTTAGCTTAAGTTTTTATTATAATTTTTTTCATGAACAAAAACAAATGCGGCTGGTGTATAGGCGATGAGCTTTATGAGCAATATCACGATACAGAATGGGGCGTACCTGTTTATGACGATAAAACCCTATTTGAGTTCTTAATCCTGGAATGTATGCAAGCTGGTCTAAGCTGGATTACTATTTTAAGAAAGCGAGAAAACTATAAACAAGCTCTAGATCAATTTGATTATCACAAAATTGCTCAATATGATAATCAAAAAAAGCAAGAACTACTTCAAAATCCTGGAATCATAAGAAATAAATTAAAAGTAAATGCTATTGTGACCAACGCTCAAGCATTTATAAATACACAACAAGAGTTTGGAAGTTTTTCCCATTATATATGGTCATTTGTTGATAATCAACCTGTTAAAAATGCAGTTTCTGATTATAAAGAAGCTCCTGCTAACACCAAGTTATCAGATCAAATATCAAAAGATCTTAAAAAACGAGGTTTTAAATTTGTAGGCAGCACCATCGTATATGCCTATTTGCAAGCCTGTGGAATAGTTAACGATCATGAAACCACCTGTTTTAGATATGACCAGATTTAAGTACATCATCTACTTACTATTTTTTCTAGTTACCACAGTGGTAATTGCTCAATCTAACACTCTTAAAATAGAGCATGAAGAACGAATAAAAAGTAGTGAGTTCCCTTTTCTATCCAAACAAATATTGGATAGCCTGATTCCGCATAGGGTGAAAATGAAATATTATCAAGAAACCGACGGTGATTCTAACAGCTACGAAGCAAAATTTAAATATAAGGGTAAGAAATACAGCATAGAATTTTTTGAGAACGGTGCTTTAAAAGAAACAGAAATTGAAATAAAGAAAAACAAACTGTCAAAAATAGTTATTGATTCGATCAATAAAAGACTTGATACCGTTGCTCGTAAGTTTAAAATAGAGAAGATACAAGAGCATTACGGCCCTAGCTCAATTCTTAGTTTAAAACAAAAATTACAGCAATCAAATCCTGATGGATATGAAATAATTGTTGCTTTTAAGGATAAGCGTAAGATTTATCGCAGGGAATATTTATTTGATAGAAGAGGTATGATCCTAGAGGTTAAAGATGTTAAACGATTAGAGTATGACTTCTTATTATTTTAGAATCTTAATCGTCCTTTTATTATCACAAACTGCCGTAAGTCAAATTGTCGATAATACTTTATTTCAAAATGCCCTTAATATTTCTTACGACAATAATTACCGATGGTCATTTGTAAGCGCACTAGAACAACGCAGCCTAACAGGTGACAACGCAGGTCTACTACATATCCAAGCCAGTCATTACACCAATTATGAAGTAGGATTTTATGGTCAAATAGGTATAGGGATCATGTATCGTGATCTTAGAAACTCAAATACCAGTGAGCTCAGGATTACCGAACAATACGCTTATTCAAGAAAATATAACCAACTTAAAATGGCACATCGTATACGGTGGGATCAACGATACCGTGGTGATAGAATAACGCACAGATGGAGATATAGGTATTCCATTGCATTGCCTCTCAATGGAATACAAACAGATAAAAATGAATGGTACCTGGTTGCATCAATCGAAACTTTATTTATTGCAGAAAATCTGACGAAACCCTTCTGGGACCAACGCCTCATTTTTAATCTAGGATATCAAATTAGCCGTAACTTCAAATTACAATTAAGTACCGAATACCGATGGGAATCATTTACTCAAAATACAGAACGATTACTGTTTATAAATCTAGGCGGATACTGGAGTTTGTAGCGATTAAATTCTTGTGGTGTATAATAATTAAATATTAAGCAACTCAATAAAGCTTTCCCTAGGAATCTCAACTGCTCCTAAGCTTGCTAGATGATCGTTGTAAATTTGAGCATCAATAATTTTATATTCCTTTAATTGCAACTTTTCTACCAAATGCCACAAAGCAATTTTACTGGCATCTGGCTGCAAAGCAAACATGCTCTCACCGCAAAACACCTTTTTTTCTGGTAAATCGATACCGTATAATCCACCTACAAGTTCACCGTTTTTAAAAACTTCAACACTTACCGCATGGCCTAGTTGATGCATTCTTGAATACGCCTCGATCATTTCATCCATAATCCAAGTACCTTCTTGATCAGATCGAGAGACTTGTGCGCATGCTTTCATAACCTGTTCAAAACAAGTGTTTTCTTTAATAAAATAACCTTTATTCTTCCTACTTTGTTTAAGTGATTTTGTAATCCTCATAGGCCTTTCCGATTGCAAATCAAATATCATTCTGGGATCTGGGCTCCACCAGCAAATAGGCTCACCATCGTTGTACCAAGGAAAAATTCCATTGTTGTAAGCAAGTAATAATCGGTCTACTTTTAAATCACCACCTACCGCAAGCAAACCATGGTCAGGTGCTTGATTAACAGGAGGAAAATAAAGCTCGTTCTGTAAGATATACACGTTAAACTTCTAGGTTTGTTTGGAAATACTGTTAATTTTGTTAATCTTTGATACGGTCTTCAAAACTAATTTATTTTCATCATTGCTTTTTTTGAGTTTCTTTTTGAAGACCAAACTATTTAAAAAGAGAATCCCGACAAAGCCAGTCGGGATTTTTGTTTTTATGATCCAATGACGAAATAGCTGTTAATTCCAGAGAGTATATTTTGCACTGCATAAGATGCTAGTATAAGCCCCATCACTTTACTTATTACAGTTATTCCATAACTACCTATATATTGCTGTAATTTATTTGCTGCTAGAAGTATAAGACAAGTAAGTGCTATTACCACGAGCACTATAGCAGTGGTCATGGTTTGTTGTTCTATAGAAAATAATTGATTGTCAGTCATAAGTACCACTGCCATTATAGCTCCTGGTGATGCAATGGACGGTATCGCTATAGGAAATATAATGACGTGTTTATAATCGGTAATTCCTTTTTTCTCTCCTTCTGGTTTACCATCTCCAAATATCATTGTGAGCGCAAAAAGAAATAAAATTACTCCGCCAGAAATTTGAAAGGCATCCAAAGACACAGACATTGATTCCAAAATAATCTGACCGATTACAATAAAAAATAATAGAATAAGAAAAGCCACACCGGCAGCCTTTATAGCAATTAGTTTTTTATGTTTCTTATCAAATTGTTTAGTAGCTTCAAGATAAACAGGAATTGAGCCTATAGGATCTATTACCGCAAATACAAAAAACAATGTGCTCAAAAATTCGATCATAAAAATAAAAAAGCTTTCCCATAAAAATACAGGAAAGCCTAGTCTTTAAAAGTAAGTATTTGTTAAAATGGAAGATCGTCGTGATCTTCGGCATTTGTATTTGATACCGGCTCGTATTCATCAAATGGTGGAACCTCAGGAGCACCTTGTGGTGCTTGAGCTCCTACTTTTTCTATACGCCAACCAGAGATAGAATTAAAATATTTAATCTCGCCCTGTGGAGTTTGCCATTCTCTACCTCTTAAGTTTATACCTACTTTCACTACATCTCCTACTTGGTAACTATCCAATAAATTTGTTTAGTTTTAGAAAAAACAATAATGTATAAAATTTCACCATGAGAGAAGTTCAGGAAGCTTCAAAAAATGCAACAGATTTAGACGATTACAGATCAAATTTAAATGCGCTAAACAAGGATAACCCCACTGATGTTTTACTATTTTTTAATAATTGGTAAAATGATTAGAATAATATTTTTCATTATTGTATTATTTCTTTTTTCTTGTGATCCAGGTGATGAAGACCGACAAAGTTGTTACTCCTTTATAAATGGAACCGATAGAGATGTAGTCTTAGAGTTCTATAGTTATAATTCTGGTCAAAACATCTCAACAATTGGAACATATAGTTTGAACGGTATGGGTTTGTTAAACAATTTTTGCAAATCTAGCAGAAGAGCATTGGGACCCGTCTCGGTAATAAGAATGGACTCGATAATTGTGAAATTTGACAATACTAAAAAAATAACTTATTTAAAAGTTAATGAGCTAGGATTTGCAGACTTCCTTTACCACGTTAATGATTATACTAAAGAAGGAGAAACCTTTAACTACTCTTATACTTTTACAGAAGAAGATTATAACAACGCAATACCATTTTGATATTAATTTATAAAACACAAACAATGCAATATCGTTTAAAATATATCGCTTTTGCCTGTTTCCTCATTGCTTTAAGCAGCTGTAATCCAGATGATAATAATTCTTCTAATGAAGAGCAACCTGTAGCAGTAAATGAATTTACTCTAGGAGATGATAATTACAGCCTAGAACAAGGATATAGATCGCAAAGCTCAGAGGATAGTCCAAATCTTTTTCTTACAAACGTCGTCCTTTCTGGGCCAGGATTAACGCTCAACAGTTCAAATATACTTTCAGGAAACGGCGATATAGTAGGATTAGAATTCTACACGACTGTAAATGATGGTTTACAGCCAGGAACGTATAATCTAGACAGTCTTAATGAACAAGCTCAAACGGTATATGCCTTTATAGGCGTTGATTATAACGCACAATTGGGTGAGGCCATTATTGAAGACGAGATTTTTTCTGGAACGATTACCGTAGAACTATTAGAAAATGGAGACTATAAGATTACTGGTAGCGGTACTGCAGACGATGCAAATGAAGGGTTCACTATATCTTATACAGGTGAATTAAGATTGATCATTTAGCCATCTTAAAGAGCAACCGAACTTATAAATCAAAAGCCGATTTCTTAAACAGAAATCGGCTTTTGAGTTTTAGATTTTACCATTTTCTACGATTTAAACTCCTTCCCGAAACACACGCTATTCTCCATATCCTTGTAAGGTCCATAACAAGGGATTTTGTTATAACCGCATTTCTGGTAGAAGGAAAGAGCTTCAGTTTGTCGTTGACCTGTTTCTAGCTGCACTTTTTTAAAACCTAAATCGCTTGCCCAATTTTCTAATTCATTAAGTACTATTCCAGCTATACCTTGATTTCGAGCTGCAGTGGCTGTAAACATACGTTTAATCTCTACGGTTTGGGAATCGTATTGTTTAAAGGCACCACATGCAACTGCGGTTTGATCATTTATCACTAGAACCACATGATTCAAATGTTCAATGCAATTAAATTGATTATAAAAAGAATGCTCATCTCCATCTTTAACAGCGAGATAAGCATCTAATTGTTGAACTAAACACATAAACTCTGGATGTTTAGAGTCCGTGCGTACTAGTTGTATGTTCATTTAGAAAGGTAAATCGTCGTGATCTTCGGCATTTGTATTTGATACCGGCTCGTATTCATCAAATGGTGGAACCTCAGGAGCACCTTGTGGTGCTTGAGCTCCTACTTTTTCTATACGCCAACCAGAGATAGAATTAAAATATTTAATCTCGCCCTGTGGAGTTTGCCATTCTCTACCTCTTAAGTTTATACCTACTTTCACTGCATCTCCTACTTGGTAACTATCCAATAAATTTGTTTTGTCTTGAACAAATTCAATAAGCAAATGTTGTGGGTATTGCTCTTCAGTTGTTACTACTAATTCACGTTTTTGAAATCCGTTATTTCCATAGGTTTTTGTTTCACCTATCAACTTTACTTTTCCTTGTACTTCCATGTTAAAATAATAAAATGTTCCAGGCATTCATCAACTGTCCAGCTGCTATATATTCTTTTGCCCTATTATGTTTTTCTTCTATCGATAATGCTGGTAATTGTTCTGCTTTCGCAAAAGCGATCACCTCATCACGCTCTGGCACACGTTCTACATTACCTAATTTACCTAAATCATTACCTGTAAGCACGTGACTGTTTCTTGCGTGTTCTGGTAATGCGTCAACTCCTACACCTAATGAGGTTAAAGGTTTAGGCACCTCAAACATAGCATCTTTTGAACGACAATACCAATTACCACCCATTCTTGCTACTGTATCAATTTTAAAAGGGTCGATTTTTTGATCGTCAGTTAGAACTTCGTCCTTAATGTGCACTTTTACGACCTCGCAAATAATTAAATTACCTGCACCACCTTCTTGACCTAGTTCAACTATTTCCTTTACCTTACATTCAAAAGCTGCTGGGCTTTCTTCAACTCTAGGTGGTTGTACCAGATCACTTTTTACCGCTGTTAATCCAGATTTTACAAACTCATCAACACCAGCATCATATTCGGTGCTGCTCAATGACATTTGCTGTACAATATCGTAATTGACAATATTAATTACCACTTCTTGGGTAGCTTGTGCATTAAGCAAGGTATGTTTAACTGTGTTATTGCGCACTCTCCTAGCCGATGAGAATATCATAATCGGTGGATTTGCACTAAAGACATTGAAAAAAGAATAAGGTGATAGATTCACATTACCATCAACATCAACTGTACTAGCAAATGCAATAGGTCGCGGTTGAACTGCTCCTAGCATGAGTCCATGTAACTGGGCTGTAGAAATTTCTTTAGGATCTACTGTCAAAATGCTTACCTTTTAATGAATTTTCAAAGGTATTATTTTTAAACGAAACTATAGGTATTATGATGTTACAGTCTGCTTTATCTAGCAACCTAATTAAGTAAGAAAAGGTTAATTTAATAAGAAACACAATAAGCAGTATTTTTTATTTAATTTCACCATCTTACTGACAAGAAACCACACAACCATGAGACCTAAATCACACTTCTCATCTGCAATATCGTTTGTAATTATTCTTTTACTTGTTTTTTACGCATTCTATTCTCAAACACCATCTAGTGAGGTTAAAGAAAACGTTCCAGCCACTGAGTGGTCAACAGCAAGAGCACTTGAACACATACAAGCACTTTCAGTCGAGCCGCATTATCTAGGAAGCAAGGCACACGATAAGGCAAGGGATTACATCATTACACAACTAAAATCTTATGGGCTTAATGTTACAACACAATCTGCTTATGATATTAGCTGGAACGGAAATATGTCTAAACCTGAGAATATTCTAGCACGTATTAAAGGTCGCACCGACTCAAAAAATGCCCTATTATTACTTTCTCATTACGACAGCGATCCTCACAGTAGTAAAGGAGCAAGTGATGCTGCAAGCGGTGTAGCTACTATACTAGAAGCAACAAGAGCTTTTCTTGCCAAAAATGAGCAACCTGAAAACGATATTATCATTTGCATTACTGATGGAGAAGAGCTAGGCTTAAATGGCGCAAGCACTTTTGTCAATAAACATGAGTGGGCACAAGATGTTGGATTCGTTTTAAACTTTGAAGCGCGCGGTAGTGGCGGCCCTAGCTATATGCTAGTTGAAACAAACGGTGGTAATAGAAAAATCATCGAGGCATTTAGCAAGTCAGGAGTTGAATATCCTGTAGCTAATTCACTAGCCTATAGTATTTATAAAATGATACCTAATGATACCGACCTTACCATTTTTAGAGAAGACGGTGATATTAATGGATTAAACTTTGCTTTTATAGGTGATCATTTTGACTATCATACTGAACTAGATTCATATGAACGCCTAGATCGCAACACACTTGCTCATCAAGGCAGCTATCTCATGCCGCAGTTAGATTATTTTTCTAGCATTGATTTGACTGATAGACTTAAAAGTGAAAAAGATGATGATGTAGTTTACGTACCCTTACCATTGATAAAAATGGTGCAATTCCCATTTAGTTGGTTAAGTGGTTTAATAATAGTAGCATTTGTGTTAATGATAACACTCATTGTTTACGGAATAAAACGCAGGCGTATTCAACTTACTTATTTATTCGGTGGTTTTGTACCGTTTCTAGGAGCACTTATTATAAGTTACTTAATTACTAACTACACGTGGATAGGGATTAAAGAATCTGAGTTTTACATACATCAATTACATGGATTCCCGTATAACGGATACTGGTTGATTGCGGCAGCTGCGTTTATTGCTCTTACCATTAGCTTTTTCTTATATCACAAGTATTACCACCGTGATCGCATACCTAGTTTAAGCGTTGCTCCCATTTTTATTTTATGGCTTATCTGTTTATTAGTAGCGTTTCCTGTAGGCGATGGCGGTATTCTAGGTTCGATCTTTTTACCAGGCGCAGGATTTTTAATCATTCCTGTTTTTTGTAGTTTAATAATGCTATACATCAACATACAGCAAAAAAGACCTAGCTACATCCTTCTAGTCCTATTATCTGTTCCCTCAATTTTTATTCTTTCACCATTTATTAAAGCTTTTCCAGTAGCATTAGGAATGAGTATTTTATTTGTAGCATCTGTTCTTACTACGTTACTGTTTGGTTTGTTAGTTCCTATCACAGGACATTATAGAAAGAAAGGGTTACTAGCATTTATGTCCTTAATTATAACTATTGGTTGTGGTGTTTACGCTTTCGCGAAAGCAGAATTCTCACCATCCCAACCCCAATCCACCAGCCTAGTTTACATTCATAATCAAGATGAAAACAAAGCTCAATGGGCGACCTATGACCCAACCTTAACCGATTGGGTTAAAGAAAAACTAGGTAACAATCCTCAAAACGCTAAAGAACTTAATAAAAACAGTATTGACTCAAAGTATGGAACTGGTTTTAGTTATGTAGCACCAGCCGAATACAAGAAACTAGCCTCACTTGATATAGAGATATTAAGCGATACACTTGTAGGAGAAGACCGTAAGGTCAAATTGAAAGTGAGCAGCACAGAAACCCTGCATCGTATAGAGGCATTTACCACAGACGAGGTTCTATTTAAAAAAGCAGTGGTAAACGGCTTGCAAGTTCCTAAAACAGGTAAGAGCGAGACACCCTTTGGCTATAGATGGGGAAATCGTCTATTAAGTTATTATATAAAAGGTAATGAGCCTTTGGTTATGGTATTAACCTTTTCGGCCCAGGATAATCCAGAGCTTATTTTTTATGGAGCGAGTTTTGATTTAATGCAACGGTCCGAATTTGAAATAACTGCAAGACCTATCGAGCAAATGTCTATGCCGTTTGTTCTTAACGATGCTGTTCTTAAAAAGCGAAGTATTAAACTAGTAAACCAGCAAACAATAGTTGAAGAACAAACTGCTGATGAAAAATAACAAGAAAACAATCGGTATCTTAGGTGCAGGATGGCTAGGAAAAGAGCTAGCATTCCAGTTAAAAGCTTTAGATTTTACATGTAGAGCTACTGTGAGACAACCTGATAATGTCGCAATTTTAGAACAGACTGGGATAAAAAGCTATATAATCGACATTAAGGAAGACAAAATTTTTGGCGATTTAAAAACTTTTTTAAAAGGTCTAAACACTTTAGTAGTTGCAATTCCACCAGGATTGCGCAAAAATCCAGATAGTGATTTTGCCTATAAAGTAAGGATGATTGCTAAGTTTGCTTTGGTGTATAAAATACCAGAATTTATTTTTGTTTCTAGCACTTCAGTATTTCAAGATACTTTTCCTATTACCACATATTCGGAAAACAATATACCAAACTCACAATCCAATACAGGCAAAAAGATTATTGCTGCCGAGGAAGAATTAAGAAACTGGTATCCCAATGCAACAATACTAAGGCCATGTGGTCTAATTGGTGATGATAGACATCCTATTAATCATTTAAAAGGTAAAACAGATCTAAAAAATCCCGACATGCCAGTTAACTTGGTTAATCGCAACCACGTTATTAACTTAATCATTGGTTTAATCAATGAAACTATTAAAACAAAAGTATTACACGCAGTAAGTGAACCGCACACTAGTAGGAAAGAATACTATCAAGACGCTGCTCGACAACGCGATCTAGTACCACCAGAATTCCTTGATTCTTCAAAACAAGAGGGAAAAATAATCACTTCTATTTATTCTTAGTTGCAAGTAATATGAGCTAACTGTAGAGGCGAAAAATGAAGAATAAACTAGGGCATTTAATACTTAAACATAAATGGAAAATAATGTTTTTCCTCGTACTAAGTATATGGTACTATTTCTGTCTACCGCAAAGACTTTTTGACGTCCCTTACTCCACAGTCATTGAAAGTAAAGAAGGTATTTTACTAGATGCACATATTGCTAAAGATGAACAGTGGCGTTTTCCTCGAGTAGATAGCGTTCCTTATAAGTACAAACAGAGTGTATTTTTCTACGAGGACGAGCACTTTTATTCCCATCCTGGATTTAATCCTATCTCGATTTTAAACGCCATGCAACAAAATTTTGAGGCTGGTAAGGTTGTACGAGGAGGAAGCACTATTACTCAACAAGTCATTAGATTAGCTCGTAAAAAAGAACGCTCCTACTATGAAAAGTTAGTTGAATTAATATGGGCAACCAGATTAGAATTAAAACTTTCTAAAGATGAAATTCTAGAACTCTATGCCTCACACGCACCCTATGGCGGTAATGTAATCGGACTAGAAATGGCATCATACCGTTATTTTGGAAGAAGTCCGCATGAATTGAGTTGGGCAGAAAGTGCCACACTAGCTGTATTGCCCAATGCACCTGGTCTTATTTATCCAGGTAAGCGACAAAATCAATTAAAGCAAAAACGCGATCAGCTGTTGTTTAAATTAAAGGAGAAAGGAATAATAGATCAAACAGATTACGAATTATCAATTGCTGAAAGAGTTCCTGATAAGAATTTTAATATTCCTAGAAGTGCACCTCATTTACTCAATAGAATTAATAACGAATATGGTACAGCTAGAGTAACCACTACTATTGAGCATGATATGCAGCAAACGGTAAATCGTATCGTAAATAATCATTACCAAAAACTAAAGCTTAATGGAGTACACAATCTTTCTATGCTTGTACTGGATATTGACAATATGGAAGTGGTAGCCTATGTAGGTAATTCACCTACCACAATTGAGCATGGTAAGGATGTAGACATTATTACAGCACCGCGCAGTACAGGAAGCGTATTAAAACCTTTCTTATATGCCAGCATGATGGATCAAGGTGAACTGCTGCCCAAAACTCTTGTTCCAGATGTCCCTACCCTAATCGACGGCTTTAGAACCGAAAATTTTAATCGTTCTTATACAGGAATGATTCCTGCTGATAAAGCACTGGCGCGATCACTTAATATTCCTGCAGTACGGTTATTGCAACAACATACTGTTCCTAGGTTTTATAACAAGTTACAACAACTACAATTAACTGATGTAAATAGAGGAGCAAACACGTATGGGCTGAGCCTAGTAATCGGCGGTGCAGAAAGTAGTTTATGGGATATGTGTAAAGCCTATGCCGTTCTTGCAAAACAGCTTAAGGATTACGAAGCTCACAACAGTGAGTATCATTATGGGTTATTTGAGCAACTTACTTACATCAAAAAAGATAATAGAGATTCCGCTTTCGCGAAAGCAGAATTAACAAAAAACTCAAAGGAAACCAACTGGTATCTAGAACCAGAGATATACGGAGCTGGCAGTATTTACCAAACCTTTGAAGCAATGAAAACGGTAAATCGACCTGAAGGTGAAGAAATCTGGCATTTTTTTAATCCAGATAAAGAAATCGCCTGGAAAACAGGAACAAGTTACGGTAACCGAGATGCTTGGGCTATAGGAGTAACACCAAAGTATGTTATTGGTGTATGGACAGGAAACGCCGATGGTGAAGGTCGGGCAGCAATGACAGGAATAGACAGTGCGGCGCCGGTACTTTTTGATTTATTTAATCGTTTACCACAAGAGCCTTGGTTCAAGCCTCCGTACGACGATCTAGCACACATAAACACATGTTCAGTTACCGGTTACTTGCCTAACCCTGATTGTCCACAAACTCTATCCTATATTCCCAGCAATGGTACCCGTTTTGCTGCTTGCCCTTTTCATAAAAAAATTAATATCGATAAACAATCGGGAAAAAGAGCTACAACCGATTGTAGAGAAGTAAGTGATCTGGAGCAAAAAACTTACCTAATTCTACCACCCATAGAATCTTATTTCTACCAAAAGTCCACTCCTGCTTTTACCGCTGTACCTGATTACTTAGAAAATTGTTCTTTAAAATTAGAACCTATTATGAGTATAATGACTCCGCAACATAATAGCATCATAACTAATACCATCAATGTAAATGGAGAACTAAATCCGGTAATATTTCAACTGGCTCACAAACGTAACAACAACACAGTGCACTGGTATAAGAATAATGATTACATAGGTGTTACTCAAGGAATCCATGAGATGCCAATCACTGCACAAAAAGGAAAGCATTTAATTACCGCAGTTGATGAAGGTGGCTATCAAATTAAAATTCAACTTACGTTTAAATAATTACTTAAGCTTACCACCTTTTTCGGTCCACCAACCGGTGGTCTTTACTTTTAAGGCACCACTTTTTACAAGAGGATCCTGATTGGCAAGACTGTCTGCCATTTTTAAACTGGGTGTGTTATAAACAACAATTCCTCTCCATTCCTTACCGTTATTCATTGGTCCTATTAAAGAAGCATGACCTAGGTCATACATTTTGGAAAGGTAGGCCAAATGATCTTGTTGTAATTGAGACAACACTTCCTTAGGAATACTATCATTATCACCAGATAGCAGTTGAACCATAAAATACTCTTGCATTAAATAATGTTTGTTTGCTTCTTTATAAGTAAACACATTATACCCGAGTTTTTTCAAGGAATCAGATTTTTGAATCAATTGAATTGAATCCGTAATTACTTCATCTGGCAGATTGTCTTCTATTTTTGAAGTTTTGTTTGAAGTATTGCAGCTTAAAATTGTAGTAATTAAAATTAAGCTAATCCAATATTTTACCATGTTGAAAAGGGATTTTTACTAATGTATGAATTATAGTATTTGTTATTTCCTGTTACTTCTTCACCTAACCATTCCGGCACATCAAACTCATCTAACTCTGAGTTCAGCTCAATTTCGGCTATGATTAAACCGGCGTTCTCTTTTTGAAATAGATCGACCTCAAAAAAAAGGGTACCAATCGGTATCTTATATCTAATTTTATGAATAGGCGTTGGTAAGCACAGTTCCAATAAAGCTTCTGCTTCACTTATACTAATTTCCTTTTCCCATTCCAGGCGCTTAAGACCGTCATCAGTACTAGGTCCTTTGATCGTTAAATAACCACTATGTTCCTGAATTCGTACACGTACAGTGCGACAAGGATCGGTAGTTAAATAACCTTGAATCAATTGCACACCTTGATATTCTTTTAAAAATTCTGTGTTGGATACTAAAAATTTACGCTCTATTTCCTCATTAATCATGGCATAAATATCGTAAAAGCTAGGGTATATTTATATTTGCTCTATGCAAATTCCATCTGGAAAGAAAATATATTTTTCAAGCGACAACCATCTAGGCGCTCCTACTCAAGAGTTAAGTAAACCTCGAGAACAACATTTTTTGAATTGGTTAGACACCATTGAAAAGGATGCCGCAGCACTTTTCTTGTTAGGAGACTTGTTTGACTTTTGGTTTGAATACAAAAGAGTGGTTCCTAAAAATCATGTAAGAGTTTTAGGTAAATTGGCTACCATGGCAGATAATGGGTTGCCTATTTACTTTTTTGTAGGAAACCATGATTTATGGATGTTTGGTTATTTTGAAGAAGAATTAGGTATACCTGTATTTCACAAACCCAAATCTTTTGAATTTAACGGCAAAAAATTTTTAATAGGCCATGGTGATGGTTTAGGTCCTGGTGATAAAGGTTACAAACGCATGAAAAAGGTTTTCACCAACAAGTTTTTCCAGTGGTGTTTTAAATGGATTCATCCCGATATTGGGGTAAAACTAGCTACCTATCTTTCCGTTAAAAACAAACTTATATCAGGCGACGAAGACGCTAAATTTTTAGGTGAAGAAAATGAGTGGCTTGCTCAATATGCTAAAAGAAAACTTACTAAGGAACATTATGATTTTTTCATATTTGGTCACAGGCATATGCCCATGACTATCAAAGTTGGTGAGAAAAGCACTTATTATAATTTAGGTGATTGGATTTCACATTACACCTACGGAGTTTTTGATGGTAATGATTTTCAACTAGAGCATTTCCCGTTAAATATTAGGGAATAATTTATCATTTCTAAGGATTAATAGATAGTTATTTAAGTGGTAACCGGTAGTAACTTTGTACCATTAAACTTTTATAACCACAATCATGAAATCATATTTACAATTTATAAGTATTATACTTTTGCTTTACAGCAACTTATCCTACTCACAAGATTATAAAGACAGAGATAGTCTACCTGAAATTACAGTCACAGCAACATCTGACAAAACGTATAACTCTACCATCTTTAAAAGAAGTACTTTACGTAAAAGCGCACGATTAAGTAAAGGAAATTTAGAACAATTCAAAAACACACTAAAAACCCAAGTTTCTAAGAAACTGATTTTAACTGAAAAGGAATGGAGATTACTCTATAATCAAGCTCAAAAACTTACTTTGAACTATAAATTAGATCAATTACCATCTGTACTTTAATGTGGTTTAAGGTCCTTGATACGTAGCTGCAAACTCGTTACACCTTGCCAGCTATTCTCTTCAAGGACATAAACCACATCAAATGGCTTGTTGTTCTGTATTATTGAAATGCAATCTCCTAAATTAAAACCTATGGCAGGTATTTGGAGAGATGAGTTTACATGGGGTTTGATAGCAAGTTTTAGATGCTTTCCGTTTTCTCCTATACGCTTCGCATATCCAGAGTCATAGACCGCTCTGCTCAAAAATACCGGTCTCATATTTCTGGGACCAAAGGGTGCCATTTGTTTTAAAATTCGATACAATTTACCTGTAATTCTTTCTAAAGGAAGTAATGCATCAATTTTTAATTCTTTAGTAAGTAGTTTTTTATCTATAGTGGCGCAAACCACCTCTTCAAATCTCTTTTTAAAATTTAAAAATTGTTCTGGTTGCATGGTAAGTCCAGCTGCATATTTATGTCCTCCAAATTGCTCTATGAACTCACTGCACTGTTCTAAAGCATTATAAACATCGTAACCTGAAACACTGCGAGCACTAGCTGCAATCTTATCTCCATTTTTAGTAAAAACCAGTGTAGGCCGGTAATGCGTCTCAGTTAGTCGCGATGCTACTATACCTATAACACCTTTGTGCCAGTCTTCCTTAAAAACAACACTAGTAAAAAGTTTTTCTTCCTTGTTGTCATGAATTTGTTGCAAAGCTTCTTCAGTAATAAGCTGATCTAGCTCGCGACGATCTTGATTGTACCTATCAATTTCTTTTGCCTTTAATCTGGCCTGATCGAGATCCTGTTCCACTAAAAGATCAACAGCATACAAACCATGCTTCATTCTACCAGCTGCGTTTATACGTGGTGCTATAATAAATACAACATCGGTAATGTCTAAAATATTTTTTTTAACCTGTTCAATAATGGATTTAAAACCAGCTCGAGGTGATGTGTTTATAACATTGAGACCATGGTAGCACAAAATTCTATTTTCGCCAGTTATAGGGACAATATCTGCAGCTATAGCAGTTGCCACCAAATCTAGATAAGGTATAAGTATTTCAAATTCCCAATCGTTGTGTTGCACTAGCGCTTGACAAAGCTTGAACCCAACTCCACAACCGCACAGTTCATCATACGGGTAAGAACAATCATGCTGTTTAGGATCGAGTACAGCGACTGCATCAGGAACAAATTTACCTGGTCTATGATGGTCGCAGATTATAAAGTCTATTCCTTTTTCTTTGGCATATTTTACCTTGTCGATAGCTTTGATACCACAATCCAAAGCTATGATTAATGAAATATCATTATCGTGGGCATAATCAATTCCTGCATAGCTTATCCCGTAACCTTCCCTATATCTATCTGGTATGTAGGTAGTAACCTTATCATAGAAACTACTTAAAAAGGAAGACATCAAAGCAACTGCCGTAGTCCCATCTACATCATAATCACCATAGACCATTATAGTTTCATTGTTCCCGACGGCTTTTTGAATACGATGAACAGCCTCATTCATTCCTTTCATTAAAAAAGGGTCATGTAACTCCTCTAGACTTGGTCTAAAAAAGGATTTCGCTTTCGCGAAAGCGTCAATACCACGTCCTACTAATAAACTAGCAAGAATAGGGTCTACATTAAGTTCTTTTGAAAGCTGCTCGACTAAAACAGCATCAGGTTGTGGTAATAAAGTCCAACGCATAACCTCAAATATAATCGCTACATGAAAAAATCCTCATGCCTTCAACAGATAAATTCTCTATTTTTAAGAAAACAAAATTTTAATTCTATGCCATTAGTCACACCACTAGATGCTAATCACGATCCCGAAACCAAAGAACTCGCAACGTTTTTTAATGAGACACTAGGTTTTTGCCCAAATTCCGTTCTTACTATGCAGCGTAGACCAGCAATTTCCAAAGCTTTTATTCATCTAAACAAAGCGGTAATGGCAAATGAAGGACTAGTGACTAGTGCATTAAAAAGAATGATTGCCTGGGTAAGTAGTAATGCAACTGGTTGTCGCTACTGTCAAGCGCACGCAATACGTGCCGCAGAACGCTACGGTGCAGAACAAGAAAAGCTGGACAATATTTGGGAATATCGTACACATCCCGCATTTAATGAAGCCGAGCGCGCAGCGCTGGATTTTAGTCTAGCCGCCAGTCAGGTACCTAATGCAGTCGATGAAACTATAAAAAAGCGCCTGCACGAGCATTGGAATGATGGTGAGATAGTAGAAATGTTAGGAGTGATTTCTCTCTTTGGTTATTTGAACAGGTGGAATGATTCTATGGGAACTACCCTAGAACAAGATGCTATCGACTCTGGCAATCAGTATTTAGGTAAACATGGTTTTGAGGTAGGTAAGCATGTGTAATAAATTTTGTTTTTACTCGTTATTATTTAAATTCGTGAAAATTCTAACCACCATGAGAAAAATTGTTGCGCTTGATGTGCTGTTCTTTGCAGGCTTTCTATTTTTAATTAATAGTTGTCAACAAGATGATTTTCTGGAAGAATCAAATGAGAAAACTATCAAATTCCCTAAATTAAGTGGTGAAATAGTTCCCTTTGAAAAGCTAGCTCAGCAGCCAAAGTTAACCAAAAAACTTACTAAACTTTCAACAGGTATAACGGCAAAATCATCTAATTCGAGTATACGAATTGATACTTCATATATAAAGATGATAGAGACAGATTTGTATAAGAGTTATACTTTTCAAATAGTTCAAGATAGTCTAGAAAAAGAAAGAGTATTAAAGAATTATGTATTAACTGTTGTTAATGACACCACACTTATTCAACATCTTGTCGAGTATGATGTACTTAGTGAGGATGTATATGACATGGACAATATTAAATTAAACAGAGTAACGGGTGATGATTTAATACCAAACAACTTTAAATGTGGTGGAGTGGATGTGATTTGGTATACCTATACAACTTGTTACGAGGTTGAGTGCTCTGGCATAAGTCATCATAGTGTTGGAGAAGCTTGTCCGATTGCAGATGGCACTCAATCAGGAACAGCTGCCTACATTAAGTGTGTAACTACTTGGGCTTCAATTAGTATAGCAGAAGAACCATGTGGAAATTCGGGTGGTGGTGGATCTAGTGGTGGCAACAATCAGATAGGTGGCGGCGGCCAGACTGGTACCGGAAATCCACCTGGTGGAAATAATACTAATAATCCACCTAATACCGATCCCAACGATGATCCCGACGACACCTTATTTCTAGGTGTAGACCCTAACGATGGGCCACCGTTAATCATTGATGAAGACGGTTCTAGTAGAAAGAGATTAAAAGATGTATGGAATGATCCAGTAGTTCAAAATCAAATCAATAGATTAATTCCTTTAATAGATTCTCAAAACTCTGGTAACTATGAAGAAGATGGTGCCAGATTTAGTTATCAACCAGGTAGTCCAACAACCTTTAGATTACCTGATCGTAAATTTGGTAATCGTATTTCCTACAATACACCCATGCAAGAAGGTGAAAATGTAGATATGCATGTTCATCAAACAGAAGGTGCTCATGGCTCGCAAATAAAGGAAACCTATCCAATATTTAGTAATGGAGATGTTATAGGGTTCGCTGAAAATACAAAGGATGCAGAAGCTGTAAATGACACCGATTTTGCAGAAGATTATATAAGCATAGTTTTAACAGAAAAAGGAGCCTTTGCACTTACGGTTGATGATATTGAGGATGTAAAAGCTTTTGAAGTAGCTATGCAAGATCCAGTGCAGAAAGCACAATTTTATGAGGATTTTAATCTTGAGATTTATGCTAGAGCAACTAATGACAACGATGTCATTGAAAACCTTGCTGATTTTTTAGAAGATTATAGGGTGAACAATAGGCCTCTAGGAATTTCAATATGGGAAGCTTCTTTTAATTCAGATGGAACCTTAAACAAATGGAATAAAATTTAAACAATATGAAAAATTTAATCATTCTTTTGCTGCTTTTAATACCAGTTTCACTTTATGCCCAGACCATAATACCAATAGAACAATTGTCTAGTCAATTGAAACGAGAAGACACACCTAAATACTTCAAAGACGTTAATGGGATTTACGATAAGTTTCTAGGTGATTGGAAATATGAAGACCCCTCAAATAGCAGTACTTATTTAGAAATAAGTATTATAAAACTAGAAAGGCAACCCTCATTGAATCACTTTTATGATGAAATTTACATAGAATTTGAATATGTAGAAAATGGAAACACAGTCTATGATAGTTCCACTTACTCTGACGAAAGAGTTAAAAGTATGATATCGGGCTTAATTAAAATTTCCAACCCTTTTAATACAGTATGTTTAATGAGCTACAATGAACCCACTAACATACCATGGAGTTATAAAGCTTACAAGGACTGTTTATCTCCGAGCTTAACCATCGAACATGTCAATGAAATAGACATGAATAATGGTCAACGCACTTACCTCAAATGGGATGTATGTTATGTAGTTGACCCAGCACAAGGTGAGGTGTGGCCTTTTAAGATTCCTAATCATATTGAGTTGGAGCGTATCTAATTAAACTGATTATAGTCAGTTATCTAATCTGCACATGCACATGATCATCGTGTCTAACTGCATAACAACCGTGATATCTGATTTTACTATTTTTTAAATCTAATCTTTTAACAAGGTGCGGTTCTATAAAAATCTTTGTAACCTGGGCATTTTTTGTCAATGAATTAATTAGATCTCTTGTAGCAGTTTCATGCAGTTGTAAGCCATTATTAACCGTTCCAAAAGTTAAGAATCTAGCATAATCGTATTGAAAATACCCTTGTTCCTTACAAGCCATAGGTTGGTCATGCTCATGTGATTTAGGTTTTACAAAAAAACCATAACCTGATAAGGTAGGAACCTTATTAACAATACGGTTATCCTTTGAATAAATAAAGGATAAATCTAATTTTTTACCATCATTATGGCTTAAGTGAGGAAAAAGAGGAAAGCCATGCCAAAAAGGAAAATTAGCATCAAGTAGATTAATTTTAATTCCTGGATATTTTTTTGCTAGTTCTTCTGAGCTTTCTAGAACAATTTGATTTAATTGTGGCGTAACGTAGTTACGGTTACATAATATATAAAACCAAGAAACATTTTTTACATGATCAGATTCTAAGACTTTTTCTCTACCAAATTGTGGAGCAAGGAAAGGTATTATCAAAAACGTACTAAAAACGTAAAGCGATAAAAACAATACAGTTGTTTTTATCACTTTATAAGATTTTGTGTTTCTAAAAAGGACTCTAGAAATAAGATAAAGCAATCCACCTATTTGGGTAATCAGTGTAAGGACTACGATTAAAAATAAATCTCCTAGATATTTAAGAACCTTCAAAATACTTCTAAAACATAGTCATTTAAAAGGTTAAACCAAGTTAGGTTCTAGAACCCATTTAAATTTTGTTATGTCTTGTGAAATTTTCATTCGTTGCCCTATGCGTTCCATACGAGCTGGTAGCTTCATTAAATAATCACGAGCTTTTTCTGCTTCTTCATTTAAACCTTCGATATTAGGAATGTCCCATTTATCGATAAGCTTTCTCATAATATCAACATAGTCTTGTGCAGTATAGACACCTATACGTTGAGCACTCATAGAAAAATCCTCAAACGCTTGTCCGATTCCTTGACCAGATTCTCTTAAAAAGTGAGCTGGCATGACGATCTTATTTACCATCATATCCTTAAAAGCAATCATCATGTTTGATGGATCTACTTTAAAGATCTCATCTACAAACGTACAATAGGCTTGATGGTGTCTCATCTCATCTCCAGAAATCACACGACACATCTTTGATAGGGCCTTATTTCCATATTCCCTAGCAAGCTTTGCCACTCGGTTATGTGAGATGTAAGTAGCAAGTTCTTGAAAACTTGTGTAAATAAAGTTTTTATAAGGATCTCTATCAGTTCCTATATCAAATCCATCATTAATCAAATGGTGTGTGGTAATTTCTACCTCACGCATATTTACACGTCCTGATAGGTATAAGTATTTATTAAGCACATCACCATGACGATTTTCCTCGCCAGTCCATTGACGCACCCATTTTGACCAAATATTTCCCTTACCTTCTACTTGATTAACGCCTTCTACATCCATCAACCAAGATTCGTAAGTTGGCAAGGCTTCTTCTGTAATAGTATCACCTACTAAACATACCCAGAAATCGTAAGGCAATTCTTTAGCTAGCTCACGCAGTTCTTTTACATCTTCCTGCCAATTATCTTTAGTAAGATCAGGAAGAAAATCTGTAGGTTGCCAGATTTTTTCTACCGGGATTAAAAATTGATCCATGAATGATTCTACCTTACTCTCTAAGGACTGCATCACTTCAATTCTGATATTTTTTAGATTTTTCATATTTCTTTTTTGTTGGGGAAATTATTGCTATTACGCTTTCGCGAAAGCGCTATAAAAATAGCTCATATCTATTTAAACAGCTGTACTTGATATATTATTGTGAACAATTTGCTGTGCTTGTAGTATAACTTGCTCGTGATCCTGACCTTTTATAGGTATGGGTTGATGTGTGGTAAAATAAATGTGATTACCTATACCGTAAGGAAATTTACCATATCGATCAATTTTCCAACTGTTGTTCACGCTTACTGGCACTACAACAGCATCGGGCATATATTTAAACAAAGTGAGTAATCCATTTTTTTGAAATGGTTTAGGAACTCCTGTTCTTGAACGAGTTCCCTCAGCAAATATGACTACAGATCTTTTTTTCTCGTGAGCGTTTTTAGCAAATCTAGTAAGGGCAGTGATAGCTTGCCTGCGATCCTTGCGGTCAATGGCGCAATTTTCACCTATTCTCAGATTCAAGGATATGCTAGGAATCCCTTTAGCTAGCTCTATTTTTGCCACAAATTTTGGGAAGTACTTTCTTAGGTAAAAAATAAGTGGTGGTATATCAAACATACTTTGATGATTACACACAAAAATATAACTGGGTCCTACGGGTAAATCGTGTTCAAATTTTGCACTAAAAGTATTAAATAATGGCAGTTGGGTCATCATCAAAAACCAATTGAGAGTAGCAACTGATTTTTGATGCAAATCATGTCCACCTATCCTGTGCGCTATTAGTTGAATAGGATGAAAAATAACTAATGACAGAAAGAACAACAAAAAGTGTACTACCGTCAAAGGATAAGAAATGATTTTTTGCATGTGCAAATATAAAATTCAATGCGTGCATACGATATGATTAAACCATCAATCGGTATGCACGCATAGTAAGTTGTATTAAATACTGATTAACAGTGCTCGTTGTAAGCTTCTTTTAGATTTTCGGCAATCATTTCTGCTGGTCTACCTTCTATATGATGACGCTCTAACATGTGCACCAATTCTCCATTCTTAAACAATGCCATAGATGGTGAACTAGGAGGAAAAGGAATCATTTGAGAACGTGCAGCGTCCACAGCTTCTCTATCAACACCTGCAAAAACTGTTACTAAATTGTCTGGCTTTTTATCGTTTTCTAACGAGTACTTTGCTCCTGGTCTAGCATTAGCTGCGGCACAACCACAAACAGAGTTTACAACAACTAATGTTGTACCTTCTTTTGCTAGCGCATCATTTACTTCTTGAGCTGTATATAAGTGTTCAAAACCTGCGTTACCTAAATCATCACGCATAGGTTGTACTAATTCTGCTGGATACATAATTTATTTTTTTACAAAGATAATAGGTTAATTAACTACCACATTATTTATACTATAATAAAGAATGATTGTAATTGAGTTTTTGACTATGAATGCAACGGCATGGTCACTGTGAACTGAGTCCACTTTCCATATTCTGTCTCCATTTCTATAGAACCGTCATAACTTTCTACTATTTGCTTTACCATAGCGAGACCTAATCCCATACCACTGTTCTTAGTTGTAAATTTGGGTTCAAAGATTTTGTTTACATTCTCTGGAGCTACTCCTGTACCGTTATCCCAAACAATTATTTTTATTTTATCATCATGCTTATTTACACTTACTTTGATAATAGGATTCTCCTGCCCTGACAAAGCTTGGGTTGCATTTTTCACAAGATTAGTCACTACCCTAATTAATTGTGTACGGTCAAATATGGTTTTTAGAGAGTTCTCATTTTGAGTATATTCAATATAATTCTCATTGAATATATCCAGTGCTAGTTGGGTGACTCTATTGACATCTATCTCTTCATTTTTTTGGGCTGGCATTGACGCATAAGTAGAAAATGCACTAGCAATATTGCTCATGACATCAATTTGTTCTATTAAACTAGCGCTAAACTCTTTTAATTTCTCTTTGGCATTACTATCACTAGGATCAAAACGCATTTCAAAGCTTTGCACAGTAAGCCTCATGGGTGTTAATGGATTTTTAATCTCATGAGCTACTTGCTTTGCCATTTCGCGCCAGGCTTGTTCACGTTCACTGGTAGCAAGTTTTACAGCACTCTCTTCCAGTTGATCTACCATGTTATTATAGGAATTTACAAGCATGTTGATTTCTTCACTTCCTTTATAATCAATAGGTAGTTTTTTATTACGGGTGGCAATGTTTATTATTTTAAGTTGATTGCTTATTTTATTGATAGATTGAGTAATGTAATTAGACAAAAAATAACCTAACACTAATGATATCAAAAACATTATTATGTACACTAAGGAGAGTCTTTTAAGAAACTCCTCGAGTTCATAATTCATAAAATCATCGTTTTCCAAATACGGTAAGTTTAAAATCCCAATGTTTTTAAACTTATTATCTGTCAAATAAGAATAGCTACTACGATACTTTTCTCCGTTTTCCTCAAATTTTCTTATATACCTATTTCCTTCGGCATTTTTTAAATTTTTGATAGTTGCTATAGGAATAGTCTCTTTAATACTATCTGTAGAAAAATTGGCTCTAGAGCTTATTAAAAGCTTTCCGTCCAAATCATAGATATTAATTTCCATTCCTAAAACAGAACTTATTTCTTGAATGCGTTCTTTAAAAATGAATGGAAGATTTTCCGTTTTGATTTCAAAATCAGTTCTACGTAATACATTTGCGGTACTCTTAAGCACTGAAGCCTCTTTGCGCTCTAGACGGCTCTCGTGATAATCTTTTGCCTGTTCCTTGAATTGATAAATGGACATACCAGCAATTAGAACACTAGTAATAACCATAAGTAACATCATGGATATAAATATCCTATTTCGCAGACTGCTGGTGAATAATCTCATTAAAGTAAAAATAGCAAATATTAAGCCATAGTAATAGGATTATTTTAAATCGTCTTTCCTATAAAAATACGTTGAATCCACTTGTAATGCGGCTTTTTGTCAACTAGTATAACTCCTTTATATCTAGCTGTTTTTATTTTTTTGAGCACCCTATATGAATAGAGTAAAAAAACAAACAGCAAGACTAATACTCCTATTATAAAATAAGTAAACCGCATGCTAGCAAATTAGTATAAGTCGCTCTTATGAAAAATTAATTTGAGTGAAAGGTCTTACAAATTAGCTTAAATGCAAATAAAACAGACAACTTAGAATTAAAATTATGGAAGTTTACTATATCGTTGTCTAGTAATCTCGTAAACAGTGAAGGATTCTTGCCCCTTTTGAGGATAAATTTCTGCAGGTTGCATACCGTTGCGCAACGCAACATTGATAGAACTTTTATTATCGTTATGAATTACAGATATTAATCTGTTTCCAAAATCTAGATCCCATTTTGCTCTAAACGCCTCATTTTTTAAGAATCGAGCTATTTCAGTAGCATATCCTTTGCCCCAATAATCAGGAAGTAATGAATACCCAATTTCTAGATGAGTGTTTCCTCCAAATTCCTGAACAAGCAATCCTGCTTGTCCTATAAAATTCCCAGACTCTTTGTCCAGAAGAACGTTCATGCCACCTTTTTCTTCCTTGTAACGACTCATCGACTTTTCAAACCATTTCTCACATTGCTGAAAAGGAGTTAATTCATCACTCATTGCAAAATAAGCAGCTACCTGAACTTTCTCAAAAAGTGGTAGCCAGGAATCAAAATCTTCATAAACGAGTTTGCGTAACCTCAGGCGATCAGTTTGTTCACCGTGAAGCAAATAGGAATTCATAGTAAGCTTTAATTGTTAGTTATTTAACTGACCAGTTAATAACCATGCTTGATCAAACCCTAGCTTTCTTAAACGGTACAGTTCATTAATGGCGTCATTTTTTTCGTGAAAACTAGAAAATGCCACATTGTGCAGTCCATACTTATTTATTCCTATTCTTTTAGCGTCGTGACCTGCATTTTTTAATTGAACTACTCGCTTATCAGCATTTTTAGGATCTCTAAATGCACCAGCAACAATATGGTAATTCTTTTTAGGTTGTGCGACTTTAACGGCTACTTGAGGAATGGGATCTGTTATTAAGAAACTAGCTTGTTCAATTTGTTGATCTAGTTTTTGTTCAGCCATTTGCTGTACTAAATCCTGATTTTTTATTGAAGTTACTTCATATTGATTGTAACCTACATAACTTAATCCTAGCAGCAAAGCACCTACCGCGGCGTATTTCCACCATTGAAAATTATTAGAACCTTCGTTTTGAGCTTCAGCTTTTTTCACCTCGTTAATAGCGATAACAGGTGTTTCAACAGCGGTACTGTCATTCTCTTGATCGATTACAGCACGATCTACTTGATATAATTCTTGTGATGATAGACCAAATGCTTCTGGCAAGTAATTCACTAAATACATCGGTGTAAATACCTTAACACCTTCTTCATTAAGTGCTATTCTACCAATCTTAGGTAACGTTATCGATTTACTATTTTCTAGTTCTAAATCTAGTCTTCTAACCTCGTTACGAACCAGTTGTTGCGCATCAGCATAAGGAACTTTCTCAACGCTAGAAACATAATTAATAAGTAATCCATCATTTTGAAGGATTTGACTATTGAAGGAAATCCCTTTTTTGGGTGGATAAAAACTGTTGCTAGATTCAAAATATTGTGCAGATACTCGACGAGTTAAAAAAGCACCAAATTCAGGCACCACTACACAGTCATGTCTATATAGTAAATCAGATATGTAAGCTACTAATTGCATAATACAAACATAAAATTTAATCCTAAAGAATCAAGGTCTTTTGTACACTAGTTATTAAGAATTGACATCAAAATCTCGTGAATCATTCATTTTTAGAAATATACCACTTAAAAATTTGACTTATTTCAATCATTTTTTGAATCATTTAATGTAATACTGAGTTATAACAGCTCATTAAAAAGAAGTAAATTTGCAACCCAATTTGAATAAGGATGCTTGATCAAGTAAAAGAACACATTAATAAAGTCCAAAATTTTGAAGCTCAATCTAAGGAGGCAATTGAAGCTTTTAGAATAGAGTATTTAGGTAGTAAGGGAATTCTCAAAGAACTTTTTACAAAGTTCAAAGAAGTACCTAATGACCAGAAAAAAGATTTTGGCCAGGCCATTAATGAATTGAAACAAAAGGCCACTGATAAGGTAGCTCAATTAAAAGCATCGTTAGAAGATAAACAAGAAGATGCTGGAATTTACGGTGATCTTACTCGTAGCGGCTACCCTACTTCAGTAGGAGCACGTCATCCAATAAATGTGGTGAAAAATCAAATTATTGATGTATTCTCCAGAATTGGTTTTAATGTGAGCGAAGGTCCAGAAATTGAAGATGACTGGCACAATTTTACCGCCCTTAATCTTCCTGCACATCACCCAGCTCGTGACATGCAAGACACCTTTTTTATTCAAACTGATCCTGACGTATTACTGCGCACACATACATCAAGTGTGCAAGTGCGTTATATGGAAAATAATCAACCACCTATACGCACTATTTCACCAGGTAGAGTTTTTAGAAACGAGGCCATAAGTGCAAGAGCTCACTGTATTTTTCATCAAGTTGAAGGATTATACATAGATAAAAACGTAAGCTTTGCAGACTTAAAACAAACCTTACTTTACTTTACCAAAGAGATGTTTGGTAAATCAGAAATACGTTTAAGACCATCTTACTTCCCGTTTACAGAACCTAGTGCCGAAGTTGATATTTACTGGGGTCTTGAAACTGAAACTGATTATAGAATAACAAAAGGTACCGGATGGTTGGAAATTATGGGCTGTGGAATGGTAGATCCAGCAGTGCTACAGAATTGCGGCATAGACCCTAATGAATACAGCGGTTTTGCTTTTGGGATGGGTATTGAGAGAATATCGATGTTGTTGTATCAAATAGGTGATATACGCATGTTCTTTGAAAATGATGTACGTTTCTTAAAACAATTTAGTAATTCATTGTAATGTCAGGTTCACGCGTCATATTTGTGTATAATGCAAATTCTGGCGCAATAAACGCAGCCTTGGATAGTGCTCATAAGATATTGAGCCCTAAAACCTATAATTGTGCTCTTTGTAATCTTACCCATGGTATTTTTAATGAAAAAGAGGAATGGTTACGCTTTCGCGAAAGCGTAGATAAACTTTCAAATCTATCTTTTGAGTTTTTGCACAAGGACGAGTTTGAAAAAAACTATAAATCCAAGTGGCTACCTAAATACAGCTATCCAATAATATTAACTACAAACCAAGGACAAGAGATCGAGGTACTAGCATCTAGTCTAGAGCTATCAGAATGCAAGGAGACCAAAGACCTCATTTCATTGATCGAATTAAGATTAAAAAAGCATAATATAGAATTATGAAAAAGGATATTATAATACCAGTGGTTAAAGATGTATATGTTGCCATAGTCAAAGAATGGAACGATGATTTTTCATCCAATGACTGGAACAGTTACATCATCAATAATACAAGAGAACCACTAGAGACCTGTATGATAATGACCAGAGGAAAACATAAGGACGGACGCAAAACCAGCACAATGCGACATGCATTTAAGGTAATTAAAGCACGTAGTTATGAGAAAATAGAACTCATGATGGAAGAGGTGTTTCCTTTTGAAAACGAATTCATTGTTAGTTATTTCAAAGGAGACACTTTATATGACAAAACTTTTATTGCAAACCCTAATTCAATAAGTGAATCTAACTTTAAAGATATTCCTCTAATGGACCAGGAAGGTATCTTATTAGATTAGAATACTTTAAATGAAAGACAAAAAAAAGAGCCGCTATTAAAAGCGACTCTTTTTTTATGTCGTTAGATATACTATTGTATTCCTAATTCCTTTTTAACATCAGCTGTGATGTCATAACCATCTGCTAGGATTAAACCAGTACCTGTAGTTGAATCTAGTACGTACTGAAAATTCTTTTCTCTAGCTACTTTTTGAATAGCATTTCTTACTTTTTCAAGTAATGGCTTAAGGATATCAACACGCTTCTGACCGATAGCTTGTTGAGACTGAGAATAGTATTCCTCTAATTTCTTTTGACCTTCTGCAAGTTCTTGCAATACACGCTCATTTTCTTCTTTACTGCGGCTAGGGGCAGCTTGTTGAGCATTTTGGTACTTTGTTTTAAGCTCCTTATCCATCTCGTCTAAACGTGCTAAATAAGTTTTCTCTAGGTTACGTAGTGTTTTTTCTGCCTGTTTTGCTTCTGGCATAGACTCTACGATATCCTGTGATGCTACGTGACATACTCTACTATCTTGCGCTTGTAGACCTACACTAAATATAAAAGCTGCAATGGCTATTATAGTTTTCAATTGTTTCATTTCTATTGCTTTAATTTATTGATGAATTTTTATTGAAGCGGCTGCAAATATAATAAGTTGCTGCTTACTCACCGCCTTCCTTTTTCTTTTGTGCTTCTTCTCTCTTTTTTCTAAGCTCTTCTTGACGTTTTTCTCGTGCTGCTGCTCGCGCTGCCATAACACTGTCACGTTTTTGTTTACGTAATGCCAGTAGGGAATCTCTACGTTTTTGAAAGGCAGCTGCTTTAGCAGCTTTAATAGAATCTCTTTCTCTTAACCTTTCAGCTCGTTCCATTTCCTTCTGCTCTATTAGTTTTTCCTTAGCCTCTTCTCTCTCTTCAATTTCCTCGGCTTCTTGAACATTTAAATAAGGCTCTTCTCTACGTTTTTCTAGTTCCTTAGCCTTTTTTTCACGCTCTTTCTTTTTACCTGTTCTACCTATTGCTTTTAGTACTAGGTCGCTTATGTCGTGACGCTCTGCACTAAAAAGTAAAGGTGTGTCTGAACTATCAATTATATAATCATACTTTTTGGACAAACCTATCTTCTGTACCTCATTGAACACTTGATCTTGAACAGGTTGAATCAACTGTTGTTTTTGAAGAATGAAATCACCATTTTCAGCATTAAAACGCTTGTTTTGATAGTCTGCTAGATCTTGCTCTTTTAATCTAATGTCTTCTTCCTTCTCCTCTATTAATTCTTTTGTAAGTAAGACCTTTTCATTTTCAAGAGATTCTTTCATTTGATTAATCTCTCGTTGCATGGCATCGATTTCTCGCTTCCATTTTTGCATTTTAGTATCTAGTTGTCGTGAGGCTTCTTGGTACTCTGGAACGCTTTCTAGAATATACTCCATATTCACATAAGCAACACGAGCTCCTGCTCTTTGCGCTTTCGCGAAAGCGAAACTTAAACCAACAAATACGACTACTAAAAACTTAATTTTCATGATCTTCTACTTTTATGAAATAACCGTGCCACAATTAGAATTGTTGCCCAATTATAAAGTGAACGTTCCAACCACTAGGTTCATTGCTTGGAAGTGTAGGAACTTTATCAAATCCGTACCCAAAATCAACTCCTAATAAACCAAAGGCTGGCATAAATATACGTAATCCTGCACCAGCAGATCGTTGTACTTCAAATGGATTGTAATCATTGAACCTACTGTATGATCCAGCAGCCTCAGCAAATGTTAAGACATAAATTGATGCAGCTTGCTCCAGTGAAATTGGATAACGCAATTCTAGTGAGTATTTATTGTAAACCGTATCACCATCTGAATTTGTGGTTAAGGAACTGTTATCATAACCACGCATTCTAATAATGTCACGACCATCTAAAGAAAAGGCTCCTAAACCATCACCACCGACAAAGAATCTCTCAAATGGCACCAATCCACGATCCTGATTATAGGCTCCTAGGAAACCAAATTCAGTATTTGTTTGAAGCACCAGTTTTTTGGCTAATTGAGTATACCAAGTTCCCTTAAATTTAACCTTATAGTATTCTAGGAATTTAAATCGCTCTTGATCAATTTTTCTAAGATCGGCTTGACCATTTGTCTGATATCTAGGATCATCTTCAAGATTAGCATAATCTACACCATTCCATAATGAATAAGGCAGTGTAAATTTACCCGTGATAGAAAATGAACTTCCGTAGGTAGGATAAATAGGGTTTACACCTACATTGTTACGACTTAAACCAATTGTATAGGAAAGGTTGTTAGAAAAACCATTAGGGAAATTAAATAAATTACTTTGGAAATTCTTCAAGTTATAATGCTGGAATGATACTGCATGAGAAATTTGAAAATATGGGTCTGGCCACTCAAGTCTTTTTGCAAGACCTACTGTACCACCGGTAATTAAAAATCTCTGGTTGCGATCTACTTCTCTAAAATTTTGTTGATTTACCCTAAACTGCTCACTATGAGAAAATGAAACATTGAAGGACACTGGCTTTTTACCACCTAACCATGGTTCGGTAAAATTAAGACTGTAGGTTCTAAAGATAGTACTTGCTTGTGCTCTTATTGCTAATGTTTGACCATCACCCATAGGTACTGGTTGGTAGGCATCTTTCTTAAAAATATTACGTAGACTAAAGTTATTGAAACGCAATCCTAAAGTTCCAACAAAACCACCACCACCGTAACCACCTTGTAGCTCGATTTGACTTGCTCCTGCTTCCTTAATATCAAAATTTACATCAACGGTTCCTTCTTGTTGATCTACATTATTTAATTGCGGATTAATGTTTTGTGCATCTATATAACCCAGAGCTCCTAATTCTCGAATGGAATTGATAATTTTTTGTCTGCTGTATTTCTCACCAGGATTAGTTTGCAGCGCACGATAAAGTACATGATCATTTGTTCTAACATTTCCTGAAACCGAGATGTTGTTGAAATAAGCTTCTTTACCTTCTACGATTCTAATTTCAAAGTCTATTGTATCATTAGCTACTCTAGTTTCAACCGCGTTAACTGACGAGAATAAATAACCGTTATTTTGATACAAGTTTGAAATATCATCAGAATCCGGATCTTGCGGATTACTAATACGTTCATCAAAGGCAACTCCATTGTATACATCACCTTTTTCAACCTTTAAGATTCGTTGTAATTGTGCATCGGTATAAACCGTGTTACCTACAAATTCAATATCACCAAAGTAATACTTATTCCCTTCTTCAACCTTAATATTAAGACCGATGGTTTTATCATCTATAACATATAAGCTATCTGAAACGACACGTGCGTCTCTAAAACCGTTTTCCTTGTATTTATCTACAACAGACTCTAAGTCTTCTTGAAAACCAGACTCTACATATTTAGATCTTTTGAAAACTCTAAAAATGTTTTTCTTTTTAGTGTTTTTCATGGCTGCTCTTAGCTTCTTATCGGTAATAAGTTCATTACCTTCAAAGTTGATTTGAGCAATTTTTACTTTATTCCCTTTATCTATATCAATACTCATATTAACAAGGTTTGCACCTTGTACGGTAGTATCTTTATTTTCTCTAAGTTTTATTTTAGCGTCGGCATTTAAAAAACCTTTCTCTTTGTATTTATTCTCTATATAATTACGAGTATTGGTAACAAAGTTTTCTGTCGCCTTTTTACCTTTTTGAAGTTTAAGTTCAGTACGCAAGTCTTCTATTTGACCTTTACGCAATCCTGTTACACGAACTTCATTTAGATTAGGGACTTCAGTAATATTAATTTCAAGATTAATCGTATCGATGATGTCATCATTAGGATTACCTATGACCTCGGTAGCATAAATACGGATATCACTAAATAATTTAAGATCCCACATTTTTTTTACTACTCCACTTAATTTTTCACCAGGAACGTATATTTCTTCACCTTTACGTAATCCTGTAAAAGCAATTACAGTGTTCTCATTATAACTTTGACTTCCTACTACATTTATTTCTCCTACTACGTATTTGGTAGCGTCTCCAATCGGAATATCTACCTTTTGTGCAAATGAAAAGGCACTTGATAATAAGGCAATAGCTAGAAAGAGCTTTTGTGCTATTTTAAAATTCATTCTATTATAATTGTTCACTGGTTTTACCGAATCTTCTTTCTCGGTCTTGATAATTAAGTATTGCATCTACAAGATGCTCTTTTCTAAAGTCTGGCCATAGCACCTCGGTGAAGTACAATTCGGCATAGGCAATTTGCCAAAGTAAAAAATTGCTTATACGCTGTTCACCACTCGTTCTTATAAGTAGATCAACATCTGGCATAAAGCTGGTATACAAATGATTGTTAATCACATCTGTATTAATTTGATCTATCTCTAGTTCACCATCCTTCACCTTACCCGCAACTTTTTTAATTACATTGATCAACTCTTCACGAGAGCCATACGATAAGGCCAGAGTTAAATTCATATGTGAATTTTCTGTTGTAGCCTCAATTACTTCTTTAAGTTCTTTTTGAGCACTACTAGGTAACAATTCCAAAGCTCCAACAGCTTTAAGAGAGATGTTATTTTTTTGAAGTGTTTTAAGCTCCTTTTTGAGACTAGAAACTAAAAGTTTCATGAGCGCATCTACTTCTAATTTAGGACGTTTCCAATTTTCAGTACTAAAAGCGTACAGAGTAAGATTTTTTACACCTAATTCTGCACAGGTTTCTACCGTTTGACGCACAGCTTTGGCTCCTTTTTCGTGACCTCTCACTCGCATGAGGCCTTGCTTTTTTGCCCAGCGTCCATTACCGTCCATTATGACTGCAATGTGCTGTGGTATATTTGAATGGTCCAGTAGATTTTTACTCATACAACATTAAAAATTACAATAACACGGTTGTCGCCCAAAGGTATACGTAAGCGTTATACCTGAAAAGACATACCAGTCGTTGTTATTCACATTTCCAAATCTTAATTCATCAAAATCTTTACTACGTACTGGATTACTTCCATCCAGGTTATCCGTAAAAGTATATCTAGCGCCTATTTCGGCAGCCAAAATCAAATTTCTGGTCAAAGTCATTTTTGCACCAAAAATGATTGGAATAGCAGCATCAATAGTGCTACCATACTTTTCCAACTCACCATTTTCTAAGGCAAACAAATCGTATTGAAAGGCTGTTAATCCAGTGTACAAATACGGTGTCCATTGCCATTTACCTGAATATAAATCCCATTCCCAAAAGGTATACTCCAGACCTACACTAGCCTCAATTAAATTATAATTATAATTAAGTCCTCTTAAATCTCTAGAAATATCATCACTATCATTGTCATCCCCTATCATGTTAGTATATAGAAAACTAGCTCTAAAACTATGCCTATCACTTCGGTTCCATTTGGCGATTAAACCAAAGGCACCATCACTAGGATCGATGTATTGTGTACTACCGACATCTCCTATAACACTGGCACCACCAAACATGACTCCTAGCTCATAGGTTTGCGCTTTCGCGAAAGCGAAAACAAGTAAAAAAAGTGTCGTGAAAATGAATCTCATTTTAATCATAAAACGTGCAAATATAACAATTCTACATGCCTACAAGGCTTATTTACTGCTAATGAAGGTTAACAGTGAATTTAACGGAAGTTCTATGAATTAATTGCGCTTGTCCTCGCCCCAAAGTAGCTTGTGTCTAATTGTTTTTATAAAGCTTTGATCTTTAAATGAAACGAGATCAATCGTGAAGCTAGCTTTTTTGACAATAACCTCGGTCTCATTAGGGAAACTAGAAATACGATTATCCAATGAAGTTAAGAAGGACTCTTCTCTACCTATCACTTTGATTTTTATTTCGGTAGTATCTGGAATTACTAATGGCCTTGCGTTTAGATTGTGTGGAGCAATTGGCGTGAGAACCAGCGCACCAGTACTTGGTGAAATAACAGGTCCACCACAACTTAAACTATAACCCGTTGAGCCAGTAGGTGTAGAAATGATTAACCCATCGGCCCAATAGCTAGTCAATAATTCATTGTTAAGATGAGTTTCTATTTGAATCATACTAGTCGTATTGTATCGACTTACTGTAACTTCATTAAGTGCAAAGTTTGGATTTAAATCATCGTGACCCATTGGGGTAGCAGTAAGCAAGGAGCGCTTGGACAATGTATATTCACCATTTACTAAACGTTCTATAGCCTGCTCTAGTGAGTCTTTTTGCACCGTTGCTAGAAAACCCAGTCTACCAGAATTAATACCGATCACAGGTATATCTAAGCCTCCTATGTATACTACCGCTCTTAAAATTGTTCCATCACCACCTATACTTAATAACAAATCATAGGAATCATCAAGCGATGTAAAGCCATGTGATTGCTCTACCACTCCATGCTCTTGAAGCAATTGTTTAAATTGATTTTCGACTGAAAAAGAAATCCCAGATTGATCTAGCAAATTAATAAGCTGCTTATAAATTGCAATTGTATCGGCATGTAAATACTGCCCGTATATAGCTACCTTATTAATCATTGTTAGATATTCAAGTATTTGTCTAAATAATCAGAACGCTCTTTAAGAGCATCTAAGTAGGTATCTTCCTCTGCGGCCGATTTTATTTCATAACTATATCTTCTAAATGTTTGAAGAATAGCGTTTAAGTTCTGTGGACTCACTTTCAAGGTAATCTCTGTAAAATGATCACGATAGCCACTTACAAACATACCTTGTATTTTGGAATCGTTTGTTTCTACAATTTGTGAAATCTCACTAAAACTATAATCACTTTTTCCTTTTTCAACCACAATCACAGCACCAGCCTCATACATAAAAGGAGCATCATTAAAAATCTCCATGACATCCTTAAGCTCGTAGTAACCTATATATTGATTTTTCTCGTTGAGCACGGGCATGATATTACATTGATGTTGAGCAATAGCCTCTAATACATCAAGCCAATGAGTCTCTACTGTCACATGAAAAGCATCTAGTGAATACTTTATTTCTTCAACTGTTTGATGTTTTTCAAAACACAATGCATCGTTTTCAGACAAACATCCCACATAAACTCCATTTTCATCCATAACAGGTATGTGAGAGTAAGTAAGTTGTGAGAAAATATGCTGAACTTCCTTAACGCTATCCGTCATTGAGATAGGAGAAACATCATTTATAACAAGTTGTTGAAGATTCATTACTGCTTATTTTTTATGCAAAATAACAATTAATTAGAGTTTCTAAGGGTTAAGCTCGTGTGAATCCTTTGTACTTTTGATTTAAAATTATTTCTATGACTGTTTTAAGTGTAAACGTTAATAAAATAGCGACATTACGTAATGCTCGTGGAGGAAACGTCCCTAATCTTATAAAAGTAGCTCAAGACATTGAGCGTTTTGGTGGACAAGGTATTACGATTCACCCGAGACCAGATGAACGTCATATAAGGTATCAAGATGCTCGAGACTTAAAAAAAATTGTAACTACGGAATTAAACATTGAGGGAAATCCTATTGATAGTTTTGTTCATTTAGTAGACGAAGTGCAACCTCATCAGGTTACGTTAGTTCCCGATGCACCAGATGCAATTACCTCAAACGCTGGTTGGGACACTATTAAACACCACTCCTATTTATCTGAAATTGTTAAACACTTTAAAAATCAAGGCATAAGAACTAGTATTTTTGTAGATCCAGTGATTGAAATGATAGAAGGTGCCGCAAAAACGGGAGTAGATAGAATAGAATTGTACACCGAAGAATACGCTGTACAATTTTCAAAAGGTAATCCAGAAAAAGGAGTGCAGCCCTATAGAGATGCAGCTTTAAAAGCCCATGAACTTGGCCTAGGCATCAATGCAGGTCACGACCTCTCTCTTGAGAACATTAAATATTTTAAAGAAAATGTTCCTAATTTAATTGAGGTTTCAATAGGACACGCATTAATTTCTGAGAGTATTTATCTGGGCCTAGAAAATGTTGTCAATATGTATAAGTCACGATTAGCATAATGATATTACACAGCTTACAATTAGGAGAAACGGGACAACCCTTCGTGATTTTACACGGGTTCTTAGGGATGGCAGATAATTGGAAAACATTAGGCCGTCAGTGGAATGAGGATGGATTCCAAGTACACATTCTAGACCAGCGCAATCATGGACGCAGTTTTCATAGTGAAGAATTTTCCTATGAATTAATGGCGCAAGATTTAAAAGATTATTGTGATCACCATAGATTGAACAACATCTATTTGTTGGGTCATAGCATGGGTGGTAAGGTCGCTATGAAAGCTGCTCAACTTTTTCCAGAACTTATAGAAAAACTTATCATTGCCGACATTGCTCCAAAAACCTATGCTCCACATCATAGTGACATTATCAATGCGTTACAAAGCGTAGATTTCTCCAAAATCTCTAGCCGTAAAGAAGCCGATCAAGTATTATCTCAACGTATTACAGATTTTGGTACACGTCAATTTTTATTAAAAAGTTTGTACCGCGTAAATAAGGATACCTATGGATGGCGTTTCAATTTAGAAGTTTTAGGCAATAGCCAATCCATGATCGGAATTCACGAATCCACCGACATAGCTGTACAAATTCCAACCTTATTTATTAGAGGAGGCAATTCAGGGTACATATTAGATACCGATAAAATGCTTATTGATCACGCTTTCGCGAAAGCGGAATTAAAAACAATCCCAAACGCTGGACACTGGCTACATGCAGAACAACCTCAACTTTTCTACCAATTTGTTAACGAATTCGTAAAATAAATTACATTATGCAAGCATAATAATAACGAAAACGCTTGCGTAACATTAATTTAATATTAAATTTGACTCATTAACAAATTAGATTTTTTCTCAAACATTTGACTATGAACAAATTAAAACTTTTTCTTGTACTAGGTTTGGTTTCAGCAATGGCATACGCCGGTGGATACCGAGTAAGTACACAAAGTAACAAGCAGCTCGCAATGGGACATACTGGTGTAGCTGTAGTTAACAGTGCAGATATTCTGTTCTTCAACCCAGCTGGATTAGTTCATTTAGAAAGTAAATTAAGTGTAAGTGCAGGTGGCTTTGGTGTATTTAGTGACGTAGCTTATCAAAATGCAGAATTTGGAACATTTGCTGATACAGATAGTCCAACAGGAACACCTATTTACTTGTATGCAACTTACAAAGTAACCGATAAATTTTCTGCCGGAATAGGAGTTTACACACCATACGGTAGTAACGTTACGTGGCCTACTGATTGGTCTGGATCCCACTTAGTCAATGAGATTGAATTACAGGCAATTTTTATTCAACCTACCTTATCATACCAATTATTTGACAGTGTAAGTATAGGTGGTGGACCTATCCTAGCTATAGGTGGTGTAGAATTTAATAGAAATGCATCTAGATCACTAGTTGATGAAGAAGGTACAAGATCTAACGTATCCATTGAGGATTCGGGTGTTACCGGTTGGGGTTGGACTGCAGGTTTATTATTCACTCCTACAGATAATTTCTCTTTAGGTTTTAACTACCGTAGTTTAATAAATATTGAGAGTACAGAAGGTACAGCAACCTTCAGCAACTTCCCTAATAGTACACTTGTTCCTTCAAACGGCACACAAGGCTTTACGGCTACACTACCTTTACCTGCTGAAGCAACAGTTGGTTTGTCCTATAAATTAAACGACAAATGGTTGTTTGCTTTTGATTATAATCGTGCATTCTGGAGTGAGTACGAGAACCTAGACATAGAGTTTGCAGATGGTTCTTCAAGTATAAACCCTAGAAACTACAAAGATTCTAGCACATACAGATTAGGAGCACAGTATACTGCAACAGACAAGTTTGTAGTAAGAGCAGGATGGTACTATGATGAGTCACCAGTACAGTCTGGATATTTTGCACCAGAAACTCCACGTAACGATTCACAAGGATATACATTTGGTTTTACTTACCAAGTATCTTCTAAGTTTGCTATAGATGCATCGCTTCTTTACTTAAGATTTAAGGAAATTAATGAGTCTTATGACTTTTATTCAGACCCAGGAGCACCAGTTAATGCGCCATTTGCCGGAACTTATAAGTCACAAGCAATCATCCCAGGTATAGGTATCACTTATAACATGTAAAACATTAAATGATGAAAAGAATTAATATCAAAAATATATCTCTACTCGCTGCAGCTGCACTAGCACTTACAGCTTGTGAGCCGGAATTAGACAATGCAATTGAAGAAGGTGGTGTTTATACCGCTGGTGATGCAGATTTTTCTAAATTAGTAACCGTAGGTAACTCGTTAACTGCAGGTTTTGCAGATGGCGCTCTTTATTTAGATGGTCAAACATATTCTTACCCTAATATTCTTGCAGGACAAATGCAATTTGTAGGTGGTAATGAATTTAATCAGCCATTAGTAAACGACAACTTAGGAGGACTACTTTTAAACGGAACACAGATCACAAACAACCGTTTTGTGCTTACCTCAAACATGGGAACTCCAGTAGGTCCTGCTCCATTAGCAGGAACTCCTACAACCGACATTGCAAATAAGGTAACAGGACCATTAAACAACTTTGGTGTACCTGGTGCAAAGAGTTATCATTTAGGTGCTCCTGGATATGGAAGTCTTGCTGGAGTTCCTGCTGGAACAGCAAATCCATACTATGCACGTTTTTCTAGCTCAGAAAGTTCAACTGTAATCGGTGATGCTATTGCTGCTGATGGTTCTTTCTTTGTTCTTTGGATAGGAAACAACGATATTCTAGGGTACGCTACTAATGGTGGTGATGGAGAAGATCACAATGAAACAGGTAACATTGACCCTTCAACATATGGAGGAAACGATATTACTAACAACAATGTATTTGCAGGTGTGTACCAACAACTTGTTCAAGGTCTAACCGCAAATGGAGCTCAAGGAGCACTAGTAAACATACCAGATGTAACTTCAATTCCATTTTTCACAACTGTACCTTATAACGCAATTCCACTAGATGCGCAAACAGCAGCATTTGTTAATCAAAACTATGCACAGTACAATGGTGCTATGGCTGCATATGCACAAACGCCACTTCTTTCTCAAGAAGAGGCTACTGCAAGAACTATAAGTTTTGCCCAAGGTCAAAATGCTATCGTAATACTTGATGAAGATTTGACTGATTTGCCGGATCCTACACAACCAGGACAATTTTTACCAAAATTGAGACAAGCAACCCCTAATGATTTAGTTGTTTTTACAGCTTCTACAGTACTAGGAACACTTGCAGATCCTAGCAACCCAGCTTCAGTAATAGGTGTAGGTGTACCAGCTGGTGACAACCTTGTCTTAACTGAAAATGAACAACAAAGAATAAGCACTGCACAGGCTTCTTACAATGCTACAATTGAAGCATTGGCACAAGCAAATGGCTTAGCTTATGTAGATGCAAGAGCAGTTCTTGCTGATGTTGCAAATGGCGGTGTAGCTTTTAACGGTGGTTTACTATCAAGCACCTATGCTAGTGGTGGAGCATTCTCTCTAGATGCCGTACACCCAACTGCTAGAGGTTATGCTTACACAGCAAACACCATTATTCAAGCAATCAATGAACAATATGGTTCAACTATTCCAACTGTTGACATAGGTAACTATCCGTCTGTTACAGCTAGTGATAACGTTAACTAGAAATAGATTATAATAAATAAGAAACCTGCTTGATTAAATCAAGCAGGTTTTTTTATTTTTATTAAAATTAATCCTTATGAAATTTTTACTTAAACTATTAATAACAGCTGCGTTAGTAATCCTTTTATCCAAAATTTTACCAGGAGCAAGCACCACTGGATGGTGGAGTGCTATTCTTGTAGCAGTAGTATTATCTTTATTGAACTTTACAGTAAAACCAATTCTTCAAATATTAACCTTTCCAATTACGATAGTAACTTTAGGTTTATTTCTACTAATAATAAATGCTATCATCATTTTACTCGCTGATTGGTTAGTAGGAGGCTTTAATGTTGATGGGCTTTGGTGGGCAATTATTTTTTCATTGTTACTTGCAATAGGACGTTCATTATTGTTTAAACTACTTGATAGAGACGAGGATTAATCTCTCAAATTCTTTAAGTTTTATTAAAGTTTCAAAGTAATTGAAATTCAAAGGTATAAAGACTTTGTTTTACAACTAAATAAAGACTAATTTTGCACCCCAATTTTAACAGCACTTAAAAGTCTTTAAATGAATTTAAAACGTACTGACGTAGACGCACTTAATGCGGTGCTTACTCTAGAGATAGAGAAGAGTGATTATCAAGAGCAGGTAGAAAAAATCCTAAAGGATTATCGTAAGACTGCTTCTATTCCAGGATTTAGAAAAGGTAAAGTTCCTGCATCATTAATAAACAAGAAGTACAGAATTCCTGTATTGGTTGATGAGGTAAATAAACTGATCCAGCAAAAACTAAACGAATATATCACTGAAGAAAAACTTAATCTTTTAGGAAATCCATTACCTAAAGAACAAGCTGATATAGACTGGAATGGTGATAACTTTACATTTGACTTTGAAATAGGCCTTGCTCCAGAATTTGAAGTAGAACCTTCAAAGATTAAGGGAATCACGGCTTATGAAATAAAAACAGACGACAAAACCATCAACGATCAAATAGATCGTATTAGAGAACAATACGGAAAGTTAGTTTCTAAAGATGAGGTTTCTGAAGGTGACGAAGTTACTGGTGTTTTTAGAAATGACGAGGAAGAAATCAACACTGACGCAACTTTCCCGATATCAAAAATTAAAGGAAAAACAAACCTTAAAAAGTTTGTTGGGTCTAAAGTTGGAGATTCTATCGAATTAAAAACTAAAAATCTTTTTGAGGACAACAGCGATTTAGCTCATCACCTTAAAATTGATTTTGAAAAGAAAGATGAATTAAATGTACCTGTTACATTTGAAGTAACTGAAGTTAACACCAGGGAAAAAGCAGAGCTTAACCAAGAGTTCTTTGATAAATTGTTTGGTGAAGGAATCATCACAAGTGAAGATGAGCTAAGAGAACGTTTAAGAGAAGACGCTAAGAAACAATTTTCTCAACAAACTGATCAAAAGTTTTTGACAGATGTTACTGAAGAACTTATTGAAAAAACAAAATTTGATCTTCCAGCAGATTTTCTTAAAAGATGGATTGCAAACAATGGAGAAAACACTTTAACGGCTGAGGAAGCTGAAGAAGAATATAACAAATCTGAAAAAGGATTACGTTATCAACTCATTGAGAGTGCTATCCTGCAAAAAAATGAAGATCTTCAATTAAAGTTTGAAGACTTAAAAGAATATGCCGGAACACAGATAAAAATGCAAATGACACAATTTGGTCATACAGACGCTACTGATGAAGAAGTTGAGCAAATCGTGGCACGAGTAATGAGCAATCAAGAAGAGGTGAAACGTATGAGCGAGCAATTACAGAACGAAAAAATGCTCCAATACTTTAAGGACAACGTTAAAGCTAAGTCTAAAGAGCTTACTTACGAGGACTTTATAAAAGAAGCTTACCAAGCTTAATACACCGTATAAATTCATATCTTTAGGCGTTATCATTTTACCGAAATGTTAACGCCTTTTTCGTACAAGTTGAAGTAATATTACACTATGGATATAGCTAAAGAATTTGAAAAATTTGCCATCAAGGATCAGGGAATAAACAGTAACTACTACTCAAAAATTATGAGTAGCATGTACCCAACAAATTTAACTCCAAATATTATCGAGGAGCGTCAAATGAACATCGCCATCTTTGATGTTTTTTCACGTCTTATGATGGATCGAATTATCTTTTTAGGAACTGGAATAAATGATCAAGTAGCAAATATTGTGCAAGCGCAATTACTGTTTTTAGAAAGTGCAGATGCTAATAAAGACATTCAGATTTACTTAAATTCTCCAGGAGGAAGCGTTTACGCCGGTTTAGGAATCTATGACACCATGCAATTCATTAAACCAGACGTAGCAACAATTTGTACTGGTATGGCTGCTAGTATGGGAGCAGTGCTTCTATGTGCTGGTGAAAAAGGCAAGAGAAGTGCCTTACCACACAGTAGAGTAATGATTCACCAACCTTTAGGTGGAGCCCAAGGACAAGCAAGCGATATTGAAATTACAGCAAGAGAAATTGTAACCCTTAAAGAAGAGCTTTATACAATTATTGCAAAACATTCTGGACAATCTTACGATAAAGTATACGAAGATTCAGATAGAGATTATTGGATGAAGGCAGATAAAGCAAAAGAATACGGTATGATTGATGAAGTGCTTAATCGCGATTAATTTCACGATCAAGAATAATTAATAGAATGTTTAAAGGGTTTTACTAACGCCATAAAAAGCATTTTGGTAATTCACCTTTGAATAGTTCATTATTTTACTTCAAAAAATGAATACTAGAGATCCCATAGGATCTTAAGAATTAGGAATATGAGTAAGGAAGAATTAGAATGTAGTTTTTGTGGACGCAGTAAGTCCGAAACCAATTTACTGATTGCAGGTTTAGATGCACACATATGTGATCGTTGTATTGAACAAGCTTATGGTATCGTTTTAGAAGACACAAAAACAAGCGACACTGGTGTAACAAGTGATGATCTTAAATTAAGGAAACCACAAGACATAAAAGCTTTTTTAGACACTTATATTATAGGTCAAGAGCATACAAAAAAGGTAATGTCTGTAGCCGTATATAACCATTACAAAAGGTTATTACAACCACAAAGTGATGACGATATCGAGATTCAAAAGTCAAACATTTTGATGGTAGGTCAAACAGGAACTGGAAAAACGCTTATCGCAAAAACGGTTGCCAAAATGCTTAATGTACCTTTAGCCATTGTTGATGCGACAGTACTTACAGAAGCTGGTTACGTAGGAGAAGATGTTGAAAGCATTCTTACAAGATTATTACAAGCGGCTGATTACAATCTAGAAAAAGCACAAACAGGAATAGTTTTTATAGACGAGATTGATAAAATTGCTCGTAAAAGCGACAATCCATCAATCACGAGAGATGTATCTGGAGAAGGTGTTCAACAGGCACTTCTTAAATTATTAGAAGGAACCGTAGTTAATGTACCACCTAAAGGTGGACGTAAACATCCTGACCAAAAATTTATTGAAGTAAATACAGAAAACATCCTTTTCATTGCTGGTGGTGCCTTTGACGGTATTGAGCGAGTAATAAGGAAACGTCTAAACATGCAGGCTGTCGGATTCAGTGCGGCCAAAAGTAATGATGATGTTCTAGATAGAGAAAACTTACTTAAGTACATCATCCCTAAAGATGTTAAGGATTTTGGTATGATCCCAGAAATCATAGGTAGATTACCTGTTCTTACTCACATGAATCCATTGGATAAAGGAACTTTGAGAGCTATTCTTACTGAGCCTAAAAACGCTATCATCAAGCAGTATGAAAAGCTATTTGCTATGGATGATATCAGTTTTAGTATTACCGATGGAGCACTAGATTATATCGTAGAAAAAGCTATTGAATACAAATTAGGTGCTCGTGGATTAAGATCTTTATGCGAGGCTATTCTAACGGATGCTATGTTTGAGCTTCCTGGTAGTGATGAAAAAGAACTTAAAATCACTAAATCCTATGCCGAATCAAAGCTTAACAATAGCGGCTTACAAAAACAGCTTAAGGCCGTTATTTAAAAGAGAATAACTACGCTATATAAATGTCCATTTAATAAATTAAATGGACATTTTTTTTTTGCTATTAAATTCTATCGATAGTTATTTCAAAGGTAGTACCTACATTTTTTTTACTATCCATTACTTTTATTTTACCCTTGTGGTAGTCATGAATAATTCTTTTTGCTAGAGATAAACCAAGACCCCATCCTCGTTTTTTGGTGGTAAATCCAGGAGTGAAAATACGCTTCCAGTCGTTCTTAGGAATTCCTTTACCAGTATCTGAAATTTGAATTGAAACCTGCCTAACCTCTGCTTTAACAAACACATGTAAAGCTCCTTTCCCTTTCATGGCATCAATACCATTTTTAATTAGGTTTTCTATTACCCAAGCGTATAACTCTTTATTAAGTAAAACAGGAATAGGTTGTTCAGGTAAATCCATAGTTATCTCAACTAGTTTAGAGACACGGTTTTTAAGATAATCAGTAGCTTGCCTAGTTTCTTCTACAACATCAGCTTTTACTAGTTTAGGAACCGATCCTATTTTTGAAAAACGGTCTGTAATAGTTTTCAATCTATTAATATCCTTTTCCATCTCATCGATGTAAGAAGGCTCTACTTTAGAGTCTCTCAAAATGTGTGTCCATCCTACCAGTGATGATAGAGGAGTTCCTATTTGATGAGCACTTTCTTTAGCCATACCAGCCCACAACTTATTTTGTTCGCTGGCCTTAGTTGATCTGTAAAAAAACCAAATAACAAAACTAAATAACACCATAACCACAACCAGCGCCAGTGGATAATACTTAATTTTATTTATCACATCACTATTACCATAATATATGGTGCTTATGGGTTTTCCTTCGTAATTAATGATGTAGGGCTCATTTTGTGATTTATATATTTCAATAAGCTGTTTTATTCGTACAGTATCTGTCTCTTCAATGTTAGCAGGTAAATTTCTAGTACTTATTTCACCTTTATAAGTTACCCTTATTAAGGGTATACTTGTCATGTTTTGAGCAACAGTAAAACCCAAATCCCCTATGTAAGCATTTTTAGGAGCGTTTTGTAGGTCTTTTACAGCTGTAGCATATTCCGCAATATTTTTACGTTCCATTTCTTTTACACCTTGAAAAAACACATAGGTGTTCCAAAGTATAATACTCACCGTGACTACTGAAAAACCAATGATCACCCATCTCAATACATTTTTATCTTCTGTGATATTCATAGATATGCCTATAACTTTATTACAGCCGTCTTATTATTCCCGTTTAACAATTAAATAATAATCGTCATCCATAGGAAGATAACCTTGATCATAGACAAAATAGTAAATCGTCCCTTTTTTAGTGGTGTAAATACTAGTAAAAAAATTAAAGTCAAAACCTTCTGCTAGCAGTTTGTTACGAGTAGTTTTGGTTTTATCATTTACATTAATACTTTTAAGAACACGCCAGTTTTTCCTCAATCGATTATTAATATTACGCATGAGAGCTGTACTATCTTTGTTGAGCTTGTTATTGGCAACATTCCTGCAATAATCACTACAAAATCGTTTATCTGCTCGACCTCGTACCTCATCACCACATTCAGGACACTGTTTAGTTACTTTCATTGCAGCAAGTTACGTAGAAAAATTAAACGTTTGTAAATGATCCTACTTGAACTTGAAACTAGGTTATATATAAGTTTACGCTTTCGCGAAAGCGTAACAACCACAATCATCTCTCAAACATCACACTGCTGTGCTGAAACAAAAGATATAGATACCTTATTTTTACAAGAAAATATTAAACATGGAAAACATTCTAATTGCTGTAGAAAACAGAATCGCAACCATCACTATAAACCGACCAAGTAAATTAAACGCTTTGAATAAAGCTACAATCGCCGAGTTAAGTCAAGCGATAGATGATGTTGAAAATAATCAAGAGGTTAGAGTTGTCATTCTAACAGGTAGTGGTGAAAAAGCCTTTGTAGCCGGTGCCGATATTTCAGAATTTGCCGATTTTTCTCCTGAACAAGGAAAAGAGCTTGCGAGATTAGGTCAAGAATCACTATTTGATAAGGTAGAAAACTGTAGTAAACCCATCATTGCAGCCGTTAATGGTTTTGCACTAGGTGGTGGATTAGAACTTGCGATGGCAGCTCATTTTAGAATAGCTAGCGACAATGCACGAGTAGGTTTGCCTGAAGTATCTCTAGGAGTAATTCCTGGATACGGTGGTACACAACGTTTACCCCAATTAATTGGTAAAGGTCGTGCTATGGAAATGATAATGACAGCTGGAATGATTGATGCAGCGACGGCTCACTCTTATGGTCTTGTGAATCACGTGGTAACAAGTGAAGAATTAATACCTACTTGTGAAAAAATAGCTGGCAAAATAATGAAAAACAGCCCAGTAGCTATAGGAGCTGCCATTGACGCTGTAAATGCTGGTTATGTAGATGGAATAAATGGTTATCAAACTGAGATTGACTGTTTCGGAGCGAGTTTTGGAACGGACGATTTTAAAGAAGGTACAACCGCATTTTTAGAGAAGAGAAAGGCTCAATTTTAAACTGAGAGATTACCATTAAAATCAAAAAAGGACAGTAAAAACTGTCCTTTTTTGATTGCACTTTTAACCTCTAAACAAGAAGAAATCGTCCTTCATATCTTCGATCTTCTCATCCTTGTTAGTAATGATGTAATCCAGAGCTTTTTCAGTAAACTCTTTACCCTTATTGGATAATGTAATTACATCACCATTTTTTGATATCATGTTATTCTCTAGCGCCAGTTTCAATACTTTTTTGGCACGTACTTTACCCCAATTAATATGCTCTTGTAAATGTGTTACACTGCGCTCCTCGATACTGTCGTGATTGTTTAAGTGCAGCAAGAACGTGAGAAGAGAAACCTCGGTACGTTGCCTGCGTTGTCTAAACAATACTGCTAGTAATCCTCTTGAAGGAGCAAATAAATAAACGAGAAGAAAAATTAAACCTAGAACGGTTGTAATCGATCCTGATATAGACGCATCTAACCACATGGATAAGTAGTATCCTCCAAAGGCCGCAAGAATTCCAAAAACTACAGAGAGCAGCAACATTTTTTTCAAATCGTTAGTAAGTAAATAAGCGGTCGCTGCCGGCGCGATCATTAATGCAACTACTAGAATGGCGCCTACTGCATCAAAGGAAACCACAGTGGTAACAGATGCGACACTCATTAATCCATAATGAAGAATCACTGGTGAAAAACCTAATGCACTAGTTAAGCCAATATCAAAAGTACTTAGCTTTAATTCTTTATAAAAAAGTCCTAACAACACTAAGGTAACCAACAAAACAGATCCCGTAGTCCATAAGCTTTTAGGGCCCATATTAATAAAATCTTCTGGATTGGTAATTCCTTCCTGACTACTACTTGAATTTATTATCCAATTATCAAATGGAGCGTATTCTAATTTCCCAACTAGCACAGCATCTGTATCCAGATGTACATCGTTTGCATAAATAGCTATTAATAAAACTCCGATGCTAAACAATGCAGGAAAAACTAATCCAATAGCAGTATCCTCTTTAACAAGTCCAGTTTTTTGGATAGCCTCTACTAACCATACTGTTACAATTCCACTAATTGCAGCCAATAATATAAGCCACGGTGATGCAAGATCATGAGTAATAAAAAATCCAATTACTATTCCTGGAAGAATAGAGTGAGAGATCGCATCGCTTATCAAGGCCATTTTACGAAGTACCAAAAACACACCTGGTATAGCACAAGCTACCGCGGTAAGACATGAAATTAAAAGGATTGCTATTTCTGGATTCATGATTGAGGTACGTTGTTGTTATACAAATTTTGTGCAGTATGAAATCCCGTTGTAGTCAATGACCATGTATCGCCTTTGATTTCAATCCAGTTTTTTTCTTCTAACTGTCTTAGCGTTCCTTTAGAGTAACCTTGAAACTGATTAAGGATGCGTATTGCGTGTGGTCTACTTATATCGTCATGTTTCTCAACGATAGAGTACATAAATTGTAGTGTTTTTTTAAGGTGTAGATCCCTGCGATTGCGCACTAGTCTAATTTGTTTAAAAAGCAATCCTCTTGAAGGTGAAAAAACAAAGGAGAATCCAACAAATACTGATGCTACCAAAACAATAACAGGACCCGTAGATAAATTATTGTAACTAGCACTTATTCCTGTACCTACAACACCTGCAACAGCTCCAAAAACAGCTGCTAACAACACCATTACACCTAGACTATTTGTCCATTGTCTAGCAGCAGCAGCTGGAGCCAGCAGCATGGCACTCATTAAAACTACTCCTACAGTTTGCAACCCAATTACAATAGCTAGAACTATAAAAAAACTAATAAGCCCATCAATAACTCTGGTATTAAATCCTAAGGTGAGAGCATAATTTTTATCAAAAAGCAACAGTTTAAATTCTTTCCAAAACAGAAGCATTATAACCAGACTTATACCCGTTACTATAATCATTAAGATAACATCACTCTCTACAAGTGTCGCAGCTTGACCAAATAAATATTTATCCAAACCTGCTTGATTAGCGTCAGGTTGTTTTTTTAAGTAACTAAGAACTAACTCTCCAAAACCAAAAAACAAACTCAAAATTAACCCTAAAGCAGTATCTGTTTTAAGGTGCGTTTTTGTTACTATTCCTCTTATCCAAACCGTACCTATAAATCCGCTCACAAGTGCTCCTAACAGTAAAACATTAGAATCTTTAAGACCAGTAAAAAGGAAGGCAAGCGCTATTCCAGGCAGGGCTGCATGAGAAATAGCATCACCCAGCAAACTTTGTTTTCTTAGAACCGCAAAACTTCCTAACATACCACAAATAGCTCCCAGAACAGCCGTTCCCAGTGTTATGGTGCGCAGTGTATAGTCCGTAAAAAAACTTGTTATGTCCATCATGGATAATTTGTATTACGCTTTCGCGAAAGCATCACTTACAACTCCATTATTGCTGTACAGCAACCTTGTAATTAATCCCATAGGTTTTGGTTAAATTGTCATCATTAAAAATATCTTTGACCGGACCAGTAGCAATGTGTTTTACATTTAAGAAAGTTACCCAATCAAAATACTCGGGTACCGTTTGTAAATCGTGGTGAACGACAATTACGGTCTTTCCTGCTTTTCTAAGCTCTTTTAAGATATTTATTATAGCAATTTCGGTAGTTGCATCAACACCTTGGAAAGGTTCATCCATAAAATAAATTGACGCATTTTGAACTAATGCTCGGGCTAAAAAAACACGCTGCTGTTGTCCACCAGAAAGCTGATTGATTTGCCTGTTCTTAAAAGGAAGCATTCCTACTTTTTCAAGCGCTTCTAGGGACTGTTTTTTCTGTTTATTACCTGGCCTTTTAATCCAGCCTAAGGCACCATAGGTTCCCATCATGACTACATCTAGAGCAGTAGTAGGAAAATCCCAATCCACACTACCCTTTTGAGGAACATATGCTACTTGATGGCGTTGTTTGTGATAAGGTTTATCATAAATTTTAACAGAACCTGCAATGGGATCAATAATTCCTAAAATGGATTTTATCAAAGTAGATTTACCAGCGCCGTTGGGTCCAACAATAGCCATAAGTACTCCTTCTGGAATAGACAGGTCAATATCCCAAAGGACTGGTTTGTAGTTGTAAGCTACTGTTAAATCATCTACAGCTACTGCAATTTTATCTGCCATTATTTAAGTGCATTTACTATTGTTGCCACGTTATGCTTATACATTCCTATATAAGTTCCTTCAGCTGTTCCTGCACTTCCTAGTGCATCGCTAAATAATTCGCCACCTATATTGACCTCATGATTACGTGCTTGAACTGCTTTTTGTAAAGCTTCTACCGTACGACGTGGCACACTGCTTTCAATAAAGATTGCTTTGATATTGTTTTCTATAATAAAGTCAGTAAGTCGTTGTACATCCTTTACACCAGCTTCAGTCGCGGTTGAAAGCCCTTGTAGACCTACTACTTCAAAATTGAAACTGCGTCCAAAATAATTAAATGCATCGTGTGCTGTTACTAGAATACGTTGCTCTGATGGAAGAGTATTAATATTTTTATCAAGCTCCTCTTTCAAATTAGATAATTTCTTCAGATAGATTTCTTCATTAGCCTTATAAACCGACTCATTATTTTGATCTAGCTTGATTAATTCTTTAGTAACAAAACTGGTGATTTGTTCCCAGTACTCCAGATTAAACCAAATATGTGGATCGTAACTACTAGCAAAATAATCACTGCCTATGAGAGTACTTTTATCCAAGGCATCACTCACTGCAACTGTACGTTTACCTTGTTGATTCATTTTCTCAAATACTTCTACTAATTTACCTTCCAGATGTAATCCATTGTAAAATATGACATCGGCCTGAGAAAGCTTGCGCACGTCGCCTTGGCTTGCCTTATATAAGTGTGGATCGATACCGCTTCCCATAAGACCTTCTAATTCTATTACATCACCTCCAATTTCTTGAACTAAATCTGTAATCATGGTGGTTGTGGTCACCACCTTCAGTTTACCCGATGGTTGTTCTTTAGGCTGCTGTTTACAAGCCGAAATCAGAATTATTAATAAAATGAATAATGTTTTTTTCATGATTACTTCTTTAGTATTCTGTAACTGAAACCAGCACTTAGTAAAATATTTTGATCGGCTGCGGTTGAGTTAAATCCTGTTCCTACCGTAACATCTAGCTGTAAATTATTATTCACTAAATAAGTACAACCAGCATCCCATAAGTGATATGCTGTGGTGTCTTCTGGTAAAGCACCATATAATTCTATGTAAGCTCCAAATTTCTTTGTAATATCAAATCCATAAGCGACAGTATACAAATATTCTATAGACCGATTATCTGCCACCCTAGCTCCTAAATTATAGGCTATGCTAGTGCTGTTAGAAAGTGTATGATCAAAAGAAAAAATCATTTCCATCCCAGTTTGTTCCGGTTTAAATTCGGTTACTGCTGTAAAGGGCAGCCGAAGGTGAGTCATTAAACCTATTTGAGGAATCCAACCGTTTTCATCAGTAATTTCAATTTTTCCTCCGACCAATAATGGAGTGAAACCTGTAGCATCAGACAGTTCTCTACCTTGTGAAGTAAGGCGTTCATTTTGATAATCCCAACCCAATCGCAATTCAAAATCATCACTAAGTCCATAACGTAATAGACCTGCGTTAAAGACAAATCGCTTTACATTAAAATCATCATCACCATTTTCAGTAAATAAAGCACCTGTTTCTATTTGAAAATTACCCTTACCTACAGTATAAGGTGATTCTGTAGCATCTGGTCTGTCAGTGATCAAGGTTTCTGATACTGAGACTGTTTCTTGTGCTAAAATTGGTAAAGCACATATTAGTAAAAGGCTCAAAATTATTTGCTTCATCCTTCTGTTTTAACCAGTAATTTATCTGCTATTTGTTTTGAGATATGAAGTTCCTTATCATCTGCCAACAAACTACAGGATAAATCAAAAACCTCTCTATCAACAACTTTAAGCACACTACCTAGTTTTATATGATGTTTATCTAGGTATTGAAGAAATTCAGTTGACGAATCTCTTATACCTGTGAGTCTAGAGTTCTTATTTAAAGCTAGCTGGGACAAAGGAATTTGTTCCCTATGTTCCATTACACCATTGGAATCTGGAATAGGATCGCCATGTGGATCGTGCTTAGGAAAACCTAAATGAGCATCTAGTTGATTAATCAATTTTTGAGATTGAATATGTTCCAGTTGTTCTGCTATTTCGTGTACTTCATCCCAGTTAAAATTGAGCTTTTCAACTAAAAACAACTCCCATAACCGGTGTTTCCTGATAATTTGAATAGCACACTTAAAACCATCCTCGGTAAGTCTAGATCCCTTGTAGGGAACATACTGTGCTAGGTTTTTATCGGCTAACTTTTTAAGCATATCAGTTACAGAGGATGCCTTAGTATCCATGCGTGCCGCAATATCATTAGTTGCAACGAGGTCCTTACCTTTCTGTAAATGATAGATAGCTTTAATATAATTTTCTTCGCTTACTGAATGCATGATTCAAAATTAAACATAATATTTGTTACGCATAAATAAATTTTTAGACTTAACTAAAAATTTAAGAAAATTAATCAAATGGGGTTTAGATTATGAATAGAGGCAAGATCATTTCCTTATCCAAGCAGGAATCAGGAGAAATTCTTCTTGAGAAATCAAACAACAACAGTGCAAGACATTTTTTATGCTACCACATTATGGGATGGTTATCCTTGTTTTTAAAAAAATCGTACGAACCAACCGATCATATTTTAATAACGAAAAACCAGTATATCTGTACGTACAATGATAAAATCATCTTTCAGGAAAGATTCTCTAGTATAAAGGCTTTATCCTTCAACCCTATAGATTCTTCCTTATGCCTTGCAACAAATCATCAAGAAATGAAAATACCGTTAAAAGTTTATTGCATAAGCTATGAAGAATCCCAACTGATTAAAAAAAAGGTTGCTTACATCAATTCTAATTGGATAAATACTTCTTTGGAGTAGTACCGTATTTCTTTTTAAAAGCACTTATAAAGTGACTCGCAGTAGAATACCCAACCTTGAGTCCTACTTCATTTACATTATACTGCCCACTATCAAGCAATTGTCTGGCGTACTCCATTTTATGATCCAGGGCAAATCCATAAACAGTTTCACCATAAACCTCTTTAAAACCTTCCTTCAATTTCTTAAGAGATAAACCTATTTCAAGTGCTAGGTCTTGTAAGGATGGCAAATCAGTCATGCGCTCTAGAACAATATCTTTGGCCTTTTTAATCTTTTTCATGTTCTCCTCATCTGCCAGAAAAGGACAAGCGTCAACATTGGCATCTTCTTCCCTATTGAAATAAAGAGACAACAATTCATAAGCCTTACCCTTGAAATATAATTTTTTGATAGCGTCGTTAAGATTGTAATTCATAAGTTGATGAAGTACAACCGCCATTGAAGGACTTATTTTATCATCAACGTAATACTTCTTATCTGCGTTTTCGGGACTCAAAAAGCTTACGTGTTCAGCATCTGGAGAAAATAATGAGTGAAATTTTTTAATAGAAACTAATACAGAAATGAACCAACTAGAAGGAGCTATTTTAAGATCCATAGGTAATCCTCGTGAAGGATTATAGAGCATGTATGAATTTTGCTCCAACAAATTAAGCTTATAACTACCATTATTAAAAGCCATTTCTACCTTACCCTTTAGGCAAAAATGAAATTGTAAAAAACTTTGATCAACCTCATAATTGAAACCTGTGTTGTTATCAGTATCATTTTTGATTCTAATTACATTAAATCCGTCTTCAATTCTTGTAACCTCTCTGGCACCTATGGCGATATTTTCCATAATAGCTTATTTATATTCACTCTAAATAATAGATATTACGCTTTCGCGAAAGCGTACTCATAACAGTACTTGCCTATACAAGAAGCAAGATTTTAGCAAAAATAACATATAGCGTAGAAAAACGAACTTGTAGCGTTATTTTTCTTTTAAGGACAACAATAACTTTGCGACACTTCCTTAACAAGGGTATGCATTCAGGTAACAACAAACATTTTTCTTTTTACGCAATTGGAATTAGCTATAAAAAAGCTGATGCTGAAATGCGTGGAACATTCTCATTATCAGAAGATGCTACTAGCAATCTTCTTAATGAGGCAAAAAGAGATGGTATCCCATCGCTAGTGGTAATATCCACATGTAACAGGACCGAGTTATATGGATTTGCCCAACATCCTTTTCAACTTATAAGATTGTTATGTGAGCACAGTCATGGAACTGTAGAAGACTTTCAAAAGATTGCCTATGTTCACAAAAACGAAAAAGCTTGTGAGCATCTGTTTAATGTAGGAACTGGATTGGACAGTCAAATTCTAGGAGATTTTGAAATTATAGGCCAGCTCAAAATTGCCTTTAAAAAATCAAAAGCTATCAAACTGGTTAATCCATATATGGAAAGATTGGTTAACGCAGTGATACAAGCCAGTAAACGTATTAAGACCGAGACGCAAATAAGCAGTGGTGCAACATCGGTAAGTTTTGCTAGCGTACAGTACATCCTAGAAAATTATCAAGTTAATAATGAGAAGAACATCTTGCTATTCGGTACTGGAAAAATAGGTCGTAATACATGTGAGAATCTCGTTAAACACACCTCAAATAAAAAGATTACCTTAATCAATAGAACTAAGGAAAAAGCAGAAAAAATAGCTGGTAAATTTGATCTAATTGTTAAGGATTATGCTCAACTTGAAGAAGAGATTGCGCAATCAGACATTCTTATAGTGGCAACCGGCGCACAAAACCCAACCGTTTCTAAAAATCTGATTTGTACGACTAGACCCTTACTTATCATGGACCTATCTATTCCTAAAAATGTGAATGAGGACGTGAAGGAATTAGAAAACGTACAACTAGTGCACCTAGATGAATTATCACAAATGACTAATCAAACCCTAGCTAGACGTGAGAAATTCATTCCACAAGCGCTAGCCATTATTGAAGAAATTCATACCGAATTCAAAATCTGGCAAGAATCAAGAAAGTTTGCTCCTACCATGCAAGCACTTAAGGCTAAGCTCACTAAAATGAAGGAAGCCGAAATTAAAAGCAATCGCAGTAAAATAAATAACTTTGATCAGGATCAAGTAGATTTTATCGCCGATAAAATTATTCAAAAAATTGCCGGACATTTTGCCAATCACCTGCGTGATGAGAATGAAAGCACAGATGAAGCCATAGACATGCTTAATAAAGTCTTTAAGCTTTCTGACAAAGTAGCTTCTTAAAAACACATACCTGTAACTTTCTTTTACATCAACATTAAACCAGTCGCATGTCACAAACCATCATCATAGGAACACGAGATAGCGAGCTTGCCTTATGGCAAGCTACTACAGTCCAAAAGGAATTAGAAAATTTAGGCTATCAAACCGAGTTGCGACCAGTTAAATCTCAAGGTGATCTCAATTTGAGTGAACCTTTGTATGAAATGGGAATCACAGGCATCTTTACAAAAACATTAGATATCGCTCTTGTTAATGGAGAGATTGATATTGCTGTTCACAGTTTAAAAGATGTTCCTACCCAATTACCTAAAGGCATGATACAGGCAGCTGTGCTGCCACGAGCATCTCACAAGGATATACTAGTCTATAAAGAAAATTTCAATCCAGACGATTCTATCACCATTGCTACAGGAAGTTTAAGACGCAAATCACAATGGCTAGACATGTATTCTCATCATAATGTCGTTGACTTACGAGGTAACGTTAATACTAGATTAGAAAAACTTTACACTAATAAAGATTGGAGTGCAGCAATATTTGCCAAAGCCGGTTTAGACAGAATCGGGTTACTTAAAAAGATAAAGGCTAACTATGGTTTTGAATACACAGATTTAGACAGCTTTATTCCAGCACCTGCACAAGGAGCGATGATGGTAGCAGCCATGTCCAAGAACACTTATGCTGTTGAAGCATCGGCGCGACTTAATGATAAAAACACTCAATACTGTGTAGATGTAGAGCGCGCATTTCTTAGAGAACTAGAAGGCGGTTGTACCGCTCCTATTGGTGCACTCGCGCATATTTCTGACAACACATTAACTTTTAAAGGCTGTCTATTAAGTCTAGATGGACGCACTCGATTTGATACAAATACTTCGATAGATTTAAAATCGGAAATGAATCATGAGGATTATATCGCTTTCGCGAAAGCGCAATCACAAAAAATTCTTGAAAACGGTGGAGCATCCTTAATGGCAGAAATTAAGAAAGAATTGAAATAAGTGGTATTTTTAATCAAAATATTTAAGTATTAAAAGTAATGGCCATAGCACCACCTTTCAACCTGAATAATTGGATAGAAGATAATCGCGATTTACTCAAACCACCAGTAGGAAATAAAAATCTATATACGGAATCTGGTGATTACATCGTCATGATTGTAGCTGGACCCAACGCTAGAAAAGATTATCATTACAATGAAACTGAGGAACTTTTTTATCAATTAGAAGGCCAAATAGAAGTTCATATTCAGGAAGACGGTAAGAAAAGAACAATGAAATTAGGACCAGGTGATATGTATTTACATCCTGCAAAGGTTCCTCATTCACCCGTACGACATGAAAATTCTTTAGGACTGGTCATCGAGCGCAAAAGGGTAAGTGAAGATGCAGTCGATGGGTTATTATGGTTTTGTGACAATTGTAATCACAAGCTTCATGAAACCTACTTTAAATTAGATGATATAGAAAAAGATTTTTTACCTAGATTCAAACAATTTTATGGTAGTGAAGAAATGCGTACTTGTAACAATTGCGGTACTACCATGCCTACAGATCCTAGATTTGTTGATTAAATCTTTCTTATTTTTCCTTTTTTAAAAAGTACCTTTACAAATAAACTATTTTCATGACACTGCTTATCATATATGCAATAGGTTCAATACTATTCTCCTTCTTATGCTCAATACTAGAGGCTGTTTTATTAAGTATTTCACCTACCTTTATTAAGGTTAAAGAACAAGAAGGTGCAGCTTTTGTAAAAGATCTTAAGCAGCTTAAAGATGATGTGGACAAACCTTTGATTGCTATTTTAACCTTAAATACACTAGCACACACAGTTGGTGCTATTATGGTTGGTGTACAAGCTGAGGCTCTTGTCGATGAAGGATATAGAGACAATGTTCTGGGAATTCCACTTGTAGGTGTTATATCGGCATTAATGACGGTACTTATACTTGTGCTGTCTGAAATTATACCTAAAACGATAGGTGCTACTTACTGGCAAGGACTGACGGGCTTTACAACTCGTACTTTAAAAATAATGGTAGCCATCTTAAAGTATACAGGGATATTATGGATGTTACAACTTACTACAAAAGCCATTGGTAAAAGTGCTCATATAAGCACCATGACAAGAGAAGAGTTTGTAGCACTTACAGAAACAGCTGAACAAGAAGGTGTTTTTGAAAAGACCGAAGGACAATACATCAAGAGTTTAATGAACTTTAATCAAATCGAGGTTAAAGACATCATGACACCTAGGTCAGTTATGTTTATGGCGGCACAAAGCACTCCTATCAAAGAGTTTTTTGAAAAAAACCAAGATCTAAGATTTTCGCGTATTCCTATATTCAATAAAAATAGAGATGATATAATTGGTTACGTGTTAAAAGATCACATACTCGCTGATATTATTCACGACAAACCTGCTGAAACTCTAGGAGATTTGAAAAGAGAAATAGCTATGGTACCAGCCTCTTTGCCTATTCCTCAACTATTTGAAAAAATGATAGCCACTAAAGAGCACATAGCTCTTGTGGTAGATGATTATGGTAGTGTTCAAGGTCTAGCCACTATGGAAGATGTTATCGAGACTATGTTGGGTCTAGAAATTATGGATGAAAGTGACAACATAGAAGACATGCAACAATTAGCACGTAAAAACTGGGAAAAACGTCAAAAGAACAAATAACCTACTTCTGTAATTTTTCTAGAATTTCTTTATAGGTAAGTGTATTGTTTCGGTTCTTTTTAAGATATTCCTCAACTTTATCCATTATTTGATTAGAGGATCCTAATTCAATGAACAACTGCTTATCATTTTCCCAATTCTCGTAATTACCTACACGAGTAGATAATTGACCTGATAATTCTGAAAAGGCTCTAATTTTTTTATAACCAGTAGTTGACTTTACCTTTTTAAGCTCTTCTAGCAAATCTTTATAAGTAAGAGATTCAACATTTTTGCCACCTACAGTCATCTTAGAAAGTAATTTTGAAAAATTTCTAAGAGTCCCAAAGAACTGTGCATCAAATCCATCAATCCCACATGGCTCTAGCTTGATTATAGCGTCTTTTACTACTTGCTCATTTTGAAACGTCCCATCTGATAAAAAAGTAAGTTTATCATCTAGAAAATCTAACTCACATTGTGCTTGAGAATTAGTGTCTTGAGCAGTTATGAACGACGTAGTAAATAATGTAATGAAAAGGGTAAAAAAAAGATGCCTCATAATATGATAACGATACAAGTTGCAAAGTTCGCATATTACAAGGCAAAATAGATGCCAAAATGAAACTTAATTAAGCAGTTTCAATAACATTTATGGTAACCTGGTCAAGAGCTTGACCAATATCCCAAATAAGATCTTCGTAATTTTCAACACCTACCGAGATTCGAATCAATGCATCAGTTACACCTATAGCTTCTAAATGCGCTTCATCTACCCCAGCATGAGTCATCGTTTTTGGGTGTTCTGCAAGACTCTCTGTACCACCTAAAGAAACAGCCAATTTTACTAGCTGCAAAGAATTTAGAAATTTAAAAGCCTCTTTTTCACCACCTTTAATTTTAAAACTTACCATGGCACCAGGACCAGAACATTGTTGCTTGTAAATACGATGATTTTCCGTTCCTTCCTCTAGCAGTCCTAGATACTTAATACTTGCTACTTTATCATGTTTAGAAAGGAATTCTGCTACTTTAATTGCATTTTCCTGCATTGCCTCCATCCGGATTTTAAGTGTTTCTAAACTACGTAACAACATCCATCCAGTATGTGGTGAGGCCATATTCCCTAAAAAGGTACGCAAGGTTTTAACTCTCACCATATTTTCAGCATTACCCAAAACAGCACCAGCAATTAAATCACTGTGTCCGCCTATGTACTTAGTAGCACTATACATTACAAGATCTGCTCCATGTTTTAATGGGTGCTGCCATAAAGGTCCCATATAGGTATTATCCACAGCAATAGTAACAGGTTTCTCGTCGGTCACAAAACGATCGGCTACTCTACGACACATTTCTATATCAATCAATGAATTAGTAGGATTTGCCGGAGTTTCAAGATGCATGTGGGCAAAAGTCGATGCGTGACCTGTTTCTTCAATCGCTTTTACAAGATCTTCTTCACTCATTTCGGAAGTAAATCCTAAAGTATGCACACCAATTTTTGGCAAGAAATGATTAATAAAATGATCTGTTCCTCCATAAGTTGGTGAACTATGTACTAATAGGTCTCCTGGTTTTAAAAACTCTAATAGAACAGTTGAAATAGCACTCATACCACTTTCAAAGACAGCACAATCATCGGCGCCATCCCACAATCTCAAGCGATTTTCTAGTATTTCAAGATCAGGATTATTTATACGGCTGTAAATAAGCCCCATTTCTTCACCAGGTAGCTTTTCTCTTTTTCCATAAGCCAATTCAAAATAGGCTTTACCTTCTTCTGCGCTTTTGAAAACAAAGGTTGAAGTAAGAAAAATGGGACATTTTATAGCTCCTTCAGAAAGTTCTGGTTTGTAGCCATATGACATCATTAAACTTTCTGGTTTCATAGATTTATTCATGGTTGTAGGCTGTTTAAAAATTGTGGCTAAATGTAACAAAATTCTCAACTATAACGATATAGTGATAAACTAGCTTTTATAAATATTTTCTTACACGTTAACAAAGATTTAAGGCTTTTGTTTATTTTTATACCTCAACCCAAAAAACTCTACCAATTATGTCGTACAGTGCAAAACCTAAATTATGGTTCTGGATTTTAGCAATCATCTTTTTATTATGGAACTTAATAGGAGTTGGATTCTTCATGGGAGAACTCCTTAAACCGGATATCATGTATGCCGACTTTACCGATGAAGTGATGGAATATGTTGAAAACAGGCCTTGGTGGTTCATGATCAATTACGGTATTGCAACCATTGTAAGCTTCTTAGCTTGTGTCATGTTATTATTTAAAAGTAAAATCGCAGTACCTCTATCAGTAATAGGCTTAGTAGGAATCGTGATAAGTACGATTTATTTTTTCACATCTGGAATTACTCAAGTGATCACAGGAGCAGAACAAGGTTTCACGATTTTTATACTTTTAATGGGTATTTTTCTGTGGCTTTTTGCTCGCAGTTCTCGTAAAAAAGGATGGCTTAGATAAGATATTCCTTTGCCACTTTAAACGTATTCGTATGTGCGTTTACTATGTGTTTAATCTCAGGAGAATATCCACCACCCATACTACACTGGACAGGGATTTTGGCAAAGTTCCTGTCTAATTTTTTTATAGCTTTAGTTGATAATTCCGCTTTCGCGAAAGCAGAAAAAGCAATTTCATCTCGCTTTTTACAACCTTCTTGAGACAAGGAAAGTCTTCCTAACTTATCGGTCTCAACCACATCCACGCCACAGAGGTAAAAAATAAAATCAGGTTTTACCGTATTGATCAAATCGGGTAAGGTTTTTTGTAGAAGTTCCAAATATTCTCGATCACCTGTTCCATCGGGCAAGGCGATGTCTAGATCGCTTTCTTCCTTTTTAAAAGGGTAGTTGCCGGCACCATGCATGGAAAAAGTAAAAACACTATCATCTTCCCTAAAAATTTGGGCCGTACCATTACCTTGATGAACATCTAGATCAACTATAAGAATTTTTTGAGCATATCCCTTATTCTGAAGATACCTTGCAGCTATCGCTTGATCGTTTAGTAAACAAAATGCTTCCCCATGATCTGTGTAGGCATGATGTGTTCCTCCTGCGATATTCATAGCAACTCCATTTTTAATAGCATGCAAGCAACCTTCAATCGTTCCCTGTGCTATAAGTAATTCTCGATGAACCAATTCTTCACTTAGAGGAAATCCCAACTTGCGTGCTGCTCTACGTTCTAGATTTAGAGTTATTAAATCATTGTAATACGTATTTGTGTGAACTCGTAACACATCGTCCAGTTCACATTTCTTTGATGGTTCAAAAAAATCAGTAGCTGTAGCTACTCCTTCATGAATTAATTGTTGCGGTAACAACTCATATTTAATCATGGGAAATCTGTGACCATCTGGCAATGGGTGCTTGTAAATGGGATGAAAGGCTATAGGAAACAAGTATCTCGTGAATTACAGGATTAAATCAAATTCAAAAATAAAGGGATGAACTTTTGTTGTAGTTTATCTTTGTAAAAATTTAGCGTTATGAAAAATATTATAGGCCTTTTACTAATTACTCTTTTACTTTTTTCATGTAAAGAAGAATCTAAGAATGAGGAGCAACTTCAATTAGAATCAAGAATTGAAACTTATGATTCACTTATGAAAGAGGCTATTAAAGCACACGATGTTATCATGCCAGACATGGGAAGATTACTTTCTTTAAAAAAGAAATTAGAAGCTCAAAAAATAGAAGGTGACCAGGCAATGGAAATTGAGAATGTTCAAATGGATCTCCAAAAAGCTTATGATGACATGTTTACTTGGATGGAAGATTACAGTTCTAAATTTCCTTACGGTGAACCATCGCCTTCTACAGCAGAAGAGTTAAATAAAAAAATACCCATTCTAGAAGAAGAAGTAAAAGAAATTAAAGAGCTTAAGGATTTTACTTTACAAACTATAGAAAAGGCAGAAATCCTATTACAGAAATAGATTTAAAGACCATACATTTTTAATAGAGCTAGCAATTATTGCTAGCTCTATTTGTTTTCAAAATACACAACTCCTTAAAACCATTCAAAATCAACATATTTTAGACTGAATTACACTTGTAGTTTTGTCATTATCTTTAGGCATGCAAAAAACTATTCTTTATTTTGTTTTGGGGCTGGTTATGACTAGCTGCGCAACGATTAAAAATGTATCAAACAAACAAGTAAATCAAGTACTAGACGACTGGCATAATGCAGCTGCTAGGGCCGATTATGAGACTTACTTTTCATTAATGACACAAAATGCTGTTTTTATAGGTACAGACGCTACAGAAAACTGGTCAAGGACGGAATTTGAAGCTTTTTCAAAACCTTATTTTGATCGTGGTAAAGCATGGTCCTTTACACCGCTTGAACGTAATATTTATACGAAGAACGGCATAGCTTATTTTGACGAGTTATTAGAAACTCAAATGGGTATTTGTAGAGGCAGCGGTGTATTGTTTGTAGAAAACAATCAACTCAAAATAGCACATTATGTTCTCTCTATAGCTGTGCCTAATGAAAATGTAAAATCTCTCACTCAACTTAAAAAAGATTGGGATCAACAGTATATCTCAAAACTTAAAAACTAATACCATCAAAGTACCTCAAATGAAAATGAAAACAATTTTTGTGTGCTTACTATTGCTAGTAGGCGTTACCGTTCATGCTCAAAAGAAATCACTCACTCATAACGATTATGATTTATGGAAAAGCGGTCGCAATGTTCAAATATCAAATAACGGTAACATAATCGTATATAGTGCTGTCACAGCTACCGGTGCTGGTGACGGATATCTACAAATTCATCATATAAACGACAACACAAGCAAGCAATTTTTTAATGGTGTGTCACCTGTGATTTCAAAAGATGAGAAATTTGTTTTCTTTCTAAAAAAACCAGCTTACGATATAACTAGAAAAGAGAAAAAAGATAAGGTTAAAAAAAATGAGCAATCCAAAAACGTCTTCATGGTTTACGAGGTTGCTACTGGTAGAATAATTGATTCTGTCACCAGAGTTAATAAATTCAATACGGTTAAGGATGTAGAAGATTTTGTAATCATAGAGCACTACAAAGACTTAAAACCTGAAAAGAAAGAAGAGACCAAGCCTTCTGCGCCTGAAAATGAGTCTAAGCGAGAAAAAAGACGCAGGTTGCGACGTGAAAAAAAAGAAGGTGTTTTACCAGCGGTTACTCCTAGTTTACCACCGTATGAAAAAGAAGATTATTTGATAATATATCAACCTAGCACAAAAAGAAGAGATACTATTTCTAATATTAAAGATTACACCTTATCAAAGAAAAGTAGCAATTTCATTTTTTCAGTAAAGCAGTCCAAAAAAGAGAAAGATAACGGAGTTTATTTGTGGAATGGTGATACCAAAAAGGTAGATACATTATTACAAAGCGCATGGAGATATTCTAATCTAAGTATCGATGAAATAGGTGAACAAATAGCCTACCATGTTGCCATGGATAGCGCACACAAAGACTCGCTTCATTATGAACTATTTTATCAAAAAAACAGTCTTGCAACTACTCAACAATTGGGTTATGGCAGTAACACCATTAAAGAAGATTGGCGTTTAACTTCAAAAAAGGCCAGGTTTTCTGAAGACGGAACAAGACTTTTCTTTTACAGTCAGCCTAAAATTGAATACACCATAGACACAACTTTATTGAAAGAAGAATTGCCTGATGTTGACGTATGGACCTACAAGGATCGATTAACCCAACCAGAGCAAAAAGTTAGATTCTCTTCTTTAAAAAACAAAAGCGCTACTACCGTTTTTAATACAGAAGACAATAGATTCATCCCGTTCAACAATTATGAATGGAGCGATCCTATAATGGATCGAGATCTTAATTCGAGATATGCGTTATTCGCAGATAACACCAAATATGATATTGAAAGATCATGGGAATACCCATGGCGCAGCGACTATTACTTACTTGACATACAAACTGGTAGGTTTGCTCAAACTTTAGCAAACTCAGGAAGCAGACCCATCTTAAACCCAGCATCTAATCATGTTGTCTATTATAATTATGACACAGAGGACTGGCATAGTATAAATCTAGAAACTAACATCGGGCGCAACCTAACTAAATTCTTGAAAGTGAAATTTAGTGATGAAGATGACGACCACCCTGCTCCAGTTGCTTCAAATGGTTATGGAGGATTTGATAAAGATGGTAACTTCTATGTTTATGATAAGTACGATATCTGGAAATTGGATCCAACTGGTAGGCAACAACCCATAAAAATTACACCCGATGGTCGCGAGAAAAAAATAACATATCGTCTTAATCGAATGGATAGAGACAAGGTCAATCAGGTTACTCTTATAGATGGTAAATTTTTAGTTTCTGTTTTTGATCACAAGACTAAAGAAAGCTCCATTTCATTACTAAGTAATAATAATTTACAACCCTTATTGGAAGAAAGTGATTATGCCATTAACGCTTTCGCGAAAGCGAAAAACACCAACGCTTTACTTTACACAAAAGGTAATTTTAAAACATACCCAGACTACTACGTTTTCATAGATGGAAAAAGTAAAAAGATATCCAATCTAAATCCACAACAATCTGATTTTAAATGGGGTACTGTGGAATTATTTACTTGGAACGCCTATGATGGAACTCCATTAGAAGGATTATTGTACAAACCTGAAGATTTTGACCCAAACAAGAAGTATCCTTTAATTGTTTATTTCTATGAGAAATACTCAGATCGTTTACACAGTTATCGATCTCCTCAACCTAGTGCAAGTACTGTAAATTTCAGCTATTTAGTGAGTAATGACTACCTAGTTTTTGTTCCAGACATTGTTTACAAGGATGGTTATCCTGGACAAAGTGCCTATAACTGTATAGTTTCCGGTACTGAAGCTTTAGAGAAAACGGGTTATGTAGATTCAAAAGCCATGGCTCTTCAAGGTCAAAGTTGGGGTGGATATCAAACGGCCTATTTAGTGACTGAAACCAATAAATACGCTGCTGCTATGGCAGGTGCTCCCGTATCAAATATGACAAGTGCTTATGGAGGAATAAGATGGGGCAGCGGACTGAGTCGTGCTTTCCAATATGAACGCACGCAGTCCAGATTAGGTAAAAATTTGTGGGATGGATTTGACTTATATGTAGAGAACTCGCCATTATTTAGTGTACCTAAAATTGAAACACCATTATTAATGATGCATAATGATGAAGATGGTGCCGTTCCATATTACCAAGGTATTGAAATGTTTATGGCCATGAGAAGGTTGAATAAGCCAGCCTGGTTACTTGTATATAATCAAGAAGCTCACAACCTCAGAAAAACAAAGAATCGCCGTGATTTATCTGTAAGAATGATGCAGTTTTTTGATCATTATCTTAAAAATGAACCAGCTCCTAAATGGATGACTAATGGATTATCCCGTTTAAAGAAAGGCAAGCAACTAGGCTACGAATTAAATAACGAGTAATGTCTATACATTTGATCGAGAAATAGAGTTAAAGTTCGTCAAAATATTAATATCACTCGATAAAATGCATTTTTAATGTATAATGTGATACTTTTTTGATTTTCCATCACTATTTTGCTATCCCTTAAAAAAATATTAAAGTTTAATGAAAAAATTTATTATCCTTTTCATCGTGTTGTTTTGCAGCACGATGGCCTTTTCTCAATTAGGAAGTGATGCTCCATGGATGAAGGAACTACAACTACAAAAGAAAGATGGTTCCATTACTTTAAAAGATATCAAACTCGCTGGAGATGCCTATTGGCAAACACATGACAAAAACAAAAAAGGTAGTGGTTATAAACCATATATGAGATGGCTCAATCAAATGGAAGCATTTGTTAAACCTGATGGGACCTTGCAATCAAGCAAGGAAATAATGGATCAATTAAATGCAATATCGGTAGCAAAATCAACCATGATGGATGAATCCAATTGGGTTCCTGCTGGACCATTTAATTATACTAATACAGGTTCTTGGTCTGCTGGACAAGGTAGAGTAAATACCATAAAAGTTGACCCTAACAATCCTAGCACCTATTACATAGGAGCTCCAAATGGTGGAATATGGAAATCTACTGACGCCGGTATTAATTGGACACCATTATCGGACTTCATAGGACGTATAGGTGTAAGTGCTATTGAAATAGACCCTAATAATTCTAATATTATTTACATAGGAACAGGTGATGACGATGCTGGTGATAGTCCGAGTATAGGAATGCTTAAATCTACTGATGGCGGATTGACCTTTAATCCTACTGGTCTTGTTTTTGCTGGTAACTCTAGAAACATTTCAGAAATTTATGTAGATCCTAATGACTCTAATAAGATATTTATTTCTGCAAATAATGGATTTTACAGGTCTACAAATGGTGGACAAACAGTAGTGAGAACTTTTCAAGGTAATGTAAAGGATATAAAATTAAATCATGCCGATTCTAATATAATTTACCTAGCTACAGATGAGTCTTTTTACAGATCGACTGATAATGGGGTAACTTTCACTTCGGTTACGGCTGGTCTTCCATTGCCTAATAATGTAGGTCGTATAGTTATCGGTGTTACACCTGCAAATAGCAACTATGTATACTTACTATATGCACAAGGAGATATGAGTTTTGGTGGTATTTATAGATCAACCAATGGAGGTTCATCATTCACAAGACGTGATAATGGCTCAACTGATATTTTAGAAAGTTCACAAGCCTGGTTTGATCTTGCTCTTGAGGTTTCAGAAACTGATCCTAATTCTATATACACTGGCTGTTTAAATGTTTGGAAATCAACAACAGGTGGTTCTTCATTTTTTAAAATCAATGATTGGAACAACCCAACAGGAGCTGCTTACACTCATGCTGATATTCATCAAATACGTCAATTTGGAAACGAACTATTTGTTTGTTCTGATGGTGGTATTTACAAATCTACTGATACAGCAGTAACCTTTACTGATTTGACTGGTAGTGCTCAAATAAGCCAATTTTATAGGATTGCAGTGAGTCCAACTAACAGTGCCGATATGATCGGTGGATTACAAGATAACGGAGGTTTTACAAGAACAAATAATGTGTGGAGCAATTACTATGGCGCCGATGGAATGGACACCGGAATTAATCCTCAAAACCCCAATGTAAGATATGGGTTTACTCAAAACGGTGGCGGATTGTATTTTACAACTAATGGAATTTCTAATGCTGGATCCATTGGTGGCCCAGAAGGTGGTAATTGGATCACACCATTAAAAACTGCTAGTGATGGAACTATTTATGCAGGATACAGCAGATTATACACTGTAGATCCTTCAAGTGGTTTTACTCCTGTTTCATCTTCCTTTGGTAGCAATATAGATGTGATAGAAATTGATCCATCAAACAATAATAGAATATATGTAGGTGTAAATACTAGACTGTTTCGTAGTGATGATGCTGGATCAACCTTCAACCTTGTCTATACCGATTCCAGTAACATCCAAGCTATTGAAGTGAGTAATACTGATAGTAATGTTGTTTATATTACCACTAGTGGAATTAATGGTAGAGTTTTGAAGAGCACCAATCTAGGTGTAAGTTTTACTAACATTACAGCAAACTTACCTTTCCTAGGTAAAAACACACTAGCTCATCAACCTTTAAGCGCTAATGACGCGTTGTACGTAGGTTGTACTGTAGGTATTTATAGACTTACCAATTCAAGCAACCAGTGGGAACCATTCATGAATAATTTACCTAATTCCAATATACGAGATCTAGAGATTAATGCAGTCGATAATACACTGACTGCGGCAACTTATGGTAGAGGAATATGGCAAACTGCAGTTACCGTTGTTCAAGCACAAGACGACGCTAGTATACAAAATGCAGCCTTATTAAGTGGCAGTACTATAAGCTGTAGTAGTGATGATGTAGATGTAACCGTGAGAAACAATGGTCAGAATATCATATCAACACTAGACATCAATTATACTATAAACAATGGAGCTGTAGTTTCACAAACGCTAAATACAAATATTCCAGCAGGTAGCAGTTCTACGTTTACTCTTTCAGGAATACCTTTTACCGTTGGTGACAATGAATTAAATATACAAATTGTTGCACCCAATGATCAATTTCCAGGTAATAACAACTATAACCTAAATATTATAAGAAATCAAAACTCGGTAGGAAATGATATATATTCCTTTGCTAGCAGGGACTTCTTAACAGAAAATGCCGATGGATCTAGCCCGTTATGGGAACGTGGAGTGCCTGCAGGAAGCGTATTAAATAACGCTGGTGCAGGAAACGATTCAAACGTGTATGCAACTAACTTAGATGGAGATCATGGAAACAATACTATTGCTTATTTATATAGCGGTTGTTATGATTTAACGTCTATGAGAAATCCGGTAGTTCAATTTGATATGGCTTTTTCTATTGAATTAAACTGGGATTTATTATACATGCAATATTCAGTAGATGGAGGAATAAGCTGGTCTGTACTAGGAACAGCAAGTGATCCTAACTGGTACAACAGCAGTAGATCACCTAATAGTCAAAATTGCTTTAATTGTGTAGGAGCACAATGGACTGGTTTTTCAACAACGCTTTCAACATACAGCTACAATCTTGCAGCCCTAAGCAATGAAAACAGCATTATATTTAGATTTGTTTACCATTCTGACCAACTTGAAACAGAAGAAGGTGCCGTCATTGATAATTTTGTGGTAACAGGAACATTATCAAATGAAAACAATACTCTTGAAAATTCTTTTACGATTTATCCGAATCCTAGCAAAGGAGCTTTCAATTTAAGATGGAATAATGAGCAATCTTTTGATTATTCTATTTATGACCTCAGCGGTAAACTTATTCAATCACAATTCAACAACACAGGAACCGATCATAAAATTGATTTGAATAACGTGAGTCAAGGATTGTATTTGATAAAAATAGCTACAAAAGACAGTGTTATCACTCAAAAACTTTTAATAGAATAAATTTCTCAAACTTAGATTATCAATTAAAAAAGCATCTCTTCAACGAGATGCTTTTTTGTTATTATCTTAGGGCAAAAATTTAACCATGAGAAACTTTTTTCTATTCTTGATTATAGGATTTTTCGCTTTCGCGGAAGCGAGCTGTCAAGAAAACTACGTAAAAGAAAATTACGACAAAACTACCTACCAAATCCCGATGCGTGATGGTGTGAAACTATATACTGTAGTTTATAGTCCAAAAGACACCAGTCAAGATTACCCGATCATGATGCAACGCACCTGTTATAGTGTAAGACCGTACGAAGAAGGTAAATACAAACGCAGTCTAGGACCTAACCCATATATGATGAAGGAAGGTTACATTTTTGTGTATCAAGACGTAAGAGGAAGATGGATGAGTGAAGGAGAATTTGACAACATGCGACCACATGTACCAGGAAATGACCCTAAGAATAAAAATGACATAGATGAAAGCTCCGATACGTATGACACAATAGAATGGTTACTTAAAAACCTTAAAAACCATAATGGTAAAGTCGGGCAATGGGGAATTTCATATCCAGGTTTTTATACTGCAGCTGCTTTACCAGAAGCTCACCCAGCGCTTGTAGCTAGCTCACCACAAGCACCTATTGGAGATTTCTTCTTTGACGATTTTCATCATATGGGAGCAACATTACAATCTTATTTAATGGCTTATCCCGTATTTGGACATCAAACTGAAGAACCAACTACTCAAAGTTGGTACAATGATAAATGGAATAAACTGAGGGAAAGAGGTGGAATGAACGATTCATACACCTTTAATATGAATATAGGACCGCTTTCAACGGTAACTGATAGTATATATCCAGATAACTTCTTTTGGAATGATGTGGCCACACATCCTAACTATGACGAATTCTGGCAAAAAAGAGCCATTATAAATCATTTAGATAACGTCGATCATGCTGTAATGACAGTTGGTGGATGGTTTGATGCCGAGGATTTATACGGTCCACTTAATATATATAAGAACGTAGAACAGCGCAACCCTAACAATCCTAACAACATGATTGTAATGGGACCATGGAGCCATGGTGACTGGTCTAGAGAGCGTGGTAAACAAATGGTTAATCACATTCACTTCGGTGATAGTATTTCTGACTTTTACCAACAAAACATCGAGAAACCATTTTTTGATTATCATTTAAAAGGTAAGTCAAACCCTAATTTGCCAGAAGCTTACATGTTTGACACTGGTAAAAAAGAATGGAAACAATTTGCGCAATGGCCACCAAGAGATGGAAAAATCACTTTAGGTTTTCAGGAAAATGGTAAATTGGTGATCAACCCTAAAAGTACCTCGCAAGCTCAATTTTCCTACATAAGTGATCCTAACAAGCCTGTTCCATTCAGAAGTGAGATTAAACCCGTTACATTTACTCCTAGGGCTTATATGACAGATGATCAACGTCATGCTAGTTTTAGACCAGATGTCCTTACTTTCAAAACTGACATTCTAGACGAGGATTTAACCTTGAGTGGAGAAATCCTTGCCAAATTGGATGTTATTCTTAAAGGAATTAATGATGCCGATTTTATTGTTAAACTAATCGATGTTTACCCTACTAACATGGAAAATGGAGAACACACTCCTGATCATATCTCACTTGCAGGATATCAACAACTGGTAAGAGCTGAGACATTTAGAGGAAGATTTAGAAATAATTTTGCACAACCAGAAGCATTTAAAGAAGGTCAAGAGGAAGAGGTAAACTTTCCTTTACAAGATATTTTACACACATTTAAAAAAGGACACCGTGTTATGATACAAATACACAGCACTTGGTTCCCTTACATCGATCGCAATCCACAAAAGTATGTTGAGAATATTTTTGAAGCAAAACAAGAAGATTTCACTACAGGTACAATAATCATAAAAGGCTCAAGTACAGTTGAAATTGGAGAAAATGATGGTATTGAACAAAAGTTACCTCAAACAAAGATGTAATAAACTTTAAACGACAATTTTACCACATTGTCTTGTTTATTAAGATTTTTTTTAGATATTAGCAGTATCAAGATTTAAAAATGGCAACTAATTATCCCCTTAAAAAACCTAACGCATTGATACGCACGTATTTATTAGCAAAAGGAGTTTTTAAACTAATTACGAAGACATTTTTTACATTTTGATAATCTTAACTAACAAACGTAATAAGCCTAGCTTTCCCTAAAGCTGGGCTTTTTATTTTGGAATAGCTTGAATCAACTTTTTAGTGTACGCTTTTTGAGGATTTTTATACAGCTGTTCTGATTCTTGAATTTCTTCAATTTCTCCTTTATTCATAACAACAATACGGTCACAAAAATGCTTCACTACTGCCAGATCATGAGAAATGAATAAATAACTAAAACCAAATTCTTGCTTCAGTGTGTTCAATAGATTTAAAACCTGTGCCTGTACTGAAATATCTAAGGCGCTCACACTTTCATCACACACTATAAATTCTGGTCGTAAGGCTATCGTCCTAGCGATACCTATACGTTGACGTTGACCACCGCTAAATTCGTGTGGATATCGATAATAATGCTCTTCTTTAAGACCTACTTTAACCAGTAGTTCCTTAACCATTAATTCTCTCTCCTTATTAGAACTACCTATCTTGTACCAACTCATAGGTTCTAAAATGGCAGAACCTACAGTCAATCTAGGATTTAAACTAGCAAAAGGATCTTGAAATATAATTTGCATTTGATGACGCATCTTTCTCAAAGATTTTTGAGATTGTCCTACAACCTGCATTCCTTTATAAAAAACACTACCCGAGGTAGCTTCTTTTAATCCTAGAATGATATTGCCTAGGGTGCTTTTACCACAACCACTCTCTCCTACCAATCCCAAACTTTCACAAGGAAAAATATCAAAGCTCACTCCATTGACAGCAGTGAAAGCGTTAGATTTATTAAACCAGCCGTTTTTTTCCTCATATACTTTTTTCAAATCCTTTATTTGAATTAAAGGTTCTTGTGCATACATAGTTTTAAGTGAGTGCTCTCTTTGTACAGCATCAACAAGTTTCTTTGAATAATTATTATCTAAAAAATCAGATATTGTAGGTAAAACCTCAACACGTTCATTGAGATCAGGTCTCGCGGCTAATAATGCCTTTGTGTATCGTTCCTTTGGCTCATTAAAGATCGATTGAACTGTACCTTTCTCAACAATGTGACCTTGATACATCACCATTACCTTATCAGCAATAGATCTTACAAGAGATAGATCATGTGAAATGAATAAAACACTCATGTTAAACTCTTGCTGTATATCCTTTAGTAATTTGATAATTTCCTTTTGAACAGTAACATCAAGAGCTGTTGTAGGTTCATCGGCTATTAATAAAATGGGATTGCAAGCAACAGCCATTGCAATCATAACGCGTTGCATTTGTCCACCACTTATTTCATGAGGATACTTATGATACAAAGACTCTGGATGTGGCAAGTGGACTTTTTGGAATAAGGAAATTACTTTATCCTTTATTTGGGCTTTAGTAAGATCCCTGTGTTGCTTTAAAATTTCAGCTACTTGTTTCCCACATGTAATAGTAGGATTAAGTGCGCTCATAGGTTCTTGAAATATCATGCTTATTACGCTTCCGCGAAAGCGTGACCAATCACCAGAAGAGAAATGCAAAACTTTTTTATTATTAATAACCAACTGACTAGCGGTAATTATAGAGTTCTCAACAGGCAACAAGCCCATTAAAGCTTTACTCATTACCGACTTACCACTACCCGATTCTCCAACAACCGCGACAAATTCATTAGATAATATTTCAAAAGAAACATCATGAAGAACCTGTGTAGAGTTTTTACCTGTGCTGAAGCTTACATTTAAATTTTCACAAGTGACCAGTGTATTATTTTGAGATAATTTGGTCATCCGATAAGATAGGTTGGTTACGTAATTTTAGAAATATCTGAGCTATTGCGACTACATCCTTTTCACAATAATCTGAAATACGCTTGATGTCATTTTCCTTATAATATACATCTCGTACCTGGTCACCACTGATATCATCTTTAGGTGATGGAATACCCAAAACCCTAGTTAACAACTTAAGGCTAGTAAAATGTTTATAATCCCCAAATTTCCACAACTCCATGGTGTCAAGATGAGGTACTTCCCATGGCTTCTTACCAAATAAGTTTAGTTTTTCTGGTAAATCCATCCCTAGAATGATCATTCTCCTAGCAATATAAGGAAAGTCAAATTCCTTACCGTTATGGGCACATAATAGGTGCTGTCTAGACGAAAAATGTTCTTTTAATAATTGAGAAAACTCTATTAAAATGTCCCGTTCATCACCAACAAAACTTTTGGTTCTAAATTGTGTGTCGCTTGTATAAGCAAAATACCCTACTGATATACATACAATTTTACCAAACTCTGCCCAAATGCCAGCACGCTCATAAAATTCTTGCGGCGTAAAATCTTCTTTACGCTGGTATTTTGTTTTATCAGAATATAGCTCTTGATCAGCTTCGTCTAATTCTTCAAAACTAGCATATTGAGGAACCGTTTCAATATCCAGAAACAAAATATGGTGCATGTCAATTTTATGAATCATACTTTAAATTTCTAATTCATCGCTGTCATCTTCTTCATCTAGTCCTCCAGATTGTTGAGCTTTATATTCTTCACAGTCGGTTTCAATGGATAGGTTATCTGGTTTTTTGAATTTCTCTTTTGATATGTCCAGAGATTCTTCGTTATAAAGATTTTTCATGTAAAGACCCCAAATAGGTAATGCCATTGTAGCACCTTGACCGTATTTTGTAGAGTTAAAATGGACCGATCTATCCTCGCCTCCTACCCATACTCCAGTAACTAAATCAGGAACCATTCCCATAAACCAACCGTCGGAATTGTTTTGTGTTGTTCCTGTTTTACCTGCTATGTCATTCTTTAATTCATAAGGATATCCAGTGATGACATTCTTATAAATATATTGAGATTTTCTCCAGCTGTCCTTTAATCTACTACCACTACCGTAGTTTACCACACCTCGCATGAGGTCAACGGTAACATAGGCCGTTTCCTCATTCATCACATCTTTAGAATCAGGCACATATTGATAAAGGATTGTACCATTTTTATCTTCAACACTAGTAACGAGAACTGGCTTGTTGTAAATTCCTCCATTAGCAAAAACACTATAAGCTCCTGTCATTTCAAACAAATTAACATCAGGTGTACCCAAAGCAAGAGATGGAACAGCATCCATTTTATCGGTATTAATTCCTAATTGAGAAGCCCTATCGATAACAGGTTGAGGACCTACCTCGTCAATTAACCTAGCCGATATTGTATTCTTTGATTTTGCCAAAGCTTCCTTTAAGGTTAGAATATTACCGTAATCACCACCAGAATCTTTAGGAGTCCAGTCTTTCAAGTTACCCCATTTACCTGCTGGTATCGTATACTCACCATCTGGTAATTCTTTACATGGTGAGTAGTGCAACAAGTCTACAGCAGTAGAATATAAGAAAGGTTTAAAGGTAGATCCAGCTTGTCTTTTTCCCTGTTCTACATGATCGTATTTGAAATGTTTATGGTTTATTCCTCCTACCCATGCTTTCACGTGTCCACTTTGTGGATTCATAGACATTAATCCTGCTCTTAGATATTTTTTATAGTGAACAATACTGTCTCTAGGCGTCATTAATGTATCTACTTCACCTTTCCACGTAAAAACAGTCATGTCTGTCTTTTTCTCAAAGCTGGCGTAAATTTCCTTTTCAGATTTACCTGCAGCTTTCATAATACGCCATCTATCAGACCTGCGCATAGCGGCTTTTATTATGTTTTCGGTTTCCTTTTTGGTTAAATCCCTAAAAGGTGCAGTTTTGTTTTTGATATTTTGTTTATCAAATTCGGCCTGCAAGTTTTTCATGTGATCTTGTAAGGCTTGTTCTGCAATTTCTTGCATTCTGTAATCGATGGTAACATTTACACGTAGTCCATCATTGTAAATATTGTAATTCTTTCCTGTATCTGGATTCACGTGATCCTTTGCCCATTCCTTCAACCAATCTCTTAGGTATTCTCTAAAGTAGGTAGCAAGACCATCATCATGGCCTTCTGGTTTAAAATCTAGGACAATAGGTTGTTCACGCAAACTATCCTTCAATTCTTCAGTCATTTTACCATTGCGTACCATTTGAAAAAATACCTGATTACGTCTATTAAAAGACTTCTTTTTTGATATTTCTCTTTGTGGATTATATTGTCTTGGGTTTTTAAGCATTGCAACTAGCACAGCGCTTTCCTCAACCTTTAGGTCTTTTGGCTCTTTTCCAAAGTAAATACGAGCTGCCGATCGTATACCTATGGCACCTTTAAGAAAATCAAACTGATTAAGATATTGAACTATAATTTCTTCTTTGGTGTACTGTTTTTCCAATCGAGTAGCAATAATCCACTCTCTAATTTTTTGAATTCCTCTTTCAAATTTGTTTGCTCTAGGCTCGACAGTAAAATAAAGTTTTGCCAACTGCTGGGTAATGGTACTTGCACCACCTTTACTTCCTAAATAAGCAAATGCTCTAGCTGTTCCATAGCCATCAATACCGCTGTGATCCCAAAATCGTTCGTCTTCAGTTGACACTAATGCATCAACCAGGTTTTGTGGTAATTCATCATAAGTTACAGGTGTCCTATTATTCCCTGGATTGTAAAATTTTCCCAGTGTTTTACCATCGGCAGTAATGATCTCTGTAGCCAGGTCTGTTTGAGGATTTTCTAATACCGTGTGATCAGGTAAGGCTCCAAAAATTCCCCATGCTGCTAGGAGGAATAACAGTACTACCAGCCCGATACCCGTGAAAACTAGTTTCCAAAATAATTTTACGTTTTTACTTACGGCTTCTTTATCTTGTACTTTTTGTGCTTTAGTCTTTGCCATAATTTTTAGGTTTTTCAATACTGTAACCTAGGTCTACAATACCGTTTAAATTTTGTACTGGTGTTATTTCACCTGTCTTACGCATTACGTGTCTTAAGGTTAGATGGTAGGTTCCGCTTTCGCGAAAGCGTATTCCTTCTCTTAACCATAATTTGTTTTCATATAAATCACCTCGTTCTCTACCCAAATAACGACCGTAATTATCGGTCATATCAAACTCTAGGGTATCAACAAAAGTCCTACCTTGAGGAAATTTAATTTCTGAGATTAAAAAGAGGTTACTAAAAGCGTACTCGTGGTTATTTCGCAGGTTTATAAAGAGGTCATAAGTATTTGTTGTGTCTGGTGGAGACACTTTAAAAACTGGTGCCTGATTAATATTCCATTTTGCGTTTTCCAATGAAACAGTTTGCGAAGAAACTAAATAATCATCACAGCTTATAAGAACCACAAGGAGTGTGCATATATAAATTATCTTTTTCACTAATTTGAAGAGTCTTTAGGCTTGTTGTTACTGTTACCTTTTGGACGATTGTTACGTCTTTTATTTTGAGGCTTCCCTTTAGTTCCCGTTTTTTTCTGGTTACTAGCGTTATTGTTCTGATTTGGGTTTTTGTTATTGCTGCTTTTTGCGTTTCTGTTAGTGTTAGAACGTTGTTTATTCTTGTTTCTGTTATTTTGAGTCCTTTTTTTTGCTGGTGTTTCACTAACAGCAGCTACTGTTTCCTTTTTATTAGAGCCCGGTTTTCTTCTATTTTTACGCTTGTTACGTTTTGATTTTGGCTTGTCAAACCTAGTAAGGCTGTCCTGTCCAACTACATTTTCAAATGAAGCTTCTTCTTCTATAATCAATTCACTTGCGTACTCCTCTATGCTAGAAACCTTATCTCCTGATTTATTTACAGCAACTATTTGGTGAACCTGATCAGTAGTCAATACATGCCAGTTCATCCATTCGCCTTCATAACAATACCACATTATACCTTTAAAAATATCTACCTTTTGACAAACGGCAGTTCCTTTATGAGTATATAGCTTTTGATTTTGTTTAGGAAATGAACTTAATGCATCTAGATAAGAATCTAACTCGTAATTTAAACAGCATTTTAATTTCCCACATTGACCAGCGAGTTTTTGCGGATTGAGTGAAAGGTTTTGATAACGCGCAGCACCAGTTGTAACCGATCTAAAATCGGTAAGCCAGGTGCTACAGCATAATTCACGACCGCAAGAACCTATACCACCTAATCTGGCAGCTTCTTGTCTAAGTCCAATCTGGCGCATTTCTATACGTGTTTTAAACTCAGATGCATATTGCTTAATAAGCTCCCTGAAATCTACACGCTCATCGGCCGTATAATAGAAAGTAGCTTTGGAACCATCTCCTTGAAATTCAATGTCAGAAATTTTCATTTTAAGTTTGAGCTCGATGGCGATTTGGCGAGCTCTTACTTTCATAGGTTCTTCTCTATCGCGAGCATTTTTCCATTTCTCAACATCTCTTTCATTGGCAATGCGATAAATTTGAGGAAAAGATTCATCTTGAAACTTTACTCGCTTCCTTTTCATTTGAACCCTAACTAGCTCTCCGGCTAGAGTTACCATCCCAATATCGTGACCATTTTGTGCTTGTGTGGCAACTAGATCACCTATCTTAAGACTTAGGTCGTTATTGTATTTAAAATATTCTTTACGACTGTTTTTAAATCGAACCTCTACATAAGGAAAACTTTCCTGTCCATCAGGAAGCTCCATGTTAGAAAGCCAATCAAAAACGGTTAATTTATTACATCCACCTGTTCCACAGGTTCCGTGATTTTTACATCCACCTGGCACGCTACCGCCAGATCCACAACTACTACAGCTCATTCACTTATCCTTATATATTGACGCCTAGCGGTTTATTACCCTAAGCGGAATCATTATTGTTAAAGGTAAAGATAGGGAAAGTTGTGAGAACTGAAATCAAATGAAAAAGGGAATAAAACAAAAAATCCCGACCATTACTGATCGGGATTAAGGCTCCTCTTCTTGGGCTCGAACCAAGGACCCTCTGATTAACAGTCAGATGCTCTAACCAACTGAGCTAAAGAGGAATGTGATATACACAAACTTAAGTTTTCTTAAGCGATGGCAAATATAAAACCTTTTTTAATTGTTGCCAAAATAATTTCTAAAAAATCAAGTGAATTTTAAGTTCTATTTAATGCAACAACATGAAATTATATGAATATCAAATGATTGCATCACTAAAAAATTTACCATCATTTTACATCTAGGGATTATCCCGTTATCGCACGCACCACATCATTACCATTAGCATATAATAACAAACCTAGCAGTAACAATATCCCGATAATTTGAGCGCGTTCTAGGAATTTATCTCCAGGCTTTCTTCCTGTTACAATTTCATAAAGTAAAAAGGCAACGTGACCACCATCTAATGCAGGAATAGGAAGTATATTCATGATTGCTAGTATAAATGATATCAATGCCGTTGTTCCCCAAAATTGAGTCCAATTAAAGGTGTCTGGATACATCTTTGCAATTGTACCAAATCCACCCAGTTGACTTGCTCCTTTACTAGTGAATATGTATTTGAATTGAGAAACATAATCTCTCATTGTCCACCAGCCTTTGCTTATTCCTTCACTAACTGCCTCGCCAAATGAAAGTTCCTGAACTCTTGAATCAAAAATATCAGTTTCTGGAAATCCTTTACGAATTCCAAGAACTTTAGGTGCCGGCACCTCAGACTCTACGCCCCAAAAATTAGTTTCGGTTACTGTACCAAAACTAGTTGTACCCGATTTGGTTTCACCATCAATCTCCCAAATCACCTCGAACTCTTCATTCACCTTTGTTTTATTCAATAGTGCATATTCATAATCTGAATCGTAATTAATCGGATAACCTGCTATGCTTTTTATCACAGCACCTGATTTCATCCCCATTTTTGCAGCAGGAGTATTATCAGCAACGGTATCTACTACAAAAGTTCTTCTAGGTAGTAAGATGGGTCTTACACCAGCTTGAAACATCTTGCTTCCCGTATCCTCTGGAATTGAAATTACCTGTTCCTTACCATCACGCAAAACTGTAACGGTTTCAACATCCCTAAACATAATATTATGATACAAGCTAGGAGCTCTTTCTAATTCTTGATTGTCTACTAGTATAGGTAAATCACCTTGTTGAAATCCAACATCTTCTAAGACCTTAGGATAACCAAAACCATAAGTAGCACCAGACGCAGGTTCTAATATTTTACCATTAGCGTACATCAAGCATATATAAATCACAAACCCAACGATCACATTTACAATCACACCACCTAGCATTATTATTAATCTTTGCCAGGCTGGTTTTGATCTAAATTCCCATGGTTGTGGCGGTTTTGCCATTTGTTCTTTATCCATGCTCTCATCAATCATACCAGCGATTTTCACATAACCACCTAATGGCAACCAGCCTATCCCATAAACTGTTTCTCCTATTTTTTTCTTGAATAATGAAAATTTTATATCAAAAAAAAGGTAAAACTTTTCGACACGAGTTTTGAATAATCTTGCAGGAATAAAGTGCCCTAATTCATGTAAAACGATGAGAATAGATAAACTCATCAAAAAATTGATCACAGTAACTAAAATCGGATGCATATTTTGAATTTGTTAAGGCGCAAAAATAGGACATATCAACCACAGTAGCTGTCATACAATGTGATAATTAGGATGATTTTAGAATTGCGATTTAGCACGCTTTCGCGAAAGCGTAATTACCAACCACAAATAGCACTTAAATAGTAATGTATTAGTATTCCTATGGACTAAATGTGAGGATTGGTAAGTAACTTTGCAAAAACAACTATTATGAAAGATTTTCTCATTAAAAACAAATGGCGCATTGTCTTTTTATTTGTGTTGTGCTCACTAATTCTAGCTGCTTTTCAATATGCACTCACTCCAGTAAAAACTCTACCGGTACTACAACCCGACGATTTTGACCCAACACTGGTGGATGACAGCAAGCTTTTCGTTAAAAAATATCATACTATCGCACCTTTTGAGCTAGTTAATCAAAACGGTGATACTATTACAGAAAAGGATTACGAAGGAAAAATCTATGTAGCAGACTTCTTTTTTACCACTTGTCCTACCATTTGTCCAGTGATGACCAAAAACATGAAGCTGGTACAAGATGAATTTAAAAATAATAAAGATGTGATGATCTTATCCCATTCTGTAACACCAGAACGAGATAGCATTCCTGTATTAAAAGAATATGCTCTCAAAAAAGGAGTGATTGATGAAAAATGGAATTTAGTTACAGGAGATCGCAAACAGATTTATGACCTAGCAAGAAAATCCTATATGGCAGTTAAACAACCTAAATACGGTGATGAATATGCCATGGTACACACAGAGAACTTTTTACTTATTGACAAACAAGGTAGATTGCGAGGTCGCTCTTATGACGGAACAAGTATTGAGGATGTAAAACTGCTGATCGAAGACATTCATATACTTTTAAACGAATATGAACGAAAAAATGAAGTAGACTAAGTATTTTTTTCTCTCACTAGCAGATAAATGTACCTTTGCCGCATAAAAATTAAGTTTAATGAAGAAAATTTTACTTTTACTTGCGGTTCTAGGAACCTCATTTACAGCAATCGCACAAGATGACGACACACCTAAAGAAGGATGGTCTAAAGGTGGTAACTTCCAAGCTTTATTCAACCAGAGTGCCTTTAATGCAGAATGGACTGGTGGTGGTACCTCAAACATTTCTTTAAACCTAGGTGTAAATTATGACCTTAATTATTTAAAAGGACGCACAACCTGGGATAATAAAATTATTGCAGAATACGGTATAACAAAACTGGATAATCAGGAATTCACAAGAAAAACCAACGACCGTATTGAATTAAACTCTGTTTACGGTTATAAAATTAAAGAGGAAAGCAACTGGTCTTATTCTGCTTTTTTAAACTTTTTATCTCAATGGACAACTGGATACCGATTTGGAGAGGACATTGATGGAAATGAAACTCGTACTGAATTTACTAAATTTCTATCACCAGGTTATTTATCATTTGGTCCTGGTATCTTATACAGAAAAAGCGATGACTTACAAGTAAACATCGCTCCTGCTACAGCTAGATTTATTTTTGTTGACGATGCATTTACAAGTGTTCCTGGTTATGTAGATGGTGATTATTTTGGTGTAGATGCTGGCGATTCCTCTAGATTTGAGTTTGGCGCTTCTCTTAATGGTATCTATAACTTTACTATAGCAGAAAACATAACTATGTCTAACGTTCTTGCCCTATATTCTAATTACTTAGAAAATCCTGGTAATATTGATATCAATTACAGTGCAAACGTTAACATGAAGGTAAACGAGTGGTTAAGTGCAAACTTAATTTTCCAAGCGATCTACGATGATAATGCAGTAGGAGCTTTTCAAGTACGTGAAGTATTTGGTTTAGGATTAAACTACAAGCTATAATAATAACAACAACTATTAAAAACCTCCTTTTAGAACATCTTTCTAAAAGGAGGTTTTTTTATTTAGCCTTGGTGGTATCAACTGGCTTTTTCTTGTTGCGACCAAATAGATCTTTAATTAAATTACCTGCAGTCTCTTTAACCTTGTCCTTAGTATTTTGCTTTAAAGAATCGGCGGTTGAAGAAACGGGACTTGTAGTCTGTGTGCTGTCTTTAACTTGACCTTTATCTCCTTTGATAACATCTTTAATGTTATCCAATGGATTATTGCCTTGTAAGATGTCATTGATTGCGTTATTGGCAGCTTCCTCGCCTTTATCCTTCAACTTTTGCTTTTGAATCTCAATAATTTGGTTTGTTAAATTTTTGACCGCTAGATCAAGATTTAAATCTACTGAAGGCGAGCTTATACTTCCACCTAGTTTTACTGGAACAGGCACGGTGATTTTATCTATTTCTTTACTTTCTAACTTTGATAATAAACTAGCTCCTTCTTTACCAAAATATTTTGCAGGAACCTCTAAGTTCAAGGTATAATCCATTGAATTGGACAAGCTGTGCTTACCACTAGCAACTACTTTAATATCTTTAATATTAAAATCAAAAGGTGCTATTTCTACCGCGCCATTATTTAGTTTAAGTTTAGTAGTTATATCTCTTAGGTTTAAATCGTTTACATCAATAAAACCTAATTTATTATCCAGTAGATTAAGTAATTTATTTTGACTAGTATCAACGTCATCAGTTAAAAGTTGTGCAAATGCATCGCCAGCTATTGTAGTCAAAACAGGAGTAAGATCATTAGACAAATCTCCTTGTATTTCAAGATCGGTGTTTAGTTTCCCTTTAAATGCATTAATTAATGGCACCAATTTTTGAAACATTTCAAACCCCTGAAACGATTGTGCGATATCGAGTTCATTCATATTTAAGGCCATCTTAAATTTAGGAGTAGCTCCTTTTGTAGAAACGGTTCCGTCTAGACCTATGGTACCATTAAAAACTTTTGTTTTTAGGTCGTTTAAAAACAAAGTTTCATCTCTTACCATAGCGATTCCAGACACATCATTCAACGTGATATTATCATAAATCACGCGATTAGCATTAAAATCCAACTGAGCGTCTAGAAAATCCGGTATTTTGATTGCCTCATTATTGGTAGTAGCGACACTTTGATTTTCTGTTGTAATAGTTTCTTCTTTGGAACCAGTTGTAGTACTCATGAAATCAGAAGTATCAAATTGATCAGACGATACTTTGAAGTTTCCTTTAAGCTTTTGATCTTCAAATAAAAACCCAATTAAATTATTAATTGTTCCCGATGCGTTAAGATCGGTATTACCTGTTCTAGCATTAAAACTCTCTAATTTTACACGGCTATTATTCATATTAATTACAGCAGTGCTTACATCAAAGGATTGGTTAAACGCATCACCTTGATAGGTGAAATCTCTAAGTTTTGCCAGTCCTTTGGTTTGGATATTCGCATAGCGTTCATTCTCTACACTTTCCATATCAAACACCGTTGCAATGTCCAAATCTAAAATTCCATTGAATGAGGTGTTATCAGGAAAAGGTATGGCTTGTTGTAATTTTAGAAGGTCAATAATACCACGAGCCTCTAGGTCTACTTTCATATTTTCCGTAAGTCTTGTAACCAGTGCTTTGGCACTTACTGTTTCACCAGCAAGATTAAAAGTTGCGCTAGGCACACTTAAATAAGTATCCTCAACCTTACCAGTAGTATTAAGTAAGGCTGCGTTAAAATTAATATTACGAATTGTTTGTGGTAAATCTGGATATTTGAATGATGCATTTTGCGACGATACTTTTATATCCATTTTAGGGATTAATTCGTCGGTAACCTCACCGTTTATAGTCCCGTTGACAATAAAGTCTCCTGTTGTTGTTATGCCTTCTAAATTGCTGCGGTACTCTTGAGGAATAAGAGCAAAAAAGTTTTTAAAATCAGAACTTGGGGTTTTAAATGTAAGATCAACGAGCGTGCTATTTTCTTCTAAATCAACAAATCCGTCTAATTCCAGTGGTAAGTCATTCACCTTTGCTTCATTTTCTTTAAAAGTATAACGTTGATCGTCTAGGTTCATGAGGACATCGGCTACTAGTGAGACATCTTGATCATTTATGTACTTTATACCGTCCAATTCGTAAGTAACTTTGGCATTTGTGATGGTTTGTAAGGTAGATTCATTTAAACTAAAATCACCCGTACCTTCATGATTTAATTCATTCATGAGTAACACATTCTTACTCTCCTCATCGATATAAGAAAAACTAGAATTATTAATTTCATAATGGTTAAGGTCAAATACAAATCCTGTGTTTTCTTGAGGTGTTTGTGTCGTTTCCGCTTTCGCGAAAGCGGAATCCCTAACAGCAATATCCCAGTTTGCGGCACCTGTTGCATTAACCTTCAATCTAGCTATAGCATCGTCTATTGTTAATTCGTGTACTTCAATAGGCTCACCGACTTCATTGAATAAATCCATAACGGGTAACGACAATTTAATAGCGTCACTGTAAAACAATGTATCGCCTACAAAAGGTTCTTTATTAATTACCTGAAGTTTTTTTAAGTTAAGTGAGGCATCTGGAAATGCACTGAATAAGCTTAAATCAACCTCGGCAAAGTCCACCTGAGCATTAAGGCTGTTGTTGAGTTTATCCTTGATCACTTGTGCAATTTGATCCTTCAATAGAAATGGAGCTGCTATTAACAACACCACAACCGCAAGCACAAATACTCCGACTATTTTCAATATTTTTTTCATCAATCGACTTTAATTTCTTCTCCCATTTTAAGTTTGAACATACGCTTAAAAATGCCTACGCCTAAATACAACAACGGTGTATCAAATAAGGCTACTAACATTTTAAACAATACTCCTGAGATTAAAAAGGGTATAAAATTGTCCCAGGGAATTATCTCTGTTGAACATAGCAATAATAAAACTGCCAGTGTGTCAACAAATTGTGAAAAAACCGTACTTAAATTGTTACGCAGCCATAACATGCGCCCTTTAGTAAGACGTTTCCAAAAATGATATAATTGAATATCTACAAATTGAGCACACAAATAAGCCGTCATACTAGCAATAACTGCGATTGTAGTAGCTCCAAAAACTTTTGTAAAGACAACATCTTGAATAGGGCTGTCTTTTACGGCAGGTGCAGCATCGGCAATGAAGATGATGATAAGACTAAAAATGCTCGCAAAAATTCCTGCTAGTACCAATTCATTTGCCTTGCGTTTACCATAAATTTCACTTACTAAATCGGTAACCAAAAAAGTAACAGGATACGGCAGTAACCCAACAGATAGCTCAAAATTGAACCATCCAAATGGATTCCAATAAAAAAACTTCTGAAAAATTAAATTTGAAACGACTAGGGAACAAATAAATAAAGCTGCTAGAACCAGATAGATACGATTTGCTCGACGTAAATCCCTACCAGTAAGTGTTTTCATATAGGTGTAAAAGTAGTTTAAGGTCGAGTAAATATTCCTTAATTTGGCGATAAAATTATAGGCATCTCAAAAATAGGCAATCATAAGGTAATCATAGCGTTAGGCACAAACCTAGGTGATAAAAAAAACCAAATAGAACGCGCTACACGACTTATTGAAACCAAAATTGGTTTAATCATTAAGGCTGGAAAAGTGTATGCAAGCCAAAGTTTTGGATTTGATGGACCTGACTTTTATAACACGGTTCTTCTAATTCATACTATTTACACACCGCAAGATGTACTTGATAAGCTTAAAAATATTGAAAGTGAAATGGGTCGATCGGTTAAGGTCACAGATCATTATGAGAGTCGTCCTATAGATCTGGACATCATTTTTTATGATAACATCCAATTCCAGTCAGAAAGGCTTGAGATTCCTCATAAACATTGGCAAGAACGGAATTTTGTTGTATTACCCTTATTGGATTTCTGCAAGGAATGGGAAATAGAAAACGAAACCATTCACATAGGTAATATTGCATCTAAAATGGAGCCACTAGAACCTGTGGATGATTTTGAAATTACGCTTTCGCGAAAGCGATATCCCATTCAACGCCATAATTTCATTGCCATTGAAGGAAATATTGGGTCAGGAAAAACAAGTTTAACTCATAAAATAGGTGAAGATTTTACGGGAAAGGAAGTTCTTGAACGATTTGCCGATAATCCTTTTTTGCCCTTGTTTTATAAAGAGCAAGAACGTTATGCTTTTTCATTAGAAATGTCATTCCTAGCCGATCGTTATCAGCAACTACATGATGAAATAGGTCAACAGGATCTTTTTAAAGAATTCACAGTAGCCGATTACTACGTGGTAAAGTCACTTATCTTTAGTAAAATAACTTTATCAGAAGAGGAATACACTTTATACAAACGATTGTTCTACATGATGTATAAGGAGCTCGTCAAACCAGAATTGTACATCTATTTGTACCAAACTGAGGAGCGTTTACTGGCCAACATTAAGAAAAGAGGTCGTGAATATGAACAAGATATTCAAACTGATTATCTAATGGAGATCCAGAAAGGATATGCCGATTTTATCAAAACGCAAGACAGTTTAAAAATCAAAGTTATTGATGTAACTGAACTTGATTTTGTCAATAAGCATGAGGATTACATCACAATACTGGATCAAATCAACTCCTAAGTAAACTTACTTTATTGAAAAGGTCATAAATCACAATACCAGCACAAACTGAAATGTTTAAACTGTGTTTTGTCCCGAATTGCTGTAACTCAATAATCGTATCGCAATAGTCTACAACCTGCTGCTGTACTCCTTTAACCTCATTCCCAAATACAACGGCTAGTTTTTGTCCTTTCTCAGGTTTAAAATGATACAAGCTAGTACTGTTTTCAGCTTGTTCTATAGCACACAAGTGGTATTGATTATTTTTTAAATTTTCTAGAGCTTTTAAGGTATCTTCTACATATTCCCATTCAATAGATTCTGTTGCGCCTAGAGCGGTCTTTCTAATATCTCTATGCGGTGGTTGGGCTGTTATTCCACATAATATTATTTTCTCGACACGATAACAATCGGCTGTTCTAAAAACGCTTCCTATATTATTTAGACTACGTATGTTATCTAAAACAATCGTAATGGGTGTTTTGTCGCTGTTTTTATAGGCATCAACATCTAACCTATCTAGCTCTTCATTAAGTAATTTTCTCATCTTGATTTAATTAAAAAAGGCAGCTTTGCAGCTGCCTTAATAATAAAATAAAGTTGGTTTATAGGTTTACAGCAGGACAGTTACAACTCCATCTGTCTTTACGACATAAGAAATCAATTCCTAATGTAATTTGGTGAAAACCACCACTATCAAATCGTATATCTCCAAATTGGTAGCTGTAGGTATAAGCAATAGTGAAGTTATCTATTTTCGCCCCTAATATTGGAGAAAGTAAACTCAAGTTTTGTTCTTGTACACTATTGCCGTCTAAATATTCTGCACCATCAAAACTTTGACGGTAAGATAAACCTAGATATAAGACACTAGTATCATTTAAATCATAATATGCCTTTGCATTGAAATCCATGAACTGCTCAGCTGTTCTATCAGTTCTTTGATATAATACAGATGGTTCCCATTGCCACTTACTATTTCTAGGTGCAAATAAATAACCCAATGTAGCTATGTAACGTCTTTGATTTGTACTTTCAAATTCACGACTAAAAAGATCACGATTTTGGAAAAGAGCATTCTTTACTGTGAAGTGAGCGTAAAATTCTTTGAAAAAATAGGAAGCTCCTATATCGATATTCCAGTAACTGTCACTACGCAAAACCCCTGTTATAATAGGATCAAAATCAGTTAAATCAAATTCAGATTCATCTAGACGACTTTGAACCATACCAGCGTTTATACCAAAAGATAATCTATTCAAATCTTCATATCCACCACCTACTTGTAAGTGGTATGCATAAGATAAGTAAGCTCCAGTTTGTGAATGGTAACCATTACGGTCATTAAATAAAATCGCTCCTACACCACTGTTTTCTCCTACTCCAGTGTTAAATGAAAGGGTTTGTAAGTTAGGTGCGTCTGATTGATCAAACCATTGCTGTCTAACGGTACCACGCACCTTTCCACAAGCCGCTGCACCAGCCATTGATGGGTGTAATAAATAATAATTATCGGTTAAATAATCTAAGTAAACAGGTACACCTTCTTGAGCTGTCACACATTGTATTCCTAGAACAACTGCTAGTGTTAAAAGTATCTTTTTCATGCGGTAGATAATAGTCTATTTTCCTAAACGTTTGAAAATTAGATTTGTTTTAAAACAAAACTTGTTGGTTTTTTTCAAACAGGCGTAAATATATAATAAATTCTCTAGAGATAGGTTTTATTCGACAGCTAGTTCGAGTATTTCATCGAGTATCAAATTCCTATAGTCTTCTATAAAATGTTCTGATTGTTTGAACTGCTTTAAACTAAGAAACCAACTATCTTTGTTCAAAAATTTCACAATGCATAAAATTGAAATCGTACCTACTGCAAATGAGGCTATTGTAAAGTTTGAAAGCAGTCAGTTTTTAGTAAAAAACAACAGCTACGAATTTAAAAATATAGACGAGGCAAAACCATCGCCACTTGCACAACAATTGTTCTACTTACCTTTTGTAAAAACAGTATATATAGCACAAAATTTCATAGCCATTGAACGATATGATATAGTACAATGGAATGATGTACAGCAAGAGGTTGCTACTCAAATTGAAACCTATCTCAATAGCGACAAACCTTTACTAACAGAGGAATCAAAAACAAAGAAGATTCCAGTAACGGTTTACGCGGAATCAACACCTAATCCTAATGCCATGAAATTTGTGGCAAATAAAAAGCTTGTAGTAAAACCTATTGAATTTAAATCAATAGGCGATACTCAAACCGGAAGCCTAGCTAGAAAATTATTCGAGTTTTCCTTTGTAAAGGAATTATATGTTTCTGAAAATTACATCTCCATTCTTAAACACGATATTATAGATTGGAATGAAGTAAGTAATGAGTTGCGTTCCATGATAAAAGAATCCATGGAAAATGGTCTAGAAATAGGTACTAGCAATCATGAATCAAAAGCCATTGAGAAAAGTAAGGAGCCCGAAGAAAATCAAAAAGTTTTTGAAAATTTAGATGACATCTCCCAAAAAATTGTAGAGATACTAGACGAGTATATTAAACCTGCTGTTGCTGGTGATGGTGGTAATATCGCTTTTGAAAACTACAATGAAAATACCAAAGAGGTAAGCGTTATTCTACAAGGTGCTTGTAGCGGTTGTCCATCGTCTACTATTACCTTAAAAAATGGAATTGAAACTATGCTTAAAGAGATGATTCCTGGTAAAATTGATCGTGTAGTTGCTCTTAATGGATAATTTTATTATAACTTTATGGAAATCAATTCAATAAAGTTATGGCAATTTTAAAAGTTATAGAAGTATTAGCAAACAGCGATAAGAGCTGGGAAGACGCAACTAATAATGCAGTTGAACAAGCTGCAAAGAGCGTCAACAACATTAGATCGGTTTATATCAACGAACAAAGTGCTCAAGTTAAAGATGGAAAAGTAACCGAGTATAGAGTTAATGTAAAAATTACATTTGAAGTAATTTAACCACCTATCTTAAATTCTTTGAGATAATTTGGCTCAAAATAAGCGACATCAACGGTGTCGCTTTTTTTATACCCATCAATGGCGAGAGCACACAGTGCTGCTGCTGTCGGATTTACTTCGGTTATATATTGTTGTTCGATATTTAGAAGTTCTCTTGTTTTTTCTATACCAGTTCCTATGTAGGATATTGTTCCGCTTTCGCGAAAGCGAATAAAAGAATCATCTTCAATAACTACTGGTTGTGATTCAAGTACTCGTTTACCTGATCGGTCAAATATTGAAGCATATACCTCCATGCGACGTGCATCAAGAAAAGCAGCTGTAAATTCAGAATCGATTTTATTAATTGTAGATAATGCTTTTAGTGTATCAATAGCAATTAAAGGTATGTCTAGGGCAAAACTCAAACCTTTAGCTGCACTCACTCCAATTCTTAACCCAGTGTATGATCCTGGTCCAGAGCTTACAGCAATAGCATCATAATCACCCATTACATAACCATTCCTAGTGGTGATTTCATCTATGAAAACGTGAAGCTTTTCACCATGATTGTATGAATCACTATTGTCTTCAAGAATATCCAGCACCATAGTAGCACCATATGTATTACTAGTAATAGCGCTGTCACTAGCTATAGCAACTGAACAATTAGTACTACTTGTTTCAATACAAAGAATCAATGGCATAGCTAAAATTTAATCTTCTTCAGATTCCGATTCTGAAGTATCATTTGAGCGATCCTTTTTAACACGAACTAGTTTTCCCGTTTTTAATTTATCAGTAACTGCTCGATAAGGACCGGTAATGATTGTTTCTCCAATATCCAGACCATCTGTTACAACGATATTACTGTTGTCTTGAATTCCTGTCTCTACTACTCTAAGCTTGGCTTTGTTACCATTTAATACATAGACACACTCAAACTTTTTAGCATCCAAAGAAATTTCTGACCTTTTCTTTTTTTCTGTAGTATCAGTTTTAACTACTATAGAACTTATTGGCACTGCAACAATATCTTTACTTTCTCTTGTAATGATATCTACTGTTGCCGTCATACCTGGTTTGAACGGACTGTAATTTTCGCTTTTACCTTCTAACAAGTCAGTGTAACTTTCTGGCAAAATTCTAACCTTAACTTTAAAATTTGTTACTTGATCTGCGGTTAATTGACCGCTTGCCGTATTTGCAATTTCAGTAACAACACCTTCAAATTCCTTCTTTAAATAAGCATCAACCTCGACGATTGCTTTATCTCCTACTTCAATCTTAACGATATCATTTTCATTTACATCTACTTCTACCTCCATGGAGGACAAGTCGGCTACTCTTAATAATTCTGTTCCAGCCATTTGTTGTGTACCAACTACACGTTCACCTAATTCAACTGCAAGAAGTGAAATTGTACCAGACATAGGAGCATAAATACTAGTACGCTGTAAGTTGTCAGATGCTTCATTAAGAGTAGCACCTGCACTTTGAACATTGTAAAACGCACTACGTTCTGATGCTTTGGCTCTTTCATAGGCAGCAGTACTAGTATCAAAATCTGCCTGAGAAATTACTCCTTTATTAAAAAGTTGCTTACTTCTATTATAATTTGCAGTTGCCTCGGCAAGGGTTGCTTTTGCTTGTTCATAACCAGCTCTTGCATTTGCCACACCAGCTCTTGTACGACTAACACTTGATTCTAATAAATCCGGATTAATGCGCACAAGTAAGTCGCCTTTTTTAACAGCCTGACCTTCTTTAATAGGTAATTCAATGATTTCACCAGGAACTTCTGGAGAGATACTAACTTCAACCTCTGGTCTGATTTTTCCAGTAGCACTTACAGTTTCTGTGACATTCATTTTTGTCACTTCCTTGGTCTCTACCAGTAAACCTTTATCACCGCCGCCGATGGCTCCAGTCGATTTAAGACCGATTAAACCTAAAACCGCTACAACGATAATAATACCTATGATGATTAAAGTTTTTTTCATTTATCTTATAATTTTAATTCTAGAGGTTCTATCCCAAAAAACAATTCAAGCACTTTAAGTCTAAAGATATAGTCGTATTTAGCTTGATTTAATGTAATTATAGCATTGTCGTATCTCAACTTACTTTGACCAAAATCAAATGCATTTGTAAGTCCCACATCATATCTTTCTTTAGCATATTCATAAGCTAATTCTTGAGATTCCAATGCGGTTTTTGCAGCGTCAAAAGCCTGACGTGATCCTTGTACATCAACGTAAGCTTGGTACACACTACTTTCTAGATCCAATTTTGCTTGTTCTAATTGGTATTTAGAACGTTCAATATTAATTTGACTGCGCTCTACATTACTACGAACACTAAAACCATTGAAAATTGGAACATTAAGTTGGAAACCATAAGCTATACCATCGTTTTGATACAATTGATCTACAAAAGGTTCTGCTCCTACTAGTACGGTTTCTAATACTGGCACCTCAGTTACCACATTTTGTCCTGTACCTTCAACAGTTCCAATGATTTGTGTTTCGGTAGGATTATTAGGATCGGCTATACGTTGGTCAAACGAGGCATTGTTAGTATATCTAGTATCATAACTAAAAAACGCACTTACTGTAGGCAAGTAAGCTCCTTTGGCTATCTGTAAATCTTTTTTGGCTAATTCTAAATTCTGTTCTGCGATTCTAACCTCTGAACGATTTTCTTCAGCAGAACTGATTATTTCTGTAACTGGTTTTTCAGAAACCTCTTCATCAATTACCTCAAAATCCTCATCGGCAATATCAAAGTTCTCATAGTCCTCAATTAATAGCAATTGAGCAAGACTTACTCTACTTATAATTACAGCATTTTGCGCGTTAATAATTTGTTGTTGCTCTGTAGCATCTTGAGCTTTGATTTCTAATAAATCACCTCGTGGTAGTTGACCAGCATCTACCAATTCTTGAGTTTGCTTAATTTGATCCTTTGTAATCTCGTTTTGAGCTTTAAAGGTTTTCAAATTTGCTTTATTTGTAAGTATTTGAAGATAGTTATTTGCAACTGCAAGTGCTATGTCATCTTTCATTTTATCTAGACGATATTCACTAGCAATTTTTGAAATTTTTGCTCTTTGTAATTGTCTAAAGTTTCTAAACCCATCAAATACGTTATAACCTACATTAACTCTTCCCGTTGCAGAAAGGAATGTTGTTGTTTGTGCGTTATTGGTAACTGGGTTAAAACTTAATCCGGTATTTTCTGAAACTCCTGCACCTGCATTTAACGACGGTAAAAGATTACCTAGTGCGCTTAATTTATCGGCATCTGCTGCTTTTAAATCTAATTCACTTTGTTTGATTGAAATGTTGTTATCCAGTGCGTATTGTACACACTCTTGTAAAGTCCATTTCTTATCGGTGGATGTTGTTGATTGTGCTTGAATCGCTTTCGCGAAAGCGAAACACATAATAATTAAGAGTACTTTTTTCATAATTGGATATCTATATGTAGATCTCGAAGATGATTTGTTACAAGAATTTTATCCATTATATCCTCCACGGCCTTGTGGAGCTTTTAATGGATTCCAAACTTTTATTGCGTCGTCCTTGCTGATACCTGATTTAATTTCAACAAAAATCCCATCACTAAGTCCTAATTCAACTTCCTTGCGCTGGAATTGTTGATCTCCTGTTTGGATTTCAACAAAAGGTTTTTTTGTCTCGTTATCGTATTGTACAAGGGCTTCCTTGATTGCAAGTACATCGGTACGTTGATCAAGGATAATACTTGCGTTTGCACTGAGTCCTGCTCGTATAAATGAATTTGTTTTGTTTTCCTCTGGAGCTTTAAGAGTTCCTTTAATCGCAAATTGAATAGCACCATTTTCTTCTACACCTTTAGGAGCTATATAGTCTAGTACTGCATCGTATTTTTGGTTATCATAGGCACCTACAGTAATCTTAAGCGGTAATCCTTCCTTGATTTTACCTACTTCACTTTCATCTACCTTACCTTCAAATATCATCTTATTAATATCTGCAATAACTGCAATGCTAGTTCCCTCGTTAAAATTATTTGCCTCAATCACTTGGTTTCCTTCTTTAACTGGAACGTCAAGTACCATTCCATCAACTGTAGATCGTATTGATGTTTGTGCGTATTTACCTAAAGATCCCGAGGTCGTTCCTGTGCGCAGGATGTCATAATTTTGTTGTGCTCCTCTTAAATTGACTTGTTCTTGTTTATAACGTTGTAACGCATTGTTGTATGCGTTTTGTGCTAGATCAAAGTCATTTGCGGCTACAACTCCTTTATCAAAAAGCTGTTTTTGCCTTTTATAAATCGATTCCTGATTATCTAGTGCAAGTTTTGCGGTTTGTACCGCGTTACGAGCTTGATCAATACTATTCTTTGCATTTGTAAGTGAGCTCACGTTGGGAACCACTTTGATTTCTGCAATAAGATCACCTGCTTTAACAAACTCACCTGCTTCAACATGAATTTTATCAATAACACCTGAAATATTAGGCTTAATATTAACTTCTTCTTTAGGTACAATGCTACCTGTTGCGACAGTTTCTTTAACGATCGTTTTTGTTTCTGGTTGTTCTGCGGCATACTCAATCGGATCTTCTTGATCCTTTTGCCATATCCAATAAATTCCAATTAATGAGGAAATTACGATTACTAATAAAACAATTATAGTCCCTGTTCTTTTCATCTAGGTTAGTGTTTATTCTGTTCTTAAAGCGTCTACTGGTTTCATAGTGGTTGCACGACTAGCTGGAATTAGTCCCGCAAAAAGTCCTGCAACAGTAAGAAATATCAAAGCGATAATTATTACTGTTATGTTTACTGTTGGATTTTTAAAATTATCTACCGGTCCATTCATATCCAGTGCATAATTCATTAACCACATAACTAATGCAGAAAATGCAATACCTGCTAATCCAGAAATTAAGGTAAGGACAAGTGATTCTTGAAGAATTTGTTTTTTAATCATCCATGGAGTAGCTCCCAATGCACGGCGCACTCCTATTTCATTGGTTCGTTCTTTTACTACAATGAGCATGATATTACTGATACCGATTCCTCCTGAGAAAAGGACAAGTATTCCTACGAAATAACCAACAATTTTTAGTATATTAAAAAGGCCTGAGAATTGTGCAAATCTTTCTGCTAAATCAAAATTACCGACAGCTCGCATATCATCTGGATGCACTTTGTGCTGGGATCTCATTAATGCAAGTATGTCTGGCTTTAATTCGGTAATACTGATATCATCATGAGCGGTCAATGTAAACCACCCAACATTGTCTGCTGTGTTGAAAGCCTTGGCAAAGGATGTAAAAGGAATAAAAATGGTATTTGCCTGTTCCTCACTATCTCCTTTTGTGTTTGGATTATTAAACACTCCTATCACTTTAAAATTAACACCATTAATTTTTATGTATGAGCCGATAGGTTCTTCTCCCAAGTCAAACAAAGTTTTTTCTACATCTACACCGATTACCGCACTTTTCATTTTATTATCAATATCTGAGTAACTGATCCAGCGACCCTTGATAATATCCATGTATTGTTGATTAATAAATTCTGGGTAATCTCCATTTACCTGAAAGGCTCCTGTTTTTTCTTTACGAGTAACATTATTTGCTCCACGATAACCACCTAGTTGTAATCTAGGTGAAACATATTTTAATCCAGGAATGTTATTTTTTAAAGCGTCGATATCATCTGTTTTAAACTGAACACGACGACCTTTATTCATTCCTTTGTAGGCCATTGACGTACTTTGACCCCACATAAACATGGTGTTTGTAGCTTGATTTGCAAAATCAACGGCTACACCTGTGCGCAAACCGTTAGTTAAAGCTAATAACAACACCAGTATTGTTATTCCCCAAAAAACCCCAAATGCGGTTAGAAAGGTCCTAAATCTATTTGCGTTAAGCGCTTCTAATATTTCGTTCCAACGATCTCTATTAAACATACTATTCGTCTCTTAATGCCTCAATTGGTTTAATATTAGCTGCTCTTCTAGCAGGTATAAAGCCGGCTAGTGCTCCTGCCACAACAAGAATGAAAACCGTAGTCATAACAGTAGTAAAGTCTACCGTTGGATTGTGTATGAAATCCATTTCTACATATGGAGCAAAAATTTGTAGTAATCCTACACCTGCAAACAAACCTAATAGTCCTGCAATTAATGTTATAAAAATAGCCTCTTGGAGCACCATAAATATAATTTCTGAAGGCAGAGCTCCTAGAGCTTTACGTATTCCTATTTCCTTGGTACGTTCACGCACGATAATAATCATAATATTTCCTACACCTACTACACCTGCTATTATTGTACCTATCCCGATAAACCAGAAAACAAATCTTATTGTATCGATCAATCCAAATATTTTCTTTGCTTCTTCTAATGTGTCGTCAACTCTAACTGCTATTCGATCATCTGGAGCTACAATAAATTTGGTTCTTAAATCATTGTCTATTGCTTGAGCTAGCATTGCACTGCGTTCCACAGTTTCATCAAAAGTTGCAGCTGGCTCAACCGTTATTGCAATTCGATTTACATTATCTCCTGCGTTAAATACTTGTTGTGCACTAGATATAGGAATAAATGCTCTAGATTCTTCACGAGTTCCTCCAGGATCCGTATAAACTCCTATAACTTTATAGTTAATGTTGTTATTAAGGAGGATTGTTTTACCAATAGGATCTTCCTGCTTAAATAGATCTTCTTTAATTTGATAACCGATAACAGCTACCTTTCGGTTTTCATCAACATCTTGCTGACTGATGAATCGACCTGAAACTAATGTTTGATTTTCTATGTATTGTTGGTCTGCCTCGGCTCCTTCAATACGGTAATTACCTTGCTGCTGCTTGTAGTTAATTTGTCCACCCCAATTTGAGTATAAAGGCGTTTTGTACTCAATATAATCTTCATACTTTTCAGTAAGGTTATTGTAATCACCATTGCGCAATTGTAATCGCCTTCCAGGATTTAATCCTTTATATCCTTTTGAAGTTACCCTTGTGGAAACCTGAATACGATTAGTAGCGTCTTGTTCAAATTGTTTGCGAACTCCATTTTGAATTCCAGAGGAAAATCCAAGAAGAATTACCAATATGAAGATTCCTGATGCGACCGACATACTGGTTAAAATAGTACGTAATTTATTTTTGCTTATTGCTTCAAATATTTCCTGCCATCTTTCTACATTAAACATGTTGGATAGCTTTTACTTGTTCTACTTTACGATCGTCAATGATTAAACCATCTTTTAAATTCACCACACGCTTTGTCATTTCGGCAATATCGGGTTCGTGTGTTACAATAAGAATGGTACGACCTTCATCATTAATTCCTTGAATAAGATCCATCACTTCGTATGAAGTCTTGGTATCTAGAGCTCCTGTTGGCTCATCGGCAAGTAGTACTTTTGGATCACTGGCTAGCGCTCTAGCGATAGCGACACGCTGCTTTTGACCTCCAGAAAGTTGATTAGGTAAGTGTGTTGCCCAATTTGCCAGACCTACTTTATCTAGATAATGAAGCGCTTTTTCTTCACGTTCTTTTCTATTTACTCCTTGGTAATAAAGTGGCAAGGCTACGTTATCAATTGCTGTTTTGTAATTGATCAGGTTAAAAGACTGAAAAATGAACCCCAAAAACTTATTTCGATACTGGGCAGCAATTTTTTCATTGAGATTTTTAATAGGAACACCATCAAGAACGTAGCTACCTTCATCTGCCTCGTCTAACATTCCTAGAATGTTAAGCAATGTACTTTTACCAGAACCTGAGGAACCCATGATTGAAACAAGCTCTCCTTCTTTAACACTGAAGTCTATACCCTTAAGTACATGAAGAGAATTGTTACCTGTACGGTAACTTTTGTGTAGGCCTTTAATTTCAATCATTATAATGGTTGTTACTCTGTTTCTTTAAAGAAACATATTAACTAGACCTCAAATTTCCGCAGATGTTACAGTGACAGAACCTAAAAAAACGTTAAATCAAGTTTTTTTGGTAGTGCTGCGATAGATCATGTATATAATACCGCCAATTAAAATGTATGGAAATGCCATTAGGTAGGTAATTCCATCGTTTAAACCTTCTGCCTCTGCTTTGTTGCCAGAACTTTCAATTACGGCACGGCACATGGCACATTGCGCTTTCGCGAAAGCGGAATAAAGAAAAACAGTGAGTAATACTAAAAACCTTTTCATTCTAGTCGATTAGTAGTAAGGAGCCATGAAAACATACACCAAAACACCTGTTATTGCAACATATAACCAAATAGGGAACGTCCATCTTGCTATACGACGGTGTTTCTCGTATTTTTTATTCCAAGCAAAATACATAGTGTATAGTACTAACGGCAGTATAATACCAGATAAAACTATGTGCGATGTCAAAATGAATAAATAAATAGCTCTAAAAGGAGCATCCTCGGGATATGGAGTTGGATCGTTGCTAATTTTTGATATTACATAGCTCACAAGAAAAATGGCACTCAATACAAAAGCGGTGGTCATAACCTTGCGGTGCTTTTGTCGATCACCATTTTTTATTAATAATAAACCCGTTACTAGCAATAAAGCAGTCATACCGTTTATACATGCATGAAGTAAAGGAAACATGCCCGCTTCAACTCCTAAAAAGTTAAAACGCTCTGGTAAGAACATAAGAACTACCACTACCAATGGAACTAATATTGAAATGGCTATAATAATAGCTGGACCTCTTTTTTCTAACATAATTAATCGTTTAAAAGTATAACTGCATCCTCAACTATTTCATCTATTTGTGGCGGCGCATCAAATTCCTCAACACCGCGATATACCATAATCCAATTACCGTATTCATCCTTGCGAGACCTTAAGAAACCTTCTTTATCTACCAAAGCAAAGTTACCACTGTGTTCAAATCGAATTGCTGGATCATTACTTTTTTTAATGTATGAACTAAAACCTTTTTCGGCTAGTTCAAAAACATCGTCAATCTCTCCATGTAAGAACCACCAGTTACGCGTATCATCGGTATACCTTGTTGCATACTCCTTCATCACTTCTGGAGTATCTGTAATTGGATCAATGGTTATAGAAATTGCTTTGAAATTTTTGTATTCCTTTAATTCATCATGAACGGTTGCCATATTCTTACTCATCGGTGGACAAATAAGGCCACAACTTGTAAAGAAAAAATCAACGATATATACCTGACCTAATAAGGTTTCATTAGTTATCGTATCACCGCGTTGATTGACAAATTTAAAGTCAGGAATCTTTCCATGCTTATACAGAAATTTATCGGCCACGGGAGCGCGATCTTCTGTACGATTACTATCTACAACTTTATCTTTATTGATATAATGCACGACATTCTTAACCGCAAAATAGCCGAAAATGACAATTATAATTGCCATGCCAATGTAATATGGCGTGTCCTTTTTCTTACTCATCTTTCTTTATCTTTTCTGAGCGATTCTTCTTAAAAGCCATTCGATATTCGGCCATAAATACACGAATATCATCAACCATTGTTTTATTTATGGCTGCAAGTGAACTCGTATCATAACCAATAACTTCATCCTCTTCATCATTACCAGGCCTACCGCGCAAGCGTGCCTTTTTATCAACCATAAAAGCGTAGTCAGAAGATAAATCAGAGTTTAATTCCAGATCTGTTCCTAAAGAATTAAAAAAATCTTGGATGCTTTGGTCATTACCAGTTAAAAAATGCCAATCGGTTAAATCGGTATTCGTTTTTAATTGATAGTAAACATCTTTCATATCACCTGTTCCACTAGTATCAATGATACTTATCATTTGAAAATTTTCAAATTCATGAAATTTGCGGTACACCTTTTCATTGATGTTTGAAATATAACCAATACGTTGATAAGGATTTTTACCGAGAAATGTAATTATTGTAAGACTATCCTTTAATTGTAATGTGGCATTGTCCTCCAATCTCTTGAAATTTTCAATAGATCCGATAGATTCTTTAACCACTGGCAAAGTTTTAAACTTGTGCTCTCCATTCAAAAAAAACAAATATGCAATTAAAGGCAATGCAAAGAGTACTATGAGTACAAAATTACTTTTTGCCTTATTTGTTTGATTAATTCCTTTTGCCGGTGGTAACTTTTCCATAATCAGGTATAAAAAAGGACGGTAAATACCGTCCTAGTTTGTTTGTTATTAGTAAGCATTAGAAGTCAAAACTTACGGCTGCATTCTTATAAACCTCATATATGTAATCACCTTCTACAAGAAGTATAGCTATTAAGTAGATTATTAAGAAAACTCCTGTCCAAACTACTGCTCTTCTCAAACCACTTACCTCGTCACGCATGTGCATGAAATCCCAAGTAATATAATAAGCTTTTACAAGAGTAAGTATGATAAATATCCAGTTAAGCCATTTAAGGGCAAGGAATTTACCGTTTAAAATATCTGGCTTTATATAACCTAGAGCAACTTCAATAATAGTTACGATAGATAAGAAGATAAGTACACCCCAAATCTTTTGAGTGTTTGATTTAAACTTAACTAAACCTCTAAATATCTCTAATTTATGTGCGTGTTCTGCCATTTTAAAAATCTTTATCTATTATTAAACTAAGTAGAAGAATGTAAATACGAAAACCCAAACAAGGTCTACAAAGTGCCAGTAAAGACCAACTTTTTCAACCATTTCATAGCTTTTTCTTCTTTCATATGTTCCTAAAAGAACATTGAAGAAAATCACTAGATTGATCATCACACCACTAAATACGTGAAAACCGTGGAATCCAGTGATAAAGAAAAAGAAGTCTGCAAATAGAGGAGCTCCGTACTCGTTTACCGTAAGGTTTGCACCTTCAACTACAGCTTTACCATCCTTTTCTAGTTTAATTAACGCTTCTTCTCTAGAAAGAACTAACTTCTCTGAAGCACCAGTTTCTGGGTTTTCAATAAGTTGTTGTGTTCTTATTGTAATATCTGGATTAGCTTTAAAAGCATTTTTCACTTCTTCAATAGTATAAGTTCCTTGATATCCAGATGACTCATACCATATTCCTTCACTATTACCTAAAAACTCTGCATCTCTAGGTCCAACAGTAACAAATTCATCAAGACCTACACGTTTTTTATGATCATCAACCTTTACAAATTGTAAAATTTTACCACCGTTTGTTTGAACAGCTCCATACTCACCATTGATGAAGTTTGCCCATTCCCAAGCTTGCGAACCAACGAAAATGAAACCTCCAATTATAGTAAGCAACATGTAAAGAGAAACCTTCTTTTTGTTCATGTGGTGACCAGCATCAACAGCTAGCACCATTGTAACAGAAGAACCAATAAGGATAAAGGTCATCAACGCCACATAAAACATAGGTGCATCAACACCATGTAAAAATGGGAAGTGGTTAAACACTTCATCGGCGATAGGCCATTCTTCAATAAATTTAAATCTTGAAAAACCGTATGCGGCAAGAAATCCTGAGAAGGTTAATGCATCGGACAAGATGAAAAACCACATCATCATCTTACCATAGCTAGCGTTTAACGGTTTTGCATCACCGCCGCCCCATTTTTGTCCTTCAGTTCCAGTAGTAGCTACTGCTGTTTCCATAGTTAGTTATTAGATATTCAATAAGTCGCAAAAATAAGTCTAAAAATTCTTTTATGCTAGTAAGAAAAACACAAGTAATAATACCCACAAAATATCTACAAAGTGCCAGAATATAGCACCTAGCTCAAATCCTAAATAATTTTGAGAGCTATACTTACCTTTAATTGCATTAAATGTTATCACCATTAAGCTTATTAATCCCGCGACAATATGGATCAAGTGCGCAAAAACAATGATATAAATAAAGCTAGCTGATACACTACTACCGCGACCGGTAAAGTAATGCTTTAGGTTATATAAAGTTTCAAAACCTGCGAATTGCATGTAGACAAAAACAGATCCCAAGACAAAAGTAGTAACCGTTAAAACAACAGCACCCTTATTATTTCCAGCTTTAATACTGCGCTTTGCAAGCCACAATGCAATCGAACTTAAAATTATAATTCCTGTACTGTAGTAAAATTCTTGTGGCAATTCTATTTCAACCCAATCTTTTCTGGGCCTACTTACTAGATAACCTGAGGTAAGACCTGCAAACATCATTACCATACTGGCAATCGCAAAATACATCATTTGCTTTTTGCTTCTTGCTAACTTCACCTTATGAGGTACTTCTGTATAATCAGTCATTAACGTAAAAATTTATCGGCAACATAAATTATCTGGATAAGGGTAATGTAACTCACACTAACCAACATTAATTTACGTGCTACTGTTTTACTTTGTTCTTTAAATAATTTGATGGCATAATATAAAAACCACAATCCTAATATTCCTACCAATATTGCACTGTACCAAGTGATGTACAATTCTCCCGTGATGTTAAACACAGGAATTATAGAAATTAAAACTGTCCATATGGTATATAACACAACTTGTAATGCCGTTCCTTTATCGGCAGCACCTGTAGGTAACATTTTAAAACCACCAGCTTTATAGTCGTCTTCTAACATCCAACCTATCGCCCAAAAATGAGGAAATTGCCAGAAAAACTGCAGCATAAAAAGAGTACCTGGCTCTATACCAAAATCACCACTAGCCGCTACCCAACCCAGCATATAAGGAATAGCTCCTGGAAATGCTCCTACAAAAACACACAAGGGTGTTATCGTTTTTAATGGAGTATAAATAGCTGCATATAATACAATACTTAGAGCACCAAAAAATGCCGTCGGTATATTAATAAGATAAAGTAAAAACACACCTGTAAAGGCCATGGCTATTCCATAAGCCCAAGCAACAGGCACACTTATCCTACCCGTAGGAAGCGGTCTGTTTTGAGTGCGCTTCATGAGAGCATCACGATCGCGCTCAATAATTTGATTAAAAACATTTGAACTACCTACAAGAAAATATCCACCTGCACATAAATAAAATAGCTCTAGAAAATCTGCGCTTTCAACAGCAAGAAAATAACCTGCAATAGAAGAAAAAACAACAACCACAGATAGCCTTGGCTTTGTTATTTCAACAAAGTTTTGAATAGCGCTTGGAGATTTTATAACCGTTTCTGTTTGACTCAAATCCTCAATTTAAAAGGTTTGCAAAGATACTTATGAAGTCGTCCTTGAGCAAAGGAATTAACAGATTGTCGCACAATATTTTCCAAGAATAATGCGATAAAAATATTCTTCTAAAGTGAGTGTGAATACGCTTTCGCGAAAGCGTACTTAAATATAAACTTTTACTGCTGTCTAGGTGGTGCGCTGGGATAAAAAAGCGGCTCTTTGACAGGAACATTGTTTACAATAATCCATAAATCACCAACTAGAACAGCCATATCACCGTCATCTACTTTACGCACGGCGTTTTCAGGGAAAGGTATTTCATTTACAACCTCTTTTGAAGAATCTGAATGCATCACCACGTCTCCTTTTTGATTATTGAGTCTCACCCTATACCAGTTAGGTTTATCTGGATGGATATATACCTTATCAGTCCAAGAACCTTTGAAATATACTTTACTAGGCTTTTCATCGAAGAATGCTTTTTCAAAATCAATTAAATATCCTGATCCAGAACCTGGCGCGCCACCACTCCATTGCTGCACAGATATTGTATTTTCATTGTTTTTTGCATTCATAGTTGCTACTCCTTCTTTTGATTTACAATTAACAAGTGTTAATGCAATCACTAAAACCATCCATTTCATTTTTAATCTTTTTACAAACGACTACATAAATCTAGCCAAATTATACTAAAGTGCTTTTAAGATATTTGCTGCCTGTATGAGCTCATCATCCTTTTTAGCAAAACAAAATCTAAGTTTCTTCGTATTATCATTACTCATAAATACCGAAATAGGAATTGAGGCAATTTTGTTTTCAATCGTTAATCTTTTTGCAAAACTTACGTCATGCTCATTAGTTAATGATGAATAATCCAATAACTGAAAATACGATCCTTGAGCAGGCGAGAATTTAAACATACTATCTTTAAGTAAACTTAAAAATAAATCTCTTTTACGTTGATAAAAAGCCCCTAACTCTAAGTAATGTTTTGGTGTTTTCAAATAGTCAGCAAGGGCAACTTGAATGGGATGATTTACACAAAACACTAGGTATTGATGAACCTTTAAAAATTCTTTCATTAGAACTTTACTCGCGACACAATAACCGGTTTTCCAGCCTGTTATGTGATAGGTTTTTCCAAAACTACCAATTATAAAACTACGCTCTTTTAGACCTTCAAAACTTGCGGCACTCATGTGTTTATTATCGTCAAAAACTATATGCTCGTAGACCTCATCACTTATACAAATTAATCCATGGTCTACCACCAGTTTTTGCAAGCAAAGCATATCTTCCTTACTCATAACGGTTCCGCTAGGATTATGTGGTGTATTTATTATAATAGCCACCGTTTTATTCGAGATTTTTTGCTTCACTAGATCCCAATCTATCGTAAAGTTTTGCACATCCATGCTTATAGGTACAGGTATACCACCAGCTAATTGAATGGCTGGCTCATAGCAATCATAGGCTGGTGTAAAGTAGATGACTTCATCTCCAGGATGAACTATCGCTTGTATCGCTGTAAATATAGCTTGGGTAGCTCCTGCAGTAATACAAATTTAATCATCTGGTCGATAGATAGCTCCATAGCAATTGTGAATCAAATTACTTAAGGAAACTCTAATTGACAACAAACCCTGCATGGGTGCATATTGATTGTGGTCATTAGTAATCGCATTTTTGATTAATGATTTTAAGTGATCATCTGTTGAAAAGCTAGGAAATCCTTGTGATAGATTAATTGCACCATGCTCTCGTGCCAGATCACTCATCACGGTAAATATGGTCGTAGAAACATGTGGTAATTTGGAATTGATCATAAATAAGTAAATAAAAAAACCTCTCTTGTTAAAAATAAGCAAGAGAGGTTTAAGTTCTATTTAAATTGTGTGTTATCCTATAGTTTCAGCCTTAAGATACTCACGATTCATACGTGCGATATTTTCTAATTTAATACCCTTTGGACATTCTACCATACATGCACCTGTATTCGTACAGTTACCAAATCCTTCAAGATCCATTTGACGCACCATATTTTCAACACGGGTAGTTGCTTCTACCTGACCTTGTGGTAATAAAGCGTATTGAGAAATCTTAGCACTTGTAAATAACATCGCACTTGCATTTTTACAAGCTGCTACACAAGCTCCACAACCTATACAAGTTGCACTATAGAAAGCCTCATCGGCATTTTCTTTCTCAACTGGAATAGCGTTTGCATCTTGCGTGTTACCAGATGTGTTAACCGATATGTATCCACCAGCTTGCTGTATTCTATCAAAAGCTGAACGATCTACCATTAAATCCTTAATTACCGGAAAAGCTGCTGCTCTCCACGGCTCAATAGTAATGGTATCACCATCTTTGAACTTTCTCATGTGTAATTGACATGTTGTTGTCAATTTTTGAGGACCATGCGGTTGACCGTTTATCACCATTGAACATGCACCACAAATACCTTCGCGGCAGTCATGATCAAATTCTACTGGCTCTTCACCTTTGTTATTAAGATCCTCGTTAAGGATATCCATCATTTCAAGAAACGACATATCACCGTCTACACCATCTAACTGGTAGGTAACCATTTTACCCTTGGCATTTGCGTTTTCTTGTCTCCAGATTTTTAAAGTAAGTTTCATACTTTCTATATTTTATAGATTACGCTTTCGCGAAAGCGCAACATTTAAAATTCAATTATTTATAAGATCTCGTTTTCAATTCTACATTTTCAAAAACAAGATTCTCCTTGTGAAGTTTTGCCTCACGTGGGTTTTCATTGTATTCCCAAGCACTTACATAAGTGTAGTTTTCATCGTCACGCAATGCCTCACCTTCTTCTGTTTGATACTCCTCACGGAAGTGACCACCACAACTTTCATTACGATCTAGAGCATCTTTGGCAAACAGCTCTCCTAATTCTAGGAAATCAGCTACACGACCAGCTTTTTCAAGCTCTTGGTTTTTAGTGTCGGCACTACCAGGAACACGTACGTTTTGCCAGAAATCTGCTCTTAACTCAGCGATTTCATCCATCGCTTCCTTAAGCTCTTTCTCATTTCTAGACATACCACATTTATTCCACATAATAAGACCTAGCTTCTTGTGGTAATAATCTACTGAATGTTTACCGGAACCATTCATAAGTTTAGAAATACGATTGCGCACATCCTTTTCTGCCTCGTCAAATTCTGGCGTATCCGTAGAAATTTCACCTGTACGAATTTCATTTGACAGGTAATCTCCTATTGTGTATGGTAACACAAAGTAACCATCAGCCAGTCCTTGCATCAAGGCACTTGCTCCTAATCTATTTGCACCATGGTCAGAGAAATTTGCCTCACCTGCTGCAAAACAACCTGGCACTGTTGTTTGTAAATTATAATCTACCCATAATCCACCCATTGTATAGTGAACCGCTGGGAATATTTTCATAGGAACCTCATAAGGATTGTCATCGGTAATATTACGATACATATCAAATAAGTTACCGTACTTTTTCTCGATTACTTTTTTACCTAAAGCAATCATTTCCTCTTCGGTTGCGTTTTTCTTACCACTAGTTAAGGCTTCTATCTTACCATATCGTAAGAATGAAGCTGCAAAATCTAGATAAACAGCATTACCTGTTTTATTTACACCATATCCTGCATCGCATCGCTCTTTTGCTGCACGAGATGCAACATCACGCGGTACAAGGTTACCAAATGCTGGATATCTTCTTTCTAGGTAGTAATCTCTTTTCTCCTCTGGTAAATCAACACCTCTTAACCTACCTTCTCTAATAGCTTTTGCATCTTCTAGATCCTTAGGAACCCAAATACGCCCATCGTTACGTAGCGATTCGGACATCAGAGTTAATTTAGACTGGTGTTCACCACTCACTGGTATACAAGTAGGGTGAATTTGTGTAAAACATGGATTTGCAAAGAAAGCTCCACGACGGTGCGTTCTCCAAGCAGCCATAACATTACTACCCATTGCATTTGTAGAAAGGAAGAAAACATTACCATATCCTCCTGAGGCAATTACCACTGCATGAGCTCCATGTCTTTCTATCTCACCTGTAACTAAGTTACGAGCAATAATTCCTCTTGCTTTTCCATCTACTACCACAAGATCTAACATCTCGTGACGGTTGAATGGTTGTACTTTACCTCTATTGATTTGTCTGTTAAGAGCAGAGTAAGCTCCTAACAGCAATTGTTGTCCTGTTTGTCCTGCAGCATAGAATGTTCTAGAAACTAAAACACCACCAAAAGATCTATTGTCCAACAATCCTCCATATTCACGAGCAAAAGGAACACCTTGAGCAACGCACTGGTCAATAATATTTCCAGAAACTTCTGCTAATCGGTGAACATTTGCCTCACGAGATCTGTAATCTCCACCTTTAATGGTATCGTAGAATAGTCGGAAATTTGAATCTCCATCTCCTTGATAGTTCTTGGCAGCATTGATACCTCCTTGTGCAGCAATAGAGTGCGCACGACGTGGCGAGTCGTTATAACAAAATGTTTTTACATTATAACCTAGCTCTGCAAGAGTAGCCGCTGCGCTACCACCTGCTAGACCTGTCCCTACAACAATTACGTCAATTAAACGCTTGTTTGCTGGGTTTACCAGATTGATAGTATTCTTGTGTTTCGTCCACTTATCTGCAAGTGGTCCTGATGGTACTTTTGAATCTAATACAGACATAATTAGTTTGTATGATTTAGATGGTGAAACAATGCTATAAAGATAAATCCTGCTGGTATTAGAATACTCCAAACCTTAGTAAATTTCTTTAAGCCTTCTCCTTTATTTACACTCTTTGCTCCCATAGATTGGAAAGAGCTATTGAAACCGTGCCATAAATGCATTGCTAGGAGTACAAAAGCAATAACATATAGAACTACTCTCCAGATAGGAGCAAATTTTTCTACAGTTTCTTCATAATATCTTGTTGGGTCTTCTGGATTCACCTCAACATACTTATAAGCCATTTCATGAACCCAAAAGTCATACATATGTAATCCCATAAATGCTAGAACAACAAGTCCTGTGATGATCATATTACGAGAAACCCAGCTTGCATTAGCATTTCCTGGGCTGCTTTTATATTTTATTGGTCTTGCCTTATTATTTTGAATTTCTAACACAATACCCATAACAAAGTGAATGATAATACCAGCAATTAAAACTGGTTGCAAAACATATTGCACTAATGGATTATAACCCATAAAATGTGACCATTCGTTAAAAGTATCTGGTGCAATTACTGACGTGATATTAATAACAAAATGCTGCGTTAAAAACACTACTAAAAATAGCCCTGATAATGCCATCACCCATTTTCTTGCTAGTGATGATTTTACTAATGCGCTCATGTATAAATTTTTAATTTCACGCAAAGATAACCTCTCAATTGATAGAATTCAATCGTTATAATTGCAAGCCGAGTTAAAAACTCTTATTTGGATTGAATCTTAATTAAGTAAATTAGACTTTACGTTGCATTAAGTAGAAATACTGGCCTTTTCCTTGCAAAAAGTTCGTTAAGATTTTGTTTTTGAAATGGATATAGATAAACGAGAAAAACAATTAGATACCTAAACAATTTATCCTTTTAAATAAAAATTAATAAGGTTACTGTATTAGTCTATTACCCCAGTTTCTAGCATATAATTCACTATTGCTTCCTTCATAAGTAGAGATTGCTCACCAGCCTTTAAAGGTGGTAATTTTTCTTTTAGAAGGTAATGCGGCCATTTATCCTCATCAAAATGAGAAAATTCATAATACCCATATGGTTCAAGCAATCTACATATAGCTATATGCATGAGCTGTAATTTCTCATCTTTTTTAAATTTTCTATGTAATTGACCTAACTCTTGAACGCCGATAACAAATAGAATAGCATCTAGATCTAGCTCTTCTCCATCACCGAAACGCTCCTGAAAAAAACTCTCAGTCGTTTTCCATCTCTTTATTAGTAGCTCATCTTTTGTCATGATGCAAAGATAGAAGAAGCTCATCGTATTTATTAGTATGAGAAGTATATAACTATCTTTGAATTTCTTAAGTAACACATTATGAAATTGTATCTTGTACCTACACCTATAGGGAACCTAGAAGACATCACATTTAGAGCTATTAATGTGCTAAATGAAGTTGACTTGATTCTAGCAGAGGATACTCGTACTAGCGGAAAATTACTACAGCACTACAGCATAAATACTCCTATGCAGTCTTATCACATGCATAATGAACATAAAATAAGTGATTCTATAATAGAACGAATTGCTGCAGGGACTAGTATGGCCTTAATAACCGATGCTGGTTCTCCAGGAATAAGCGACCCAGGATACCTGCTTACTCGCAAGGCTATTGAATCAAATATAGAAGTTCAAGCATTACCAGGAGCAACAGCTTTTGTGCCAGCCCTAACCGTATCTGGATTACCTAGTGACAAATTTGTATTTGAAGGTTTTCTTCCCGTTAAAAAAGGGCGACAAAAAAGGTTGTTGTTTTTAAAAGAAGAAACGCGCAGCATTATATTCTATGAATCACCACACAAGCTAGGGAAAACATTAAATGACTTTATGGAACACATGGGAGCTGATCGTAAAATAAGTGTTTCAAGAGAAATTTCTAAAATGTTTGAGGAGCATTTTAGAGGAACAGTACAGGAAGCAATTTCACACTTTCAATCTAAAAAAACCAAAGGAGAGTTCGTTTTAATTTTGGAAGGAATGATATAGGCTAACTTAAACTTTCCAAAAAGCTTGCAATTTTTCTATCATTAGACAATCGCGGTAATTTGTTTTGCCCACCTAATTTACCAATAGTTTTCATGTAGGATTTAAATCCATCCTTAGGAACGGTTGTTATTTTTAACGGTTGTAAAACCTTACCTACTATGAGATCGTCGTAATAACTATTTTGATTACGTAGCGCTTGATCTAAATCTGCACTAAATTTTTTCTTGTCAAAAGACATGTTTTGATCGAATTCTATGAACCATTCGTGGTATGGTAATTCACCATCATTTGGGTTTAACTGAGGTGCAACAGTAAATTCGTTGATTATAACCTCTTGAACATCACAAGCTTCTTTCATTGCCTGTTCAACCTCTTTTCCTATTACGTGCTCACCGCTGGCACTTATATAATGTTTTATTCTACCTGTAACAACTACTCTGTAAGGTTGAACTGAAGTAAACGCAATTGTATCACCAATGTTATAAGCCCATAATCCAGCAGTAGTAGAAATAATCATCACATAATTCACACCTACTTCCACATCTGCAATGGTAAGTCTAGGAGGATTTTTATCATAAAACTGATCTGCAGGAATAAACTCATAAAAGATACCAGCATCTAGCAGCAATAGCATACCTTTTTCATTTCTAGTATCTTGATATGCAAAAAAGCCTTCACTTGCAGGAAAAAGCTCAATACTATCCACCTGTCTACCTATAAGTTGTTCAAATCTAGCCTTATAAGGTTCAAAATTTACACCACCGTAAATAAACAAATTGAAGTTAGGAAATACTTCACCTACAGGCTTTCCTGTGCGCTGTACGATTCGTTCAAAATACATTTGCACCCAGCTGGGAATACCTGAAATTACACTCATGTCTTCTGGTAAAGTTTCATCGATAATAGCCTCGACTTTGGTTTCCCAATCCTCGATACAATTCGTTTCCCAAGAAGGCATCCTATTGCGCTGAAGATATCCAGGTACATAATGCGCTACAATACCGCTCAATCGACCTAGTTGAACACCATTTTTATCCTCCATTTCTGGACTTCCTTGTAGGAATATCATTTTTCCATCCACAAAATGACTATTACCGGTCTCATTTATGTAGCTCAAAATAGCATTGCGTGCTGCTTTTATATGTTCAGGCATGCTCTCTTTGGTGATAGGAATATATTTGGCTCCACTGGTTGTTCCAGATGTTTTGGCATAATAAAGAGGTTTACCTGGCCATAAAACATCGCTTTCTCCATCAACCACTCTATCCACATAAGGCCTTAAATCCTCGTAATCACGTACAGGCACTTGTTTTGTAAATTCTTGATGTGTTTTTATGGATTTGAAATTATGATCGTTTCCAAAATCAGTCGAAGAAGCAGATTCCAATAAATGCTTGAAAACTTTGTTTTGAGCTTCAATTGGATTTTCACTCCACTTACGAGTTTTACGATCGATAAACTTAGCAAATATGCGTGCTGCAAAGGACTTTAACGACATTATTTAAAGCTAATAAAGTTACTTGGATCTAATGGGTAACCATCGCTCCATATTTCAAAGTGTAAATGAGGTCCAGTAGTAAGCTCACCTGTGTTACCTATACTAGCGATAACTTCACCTGATTCTACTCGATCATTTTGTTGTTTGAGAAGTTCACCAGCATGTTTATATACCGTTATTAAACCAAATGCGTGTTCTATAATCACCGTATAACCAGTTTCAACTGTCCACCCAGAAAAAATTACAGTTCCATCTGCTGCAGCTTTTATAGGAGTTCCTACAGACGCTGCGATATCGACAGCATAGTGATCTTCTTCTGGATTGAATGATCCTGTTAGTGATCCTGATACAGGTGTATACAGAACAAATTCAGTACGCACACTCGCATCGTTTAAAATGTTGTATCGGTCAACTTTTGCAACCTCATTGCGCAATTCGTTTTCTTGTTCACTAGGTGACAAATCTGGTACGGCTTGTATTGTTGTGGTAGAATCTTCTGCAGTGGTACTTTCATATTCTTCAAAAGTTAAGTCACCTAGAAGAATTTTTTTTATTCGGTTATATTGTTCGTCTTTAGTCGCCAGCACTTGTCTTAATGAATCAGTTTCCTTTGTCAATTGAACTGCAGTACTTTTAGTTTTGGCATTAGAATAACCTGGAATATACTCTCTTAAAGGCGTAAAAGCGATGAGTAAGGTGGTTAAAACAATAAGCAATAATGCGCTTATGGCAGTGATAAAGAATACGTTTAACCTATTCAGCTTTAAAGAAAAACGTTCTTCAAAGGTGTCATCATTGAGCACTACCATACGATAGTGACTGGTCCATCTACTCTTTTTTCTAGAGAATTCGTTCCCTTTTTTCTTTTTTCTTTTTGCCATTTTATTCTTCTAGTACAAATATAGGATAATCAAAAAAGCTCCCTATACTAGCAGCTGATTAAATAACGTTTAATAACTATATTTACCCAAAGCTATTGCCTCATGAACTTAAAAAACTTCTTACTCTTATTCCTCTTTTTTATTGGTTTAACTTCCTGCTCCACTGACTTTAAACGTGTAGAAGTTAAAACTTCAAGTTTAGAAGGATATATTGAAGGTGGAAATGGTCTAGGTTTATATGGTAAAGCCTCTTTAAAACTGACCGGCGATTCGTTAGTGATGAAGGACTGGCCTATGTCTAGACTAGTAGATAACCTTAATGTAATTATAGACAGCTCCCTTACTGATCAAACAAGCTTTAACGAGGTATATACGATTAAAATTGCTAACAAGTCACAGCTCGAACAACGCGAGTTTATTGATTCCTTGCTTGTTCAATTGAATCGACTTCAATTAGTGAAGTAATTCAAAGTAAAAACCTATGTTCAGGATCCTTTTATTCCTTTGCGAAAATAAAAGATTATAAATACCGTTCCTGAAATAGATTTCCAGTCTAAATCCAAATACTTTACCTTTTGAATTTTAGAAACGCATTCACGTGATTAATCTACAATTAATCTTTGCGTTATACTGCCTTGTTCACTGTTAACTTGAATCATGTAAATTCCTGATGCTAGAGAACTTACATCGATCTGATCTTGGTAACCAGATTGATGCATTATATATGAGCTAATTAACACACCTCGTAGGTCATAAACAGTATAGGAGTCAAATTGCACGTTACTAGTCATGGTAACCGAGTCATGAGCAGGATTAGGATACAAACTCATTGTCATTGCGGTAACGTCGCTATTGCTCAATGGCATTGCGACTGTAGTTGTTTCTAGGTTGGTAATAATTGGAAAATTAAAGTCAAAATAAATACCAGCTTGATTTGAAATGGTATCACCTAAAACTAAGCTGCTCACAGTTTTAATCTTGAACAACACATAACCTTGACTGGCTGGTGCAGTGTTAGGCAAGTTGATGTTATCAAAAATAAACTCCACCTTGTTGCCTTCGGTGATTTGGGCCATATAGTCATGACTGCTGCTTAATGGTGTGAATGTGCTGATATCAAATACAGCAGTATCTATATAATCTACGATACGCACGTTAATAGCACTTGCCGTACCTTCATTTTCAAAACGTATACGATAATGCACGTACTCACCTACCCTACTAGGTTCTATGGTTTCACCTTGTAAGCAGGTTTTGTCATTGGGATCGTAAGAATTGACAACCGTTTGATCTAGATCAAACACATTGTCCAAAGGAGTAGCATCATTTGCACTAGGCGTTAAGGATGCGGTGAAGTTTAGAATGTCATTACTGTTTAATGGGAAGCTAGGATCAGTTGGTGTATTCATATTGATTGTAAAGTCAATTTCTCTAGTTTCAAATGGATCAAGATTTGAAAAACTCCAGTTAAGGTTACCTACACTACTAGATGACACGGCGGGATTTGCACTCACAAAATCCATAAAATCATCATCATAAGTAAATGCGATATTACCTGATAACTGGGTATTTCCTTTGTTTTTGTAAACTAGTTTATAATTAGTATCAAAACCTGGTCGTGCTTCTTCTAAAGGTAAAATAGTGATTTCTAAATCGTCTGTAGGTGTGGTTGCGGTAAGGCAGAAATCTTGAGTGGTGGTGTTTTGATTGGCTGCGGTGAAAGTTGCCGTTGCTGGTGTTGCAGCAAATAGATTCGTATTTATAATTGGGAAAATGGTATATGTGTCATCAGATAAGGTGGTTGAATAATTACCATTATTATCGGTGTAAAGAACTAAAGTTGTCAAACCATTGGAAATATTTACTCCAGTGTTAGGAAGAATAACATCGTTAGAATTACAACCATTATTGTTCATATCATACAAGACAAAGCCATCAATACCATTGTCTGGACAATTTACATCTAGCGAATCTCCTAATAAACTCCATCCATTTTGTAATAGTATGTTTCTATTAAAACTATCGCAATAATTCAATTCAGAACTAAAACTGTAATTATAAAGATTTAATTGAACGAATTTTTGCAATAATCTATCATAGTTATCTACGTCAAGTCCAGATAAATATCCGAAAGATGAAAGCCGAAGAAAATTCGCAACTTGTGGATCATTATTCAAGCTAACGGGATTAAAATTCCATGTTGAAATATTTTGGTTGAAGTTAGTAGCTTCTGCAAACATACTTTGGAAAGTGCTAACCTCAGCAACATCCCAATTATCTAGAGGCTGATTAAATGCAATTGCCTCTCTAAACATAGAGGACATGTCAGTAACATTTGAGACATTCCAATTATTTAACGGCTGATTAAAGGAATCTGTTTTACTGAACATATTGGACATATCAGTAACATTTGAGACATCCCAGTTGTCCAAAGGTTGATTAAATAAAGGAGCGTTTTCAAACATTTTACTCATGTCAGTAACATTAGAAACGTCCCAATTACTAAGTGCTTGATTGAAAATACCAGCACTATTAAATAAACCTGACATATTTTGAACATTAGAAACGTTCCAATTATCAAGGGTTTGATTAAAACTGACTGCACGTTGAAACATAAAACTCATATTTGTGACATTTGATACATCCCAATTATCTAAAGGCTGATTAAAATTACTTGCCTCACGAAACATACGGCTCAAGTCTGAAACATTTGATACATTCCAATTATCTAAAGGCTGATTGAAAGGAGTTTCTGAGAACATCAAACGCATATTTGTAACATTTGATACGTTCCAGTTATTTAAAGGTTGATCAAAAGATAAAGCACCAGCAAACATCTGTTGCATGTTAGTAACATTAGCAACGTTCCAATTATTAAGAGGTTGATTAAAGCTAGAAGCACTTGAAAACATATCGGTCATATCGGTGACGTTAGAAACATCCCAATTATCTAAAGGCTGATTGAAAGGAGACAGAGAAAAAATAAAGCTCATATCAGTAACATTTGAAACACTCCAATTATTAAGTGACTGATTAAAAGATGTTTCGCGAAACATATAACGCATATTGGTAACATTGGAAACATCCCAGCTAGATATATCGGAATTGAAATTATCCGCACCAAAAAACATATAAGATAAATCCGTGACTAATGATAAATTAGGAGAATCCGCAGAGTTAATCGTTAAGTTTTTACAATTATAAAAGGCATTGTTCATAGTTTTCCATTGTGAAAATCCCCATTGACTCATTGTAATATTTAAAGAGGTGTTTTTGAAACCTGCCGTATCTAATAAACCGCTTATAAAAATTGTTTTGACACCATTTGTTGCATAATTATGACTAACATTGATTTCAAATCCTAGGTCATTCACTGTTTCTTGTTGACCATCTCCCCAGTCAATTATGGCTACCGTTTCTGGATCTATATATAAATCAAGATAATTATTAGTTACATCAACAGTAAACACAAAATCATCAGGAGTTTGCGCAATGGATTGAAATCCTATAAAAAGAAAAGAGATGAATACTATTAGTTTTTTCATGGTTGGTGGTTAATGACACGAAAATAAGGCTTTTACTCATCTTATTTGTATGGTAGTTCTTAATATTTGTAGTTAGGATAATTTGTGGATTCATCACATTTAATTCCCCTAAAAGGTTGTTATAGTTTATGCTTTCGCGAAAGCGTAAATTTCACTAACTTCACTACGCTATAATAAAAAGCTACCACCATGAGTATTTTTGATAAAATAAAAGAGAAATTAAGCCACGAATTTATTGATATTGTTGAGTGGCTGGATTATACCGACGATACTATTGCACACCGTTTTGAACGCTATCAAAACGAAATAAAAAACGGCGCCAAACTAATCGTACGTGAAGGACAAGCTGCGGTTTTTGTGAATGAAGGACAACTTGCAGATGTATTTACACCAGGAACGTACGATCTGACTACTCAAAACCTACCTATTCTTTCAACTTTAAAAGGATGGAAGTATGGTTTTAATTCGCCATTTAAAGCAGAGGTTTACTTTGTAAACACGCACTTATTCACTGATGAAAAATGGGGAACTAAAAACCCAATTACCTTAAGCGACGATAGATTTGGATTAGTTGAAATAAGAGCCTTTGGTACTTATGCATTTAAAATTAATGATCCAGGTAAGTTTATCATTGACATTGTAGGGACTGATAACAATTTTACCAACTTTGAGATTAATGAACACTTAAAAAGTCTGATCGCCACACGTTTTACTGACACTGTAGGAGAAGCTAATTTACCTATTGAACTATACGCTGCAAATACATCAGAACTTTCTGAAACCTGCAAGGAAGTAATGCAGCCTGAATTTTTGGGCGTAGGTATTTCACTAGAGCGTTTTTACATTGAAAATGTATCGATGCCAGAAGATCTTAAAAAAGAGATTTTTGAGTACAGTCGTATTGATAAGTTAGACCTAGACAAGCTTACAAAATTCAAAACGGCCAAGGCAATCGAAGCGGCAGCAGCAAATGAAGGAGGAACTGCTGGTGCCGGAATGGGAATGGGAATGGGATTTGTTCTAGCCCAACAAATGGGCGGCATGATGAATCCAACAGCTGGAACAACAGCCGCACCTCAAACTCAATCAGCGCCTGTGGCGCCACCACCATTACCGCAGGCTGTTCAATACTTTTATGCACTCAACGGCGCACAAGCCGGACCTGTTCCTTTTGAACAATTAAGAGCTTTATTTGCAGGAAGAACCGTGAACAAAGAAACTTTAATATGGCGCGCAGGATTAGACGGTTGGAAAGCTCTTAAGGACATTGATGAATTAAAAGTCTTTTTAGGAGGAACTACACCACCGCCATTACCTAATTCTTAATAAATAGCTCGTGAGCGAGTCAATAAAAAGCGTTTCAAAACGTAAAAAGTCCTGCGTCAATTGTGGCGCAGAACTTACTTATGAACCTGGTACAGACCTAATAACTTGTGATTATTGTGGTCATAAAGAACAAATTGAACATAAGGAGCAACCTTTTCAAGAAATAGAATTACTTCCTTATCTAGAACAGTTAGGATCACAATCGCATTCCACAGAATTAAGTTTGTTGGATTGTAAAAGTTGTGGTGCTACCCAGCATGTTGAAGAATCCTACAAAACTTTGCAATGTGTTTATTGTGCATCGCCGTTGCAAATTGATGAACTATATCGTGAGGAATGGATACAACCAGGCGCTCTTATTCCGTTTCAAATTAATCAAGGTAAAGCTCATTTAATATTTAAAAACTGGGTTAATAAACTTTGGTGGGCTCCTAATAACTTAAAAAAGGCTTCATTAAGTCCTGAAAACACCAAAGGTCTTTACTTACCCTATTGGACATTTGATGCGCAATTACAAGCAGGTTATACTGGAATGCGAGGTGATTACTATTATGTAACAAAAACAGTAGGTAGTGGCGAAAACAAAAGACAGGTTAGAGAAAGAAGAACAGACTGGAGTCCTGCTGCTGGTAATGTCTCTGGATTTATCGATGACACTTTAGTTAAGGCTACTAAAAAACAGCAGTCCCAAATTCCCGAGCAAGTTGCTAGGTGGGATTTAAAACAGCTTACTAATTTTGACTCGCGCTTTCTAGCTGGTTATGTGACAGAGAAATACACCATTTCTTTAAAGGAAGGACACATTGTATCTAACAAGCGTGCTGAGGAGATTTGTAGAAATTGGATACGTCGTGATATAGGTGGAGACACTCAAAAAATAAGTAGTGTCAACATGTCTTTAGATGATGAAACCTTTAAACACATATTATTACCTGTATACATAAGTAGTTATTATTACAACAGTAAACAATATCACTTCTACGTAAATGGGCAAACTGGTAAAATACACGGCTCCAGGCCCTACTCATTCTGGAAAATATTTTTTGCGGTAGTTTGTGCACTTATCATTCTTACAGTCATTATTGTAGTGTCGAGCCAGGTTCAATAACCTTATTTATTTAAAATCTTAACCTGTTTTTCAGGTTCCTCGAGTAAAAGTGCATTGTAATCTAAGGTCCAACCGATAGTTTGTGCAAGGGTTTCCATCATTTGAATCGCTTGTAAAGCTTCTTGTTGAGCTTGCTCTAAAAGGCCACTTTCTGGTATTTTGTCAATGATATGTTGCTTTGCGTTTCTTGAAATTTCAGTAAGATCAGAACTAGAAAAATAGTTTGCCCAACCTTCTTTTTTGTCATAGTAATTAAGATCCGTTTCAATACTCATTACTTGTGGCTGTGGAAAATTAGTAAGAGTAATCGTTTTACGTTTAGGATCACTATGCATTTTGATTTTAGTTAAATCATAGCCTATATGTGCTTTGGCATTTACCAGGACAATAGCCTTCTTTTTACCTAGTAATAGGGTCATGAGTTTTTCCTTTACATTTTCGTAGTGATATATCTCGGCAAAATCTCCTTCAACAGTAATGAATTTACATACCGTGCGTATTTTTTCCATGAGCACCACGCTTTGTTCCTTAGTATTATTTTTTGAATGGTTGCCCTTAACTAAGAATTTGAAAATAAAAAAAGATATTACTGCTCCTGCTGCTAGCCCTATAAATAAGTACTCCATACCACAAACTTAAGATTTTATCTTATACAAAATAGGTCTAGAAGGAGCTGCGTCATTCTCTATAGGTGCTATTTGCAAATCCAATAAATAATTTCCATCACTCACCTCATCGGGTACATAAATAAATTCTGTAATCGTAGCATCCATTCGGTAGTCGCCTTGATAATTAAAGAAAGCCTTGTGGGCTAGTAATGCTCCTTCGTCCTTTTCTTTATCTACGCTAGGCAAATCAATAAGCAGGTGTTTTATTCCGCTTTCGCGAAAGCGTACTGCTACTTCTTCCAGTAAATAAGGTGGATTGGTATGAGAATAGTTCCTAGTCTTTTTATCACCTGAATTAGGAAGAGTTCTTATCACAATTGCCTCTACATCGTCAGCAATATGGGTAAACTTTTCTAAGGTAATTACCAAATCATCCTCAAACTCTTCTGGTCGAACACTAATAACCTGTGCTTTAAAAAAGGTTCTATTTAATGCTTGATTCACGCTGTAAACTTGCTTGGTAATATGTCCTACACATTCAGTATGAGTTACATGAGAGTGAGGATTAAACGAAACATCATTAAAATTTGTACTGCCGCCCAATTCTACTTTTCCTACGTAACCATCAACCTCAACATGCTTAATAGTAGGTTGATCAATATACCAGGCACCTACACCAGATTGATGTTGTACAGGAATACTTATATCAATGGGTTTGTCTAGGTCTATCTTATAATTTTTGGATTCTATATGAATAGTAGCGGTCATAGTTGTATTGTTTTGATTGCATGCAATCAATGATAAAATTAAAAGTAATAACAGAGCTATTCTCATTTTTGAGGCACATTGAATTCTATTTCAAAGAAATGAAGATATTCCTTTAAAGGCATTAAATTCATGACAGCACGGCGTTGGTCCACAGTTTCAGGGTCTCTTAAATCGTAAAGCATGTATTCACCACTTTCATTAACGGTAACTTGGGATCCATAAAGTTGTGGTTTGCCAGCATCCATAAGCATGCGGTCCTGCATAAGAGCGATGTCTTGCCTATCTAAATCACCTTTTTTTGAAGCTTCTAACAACATGGGAAAGTATTTTTTGCGCTTATCGGCGCTGGCGTGTTGTATGACTAACCAAACAGCGCTAGGCCCCATTTCTCCCGAATTTTCTATGGTAGGCATACCGCATTTATCTATCACCGCTTCTATAGCTACAAGATTGAGTGAATCAACTTTTGGTAAAATCGCTTGCGAACTTCTATTTTCTTGATCTCGTCGATAAATACGTTCTAATAACATATCCAATTGGTTACAATCAATTTGAGAATTATCTTTAATAACTGGTCGGTCACTCAACCACTTAAGAGCATTTTCTCTGGATTGTAATTGTACCATGACCAGCTCATTTTGTTCATTGACTAGCCATTTTGCATACATTAAATCTTCATTGCGACTTTCCTTTTCTTCATTGGAAAGTACATTGTTATTTTCATCTATGTAAACAACATCATCCCTAACGGTAAGAGTATTACTACTTGCTTGTTGTAACATTTCTTCATATGAAATTTCATCGAGTGTAGAGATATCTGCCATTGATGGTGACTTTTTACAACTTACGATCAATAAGATTACTATTAACAATCTGACCTTCATAGTTATTCTTTATAATCTCCTAAATTAAGCATAAACAATTCGCTAGCAATTCCATCGCTTAAAAACTTTCCTTTGCGAGTTACCAGCAAGGTATCACCATCTAAATAGAGTAAATGGTCCTTGAGGTATTCTTGAGCTTGTTTAAGAAGGTATGTCTTAAACTCAAGACCATATTCAGTTTCAATTTTCTCTAAAGACACACCATAAATGGTTCTCAATCCTGTCATTATGTACTCATTGTATCTGTCTACTTTAGTAAGTTTTTCAATTTCCATTGGTGAATTACCGTTTTCAATAGCCTTCATAAATTTTAGGTTATTGTTGATGTTCCATCCACGTTTTTCACCATCAAAACTATGAGCACTAGGACCTATTCCCAGATAAGGTTTACCTGTCCAATAAGCAGTATTATTTCTTGAAAAAAAGCCTGGCTTTCCAAAATTAGAAAACTCGTAATTTTTATAACCATGTAGCTGCATGGCATCAATCAGAATATTAAAATGCTCATGGGCCTTTTCATCATCGACTTGCGGGATTAAGCCTTTCTCGATATATGATTTTAGAGCTGTATTATCCTCTACCGTTAGCGCATAACTGGAAATATGAGGTATTTTGAGTTCGATCGCTCTATAGATATTATCGCGCCATTCTTCATTAGTTAAACCTGGAATACCATATATTAAATCGATGGACAAATTTTCAAAATATTGCTGCGCTTTTAAAATACACTCTTCTGCCTGTTGTGCATTGTGTGCCCGATTCATGAGCTTGAGATCTTTTTCATGAAAACTTTGAACACCTATACTTAACCTATTTACAAGAGATTTCTCTAATTTTTTAATGGTCAAATCATCAAGATCATCAGGATTTGCCTCGAGTGTGATTTCAGGATTAGAACTCACATTAAAATTTTGATAGACGGTATCAATAATCTTGTTTATTTCTTCAGTTTGTAAAACACTAGGTGTGCCACCTCCAAAATAAATAGTTTCTACAACGGCATCATCATCAAGATAAACTGAGGAATTATTAATATCAGTATTTAAAATATTAGATTCGATATTAGGCCGCTTAGCGCGAAAACGTAATTCATCACATAATGCCTGAATCATTCTAGTCTTGTATTTAGTACTAGTTACAAAATGAAAATCACAGTAGTGACAGGCTTGTTTACAAAACGGTATGTGTATATATATCCCACTCACAGAGGTAAAGGTAAGTCCAAAAGGTAAAGGGAATTCCTCAAAAAGCTGTAAAATTGTACCCTAATCTTGTGTTTTATGTTAAAGTCTAAATTTTAACATGTTAAACACAATAAAACCAGTAGTTTAGGCATTGTTATTGTTCCCTATATTAACATGAATATTTATATGATAAAACCACTTTTCCTTTTACTGTTTTTACTAGGCTCACTTACCACACATGCAAAGCCACCATTAGTAAATGTAGAAGATATTCACCAAGATGTTGAATTCTATCAAAACGCAGAATTACAGTTAAAGTTACAAGAACAATTAAACGCTAATCCCAATTGGAAAAACTTAATTGATAAAAAATTGCTCACCATAAGTCTTGTTGATTTAAGTGACGACGAAATAAGATACGCTGGAATTAATGACGATCACATGATGTATGCTGCGAGCATGCCTAAAATTGCCGTACTGTATGCGGCAATGGATGCTATCGAGAACGGTGAATTAGCTTATACCGAACTTGTAAAGCAAGACATGTGGCTTATGATTTCTAAATCCAACAATGCTGCATCTACTAGAATGATTGATCGTGTTGGTTTTCAAAAAATTGAAGATGTAATGTGTAACCCTGAAAACCCGTTTTATGACAAATTTCATGATGGTGGTTTGTGGGTAGGTAAGCGATATGCTGCTCAAGGTAAACGTAATCCAGATCCGATTAAAGGTTTGAGTCATGCCGCAACCACTTCTTCAGTGGCCAAAATGTATTTCCAATTAGCTACTGGGCAATTGATAAATACAGATCGTAGTAATCAAATGCTTGGATTTTTAAAAGATCCTAGCTTACATCACAAATTTGTAAATACACTTGATCAGATTGCTCCAACTGCCGATGTTTATCGTAAAAGCGGATCATGGCGCAACTGGCACTGCGACAGCGCATTAGTTTGGGACGAAACCAGAGGTAAATATTATATTATGGTAGCCATGGTTCAATCTCCTAATGGAGAAAAGATTATTAGAAATTTAGTACGACCTTTAGAGAATGCTCTAGAAAAATCACCTAATTTGCCTATAAACCCAAGCAAAGGTGTTACCATTGAGCCAGCTCTTAACCAGAGCATTTGATATTAAAAAAAATGAGTTATCCATAGCGATATGGATGCAGCTCTATTTGTTTTTACTTATATGTGCATTACTAGTAGTTAAACCTACTGTTAATGCACTTTTTTTATCTGTTGCAGGTAGAGATAATTTGTCAATAGCCTTTGTTATTACAGCGCTTGTAGCAGTAATTGTTTCTTACACGTACAATAGACTTCTTGTCACATTACCCTTACATGAAATCACTAAGAATTCTTTATGGTTCTTTGGGGCTGTTTTTGTCTTAATTGGCGCAGTAGTAGTTTTTGACTTTGAAAACATCTTTTTATCCTATGTTTTCTACATATTTATAGGCATTTATGCTATCCTAGCTACTTCTCAATTTTGGGTAACCGCCAATATTGTGTTCAATGTTTCCCAAGCAAAACGCTTATTCGGTTTTGTAGGAGCTGGTGGAATTGCAGGTGGAATTGCAGGTGGTTATCTTACTTCAATTACCGCACCCTATATAAACAATGGTTTTTTAATTGCTACAGCTGGATTTATGATACTAGCCTGTGTCTTTATTTATAAAAAAGTTAGATCGCTGCGCATTGTAAACTTGAAAAACATAAAGCTTCAAAAACAAGAACGAGTTTCAAAAAAGAAGTCGCTATCGTTAATCATAAAAAACTCTCATCTAAGTTATTTAGCTGGAGTAATTGGACTAGGTGTTGTGGTAGCAAAATTAGTAGACTATCAATTTAGTTACTTATCTAGTGTTAGTATACCAGAGCCTGATGACCTTGCTTCTTTTTTTGGATTTTGGTTCAGTACATTCAATATAATTTCATTGCTTATACAGCTTTTCTTAACCAAAAAATTTCTTGAAAACCTCAACATAAGTTCCAATCTATTGGTACTACCTACCATGATTGTCATTTGTACCAGTTTACTTTTCATTTTCCCAGAATTATGGGTAGTAGTTTTGCTCAAAGGATTTGATGGCAGCCTGAAGCAATCGTTATACAAGAGTAGTGTTGAGTTGCTTGCACTTCCCGTACCCAGTGAAATTAAAAACAAAACGAAAACATTTATCGATGTTGTTGTAGATAGTACCGCAACAGGTATAGCTGGATTATTAATTATTCTGATCATTAAAGGACTTGAACTACCTACTTATACCATTAATTTTATAATTGTTATCGCTACCCTATTCTGGATGTATATGATACTTAAGGTTCGCAGTACCTATCTAAGCACATTCAAATCAAGTATTTCGATTAAAACCGGACTATTTGATAAACGAAGTAATCTAAAGGTGATTCGAGAAAACATTAAGGTAATTATCGACAACGGAAATAAGTTGGATATTATTGAGATATTAAAAAAAGTGCCTCAAGTTGCACATCATTCTCTTAAAGATCCTTTATTAAAACTACTAGATCACGAAAATGATCAAGTGAAAATAGCTGCCATTTCACAGCTTAATCATGTTTTTAAAGAGCCTGTTTACCGTGTTCATAATTTTATTTACTCTAAAAATAGCGAACTCGTCTTTGCCGCTTTACAATACCTAATTACACAAGATCATATAGCTCCTCAATTTTTTGAAAATTATCTGGATGATGATGATGATCACATAGCAAGTACAGCACTACTAGCACTTGCCCAATACGCAAGTCGAGATTCACACCTTGGTGAAAAATACAATTTGCATTTGAGGATTAAATTGTTTCTTGATGAAATAGACGAAAACATTAAAGAAGTTGACCTAAAAGAAAAAAGCAGACTGATTGAAGCCATAGGATATGCAAAGTATACTAACTATCAAACCATTATCAAGACCAACTTGAACAACAGAAACGAAGTGATAAAAACGTCCTGTATAAAGTCTGCAGGTCATACTAAGGATAGGTACTTTTTACAAGATTTGTTTTCTTTACTGGAACAACCTAGATACCGAAAAGTTGCTTCGGAAGCATTAGTTGAATACGGGAATTCATTACTTCATTTTCTAAAAGTAAAACACAGCCGAGGTACATTGACCAAATCTTTACTTTTAGAATTACCCATGTTATTAGGAGCTATTAATACCAAGAAATCATACAAGTTTTTAATTCAAATAGCATCAGACTATACTATTTCATCTAATTATAAGTGTTATGATAAGCTTTTTAATTTAAGACAAAATAAAAAGTTCCCGCGTTTAACCGGAAGAACAGCGCAAAACTTAATAAAGAAGGAGAGTAAACGCTATTATAAATTAATACGTATGTTTTATTCTTTAAAAGTAATGTCAAACTCGGATGATGATATTACTCATCTACCCGTAGTAAATCAAATTAAAGAATTGACGATTGAAATCGAACAACTAATTGATCTACAATTAAAAGTATTATTTAATATACTCGCACTTAGATATTCTCCCGACAATATTTGGATAGCTTACAACGGACTATTAAGCAAACAAACCAATTCACAAATAGAGGCTAAAGAATATTTGAATGAGGTTTTACATAGAAAGTTGAGCACACAAGTAATTAATGCCACAAACGCTTATTTAAAATTACAAGAGAAGCATTTTGACTATACTAATGAGATACAACTCTATCCTGAAAAAACGCTAATTAAAAAATCAATATTGCTAGATGAGGAACTACTAGAAAACAAACTAGTTAAATTACTCCACGTAATGCCTTTATCTCAACGAAAGAGAATCGTACTTTACTTAGAAAACAGCGAAAAAGAAGGAGTAATAACTTTTTTAAAGCGATTAAATATTAACCCTAAGGAAAAAACAGCTTAACCTTCTCCTACATCAGGATTTTCTTCTTGTATGGTGGTCGCGTTATTTTGAGTATTCCTTTTATGTATAGCTTGATCAATTTTACTTGCCAAATACATGTGTGCACCTGCACTATTCTTACTAAGTACATTACTCATTAAACAGACAATATAATTGGTGCCATCAGGATGTTCAACAATTATGACACTATTCATGTAATTGTACCTATTCCCTCTATATTTACCACAAGGTGTGTCCTTAGATTTATCGCAGCTGTATAAACTTCCTGATTTAAAATAGACCGCAGCATTATTTAAGCGTGGACTGTAAGCATATCGTATTCTTCGATCTGTCATATACAACAACCGTTTGATTTCTAAACTAGACTCTTCGTCTATCACACAACCTTGTTCCAATTGCAACAAATACTTCATCAAACCTTTGGGTGTTCCTATGCTTCCTCCTTTACTACTTACGTATCTGTCTGGACCATTAGTAAAAAAACTACCTAATCTCCATTCGTCATGACCGATACCTAAATCTCTTAAAGGTTGATTTACTAATTGAATGGCTCTATCTGTTAATAATCTACGATCTGCAGTCTCAAAATATTCATCTGCCTGCTCTTGGGTTAAATTAAAATACTCGTCGCCAAAAATGTTCATAAGCAAGGCTTCTCGCCAAACAATGCTAGCTGCACCGTTATTACTAACACTTAACATATGGTCTAGCCATTCATATAAGGAAAATTCATCCTCATATACTACTGTTCTTTTGACATATTTGTCCTTTTCTAAGTCAACGACCGGAATAGTGTGATGATCATACAAACCCCAATTACCAGACTTCACTATTTTATTTCTTAATAATCGTTGTCTTACATGCCAATCTTCAGGACACAATTGTCTTAATTCATTGAAAAAAGCGGTTGCTACAGCTATTTTACCAACACTTCCAGGTTGAAAACCTCGATTTTCATTCATCTCTGCATATCGAGTTTTTTCTGGATTAGTAATATCCATTACTGTAATTCCGTAACCTTGTTTACTAGGGAACAAACTCATCATTTCCTTTTGAAACTCCTTATCAACAACCATCAAACTATCGGTTGATACAGTTTCCTCACAGAGCCACAAATTGACCTCATCATGCTTTTTAAAACTACCTTTCTTTAAATAATACTCAGTAATGGTACTATCTAAAGTTTTTTCTAATCGTTTAAGTCTTTTGATTCCAGTAATATTATACCCATCAATAGGATAAAAAGCAATACAAAATAGAGCTATTAATAGTATTGAAAGTGTTTTTATAATTTTCATTACGCATGAATCTCTTTAGAAGTTAACAACTCGATTTCCGTATTAATCATTTCATCCATTTTCTGTAAATATGGATGAGAAAGCGCATTTTGATTTTCAACAAATGGTCTTATTTGAAATAAAAACAGTTTACCGTCCTTGAACCCAAGCTCTATATCCCAGGCTCCTTTATAAGTGCCATTTTTAGATTCTGGCATGGTAGCATGTGCATCTTGTGCAAATTGTAGGATTTTCTTTAAATCCATTTCATTCAATATGGAATGATTAAAATCAACATGTTCCATATAAGATCCTCCAGTAACAGGCAATCGACGGCGCTTATTTTCTCTTGCTGGCGCAATCAATTCGGTGGTTCCGTTTTGATGGATTAAATAGGTTTCTGCACTTTGTCCATCTACGGCGCCGCCTGCTCCACGACTCATTGCTACCGTAACCTTTTCGGTATGATTGTTTAAAAAGTCTTTGGTTATTAGTACACCACTATAATCCACATCTACAGTAGGAATAATTAATATGGACGGATACACACTTTCTGGGTTGGATAAATAGGCTTGTCTCCATTTAAACGAGCGCTCTGTATACGGACTTGCCCAAACATCGCGTATTCCTTGTAGAATCTTTTCTCTTTCCACTACATTAAATACTGTAAGATTTAAGCCAGCTCCTGTAAACTCCTCGAGATCTTCCATGTTAGTATCACTGCGTAAAAACACAGGAACATTTCCTAATTTACTTCCTAAAGTACTTTTAAACTGCTTTTCTAACTCCTCAATTAAACTAGGTTTTAAAGGCATTGTTTTAATGGATGACCGTAGGATCTCTAGTTGTTCCAGTTGGTACTGTTCCACCTCGGTAGGTGTTGAACCATTTTGTTTTAGTTGTTTCGCTTTCGCGAAAGCGTTATTCAAAAAATCCCAATAAGTACCTTCATAATCTGGCATGGATTGTAGCATGTGATCTTTAAAAACACCAAAAGGAAGAACTATTCCATTAACCACTTTTTCTGGAAACAATTGTTTGAGTTGACCAAGGTTTGCCGCTTTGGGTCCGCACAATATCCCACTATCTTTACTAGTTACTGTAGCCATATCAACTGGTGAAGTAATTTCTAGTTTCAAACGATTTTCATCAATTCGAATTTCTTTTTTATCCTTGGATTTTGAGGCTGTAAATAAATCCTGCTCCTCATTACTTAATTGATCTTTGTCAAACAAATGAACTATTCCATTAGGACTTACAGCATAGAAAACCAATTTACCATCTAGTTTTTTTAAGTCACTTAGATTTTCAGTGCTTATGACAGCATTAGGAATACCCAAATTACGAGCGAGCAATTGTACATGCGATACTAGATTACCTTCTGATACGGTGGCTATTCCTGCTACCGGTTTTAAATCACTAGGCGGTGTTTCAAAAACATATATATCTGAAGAGTTTACGGATAATCCATGTGCATCACCACTTACCACATGCAAAGTTCCCACGGCATAACCTGGGTTCAATCCTTTTATGGTACTTGTATTATCAACAACTGGAACATTGTTTTCCATTCCTATTTGTCTAGACACTAATCCTGAGAAATCTCCAATTGCATCTCCCAAGGGCAAGAGTAAGCTGCTCCTTATCTTATCATCGTAGAATCCAAGGGCTAACGGTTCAAAACTCGCATATTGCTCTACGGTATCACCGTAAATACTTTTAACCATTCCACTACCCCATGCTAGTTGTTGTCTAGCTTTTTGAATAAATTGAAGTAGAATTTTTGCTTTAACAGTGGCATCAGTATGAATGTGCAAATCATTTTCTACTAAGTCCCATTCCCATTGTTCAATGTAACCTGCTGATGCTAGTGCCTCACTTAATGCATAAATTTTATCAATGTGCTCTCTGATTGTGTTAGGTTTCCATTGTGAGGCTTGTTGAAATATTAATTCTTCTAACCTTAAACTTAATTCCAATGCGCTAGTTCTACGAGTACCGCGTCTATCTTCTTTAAGATTTACACGAATATCACACATTAATCCCGAGGCGGCTGGTATTATAATAGACGGATCGGTCTCGTTCTTATACGTACTACTAAACCATGACACCTGGTTATATATAAAAGAGTTTTTATCCCAGTCCGAAACCATTTTTTCTAGTTCACTAATGCTTACCGGCTTAAAGAATTCATGCATCTTATCAATTAATAACTCAAATTTTTCAAGGTCTTCTTTCTTGATTTTTTTTTCGTGCTCCTTTAACCAATTTTCTACTGCTTGGGTATCTTCTTTTTCTGGATTACCGTGGATTTTTATTCGTAATTCCATGAACGCAGGATTACGCTCGGCAAGTATCTTGCTTAAACTACGTATTTCTTGTGACAAATTGGTGTCACCATCATGAGGTAAGTCTCTTAAACTTTCTCTGACTAGAAAAAAGTCTCGATCTACAATTTCATTGCTTGACAGGACTGTATAATAGAATTTTCTTCCCCATTCTTCCTCATCCTCAATTTGTTTTGCACCACGGTAAAATTGTGATTTCTCTTGTATCCAACCATTATCTGAATTTTCCAGAAACTTTTGAAGTTGATACTGTTTTAATCTACTGTGGTTATTGTTGCCATCCCAAAATTTCCAGATCTCATTGGATGCCAGAATTTCTCCAAAATAGATATGATTACGTTGTGCTAGCTCAATTACCTGTGGTTTGTAGCTAGCGTGTTGAATTCCTTCTAGATCTCCAGGACAAGGATCTTTGGAGTCTCTAATGGTGCCATCTTCACAAAACCAATTTATTGATTTATAAGGACCTCGATCAAGGCCTTTATAAGTTTCAATCATTTCTTTTATTTGAGAATCGGTGAATTTTTGGGCGGTTCCCAAAATCGGAACGAGAAGTGTTATAAAGAGTAGCTTTCTAAGCATAAGTTGGTATTTACTACGAAAATAGCCAGCTTAAGAGTTAAAAAAATTTAAAGTTAGAAAGGTTTAACAAGACACCAGTAATTCTACTTTAACTATAAACAATAACAAATTCATAAAGGCTATCCTTCATTTATTAAATCCAAAAACCTCAAAGATTAATCTCTTTGAGGTTTTTGTGATGAGATAATTGGGTTATGATAAATCAAAAATACATGTAACTCATTTCTATTTAATTGACTTAAATCACAAATACTTATATGTCAAATCTCATTCTAAAGTAAACGTATCTAGGTAAAACAAAAGTTGCGTTGGTACTTGTTGCAATTTGACCAAATGAATTACGAATATTAGCCTCGGTATCTAATAAGTTCGTTGCGATTAACTCGTACCTCCATCTGGAGTCTGGTTTTTGATAACGGATACTAGCATCAAAAAATTCAAAGTTATTTTCTACATCACCAGTTGCAGTGAAAATGTTGTAATCATATCCTGCCTTGAACAACCAGCTCTTACCTAGTTGATAATCTAAATCTAAGTTTATACTGTTTGTTGTTGCATCATTTTCAAAGTTACCATTCTCACTATTGTTAAGATTAAGGGCGTATTGTAAACTGAAATTAATTCCCTTTTGGAAATTTGATCGAGCTCTGAAACTATAGTTTTGATTGAAGTTTGTAGCTGTTTGAGTAATATTATTGATAATGTTGTTATTCTCTGACCAACTTACATTTGCTGTCACAGTAGCTTGAATCTTCTTTATTTCACGCCCAAATGAACCTGTTGCACTTAAAGATTCATTAGGCAATAATGCATTTATAGGACGAGAAACTTGATTGATACCGTCCAAAGCCACTTCATTTTGAATAGCATCAGTTAATCGGGTGTAGGTAACATTACCAAATATGGTAGTGTAATTAAACATGTTGAAGTTACGGTAGCTTAATCTTACTCGATCATTCAAAGCTCCTTCTATCTGATTGTTACCGCTTTGTAGGGAACTATATCCTCTAAATAAAATTCCATTGGCATAACTATTTACATCATTAAAAGTTACATTTTGATCGTAGTTAAGTGTCAAAGTTTCTGAATTTCTAAAATCGTAACGTACTTCTACGTCCGGTACGACACGTTCCGTTTCGATAGTATTAGTAACTCCATTCTGTCTGTCCTTTGTTTGAAATGAATGCGCGGTTAATCCAGGTGTTATAGTGAACTTACCTAGAATAGCTTTATAATGAACAGCTCCATAAACGTCTAAGAAATCAAAGTTCACATCATCATTGCGTAAATCTGAATCTTGTAATTCGTTACGTGTTCCGTCTGCTTGAATCTCAAATATATCTGAATCAAAGTTTTGAGATACATAACTTGTTCCTGCGGTAAAGTTTAAATTACTTTTTTTATTTAATACGTAGTAATAATCCAGCTTTGCATCCAACTTATTTGTGTTAACAAATTGTTCTTGATTGATATTATAAATATCCTGCTCACCTATACCTAGTCTACCGTTAAAAGGTTCCGTATTTGTGGTTGGGTCAAAAGGATCTATATCTAAAACTGCATTGTAAAAAGGATCCTCGTACTGATTCAAAAACTGACTTTCAAACGCAAAAATGTTTTTCTCGTTTGCGGTATAGTACATATTTAAAGACTGGTTAAACGTAATAGGCTGTTGTTCATCACGAGTATCTATACTACGATCTGCTTCACGATCAATAGAACTTAAATCACTTACACCTTGCTGGTCTGCATAATTGAATCTTCCATCATAACTTAGAGTAAACGCATCAGTAGGGTTATACTCTGCTCCCAATTTAAATAAAGCGGCAACTGTTTCATCTACACCTCTATTATCCGTTTCTTCAGTATTAGAATTATCCACAAAGGTTCTCCTGCTCGTGCTGCGCGTATCGATTGTGTTTTTAGAAACTATGGCAAATGAACTTATATCTAACTTATTATTAACCGACCATGATGTGTTAAGTGCACCAAACTGGCTCTCTATATTAAGCGCTCGATTACCCTGAAATACATTTAAAGGGTTTTGAGCTTGAACGTTTATACTAGAATTATTCTGCCTTGTATCGCGACGACTAAAACCTATGAATCTAAAGTAATCTCGACCAGTGAAAGCAGGTGTTCCCAAATCATTAAAGTCAGTTAAAATATTCATTGAGAAATCTTCACTGTAATAAAAGGCTTTAGGCTGGATGATATACCTAGCTTTGTCACCACCATAACCAGCTCCTACAGTAGCTTCTCCAAACCAAAATTTCTTTTTCCCTTCTTTCAACTTCAAATTAATCACTACTCTATCTTGATCGTTTCCTAGACCTTTTAATTGGCTGCGATTATTATAATTTCTAAGAACCTGTACTTTATCAATTGCATCTGCTGGGATGTTTTTTGTAGCCAGACGACTATCACCTTCAAAGAAATCTTTACCTTCTACCATGACTTTTTCAACCTGTTTACCTTCTACAAGAATGTCTCCATCCTCATTTACTTCAACTCCTGGTAATTTGTTAAGGGTATCTTCTAGTTTATCCTCAGTTCCATTGGTAAAACTATCGGCATTGTAAACGATGGTATCACCTTTTATGGAAACCGGCATCTCATAGACAATGTTAATTGCGTCAAGTTCATCGGCGCCATTTAACATAACATAATTTTTAACTAGATCTGTCTGAATATTTTTGACTGTATCTTCAATAGTTTTCAATCCTAAAAAAGACACCTTGAGTATGTATGTACTGTCTTTTTTAAGATTTAAAAGTTGGTATTTACCTTGATCATTTGTGATACCAAAGGCACCTAAATTTTTATCTTGTTGATAGGCGATTACGTTTGCCATACCTAACGTATTTCCTAAACTATCTGCCACCACTCCTGTGATTTTAACAGATTGCGCTTTCGCGAAAGCGAAAACAAATAAGCACAAAATGGCTATAAGAATATTCTTTTTCATAAGTAAAGTTGTAAAAAATTACCCGAACAGGTAGGTTAAAATGTTCGGGTTTTTAAGATGTTATCCACGACGACCACGTCCTCTAAAACGCTGGCGCATCTCTTGCATTTTTTTTGTAAACAATTCGTTGTAGTCTTCCTCGTTAATGACCTCACCTTTCTTAGGTTTTTTAATTTCCTCAGGCTCTGCCGGATTCATAACGACTTTACTACATAATAACGTAGTTTCTCCTGCATTTAATTCAAGAATCAAACCAGGTAAACCACCATATTCTGCAGGACCGTGTTGTACTGGAATAGCTGGTGTAAACCAAGCAACGACTTGAATTTCATCGGCTTGCTCGTATACGTCTTCAAAACGACCTTCTTTCATGGCAATGCTATCCTTTTTCTTTTCTTCGGCATTTCTAGGTTGACGACGTCGGAAACTACTCCAATCCAAACTATTGTTCTTTTTAGTTCCTATAGCTTTGATGGCTGGGTATTGGCCTATTTGACGCTGTTCTCCCGTGATCTCCCATTCAATAGTGTGCAGGCTATCAGTTACTAAAAATTGTTTTCCGAACATGTCTCGTTCTTCTAACCATACTTTTTCTTCTAAGTTTTTGTATTTATCGCCTGACATACTGGTACCCATCCAATTTCCCCAGCCGCGACCACCACGACCTGGAGTTTGCAGCTCTTTTTCTTCCTTGTACATGGACTCGTTACGATTAAAAGTGAGTGTAAAAGTTTTTTCACTCATCTTTTTCATGTTTTGTTCAATACGTTTGCGTTGTTCTGGAGTAAGATTACGGTTCTCATCCATCCAGCTGGTGTCCATTTTTGTTTTAGAAAGGTAGGTAGCCTCTCCAGAAATCTCTTGTGCAGTCGCAACCGTTGCCGCCAGTGCAATAAGAGCAAAAAATATCTTTTTCATAATCGGGTTTTAGATTAATATGGTTTTACCACAATGGGTTGGACTACATAAGCCCATTAAAGTTTCAAGCGTTAAGAAACTTTTAACCTTTATCCTCCAATCATGATTACTTGAGTGTCGCCAGAACGTCTACCTTTAAATCGTTCCATCATTTCTTTTTGTTTTTTCTCACGTAATTCCTCAAAATCGCTTAATGATATTTTTTTACCATTTTTTGGTTTTTTAAGCTTGAATTTCTCTGGATTAAGTTCCACTTTGGTACACAGTAAGATGGTAGACCCGTCACTTACTTCCAAAATTAAACCTGGTAAACCGTGGTAGGAACCTGGACCATTTTGAACTGGCAATTCAGGTGTAAACCAGGCAGTAACTACCGTATCTTCTTGTGGAATGCTGTCTAATATACTTACTCCTTCTTTTTGCTCTTTTTCTTCTTTTTCTTTCTTTTCCTCTTCAGTGAGTTCTGGCTTTGGAATTACATAAGTAGCTTTTATAGCAGTGTAATTCCCTATTTTCTTTTGTTCCCCAGTAATTTTCCAATCCCATTTTTCAAGATCATCACTGATTAAAAATTCTTTTCCTTGGATCTTATCTTCCCTTAAATAAGTTCCCTTCTCTAGGTCTTTATAGGTAGTTCCATAAGCGCTACCATCTCCACTAATCGTTATAGATAATCCTTCCATTTTAGGTTGAGGTTTTTCCAGTTGCTTTACCTCTTCATATAGAGATTCAGTACGAGTGAATTGTAAAGTGAATTCAGCTTCTCCTGCGGTTTGGAGAGCGTTTTGAATGGCTTTGGCCATTTCTGCGCCCATTTCTTTAACAGCTGTACTGTCCATTTCTGTATCCATTATCATTTTACTTTGATAAGTTGCGATACCTTTAAATTCTTGAGCTTGTAATAGACTTGTTTTTGCAAAAATCAAGGCCAATACCAGTAATACATAACGAGTAATAGTAATCATAGTTTAGGTTTTTGATATACAAATATGAGTAAATCAAAGAAATACAATTCTTAAGCAAGGTTAATATGTGTTAATCGTATTGGTTTATAAGTTTGGTTTGATGCACCTTTACCACATGAAAGATAGAAAGTACCGTTTCCTTCTCATATTTATTTCTGTTGTAATTCTATTTACCTTGGCTATACAGGTTTATTGGAATTTCAAGAATTACAAAGAAGCTGAACGTAAACTTATTGCAGATGTACAGACCAGCCTGGATCAAAGTATAGACGATTATTACACCGATCTAGCACAACGCAATAACTTTGGAGTACTCATGAAAGGTAGTGTTGGGGAAATTGGTCTTGATAAATTCTTTAAAAGAGTCGATAGTATACGTAATATAACTACCGCTCTTGAATTTAGTGTTGATGATGTAAAGATTGATGATCTTAAAGGAATAACCGTAGTATCCGGAGACAATCTAGATTCTCTTGAAATCTTTGAAGAACGATTGCGTAAAAATAGATTTTCTTTTGATCCTAATACGATCACTAGGGAATCTCAATCTGTTACATTTAGTTCTGGTGAAACTGGTGATGATGGTTTTGAAGAGCAAGTAACCGCTCTTACCAGCAAGATCATATTGAGCTTTAAGGAAGATGAACTTAATGTACCCCAACTAGCCCAAAATTTTCAGGAAAACTTGCGAAAGCGTAAGATTAATCTAGATTTCAACTTGATGAATACTAGTGACCCTAGTACCGTTGTAAAACCTGATTTTCAATACAGCACACAACCAGAAACAGAACTTATGCCAGCTAGTCACAATGTTACTTTGTACTATGGAAATTATCGTGGTGAACTGCTTAAACAAAATCTTACAGGAATTCTACTGAGTGCCCTTTTAATTGTAGGTGTCATATCATGTTTGTTCTATCTAGTCGTGGTCATACGCAACCAAAAAGCGCTTCATGAAATGAAGAATGATCTTATCTCAAATATTACACATGAATTTAAAACACCTATAGCGACTGCTGGTGTAGCACTAGAAGCAATTCAGAATTTTGCAGGATCTGGTGATCCACAAAAAACAGACAAATACTTGTCTATGGGACGTGACCAATTAGCTAAACTTAATGTTATGGTTGAGAAAATTCTTGAAACAGCTACTTTAGACAGTAAAGAATTAGTGCTCGAGAAAAATGCTACCAATCTAGCAGAGGTTATAGAAAACGTAATCAACAAGTATCAAAATCGAAATGATAAGTCCTTATCGATCAACATTACAAATGACGAAATTTACAGCCGTGTAGATGCTTTTCATATAGAGAATGCAATCAATAACCTTGTAGACAATGCCTTTAAATATGGTGGCGATGAAGTCCAAGTAACCTTGAGTGAAACTGTTGATAACGCTGTAATTGAAGTGAGCGATAGTGGAACTGGTCTAAGCTATAAAGACTCTAAAAACATATTCGATAAATTTTACAGGGTAAGTCAAGGGAATAGACACGATGTAAAAGGCTTTGGTATCGGATTATTTTATACAAAAACAATTATTGAAAAGCACGGTGGCACCATTTCTGTTGCCATAAAACCAAATACTAAGTTTAAAATAGAAATACCTCATGGAACAAATAACTACTAAAGTTTTATTAGCTGAAGACGAACCAGCACTAGGAATGATTGTAAGTGAAAGTCTAGATTCCAGAGGATTTGACGTGGATCACTTTGAAAATGGTAAACTAGCATTAGAAGCATTTGAAAAAAACGATTATGACATTTTAGTACTGGACGTTATGATGCCCGAAATGGATGGGTTTACAGTAGCAAAAAATGTACGCCAACTTAATGACGAAGTACCTATTATTTTTCTTACTGCAAAATCACAAACCGATGATGTTCTAGAAGGATTTCATGTAGGCGGTAACGATTATTTAAAAAAACCGTTTTCCATGGAAGAGCTCATCGTGCGAATTAAGAACCTACTTACCAGACAAAATATTCAAAAAACAGCAAGCCATTATAAGATTGGTAATTACGATTTTAATTTCCCAAAACAAGAGCTTAAAATCGATGATGAAATAATTAAACTCACACATAGAGAATCTCACCTACTCTATCATCTTGTTCTTAAAATGAACAAAGTACTAGACCGTACTTACATCCTTAAAAAACTTTGGGGTGATGATGATTTCTTTTCTGGGCGCAGTATGGATGTGTTCATTACGAAATTGCGTAAAAAACTAGCCAAAGATGAAAACATCGAAATTGTTAACGTTAGAGGTTTTGGTTATAAACTAATAGTTGGAGAATAAGGTAAAGAGTACTGCGTTTAAAAGAAGTACCTTTATAGTGTGAAATACTTACTTCTTCTTTTTTGTTTTTACGGTATGTGCCAGGAAATTAAAACACCTGTGGACATGCAGGAGTTTTATGGCATTGATGACTTTGGTGCTTTGTATTATGGAAAAGATCAAGCTCTAGTCAAAAAAAACACTACACAATCTACAAACTACTTTGACATACAATTAGGGCCTATTACCAGTGTAGATTTACTTAATCCACTTAAAATTGTCGTTTTTTATGAGGATACTCAAACCGTTGTAATTCTTGACAACAGACTCAATGAAATACAGCGAGTATCCTTAAGCACACTTAATCCACTAAGATTCATCAGTAAAGTCCAGCTTGCAGGTGATAGACGTTTATGGATGCTCAATGCAGATACTAATCAAATAGAATTATACGATTATATCAATAATAGAATCATCTCTTCAACACCAGTTATTAAAGGCAACATACGACATATATATACCGATTATAACTTCTGCCATGTTCAAGTAGACGACTCTTTAATTTCATTCAATACTTATGGTAGTAAGACATCAACTTTGAGTTTGAATGGCGCAATTCTAGCCTATCATCTAGAACAATTGGTAATAATTCGAGGCAATGATGTTACATCCTATAATTTTGGCAAAGATTTTCGCTTTCGCGAAAGCGAAACAACCAAAATCCCAAAGGAAATTTTGATTACTGAAAACAACAAAAGCTTTCATCTAAAGACGGGAAACCTTTATATTTGGAGCTCAGGCAAGATTCACAGCCTAGAGTTGAATTTCAAGAAATAGATCATGCATATAGCTGTTGCGGGAAATATAGGCGCTGGTAAAACAACCCTTACTAAATTACTAGCAAAACATTACAAATGGACTCCACAATTTGAAGATGTCCTTGAAAATCCATATTTGGAAGATTTTTATACCGATATGGAACGATGGTCCTTTAACCTGCAAGTTTATTTTTTAAACAGCCGTTTCCGTCAAGTGCTGGAAATTAGAGAAAGTGGTAAAAAAATTATTCAGGATAGAACCATTTATGAAGATGCCAATATTTTTGCCCCTAACCTGCATGCGATGGGCTTGCTATCTCAACGTGATTTTGATAACTATGCATCACTATTTGATTTAATGGAAAAGCTAGTTGCTGCACCAGATCTTTTAATTTATCTGCGCAGTAGCATTCCTAATCTTGTTGGGCAAATTCAAAAGCGTGGGCGCGATTATGAAAACTCAATATCTATTGATTATTTAAGTCGACTTAACGAGCGCTATGAAGCATGGATCCACGGCTACAAGAAGGGAAATCTCCTAATCATAGACGTGGATCACATAGATTTTGTAAATAACCCTGAAGATCTAGGTGACATCATCAATAAAATTGATGCAGAACTTACAGGTCTGTTTGCTTAATAACCTACTTTTTTACGCACGCGTTTTAAAGTCTCATTTGCAATAGCACCAGCCTTTTGAGCGCCTTGTTCAAGAGCAGCATCTATTTCGTGCTTGTTTTCCATGAAATAGTTATAACGTTCACGCGCTGTCGCAAATCGTTCACAAATAAGTTCGTACAACGCTTGTTTAGCGTGACCGTAACCGTAATTACCGGCTAGGTACTTAGCTTTGAGAGCAGCAACCTCATCTTCACTACCTATAATCTTATATAAAGCAAATACATTACAGGTATCAGGATTTTTAGGATCTTCTAGAGGCGTACTATCAGTTTCAATTGACATGATTTGCTTGCGCAATTTTTTATCAGTTTGAAAAATATTTATGTAATTTCCTCTAGACTTACTCATTTTCTCCCCATCAGTACCTGGAACGTACATGGTAGACTCTTGAAGCTTTGCTTGTGGTTCAATCAAGGTTTCACCCATTGCATTGTTAAATCTTCCCGCTACATCTCTGGTCATTTCTATATGTTGTAACTGATCCTTACCAACTGGTACAACTTGCGCGTCGTACAATAGTATATCTGCAGCCATAAGCATTGGGTAAGTAAAAAGACCTGCGTTAACGTCTCCTAGACGATCTGCCTTGTCTTTAAAACTATGAGCTAGTGTAAGTCTTTGGTATGGATAAAAACAATTTAAGTACCAGTTAAGTTCTGTTACTTGAGGCACATCGCTCTGGCGATAGAATGTAGTTTTAGAAGTATCTAAACCACAAGCAAGCCAGGCAGCGGCAGTTGAATACGTATTAGCCCTAAGCTGTTCACCATCTTTAATTTGAGTAAGTGAATGTAAATCGGCGATGAAAAGAAAAGATTCATTTTCAGACTGTTCACTCATCTCAATTGCTGGTAAAATAGCTCCTAATAGGTTACCTAAATGAGGTGTTCCAGTAGACTGGACACCTGTAAGAACTCTTGCCATAATTTTTGTTTTTAAAGATTGCAAAGGTAACTTCTAGTAAGGACTTTATTAGGTCCTAATTGCAATAGATTATTAGTTTGTTCCTTTGTATAAAGCGATCTTACTCCTACTTTTGAAATAAATTATATCCTATGAAAATTATCTCCTACAATGTGAACGGAATACGAGCAGCCATGAAAAAAGATTTTATTACGTGGTTAAAAGCTGCAAATCCAGATGTGCTTTGTTTACAGGAGATAAAGGCTACCGAAGATCAAGTTGATAAGGATGCTTTTTCAGAAGCTGGATACGAATATCAGTACTATTTTTCAGCTCAAAAAAAAGGATACAGCGGTGTTGCTATTTTATGCAAAACGCAGCCTGACCATGTTGAATATGGTACTGGAATTGAATACATGGACAATGAAGGTCGTAACTTAAGAGTAGATTATGGAGATCTCTCTATTATGAGTATGTACCTGCCTAGTGGAACTAATGATGCAAGACTGAGCTTCAAATTCCAATACATGGATGACTTTCTAGCCTATACAGAAGAACTGCGACGTGAAAGACCGCAGCTATTAATTTGTGGTGATTATAATATTTGTCATAAAGCTATTGACATCCATGATCCCGTAAGACTTAAAAACACAAGTGGTTTTTTACCAGAAGAAAGAGCTTGGATGGATCAATTTGTTGAAAGTGGATTTATAGACACTTTTAGAATGTTTAATGATCAACCCGATGAATATTCTTGGTGGAGCTACCGCGGTGGTAGTCGAGCAAGAAATAAAGGATGGAGATTGGACTATCACATGGTTACAACACCGCTAGAATCAAGTGTAAAAAGGGCTGTAATTTTACAAGAAGCTGTGCACAGTGACCACTGTCCAGTACTTGTAGAGCTAGAATAAAAAAAAAGCCGAATACTAAAGAAGTATTCGGCTTTTTACTTTAAGTATTACAGGAAGGATTACTCTAGATCTTTTTTAACCACTCACTCATAGCAACTTTAGGCTCTAAATATGATTTAAGATCTGCAATCGCAACTCTTTCTTGAGTCATAGTATCTCTATTACGTACTGTGACAGCTTTATCTTCCTTAGTGTCGTGATCGATAGTTATACAGAATGGTGTTCCATTAGCATCAGCGCGTCTATAACGACGACCTATAGCATCTTTCTCATCATATTGCACGTTCATAGTCCATTTAAGATCATCTATGATTTCTTGTGCAATTTCTGGTAAACCATCCTTTTTAAGCAGTGGTAAAACAGCTGCTTTTACAGGTGCAAGCACCGCTGGTATTTTAAGGACTGTACGCTCACTACCGTCTTCCAAAACTTCATCTTGTAAAGCATTAGAAAAAACAGCCAAAAACATTCTATCTAAACCTATTGAGGTCTCGATTACATAAGGTACATAACTTTTATTTTCTTCATGATCAAAAAATTGAAGCTTCTTACCACTGTGTTCTTCATGAGCCTTAAGGTCAAAATCTGTTCTTGAGTGTATCCCTTCTAATTCTTTAAAACCAAATGGGAAATCAAATTCAATATCGGTTGCGGCATTTGCATAGTGTGCTAGTTTTTCATGATCATGAAATCTATAATTAGACTGATCAATTCCTAGAGATTGATGCCACGCTATGCGTCTTTCTTTCCAAATTTCAAACCATTCGAGTTCAGTTCCAGGTTTAACGAAGTATTGCATCTCCATTTGTTCAAACTCACGCTGGCGGAATATAAATTGTCTAGCAACAATCTCATTCCTAAATGCCTTACCTGTTTGAGCAATTCCAAATGGAATTTTCATACGACCGGTTTTTTGCACGTTTAGAAAGTTTACAAAAATTCCTTGAGCGGTCTCGGGTCTTAAATATAAATCTGTTGCTGTATCTGCACTGGCTCCTAATTTAGTCCCAAACATCAAATTGAACTGTCTTACATCGGTCCAATTCATTGATCCAGAAACAGGACATTTAATTTCCAATTCCTCGATAAGTGCTTTTACTCCTGCTAGATCCTCATTTTCCAGTAAAGATGCTAATCTTGCGGTAGGCTCGGTCGCTTTTTCTAGGTATCCTAGAACACGTGGATTTGTCTTGCGATACATATCCTCGTCAAAACTTTCTCCAAAACGTTTACGAGCTTTTTCAACCTCTTTGTTTGCTTTTTGCAAGTATTTCTCGCAATAATCCTCAATAAGCACATCAGCGCGATAGCGCTTTTTTGAGTCTTTATTGTCTATCAATGGGTCATTAAAAGCATCAACGTGACCACTGGCTTTCCATGTAGTCGGGTGCATGAAAATGGCAGCGTCTATACCAACTATTTCTTGATGCAATTGGGTCATTGCTTGCCACCAATATTCCCTTATATTCTTTTTAAGCTCTGCTCCATTTTGTCCATAATCATAAACGGCTTGTAAGCCATCATAAATTTCACTGGATTGGAAGACATAACCGTACTCTTTAGCATGTGAGAGTACTTTTTTAAACTGATCCTGATCGTTGTTTTTTGCCATAGCTGCAAAGGTAAAAAAAGTGTTGTCTTGTGCGACGTGTTTGTGTTTTTTTCGCTTTCGCGAAAGCGTAAAAAAAGAAAAACCGCTCTATTTCTAGAACGGTTATAAAGTTTACGACTCAATTTGTTATCTAAGCGTAATCTCGCTACTACTTATTCTCACTGGACCGTTGTATAAATTAATACGATAACGACCTGAAGTTATCTCATCCTCGCCAGCATTAATCAACTCGCAAATATCTAGTTCCTTATTCTGATAATTGAACTTAACTAGTTTAGAGTAAGTAAGTGACTGGCCGTCAAACTGCTGCTGCGCCTTACTACCAATTACATTATTTTCTGGATTTATTACTTGAAGGTAAAATTCAGTAACACCATCTTGCGCCAGCGGATTTTGTGGCAAGGTAAAGCATACTTTTAAGTCATCAACTCGTCTTGCTTTGTCATTTTCAATTTGTTTACCGCTACGACGTATGATAACGCCCTGAGTTGTGAAGTTAGTAGGAACAAGAGTTGCAGCTCTAGACATATTCTCATTTAATTTTGATAGCATGTCGCTTTGCTCCTGACTTTTAATCATTTCTTCATTGAGCGCAGCAAGTGTACTATCATTAACTCTTGACAAGTCTTTATTTAAAGTTTCTAGTACGGTTATACGTTCTTTTAAAGCTGTGCGTTCTTGTTTAATTTTTGCTAGTTCCTTTCTTAATCTAGAAATTACTTTTACATCGGCTTCTAGCCTACTTACACTATCAACGAGTCTAGTAATTCGATCATTTGCACTAGTTAATTCTGCATTTAGGACGTTCCCTTTATCAATCTCGGCAGTATACTCTGCACTTATGTTTTCTAGTTCTTTTTGAATTTGAACTTGCTCGTCTCTTAAATCGGCTTTAATAGATTCGTTCTCGTTGTAATTTTTATAGGCCCAAACGCTTACTGCTATCAATCCTAACAGCAATAATCCCAGGAGTACCTTATAAATACGATTGTCTTTTTCCTTAGTCATTTTTACAGGTTGTTTATCTTTATAACGCAGCAAGCTAGAAAATAATTTGTGAAAAACTTGTTTTTAGATTTATTTAACCTCTTTTATCCACCATCATGCATGGCTTGTACTACCGTGCTTACTCCTGGAGAAGAGAAGCTATGTACTACATGCATTGCACACCTACCACTAGCGCTACATCATAAAAATAAGGATACACAAATTAAAGACTTATTTTTTGCGAGAGTACCTGTAGAAAATGCTACAAGTTTATTTTACTATGAAAAAATAGGTGCTGTTCAACAGCTCATTCACCAGCTCAAGTATAAAAAACAAGAAGGAATAAGTGAGTATTTAGGCAAATGGATGGCTAGAGAAATAAAAAATAAAAAAGAGTTTGAGCAGATAGACGTGGTTTTACCAGTACCTATTCATCCTAAACGAAAAAAGGTGAGAGGCTATAACCAGGTGACGGGTTTTGGGAAAATAATTGCGCAAGCTATTCAGGCAGATTATCGTGAGGATATCCTTATTAAGACTAAAAATACACGGAAGCAAGCTCAATTAAATCAAGTAGAGCGTCATGCTATCAAACAAGCTGTTTTTGAACTTAATGATGTTACCTTACAAGGCAAGCATTTATTAATAGTTGATGATGTGATAACTACAGGAGCTACATTAAGTAGTTGTGCGCATGAACTTCTAAAAATTCCTGATATAAAAATCTCAATAGCCACTATGGCGGTAGCCGTTTAAGTTTATCTAAAACTACTGTTTTTACCCTTTTAAAAGCCAGTAGGCAGGATTGAGCGTGTTTGTATCTTCCATTAAGATAAATCGCAGTTCGGAAACTCCTGCTCGATTGGTAAAAACCTCTCCAATTGTATCGTATACCTTGACTTTATCACCTTTTGATACAGCAACAGATTTCAAATTATTATAAACAGAAGTGTAGTTTCCATGACGAATATACACTATTAAAATACCATTTGGTTTCTTAACAATAGCATCTACTTCACCAGAGAAAACAGCCCGTGCACTTGCACCTTTAGGAGTTTGAAAACGCCAGCCATTTGAATAAATACGGACATTTCTATCTATTGGAGAAGGCATTTCTCCGTATTTACGTGATACAAAGCCTTCATTAACAGGCCATGGTAGTTTACCTCTGTTTGATTTAAAGTCTGCTGCTAGTGCTTTGGCTTCTGGAGTAAGAAAAAATTTGTTTTTATCTACTTTTTTACCTGATCCTTTATAGGATTCTTTAATTCTAGCTGCAATTAGTTTTTTGATTTCACGGTCTAGACGATCTCGTTCTTTTGCGGCTTCTTTGAATTGCGAACTGTACTTCTTTTTATTGGCGTTTACCACAGCCAGCATATTCTCCTGCTCCGTTTTGTCCTTACTCAATTCTTTTTTTTGTTTTCGATTTTGAGCGACTACAATTTCTTTTTGCTTTTTATCAATCTCTAACTTCTCAGTCTTCTGCTTGAGCTGGGCACTTTTGTCACTAATTTCATTTGCTTGTTTCTTGCGGTAATCGGCAATGGATTTCAAGTACTGTACTCTTTTGTACGCTTGCAAAAAATCTTCTGAAGACAGTAGAAACATCAATCTACTTTGATCATTCTTGCTCTTGTATGCTTTTACAATCATACTAGCATATTCCTTTTTAAGAGACTCTACTTCTTCATCTAGTTTCTTAATCTCGCTCCTATTGTTCTTAATAGCTCGAGTAAGAGCATTTGCTTCACGATTTGTGATGGTAATAATTTCCTGAGTACTTGCTATTTTTTTATCGAGAGTCTCTAGAAGTAATGTCATTGTATTTTCCTCTTGACGTACTTCTTTTAACAATCTATCATATTGATTGATTTTATCTTGGATAGCGGCTTTCTTGCGTTCCAGTTCTTTTTGAGTTTGTGCCGTCCCATGTACACCACAAAAAACTACTAATAAAACAACCACTAACTTTTTAATCATAACTCGATTTTGCGATAATTATCTGGTAATTCAAACGGAAAGGATAGCTCTTTATTGAATTCTACACTTTTAAAGGTAAGTTCTACTTGAGAAAAACGTTTACCTCGTTTTGCATCGATTTTTACCGTACGAGGCAATAAACGATTATCTACCTCTTGATATTCAGGGTAATTTATAGTTAGGTAATTATTTTCAGCTTTAAGAACAGATTGCTCTACCAATTTAAAATCAGATGGTCGTAAACGAAACAGCTTGGTGATAACATCTTCAGTTTTGAATTGATACTCGTTATTTTGAATGGTAAACTCATGATTACTCAAATTTTCAACCGCTTGACCTAGCAAAACATCTTCTAGTTGTTCAAAAGTCAAATCCTCACCTAGAAAATCACTTATTAATCTAAAATCACCGTTAAAACTGCGTTTATTAATTTTTTCATAGAACTGTACACGATCAGGTGTGATATAAACTTTGGCTAGAGTAAGTCCTAGAATACTTGCACTCATCCATATTTTCTCACCTTTTTCCATGCGCAGGTTCATCGTAATATTTCGAGATTGCTTGTCATCTTCATAATCCACACCTAGTCTAGCCTTGAGTGTATTAAACTCAAGTTCTGAATTATCATGACTGCGCACCACCTTAGCCTTCTTTGCAGTAGCTAGAGCAGTTGTTGATGATTTTTGAGTACCACATGCCACTATGATTAATAGAGCTGGTACTAGTAAGTATCTCAATTTCATTATAATTTTTTAGATAATTCTTGAGCTTTAGAACGCATTTTTAATGCTTGTGTTGCATTACCTTTTTTATCATAGCTTATTGCAAGCTGTTGATAGATATCTCGTTCCAATTGAATCTCGTCTAATAAGTAGGTCATTCCAGATTCCAAGCGTTCAATAGCATCATCAGGTTTATCAAGATAATTTAAGGCAACACCATCTAACAAATAGAACAAAGGTTGGGCTGGAAAGTAGGATAATGCTTTTTCTAATATATCATGAGCCTTGCTGTAATCCTTAACGTCTATAGATAATAAAGCTGCCTTTTTTATAAGATCAAAGTCTTGATCATTAATTTCCAATCCTTTTTCATAAAAAGCAAGTGCCGCACTGGGATCATTCTTTTTCTCCAAATAATAGGCTCCTAGAGCCGTAAAGGCTTCTGGGTTTTCTACATAATCTGAAAAAACATCGATGGCATCCTTTACATCATCCATGAGTTCATCATCATGCGTACTAGTGGTAATAAAATCATTGAGTACGCGCACTTTGGTTTCATCATCAAACTGCGTTGATTTAAAAACCTTTTTCATGCTACGTATTCCTTTTCTTAACCTACCTGCATCCAAATAAATTTTATACAAAGCGAGATGGGCTTTATCACTATCAGGGACATTTTTATCTAATAATTCTGCATACTTTAGAGTGTTCTCTTGATCTTTCTTTTTACTGTAATAGTAAATAAGCTCAATATATGCCTGTTCATCTTTATCATCATTTTGGATTCTAGCTAAAGCTCCCGTAATGTCCTCGTTTAAATCCTCAGCGATTCCTAGCTGCTTTTTTGCTTGTGATTGTAAAAAGGTACGTCGCTTGTCAGTGCCCAATCGCTTATCCAACTTATCGATTATATCAACACATTTTTTATATTGCTGCGTTCTATAGTATTGATAGGGCAACAACTCTTCATAAATCGGATTAATTTGCGTGAGTTCTTCTAGAATTTCAAGTCCTTCATCAAACTTTTGTTGCTTATCATAAACATCATATAACTTGTCTAGAACCCATTCTCTTTTCCCATCTATTTCAATGGCTCTTAGTAAGGATTGTTCCGCTTTCGCGAAAGCGGAAATTGCCTCATAATTTTTTGCTAGTTCAAATTGAATTATCGCAGCATTAGGCTCTAGTTCTTCACACTCTAATAGAATATTTATGGCTTTGTTGTGGTTTTCCTTTGCTTTTTCAGTAAGTGCGTTAAAAAACTTCTCTTTAAACTCACTTGAAACATCCTGTAGCAAATCCACATTAACCTCATCTTGCTCACCTTGTTCTTGAGCACCAACATGAACTTGTAACCCTAAGGTTAAAAGTGAAAAAAATATGATTTTTCTAGTCATGCTGTTCATGAGTCAACAATTATTCCATTATCGTGTAATCTCCAATACTAATTTTTGTAAAATCACCGTCATACTTCACGTGATTACCTATCATTGCTTCATCTAAGGTAGCGTTTTTAATACTGCTGCTTTTCTGAATTAATGAATTTTTAATAGTGCAGTTTTCAATAATAGTATGAGCTCCTATGGACACGTTAGGTCCAATCGTACTATCCTTGATCACAACGCTAGGATCAATAACACATGGCTCTATAATTGTTGCATTGCTCAATTTAGGTTCTTGTTTAATTTCATCACTACCATCGGCAATCATGAATTGCATGATCTTGTTATTGGTGTCTATAGCAACATTTTTATTACCGCAATCCATCCACTCGTCTACCGTTCCTGTCTTAAAAACATTTCCTGCGGCCATTAAACGCTTGATTCCATCATTGATTTGGTACTCGCCACCGTTTATAATTTCATTATCAATCACAAACTGAAGCTCTTTCTTAAGATCGCCAATTTCTTTGAAATAATAAATACCGATAACGGCCTGGTCACTTACAAATTCCTGCGGTTTTTCTACCAACTCAACAATTTCATCCTTTTCATTAAGTTTCACAACACCATAGGCTTCTGGTCGTTCAACTTGTTTTGTCCAAATAACAGCATCAGCTGCTGGATCTAGGTCAAAATCGGCTCTAATTAGTGTATCGGCATAGGCAACTACAGCTGGACCAGACAAACTAGGTTCAGCACACATAATAGCGTGACCAGTTCCCAACGGATTTAACTGACGGTAGATACTTGCCTTGGCACCCAAACTTTCTGCAAGTTCTTCAAGGTTGTTCACCACGTCATCACCAAAGAATGCTGGATCACCTAGAATAAAAGCAATTTCCTCAATGGGTTCTTTTAAAATTCTAGCAATATCAGTAACCAATCGGTTGACTATAGGTTTGTTTGCAATTGGTATTAATGGTTTAGGCGTAGTTAGTGAATGAGGACGTAGTCTTGAACCACGACCTGCCATAGGTACTATTATTTTCATATGTAAAGCCCTGATGGGCGCATTTTTAGATTAATGTGCTAAGGTAAAAATTATTAAGTAGAATAAACAGAGTTGGGTTGAGGTATCGCTTTCGCGAAAGCATACAGCAACAATCCTTACTTTACACCAGTGCTACCAAAACCGCCAGCACCACGACCAGTATCAGAAAGTACATCTACCTCGTTCCAGATCACGCGCTCGTGCTTTGCAATTACTAATTGTGCTACTCGTTCACCGTTCTCAATTACAAATTCTTCATTGGACAAATTAACTAGAATAACACCAATTTCTCCACGATAATCAGCGTCAACTGTTCCAGGCGAGTTTAAGACAGTGATTCCTTTTTTGGCAGCTAGACCACTACGTGGACGTACTTGAGCTTCATACCCAACCGGTAATTCTATAAACAATCCTGTTTTAACAATGGTACGCTCTAATGGCTTTAAAGAGATTGACTCTGTAAGATTTGCTCTTAAATCCATTCCTGCACTTCCTAATGTCTCGTAGTGAGGCAGGTCATGGTTTGATTTATTGATGATTTTAACTGTCATTTTTCTTAAGTAATTGAAGTATAAAATTCTTTTCTCTAACTAATATAAAAGCGCTCACTAGCAAACTAATGCTTAAACCGTACACGTATTGTTGCCAGCTACCAGCGCCGTATGAATCTCTTATAAGATAGAAGATTACAACCGTAGCTCCTATTGATAGCAGCAAGTACAATAGAATACTCTTGATATCATAAGGAATAGGAAAATGTTTGCGACTCCATAGATAGGAAACAATCATCATTACTCCATAGGCCACACAGGTTGTAATAGCACTGGCTAGATAACCAATTTTAGGAATTAGTAAGACATTGGCCGCTATTGTGATAATAGCTCCAAACACTGATATTATTGCACCGTATTTTGTTTTGTCGGTTACTTTATACCATACAGACAAGGATTGATAAATCCCAAAAAAGAAATACGCAATCAACACATAAGGAACAATAAAAATGGCCTCGTAATAATCACTATCAATTACTGCTAATTTAACAACATCGATCAATGTGATATAAAATACCAGTGCGATTGCTCCTAAAATCACAAACATCTTGGTAATGGAAGCATATAACTGCGGAGCATTTTTATCCTTTGATTCACTAAAAAAGAAAGGCTCTACACCTAGCTTAAAAGCAGTGGCAAATAAGGTCATTCCCACCGCAAGTCGGTAACAGGCAGTGTACAACCCAGCTTGGGCAGTACTATTACCTGGACTTAACCATTCAATTAGTTGCTTATCAAAAGTTTCATTAATCGCAAATGCTAGTCCAGCCACCAGAATAGGAGTACCGTACTTCATCATTTGTTTCCATATGGTAATATCAAAACCTTCTATGTGAAAATAAGGTTTGATGAGTAGTAGCAACAAAAATATTTTGGGAGTAAACAAGGCAATGAAAAATAACTCCACTTTATCAGTTGGAAACCACTGTTGTATTACTGGAATATCTGATAAAAAAACTAAGAAAAAAGTAGTTAGAACGAATGAAATAACCACGTCAATCATTTTAATGATGGCGTACTTTCTAGCCATACCTTGTGCTCTTAAATACGCAAATGGTATGACCATCAAAGTATCTAAGGCTAGTACGCCAATCACCCAACGCCAGTATTCACTATTTTTACCCGACCACAACTCAATATTGTCAAGGTTGAGAAAGGCAATAACTGTAAACAATGTTGTAGTAGCTAATAACCCAAGTAGCGAAGTGCTAAGCACCTTTTTTTTACTCTTTGAATGAGAATAAAACCTAAAAAATGAGGTTTCCATTCCATAGGTAAGTATGACATTAAAAATGATAATCCATGAAAAGATGATGGACAGATTACCAAAATCTTGTTTAGTATCTATAAAGGTTGTCAACAGTAAATTAAGTAATACCGTAAGCACTCTAGGCAATACGGTAGCAACTCCATACACGGCAGTTTGCTGAAATAATTTACGTGTTGTGCTCAAAAAGGTTGTTTTATGAGTTATAAAAGTACATTTAAAATTCTCAGCAGCCTAGCTGATCAACATCTATAAAGGTTCTAAATAAATTGTAGTTATTTACCTAAAACAAAATTTATAATTCGACCTGGAACCACGATAGTTTTATTGATTGTTTTACCTTCTAACTGCTGCTTAACCTTGTCATTTTCCAGCACTAGTTTTTCTAGCTCATCTTTACTGGCATCAACCGGTAATTCTAAAGTAAATTTCATTTTACCATTGAACGAGATAGGATACTTCTTGCTGCTCTCTACTAAGTATTTTTCTTCAAAAACAGGGAAATCAGCATAGGCTATACTTTCCTCATGACCTAGTAGTGACCATAACTCTTCTGCGATGTGAGGCGCATAAGGTGAAACTAATATCGCAAGCGGTTCTAGAACTTCGCGGCTGTCGCATTTTTGAGCAGTTAACTCATTAACGGCAATCATAAAGCTACTTACACTCGTATTAAACGAGAAGTTCTCGATATCCTCGCGTACTTTCTTAATGGTTTTATGCAAGGTCTTCATGCTTTCTGATGATGCCTTTTCATCACTAACATGGAAACCATTTTCATTATGATAAAGTTTCCATAGCTTTTTAATGAAACCATATACTCCGGTAATTCCAGCGGTATTCCATGGCTTTGCTTGCTCCAGTGGCCCGAGGAACATTTCATACAAACGTAGCGTATCTGCACCGTACTGCTCACAAATGTCGTCTGGGTTGACTACATTGAATTTGGACTTAGACATTTTCTCTACCTCGCGTGAGACTTTGAAAACGCCGTCATCGTTATTTAAAAATAACTGTAAATCTTTCTCTGGATATTTTGCACTAAACTTTTCGAAATCTATTTTATCCTGAATTACAGTTTCAATATCTATATGACTAGTATAATAATTATAAAAAGGGTTTATTTTGACTTTGCCATCAAAATCATTTTCTTCTAAATCTTTATAAACATCACTAAAAAGGTAAGATTTGATTGACTTTTTTATTCTTTGAAAATCAATATCATCTTCCTTGTTGTCGGCATTCGATTTTCTTAAGTATTTAACCAAATCAGCACTAAGAGGCTTATCCTGGATCATTTGATACTTTGAACTCAAAATATCAAGGATTTTTAATTCTTCTTCTGTGAAATCATGATTAGCCGATTTTGCAAAACTTACACCGATAGATTTTACCAAAGCACTCTCACCCAGAATCATCCCTTGATTAATCAGTTTTTTGAAAGGCTCGTTGACCGTTACTTTTCCAAGGTCATGCAACACTTTTACCCAAAACCTGCTGTATAACAAGTGGCCAGTAGCGTGCTCGCTACCACCTATATACAAGTCAACGTTTTCCCAGTATTCCTGTGCTTCCTTTGAGAACATCTCCTTCTCATTACTAGCATCCATGTATCTAAACATGTACCACGAGCTACCAGCCCAGCCTGGCATGGTGTTCAATTCTAAAGGATACACGCAATCGCGGCTATCATCATTTGAGACTACCTTGTTTTCCACCGTGCACCAACTCCAAGTAGTCGCACGTCCCAATGGCGGCGCACCATCTTCAGTAGGTAAATATTCATCTACCTCTGGTAATTCTAGTGGTAAATGCTCACGGTCTATCATTTGTGGTAAACCATTCTTGTAGTACACTGGGAATGGTTCACCCCAATAGCGCTGTCTAGAGAAAACCGCATCACGCAAGCGATAATTTGTTTTTCCTTTCCCAGCCCCTATTTCTTCTAATTTTTCAATAGCGGCAGCCATCGCTTGCTTATAGCTCATTCCGTTTAGGAAATCGCTGTTACAGATAGGTGTATTGTCTTTGGCCGTATAGGCTTCTTCACTTATATCTACACCTTCAAAAATGTTTTTAATGGCTGGCATACCTTCTTGACCGGCAAAATAATTAGCAAAAGCATGATCACGCTCATCACCACATGGTACAGCCATTACTGCTCCTGTTCCATAGCCAGCTAGCACATAATCACCTATCCACACAGGTATTTTCTCACCGCTTAATGGATGCGTAGCATAAGCACCAGTAAATACACCACTTATGGTTTTTACATCTGCCATACGTTCACGTTCTGATCTTGCTGCGGTCGCTTTTTTATAAGCTTCAACGGCATCGCGTTGGGCATCAGTTGTGATGCTATCCACTAGCTCATGTTCTGGCGCCAGCGTCATAAAGGTAACACCGTAAATAGTATCAGGTCGTGTTGTGAAAACATCAATTTTATGGTCGTCTAGTTTAAAACTAACCATAGCACCAACAGATTTCCCAATCCAGTTGCGCTGTATTTCTTTGATACTATCACTCCAGTCTAATTCATCTAGGTCGTTTAATAAACGCTCTGCATAGGCACTAATACGCATCATCCACTGGCGCATTTTTTTGCGCACTACTGGATGCCCACCACGTTCGCTTACTCCGTTTACTATCTCATCATTTGCCAGTACAGTTCCTAGCGCCGGACACCAGTTTACTTCAGTATCTGCCAGGTAAGTAAGGCGATAATCTAGCAAGATTTTCTCTTTTTCTTCTTTGGTATAGCTGTTCCACTCATCTGCTGTGAATTCTGGTAAATCTTCATCGGTAGCAGCGTTGATAGTGGTTGTTCCTCTTTCGCGAAAGCGAGATTCTAATTCACTTATAGGTCTTGCCTTATCTGCATCTTTATCATACCAGCTATCAAAAAGTAAAATAAATATCTCCTGTGTCCATTTGTAATAATCAGGATCACTAGTTTTTACCTCACGATCCCAGTCAAAGCTAAACCCGATACGGTCCATTTGCTCACGGTATCTAGCGATATTATCACGAGTCGTAATTGCGGGATGCTGTCCAGTCTGTATCGCATACTGCTCGGCAGGAAGACCAAAGCTATCATAACCCATAGGATGTAGTACATTGAAACCAGTATGACGTTTGTATCGTGAAACGATATCACTAGCGATGTAACCTAATGGGTGACCTACGTGCAGCCCAGCACCACTAGGATACGGGAACATATCTAGTGCATAAAACTTAGGCTTATCACTGTGATTATGTGCTTTAAATGTTTTTTTAGTTGCCCAGTAGTCTTGCCATTTTTTCTCAATCTCAATGTGCTTGTAATGTACCATGCTATGGAGTGATTTTTATGCCGCAAAAATAGGGATTATACCACACTGGCTAGGAATAGATTAGTATTTATTGCATAAAAAAACCGCCCGTAAGCAAGGATTGCTAAACAGGCGGCTTCCAACCAACCAATAATCTTTATAATGACTTCTTCTTTTTTACATCTAGTAATCTAGATTTTCCAGAAGAATTTTTAATCTGAATGTATCCTTTTCCTGTAAAACGGTATGTCGTTCCTGAGGAAATATGATAGAGTTCTATCGTTCTATCATTGATAACGTAAAGATCGAACATTTCATTGCCTATATTTTCATAATGGAGCGTTAAATATTTATTAATCAGATCATTATTCTGGTTTTCAACCTGGTACGACCCTTCATAATCCCATAATAAATTTTGTATAGATGTACCACGAGCGTCTTTTGAACTTAAAAAAGTATCGCCATCGTAACTAGGAAAAAAACTCAAGAAATTTTCTCTATCAAATTCATTTATAACACCTGCATTGCTAGTAAATGTTTTTTCCCACGCTCTATACTCTTGTAAGAAATAATGAATATTGTCATAAAACAGAGCGTCATAATCAAAATTTCCTATTTGATACCCTTGTAATCGTATAAGGGAACCACTAGCTGGATCGATAAGATGAATTCTGTCAAAATCTTTTACTCTAACATCAAATTCATAAGTACCATCTATATCATGATGTATAATCAAGGTGTTTTCAAATGTTTCATAATATCCTACAGAAATTCCCATACCTGCGCCAGCACTTCCCACTCCAACTAAGTTATTATTGGCCATAAGGGTTCCATAATCAAAACTTAGGGTAAAAGCCTGTGTAATAAATGGTATATCAATGTCATCGTGTACATAATTTAAATCGACGTACCACAGTTGTTTACCTTCTACAACTTGTTCTAGAGTAGGTGCTACTACTCCATTTCCTAATTGAATGTCTGCATCACAACTAGTTGCTAAAACAAATAACAACATAGCTCCTAAAAAAGTAGTAATTGTTCTCATAATCGTTGTATTAAAGTTATTACTACAACGTTTTCGAAAACTGTGCCAAAAATGTAATCTATTGTTATTAAGCGTTTTATATTATCGGGACAATGAATCTTGATCGACTGGTCTAGGAGACTCTATTCTATCGCCTCGTAAATTGCGATCTACACGGTCTGCTTCTTCTAGAATCTTAGGAAGTAAATAAGGTGCCATAGGTTCAATAGGTTCATAGACTATCGATTCTTCTTTTACCTCGGTGCTGATGATCTCAAACTCACCACTGGCAGAATTAATAAACATTAATACGACGCTTATCAAAAAGGCCATTTTGAGTAATCCAAATGCAGCTCCTGCGAGTTTATTTATGAAGGAGAGTTGTGCTGTTTTCACAATTTTGGTAAATAATTTACCTATATAGGTAATCACAAAAATGATGACAACAAAAGTGATGATAAAACTGGCTATGGTAATGTATGCCTCGTCCCAGTTTACTTGTTCTCTCAACCAGTCACCGGCAAAATTTGAGAAATAAATTGCACCATAAATTGCAGCTATAAGAGCTACTAGGCTGGCTACTTCAATAAAAAGCCCGTTCATGTAGCCTTTCCACAGACCGACTAATAATACAATACAAATGAAAATGTCTAACCAATTCATGGGCTAAAGGTAGAAAATGTTATGCTGCAAAAGCAGTATCTTAGTCTCAAAACTTTAATATATGAGAATTATTGCTCTTTTCATTTGTATAATCTGCCTATTTACTTCCTGTAAACCAAAGGAAGAAAACTCACCTAATCAAGATCTTACAATTAACACAGATAATAACAATCAACAAGTAAGCGAATACGCTATAGTTATTCACGGTGGTGCAGGAACAATCAAAAAAGAAAACATGACTCCTGAACTTGAAAAGGCTTACAACGACAAACTTACCGAATCTATTAAAGCTGGACACGACGTTTTAGCCAAAGGTGGTAGCGCTATGGATGCTGTTGAAGCTAGTATAAGAATTATGGAAGATTCTCCTTTATTTAATGCAGGAAAAGGAGCTGTTTTTACTCATGAAGGAGTTAACTCTTTAGACGCTAGCTTCATGGATGGTAAAACCTTAAATGCTGGAGCTATTGCTGGAGTGAGTACAGTGAAAAACCCGATCTCACTAGCCCGATTGGTTATGACCGATAGTGAACATGTATTATTGAGTGGCAACGGTAGTGACGCTTTCGCGAAAGCGCAACAAAATCCAAACATAGAAATTGTAGACAATAAATATTTTTACACAGAAAGACGTTATCAATCCCTACAACGTATACTAGAAAAAGAGGCAAAAGAAGGAGATAATGGAACAGCTATGAATTTTCAAGATCCTTTTATACAAGATTCTAAATATGGAACGGTAGGTTGTGTTGCGTTAGACAAAAATGGAAATATCGCAGCCGGAACAAGCACAGGTGGTATGACTAATAAGAAGTACGGTCGTATAGGTGATTCTCCTATTATAGGTAGTGGTACGTACGCAAATAATAGCACTTGTGGTGTTTCTAGCACTGGTCACGGTGAATACTTTATACGTGGTCAAGTTGCTTATGACATAAGTGCACTTATGGAGTACAAAGGACTTACACTAGAAGAAGCTACGGAAGAGGTTATACAGAAAAAGCTTACTGCATTAGGTGGAACTGGTGGAATCGTGTCTCTTGATAAATATGGTAATGTTTCTATGGAGTTTAATACTGCTGGTATGTATCGTGCTAGTATGAACGATAAAGGAGATCTAGTTATTGGAATGTATAAGGAATAATGCTTTAAAAATTGCATAAAAAAATCCCGCTACTCAACTGAATAGCGGGATTATATTTATAAGACTTTTCCATCTTTGTCTTTAAACTTATACTCTAAATAAGTATAAGCATCTCTAGGTAAAATTTTTACCCATTTTTTGTGTTTCATGAACCACTTTGAACGTATTGACGGCACTCCTTTAGTTAAAAAGGCAGCAATAAATGGGTGAGCATTTAAGGTGATGTTTTTATTACCTTCTTTAAACAAGCGCTCTAGTTTTTCAGTAATTTGTTGTACAATTACTATAGGAGCTTGAATCTCATTACCATTTCCGTTAGGATTCTCTTCACGAGTTTTAATCTTAACTTCTTGTCTTACACGCTGTCTTGTGATTTGAATAAGACCAAATTTACTAGGTGGTAATATCTTATGTTTTGCTCTGTCATCCGACATTTCTTCTCGCAGGTGCTCGTACAGCTTTTTCCTGTTTTCTGAAGCGCGCATATCAATAAAATCCACCACTATGATACCACCCATATCGCGCAATCTTAATTGTCTCGCGATTTCTGTAGCGGCTATTAGGTTTGTTTCAAGCGCGGTGTCTTCCTGACTATCAGCTTTATTAGATCTATTACCAGAATTAACGTCTATTACGTGCATGGCTTCAGTGTGCTCTATGACTAAATAGGCACCTTTACTCATGGAAACCGTTTTTCCAAACGACGTTTTAATTTGTCTCTCGATACCGTATTTTTCAAAAATCGGTAGTCGTGGATTGTGATATTTTACAATAGACTGTTTGTGTGGAGCTATTGTACTTAAATATTCTTTGATCTCTTCACACACTTCTTTATCGTCAACAATGATTGAAGTATAGGTATCATTAAACACATCTCTCATTAGAGAGTGAGTACGACTTTGTTCAGTCAATACTTTAGTAGGAAAGGAAGCCTTGTGCAATTTACTACACATGCGGTCCCATTTTTCCATTAAATTTTGTAGATCCTGATCCAGGTCTGCTACTAATTTTCCTGTGGCTACTGTGCGTACTATAACGCCAAAACCTTCAGGTTTAATGCTTTTAACAAGTCTTTTAAGACGGCTTTTTTCTTCTCTATCTTCTATTTTTTGGGAAATAGATATACGATCAGAGAATGGAACGAGCACAACATACCTACCTGGCAGTGAGATTTCTGCACTCAATCGCGGGCCCTTTGTAGAGATAGGTTCTTTAACCACCTGTACAAGTATAGGCTGGCCAGATTCAACAACATCGTCAATAGAACCACTTTTATCTAGTTCCTTTTCTAACTTGATGTCCTTGAGTTTAAAATTTTTTCTTCGTCCGCTTAAAATTTGCTTAGTAAACTTTAACTGTGTACGGTATTTAGGTCCTAGATCATGATAGTGTAAAAACCCATCTTTTTCATAACCTACATTAACAAATGAGGCATTAAGACCAGACAGTACTTTACGTGCTTTTGCTATAAAAACATCGCTTACTGCAAACTTGTTTTCATCTTCATCTTTATGGAGTTCAATAAGCCTACCATTTTTGGTCAAGGCGTAATCCACTTTTGTAGCACCGGAACGGATAATAATTTCTTTATCCATGTTTCCTGTTATTTAATAGTTGTAAAACCATAGATGTGTTTTACAACAGGATGATATGAAAGAATACATTACAAGAACTTTTCTTGTAAAGTCAAACGAGTTGTCAACTGCAACCCTATTTCAATGAACGTAAAAAAGAAAAAGTAGTGCTACACTACTTTTTCTTCTTGTGACGGTTAGCGCGACGACGCTTTTTACGTTTGTGCGTAGCTACCTTATGTCTTTTTCTTTTCTTACCGCTTGGCATATCTCTTATATTATTGGTTTATTTTACTTTAACTTTTGTTTTTACACCTTCTACAAATACTTTAGCTGGTTTAAAAGCTGGTATATTGTGAGCTGGTATTTTTATAGTAGTATTTTTAGAAATATTACGACCAGTTTTTTCAGCTCTCGTTTTTACGATAAAGCTACCAAAACCGCGTAAATATACGTTTTCTCCAGTTTCCAGAGATCCTTTCACCTCTTCCATAAAAGACTCAACAGTTGCCTGAACATCAGTCTTCTCCATTCCCAACTTATCTGAAATCTTAGATACGATATCTGCTTTAGTCATTTTTAAGTTCTATTTTAATTATTTAGGGTTACATTAAACAGGGCGCAAATATACTCTAATTAAACTAATTAAAATCTCTAATTAATTAAATTTTAAATAGATATATCTTTCCACTCTATAATTATAAAGAAAATATGAACTTTTCAAGCCAACTCATTGATTGGTATTTAGTTAACAAAAGAGATCTACCTTGGCGACATACTACTAATCCTTATTACATATGGTTGAGTGAGGTAATTCTCCAACAAACTCGTGTAGCACAAGGCCTTCCTTACTACAACAAGTTTGTTGAAACCTACCCCAAAGTTGAAATGCTAGCTGCTGCACCGCTGGACGACGTTCTTAAATTATGGCAAGGATTAGGATATTATTCTAGAGCACGTAATTTACATAAAGCCGCACAGCAAGTAGTAGAACTAGGTAAGTTCCCTTCTCAATACAAGGATTTACTTAAACTTAAAGGTGTAGGCACTTATACGGCTGCTGCCATAGCTAGCTTTTCTAACAAGGAAGCTGTTCCCGTGGTAGATGGTAATGTGTATCGAGTGCTTTCCAGAATTTTTCATATCAATACACCTATAAATACTCCAGCAGCCGTAAAAGAGTTTACTCATCTTGCGGCACAACTTATGGATAAAGAGCAGCCGGACATCTTTAATCAAGCGATTATGGAGTTTGGAGCCCTACAATGCATTCCAAAAAATCCAAATTGCGCTTCGTGCGTATTTAAAAATAATTGTGTTGCCTACGAAAAGGGTTTAATTGATGAGTTACCGGTTAAGCCTAAAAAAACCAAGGTCAAAAATTTGTTCCATAATTACCTTGTAATTATTTCTCCAGACCAAAAAACTTTGTTGCAACAACGTGATGAATCAGGAATTTGGAAAGGTCTTTATGAATTTCCTCTTGTTGAGACTCCAGGAGCGGCGATGGTGTCTGAAATTAAAGATTCTATAGAGTTTAAAAATCTTATAGGTGAGTTACGCTTTCGCGAAAGCGTATATAATCAACAACCTATTATTCACAAATTATCACATCGTAAAATACATGCGACTTTTTGGATTATTGAACTAGAAGATTATATGGATGGACTGTCACCTATTAAGGATGCTTTTAAAAAGCCAGTTCATGTATTAATGGAACGTTTCATGAATGAATATTGGCGAGATTACAAACATTAAGAATTACCTTTGTATTCTATTTATTATAAAGGATTTTATATCTTTAAAAGATAATTCAAACACAAACTATGGCAGGTACGGTAAACAAAGTAATACTTATAGGTCACACAGGTGATGATGTGAAAATGAAGCATTTTGAAGGTGGTGGCTGTATAGGAAGGTTTCCTCTAGCAACAAATGAAGAATATGTAAATCGCACCACTGGTGAGCGTGTTTCTAATACTGAATGGCACAATTGCGTGGTTCGTAATAAAGCAGCTGAGGTTTGTGAAAAATACTTGCGTAAAGGCGATAAAGTATACATTGAAGGACGCATTAAAAATAGACAATGGACTGGTGAAGATGGTCAACAGCGATACACGACCGAAATCCAGGTACAAGAGTTTACATTTTTAACTCCTAAAAATGAGAATTCAAATACGGGACCACAACAGCAAGCAACCCAACAACAGTCTAATACACAGCGTTATCAAGCTCCAGTAGTACCACCAGAAGGTAGTGATGAAGAGGTTGATGACCTACCATTCTAACTAAATCTATTGATTAGTGGATCCTGATCCTGAACATTTACCCTTATTATTAGTAACGCAAGGTGAGCAAGCGCTTTACCTAGTAATCTATTTATTACTTTTAATATGTAGTGCTTTAATTAGTGGTGCTGAGGTAGCTTTTTTCTCCCTTACTTCTAGCGAACTAGAAGAACCAAATGAAGCATTTACCAAACAAAATGTCGTAAGTAAGCTACTTGAAAGACCAAAAAAGTTACTAGCAACCATACTTATTGCTAATAATGCAATCAATATTACATCGGTTTTAATTTTTAGCTTATTAGGAGAGCAGTGGTTTGCAGATATAGAAACCAGTTGGATAAGGTTTGCCCTAGAGGTATTGTTTGCTACCTTTTTAATATTGCTCTTTGGAGAAATATTTCCAAAAGTATATGCAAATCGTAACCCAATAGGGTTTTCAAATTTTATGGCGGTTCCATTAAAAGTTCTCGATGTATTATTCAGTTTTTTGAGCTTACCCATGAGATTCATAACCTTGAAAATACAAGACAATTTAGGTAGTAAAAAAAGTAATTTAACGGTATCACAGTTATCTCAGGCCTTAGAACTCACCGATGAAAACGACACTACCGATGAGGAACAACAATTACTACAAGGAATTGTAAACTTTGGTAATACCGACACGAAAAACGTAATGCGTAATCGCACAGATGTTTTTGCTCTAGATGAATCATTACCGTTTAGAGAAGTTATTACTCTTGTCGTAGATAACGGCTATTCAAGAATCCCTGTTTACAAAGAAAGCATTGATCAAATCACAGGCGTATTGTATGTAAAAGATCTATTACCTTATGTAGATCGCAAAAACTACGATTGGACAAAGTTATTGAGAGAAGCCTATTTTGTTCCTGAAAACAAAAAATTAGATGACTTACTTCAAGAATTTCAGGTTCAAAAAAAGCATCTGGCTATAGTGGTGGATGAATATGGTGGTACTAGTGGCCTAATCTCACTTGAGGATATAATAGAAGAGATTGTAGGTGATATAAGTGATGAATTTGACGAAGAAGATCTGGTCTATTCACAACTAGATGAGAAAAACTATGTATTTGAAGGTAAAACCTCTCTGAAAGACTTTTACCGAGTACTAGACCTCGATGAAGAAGTAATAGAGCAATATGAAAGTGCACGTGGAGAATCAGAGACTTTAGCAGGTTTTTTATTGGAACAAACTGGTAATTTCCCTCGTAAATTAGATAAAATAAAGTTCAAAGGATTCACGTTTTTAGTAGAAGCGATGGACAATAAACGAATCAAACAAATCAAATGCACACTACCATAAAACTGATTTTAATTTCTTGCTTCTTGATTTTAACCAGCTGTGGTGATGAAGATGTATTACCCAAACCTAGCGCAAGTCTAGCGCTACAGTATCCTGATGCGACATACGGCACCACTACCACTGATTACTGCCCTTTTGTTTTTGAACTCAACGAGTATGCTAGAGTATTGAGCAAGAATGATTGCTCGATGAAAATCGAATATCCCTATATGGACGCTACTGTTTACCTAACCTACAATAAGGTAGATGATAATTTAACTCAACTGCTAATTGACGGCCAAAAACTATCTTATAAGCATAATATAAAAGCCGATGTAATAAAGGATTATCCATTTATGAATGAGAAATCTAAAGTCTATGGAATGATGTATGAAGTAGAAGGTAACGCTGCTAGTAATGCACAATTTTACGTCACTGATAGTACCAACCATTTTTTGACCGCTAGTCTGTATTTTGACACAAGACCCAACTACGATAGCATTCTTCCTGCAGTTGATTATGTCAAAAAAGATATGATCAATCTACTGGAAACCTTGCAATGGAAGTAGTCTAACAAATCGTAATATGTTTATCTTTAAACAGTTAGTTTAGTCAAAACCTTCTTCAAATCATTGGTTTTAAATTATTAGTTCAATCAAATTAATAGAACCACCTTTGCATTTTATAAAATCGCATAGATGGAAAAGAGCCAATTAAAGTACGTTTATCTTGTCATTCTAAGTCTTATTTGGGGCTCTTCATTTATTCTTATAAAAAAAGCTTTGGGTCAAGAGAATGGTAATCTCACCCTTACACCTTTACAGCTAGGAGCCCTGCGTGTAATTTTATCAGGTGTGATATTAACTGTGATTGGACTATCTAGCTTTAAAAAAGCAAGCAAGAGTGATTATTTATGGTTGTTTATTTCTGGTTTACTAGGAACTTTTTTTCCGGTATTTCTTTTTGCCTATGCCCAAACAGAAATCGATAGCGCAGTAAGCGGTATATTAAACTCTACAGTGCCTTTAATCACGCTTATTCTAGGAGCGATAGTTTTTGGTATATCATTCAGTCGAGTACAACTTTTAGGCGTAATAATTGGATTAGGTGGTGCCATAGGTTTAATATTTGCCGGGATGGAAGGCAATCCAGATCAAAATTATCTTTTTGCCGGGTTTGTACTTATTGCATGCTGTTGTTATGCCAGCAATGTCAATATTATTAAAAGGTATTTACAAAACGTAAAACCACTAGCTATCGCGGCAGGTAACTTTATATTTATTACTCCACTTGCGGTAATCGTACTATTTCTTTCTGATGGTCACAGTCTGGATTACACCAACCCACAAATTCAAAAAAGCTTAGGCTACATTGTCGTTTTATGCATCTTTGGTACCGTAGCAGCAAAGATCATGTTTAATAAACTTGTTCAAATTACATCTCCTGTATTTGCAAGTAGTGTCACATACTTAATGCCTGTAGTTGGACTTACTTGGGGAATTTTGGATGGTGAATCATTTAATTTATGGCAAGGCATCTCTACCGCGGTAATAATTTTTGCAGTGGTATTGGTAACAAGAGCAAAAAAAGAAAAACCGGCCACTGACTAGTAACCGGTTTTACGTTTCATTATTTCGCTTTCGCGAAAGCGAGATCTTACTAGAAATCAGAGTCTTTTAATCCTGTATTTACTTTAAGATCTTTAGTCTCAAATTTAAGTTCCTGTCCCATCATAGGCTGAACCATTACGGTAGGAAATTTCACTCCATTATACTCCTCGTAATCGCTATACTTAAGGATGGTAGTGATTTCACCTTGAGGACCCATAGACACCACTTCTTCTCCAACTAAAAGACCGCTTTCAGTATCATAGAATGATTTTTTTGTATCACTCCATTTAATAATGTATACGTTATTATCTCCTAAACGTTGTGCTCCTGCAAGAGTAGCTTTATCTGCATGATATAATTCAGGGAAAAATAAAGCTTGATCTTTTACCAATTCTAACATTTTACCAGATAATTCCTGTGATTGTCCCATGGCACCTACAGTGGCTTTCCCGTCCAAGTAAACTTGTTTATTTACTTCACGTCCACCCATTTTAATAGATTGTGACCATTTATCACCTTGTGCTCTCTTTACTCCTAGTATAAGTTCTCCCATAGGAGATGTATAGGCAGAGAATGTATTCACGTCTTTAATTCCTTGAACAGCGTCCTTACCACCGATAGCTGCTATATAGTTGTCAAGAACATTTTGTGCAGTTAATCCTTCTGGAACTTCTACTGTTGATGGACGCTCTGTAGGGTTTGCCTCTTTATCAAAGAATTTGATATCTACTGGCAATCCATCAATTTTCATTTTTTCTAGGTTCTCTAGTACATCACTTGCTTTTCCTACAAGAACTATACGAGCCTGTTCAGGCTTTAAGTATTTATTTGCAACGCGCTTCACATCTGCAACTGTAACTGCATTGATGTTTTTGATAAAGTTTTTGTAGAAATCTTCTGGAAGATTGTTTGTTCTTATTGTTACTGCTCTATCTGCAACAACTTCTTTATCTTCTGATTGCATGATAAAACTTCCTAAGAATTTTGCTTTGGCATTTTCTAGAACTACAGGATCTACATCCTCAGTCTTAAGACGATTGATTTCTTTGAATATTTCAACAACAGCACTATCTGTAACTTCATTACGCACTTTTGTCGTAGCTCTGAATGTAGATTTGTAATTTCTTCCGCTACCTAGAGATGTACGTGCACCATAAGTCCATCCATGTTCTTCTCTAAGGTTCATATTAACATATGAATTAAATCCACCACCTAAAATGTAGTTAGCAAGTACAGCGGCATGATAATCAGGATCATTCATTTTAAGATCAGATACATGCATAACTGCAAGCTCAGTTTGTACTGCATTAGGAACGTCAACAAAGTTAATTTGTCTTTCTGCAAGGTCTTGCACTGCTGGCAATTGTGCTTTAGGAGCAAGGCCTTCTTCCCACTGCTTATCAAAGTATTTTTTAGCAAGCTTTTTAGCTTCCTTTTTGGTAATATCACCAGAAATTACCAGAAAACCACGAGATGGCTTGAAGTAAGTGTTGTAGAAGTTTTTAACATCATCTAGCGTAACACTTTCTACCGATTCTACTGTTGCAAATTCTCCTGCTGCATGATCTTTACCATACACTAACGCACCACGAACTTTTCCAGCAATTGAAGCAGCACTATTTTCACCGGATTTAAGTCCTTGGATTAAATTATCACGTTCTAGTTTTAATTCTTCTTCGGTAAAATTCGGATATAAAGCCGCCTCAGTAAACATTGAGAAAATATCTTCTTTGTATTTAGATAAACCAGAGGCAAAACCACCGTTTGCATTTACAAATACTCTAAGACCTAAGTAATCAACTTTTTCGTTAAAGTCATTCTTAGGTGTTTTTGACGTTCCTTTACCCATTATAGAAGAGGTCAAGGATTGTACACCAGCTTTATCGCCTTCAATAATTGGTGGATTATCAAGACTTAAACTCATGTTGATTACAGGAAGTTTAAAATCTTCAACTACCAAAACCTGAAGCCCATTTTTAAGCTCAAATGTATATGGTTTACCCATGTTTATTTCTGGTGTTGGACCAGATTCAGGCATCTTTGATCGATCAATCTGTGCAGTAGCGGTTAACCCGATAAAAAGTACTGCCAGAGTATATAAAAGTTGCTTTTTCATTTTAATTCTTTATTTTTTTATGATCGTAAATTCAGTTCTCCTATTTTGCTCATGCTGTTCCTCTGTACATTCTTGAGAAGAACAATCTACTACTGGATTACTTTCTCCTTTACCTACTGCTTTAATGCGATTTTCTGCAATTCCCTTTATTACTAGATAACTTTTAACAGCTTCGGCGCGTTTTTGAGATAATTCCTGATTATAATCATCACCGCCTTTACTATCAGTATAAGTTTCGGCTAGTATTTCCAATTTAGGGTATTTGAACATCATATCGATAATTTTGTCCAATTCAGTGATGGCACTTTTTGTCAACTTAGAACTATCACTTTCAAAATAAATCTTGTTAACTTGAAGTTTATTTTCTACAACTTTAATATCGCCTTCTCCTTCTCCAACTTCAGGAGCATCTGGTGCTTCACCAGCAAAGTAATCTAGTTCTAATCGTTGATTAGGGTTTAAATAAGTATTTGCAACTCGTTTGATATCTTCTCTAGTAATACTTTTATAGATATCTAGTTCTTTATTGATTTTATCAGCACCACCTTTTAACATATAATAAGTAGCAAGAGATGAAGCAATACCTTCAACTCTTGAATTAGATTGAACATAACGAGCTTCAAATTGGTTTTTAAGCTTTTCTAATTCCTTTTCTGAAATAAGTTCGGTTTGAAGTTTTTTAATTTCTTCATCCATCACTTTTGCTAGTTGATCTAGTGTTACATCACCTTTAGGAAGAGCTCCCATAGTATAAGTTCCGTAGTCTTGATTTGCTTGATTGAAAGCAAGAACTTGAAAAGCGATTTGCTCCTCTTCAACCATTCTTTTCTGCATTCTAGAACTTGCACCACCTGTAAGAATACTAGATATATAATCCAATACATAAGCATCTTTTTCTACCGATTTTGGCGTGATGTAAGAGAAGATTTTTACAGGAATACTAATGTTTGGATCGTATTCTGTTGCAAAACGAGTTTCCGTAATTGGGTCTTCAACTATTTCCTTTCTCACGTTCGTTGGAGCATTATTAGGAATAGGCCCAAAGTAATCCTCAATCATCTTTTTAGTTTCGTCGATTTGGATATCTCCTGCAACTACTAGCACTGCATTATTTGGATTGTAGTACTTATCATTGAAACCAATAAACTCATCCAATTTTGCAGCGTCAAGATCTTCCATAGACCCAATAACTGACTGCCCGTATGGGTGTTTTTTAAACAAGTGCTTATCGATACCTGTTCTGTAAAGAATAGCTCCATAAGGTGCATTATCGATACGCTGTCTTTTCTCTTCTTTTACTACTTCATTTTGTGTGTCTACACCTATTTGTTCAATTTTAGGATGTAACATACGCTCACTTTCCATCCAAAGACCTAATTCTAGCTTGTTAGAAGGAAACGTCTCATAATAGTAAGTCCTATCCTGAGTGGTATTTGCGTTGTTACTACCACCATTAGCTCCTACTATTTCAAACCACTTTCCTCTTTCAATATTCTCTGTTCCTTCAAACAACAAGTGTTCAAAAAAGTGAGCAAACCCAGTTCTTCCAGGCTCTTCATCCTTTGCACCTACTTGGTACATCACTCCTACTGTAATAACAGGAGCAGCATTTTCTTGGTGAAGAATAACGTGCAGTCCATTAGGTAAATCATATTCTATAAAATCCACCTCTTGGGAAAATCCAGTTAATGCTGTAAAACCAGCTACCAGACTCAAAACAATTTTTTTCATGTTTTTTGATACTTTAGTTCAACTGTTTGTGTTAGTGTAAGATTTGATCGAAATGTTACAAACAATACAAATCTTTGTAAAAATACTGGTAATTCTTTCGTTTTCAAGTTAAACTTATTTGAAATCAACCATGACTACGATACAAAAGTTCGATATTTAAAAGAAAACTGAACTAAAAATATTACATCATGAATTTTTCAAAAACTACTAAATACGGATTATTAATAGCTCTAGCATTAATTATCTATTTCGTCATAATTGACTTTATCGGATTTGGGAACGAGTCCTGGTTAAGTTTTTTCAATGCCGCTATTGTCGGTTTTGGGCTATGGCAACTAATTAAAAAAGTTTACGAGGAGAAAAGAGGACAATTTAAATATATGGAAGGATTTACGGCTTCTCTAACAGCAGGATTTATTGCAACCACCATATTTACAGTCTTTATGGCAATTTATTTATTTGAAATTCATCCCGAATTAGCCACTGAACTCAAACAACAAATTACAATAGCAGGTGAAGGATTAGAAGTAGCCTTGTTGCTTTTTGTATTTTTATCTGGAGTAGCAACTACGATTGTAGCATCATTAGTAATTTTACCTATCTACAAACAATCCTGGAACACTAAAGAAATTAGGTCCAAACAAAAACCACTTAATCAGCAAGCATAAAATTCTTGAAGAAATGTTGATAACTATTGCTAATTTGTAGAATAGCAGTATATTTGCAGCCCTAAATTAACAACATTAATTCGTAATTATGTACGCAATCGTAGAGATAGCAGGGCAACAATTCAAGATCGAGAAGGATCAAAAGTTGTTTGTACATCGCTTACAAGAAGATGAAGGTGCTACTATTAACATCGACAAAGTTCTTCTAGTAGGTGACGGTGACAACATCACACTCGGCGCCCCAGTTATAGAAGGTGCATTTGCTGAAGCAAAAGTACTTTCCCACCTTAAAGGTGACAAAGTAATCGTTTTCAAGAAAAAACGTAGAAAAGGTTACAAAAAGAAAAACGGACACAGACAATACTTATCTGAAATCCAAATCTCAAGTATTTCAACTACTGGCGGTAAAAAAACAGCTGCTAAGAAAGAAGAGAAAAAAGCTGAGCCTAAAAAAGCTGCACCAAAAGCAAGCTCAAAAGGTGATGATTTAAAGAAAATCGAAGGTATTGGTCCTAAGATTGCTACAACTCTTAATGAAGCAGGAATTGTTACTTTCTCAGATCTTGCAAACGCAAAACCAGAGGACATTTCTGAAATGATTAAGGATGTTCGTGGAAATCACGTAACGACTACTTGGCCACAACAAGCTCAACTTGCAGCTGATGGTAAGTGGGATGAATTAAAAGAACTTCAAGACCGTCTAGACGGAGGAGTTGAAAAATAAGTTTAACCTATTTCGCTTTCGCGAAAGCTTAAAATAAAACATCATGGCTCATAAAAAAGGAGTAGGTAGTTCTAAGAACGGTAGAGAATCAGAATCGAAACGATTAGGTGTTAAAATTTTTGGTGGACAAGCAGCAGTAGCTGGTAACATTATTGTTCGTCAAAGAGGTATGGAGCACCACCCAGGTGAAAACGTATATGCAGGTAAAGATTTTACTTTACATGCTAAAGTTGATGGAACAGTAAAGTTCGTTAAGAAAGGTAATAATAGATCATTTGTTTCTATTGTTCCTGAAGCACAAGCTTAATTCCATTAGATAATAGAATCAAAAACCCAAATCAATATGATTTGGGTTTTTTGTTTTCGATAAAATTAAATCTTTTGTATTTTAATACAACCTTCTGTATTTCAGTAAAACAAACTTATTCAAGGATGAAATCAAGTTTAAGTAGAGGTTAAATATTTAACTGCTTTTTAAAAAGTTAGCAACCAATTGTTATATTTGTTACTCTTGATCTAATTCAAGTATTAAAATTCAATTTTTTTGACAATGAAAAATTCACAGAAGTTAATATTATTCGCTTTTATTTTAATTGGAAGTATTGCCAATGCTCAACCAGGTTTTGATGACACGGTTGAAGATGTTGCTCCTATTCCAGGATTACTAATTGCCGCAGCCGCAGCTATTGGAATCGGTGTAAGATCTGTTTATAAAAAGTCAAAGTAATAAAGTTATATCGCATACTTAAAGCCTCTTGTAAAATGGAGGCTTTTTTTATTTTCTACAACCGCAATTCTAATTTCACATTGATTAACATAAATTATTTTTAAACCTAGAGTAGTCCTTATTCTGTTTGTTATTTTAGCGTACAAAGACAACTTACAATAGTTAAACCATTTTTTAATTAGCTATTCGAATTAATCATCCAGACATGGAACAAAATAATAGTACGATAGACATAGCAAGCATAAATGAAAAAGTGCAACAAGAAAGTCAGTTCATTGATCTTCTTGTAAACGAGATGAATAAAGTGATAGTCGGTCAACAGTATATGATTGATCGTTTGCTCATAGGTTTATTAGGACGCGGTCACATTTTACTAGAAGGTGTGCCTGGTCTAGCCAAAACTCTAGCCATTAACACCTTGTCAAAAGCCGTAAGTGCTAGCTTTTCTCGAATACAGTTTACTCCAGATTTATTACCAGCCGATGTTGTAGGAACTTTAATCTATAACATGAAAGACGCTGATTTTAGTATTAAAAAAGGTCCTGTATTTGCAAATTTTGTCCTTGCAGATGAGATCAATCGTGCTCCTGCCAAGGTTCAAAGTGCCCTTTTAGAAGCCATGCAAGAGAAGCAAGTAACCATTGGAGAAACGACTTTCAGTCTAGAAAAACCTTTCTTGGTTATGGCTACTCAAAATCCAGTTGATCAAGAAGGTACTTATCCACTACCTGAAGCTCAAATGGACCGTTTCATGTTAAAAACAGTTATTGATTATCCCACGTTAAATGATGAACAACACATCATGCGTGCAAATCTTAAAAAGGATTTTCCAGTTCCTAATGCAGTCATCACTACCGACCAAATCCTAAAAGCGCAAGATGCTGTAGAATTGGTTTACATGGACGAAAAAATAGAAAAGTATATCCTAGATATCATTTTTGCTACTAGATATCCAGAGAAATATAAACTAGAGGAGTTAAAACCTCTTATTAGTTTTGGTGCTTCACCTCGTGGATCTATCAATCTAGCCAAGGCGGCAAAATGTTACGCGTTTATAAAACGTCGTGGTTACGTAATTCCTGAAGACGTGAGAGCCGTTGTTCTTGATGTTTTAAGACATAGAATTGGTATCACTTATGAAGCAGAGGCTGAAAACTTTTCAAGTGTTGATATCATAAATAAAATTGTAAATACCATAGAGGTACCGTAGCATCTAAATAATCCTTTTAATAAATCCATAATTAGTAACAAATCCCTGTGTTCCACAGGCAACGTAACTTCATGAATACTCAGGAGCTTTTAAAAAAAGTACGAAAAATTGAAATCAAAACACGTCGATTGAGCGACGCTGTATTTGGTGGTGAGTATCATAGTGCTTTTAAAGGAAGAGGAATGACCTTTAGCGAGGTGCGTCAATATCAATTTGGTGATGATGTTCGTAATATAGATTGGAACGTTACCGCTAGATATAACGAGCCTTATATTAAGGTTTTTGAAGAAGAACGTGAACTCACGTTAATGCTAGTGGTAGATGTAAGTTCTTCAACTTTGTTTGGAACTCAAAATCAAATTAAAAAGGAGATTATAACAGAACTGTGTGCAACATTAGCCTTCAGTGCTTTACAAAACAATGACAAAGTAGGGTTATTACTTTTTTCGGATCAAGTAGAATTATTTGTGCCACCAAAAAAAGGAAAGTCACACATTCTTAGAATTATAAGAGAATTATTGGAATTTAAACCAGAACACAAAAAGACTGATGTTTCTGGGGCTTTAAAATATATGGCTGGTGTTCTTAAAAAGAAAGCCATTGTTTTTGTTTTGTCTGATTTTATGAGTGATGATTATATGAAAACCTTACAAATAATTGGACGTAAGCATGATGTTACTGGAGTAAGAATTTACGATAAGCATGAACAAGAGCTGCCTAAAATAGGGCTGGTACAATTTAAAGATCTAGAAACAGGAAAAAATTTGTTCATTAATACGAACTCTAGCAAAACTCGCAGTGAGTATGCCGCTCACCATATAGAAAAAGCAGCTTATTTTAAAAATGCTTTCACTAGGTCTGATGCCGGAGCTATTGATCTAGAAACTAGAGAAGATTATTCAAAAAAATTATTAGGTTACTTTAAAGCAAGATAATGAAATACGTACTGTACCTCTTTTTTATTGTTTCTGCTTGGGCAACAGCTCAACAACCAGAAGTATCTACAAAAGTAGATCGTGACCTTATTAAAATTGGAGAAGAAGTAGTTCTAGAAATTGGCATTACGGCTCAAAAAAGTGATTTAGTAATCTTTCCAGAGCAACCTGCCTATGGAGCTTTAGAGGTTTTAGAATCATATCCAGTAGATAGTGTTATTGCTGATGATAAATTTCAGCTTTTTAAGAAGTACGGAGTAACACAATGGGACAGCGGCGACTACTGGATACCACAATTAAAAGTCCTTATAAACGATGATAAGCAAGTCCTAACTGATTCACTTCTTGTAAGTGTAAGAGAAGTTGAAGTAGATACTACTAAACAAAAAATGTTCCCTATTAAGGACACACTTAATATTGAAACTGTTACAAGAACAGATTGGTCCTGGTTGTGGTGGCTACTTCTTTTATTACCTATTGGAGCTATTATTTATTTGCTTTCGCGAAAGCGTGAAAAGAAAAGCTATGAGGATACACTAGCTCCATATGAATGGGCGATATATCGTCTTAAACAACTAGAAAACAACAATTGGCTAGAAAACAGAGATTGGAAAAGCTACTATTCAGAAATCACATATATCATAAGAAGATATATAGATTCAAAGGTTTATGGTCGTACGATGGAAAGCACCACACAACAATTGCTTACCGAGCTCAAGGTTGTGATGAATGAAAAGGGCATGCACATCACCCAAAATTCGGAAAATCGACTAGAATCATTGCTTCAAAAAGCTGATTTAATCAAGTTTGCTGGCGCCTCAAGTGACTCTATAAGTGCCAAAGAAGATCGTGGTTATGCACACGATATCATATACAACATTCATCAAGTGTTGCCACCACCTAGTGAGGAAGAGCTCATGCTAAGCGCAGAATATCAAAGAAAACAAGCTAGAAAAAAAGCCCTTAAAAAAGGATTGCTAGTTACTGCAATTAGTCTACTAGTCATTTGTAGCGGTATTGGGATATGGACTTACCTTTCAGGTTGGGACAATGTAAAGGATAGTGTCTTTGGAAATAAACTGCGCAGTTATAATGAGCAAGAATGGTATACGGCAGAGTATGGTTTACCAAGCATTCAACTTGATACACCAGAAATACTAGTTAGACAATCAACCTTAAACAGTGAGGAAGAAAGCAATGCTACAGAAATCAATGAGCAAGTCTTTGAATGGAAAGACGATAAGGATCTTGCAGGAGTATATGTAAAAACATACCAAATACCAGCAAGTGCTACGCAAGGTAAACAAGAAATTAATCCTCAAGAATTTATAGATATTTTCCTTAAACAATTAGAAGAAACAGGAGCATCAAACATCCTAAACTTTGACAGTAAAATCACTACCAACAACATAAAAGGTATAAGTATCACAGGAAGTTTTGAACGTGAAGGAAATAAATACGATTACGAAACTAGATTTTATGCTACAGGACCTGGTGTAGTTGAGTGTATGGTTTATAATGTCATGGACGATGAAGAATTAGAAGAAAGACAATATGGACAACAGCTTAAAGAAAGGGTTATAGAAAGTTTGACCATACCTTCATCCATTCAACAATCTAATAATAAAGACAAGTAAAAGATGTGGAACTTTGAAAACATAAAGTTTTTAAATCCAGAGTTTTTCTGGTTGTTATTGTTATTAGTTCCGCTAGCGGTATTCTATTTTTTTACACATAGAAAACAACAAGCAGAGGTTTATATTTCTAGTACAGCTGGTTTTAAGTTTAAAGAATCTCTTTTAGGTAAATTAAAGCCTATACTTTATTTACTTAGATTATTAGCTATCGCTTTATTAATTATAGCCCTAGCAAGACCTCAAACAACCGATGTTACTACTAGAACAAAAAAAACCAGTGGTATAGATATAGTTCTTGCTATTGATGTGAGTGCTAGTATGCTGGCAAGAGATTTTAAACCAGATCGGTTACAAGCAACTAAGGAGGTTGCTACAAACTTTATACAAGGCAGGCCAAATGACCGTATAGGTATTGTAGTATACGCAGGAGAAAGTTATACTAAAACACCTATTACTACCGATCAAAAGGTCTCGCTCAATGCGGTAAAAGGTATCGAATTTGACGAAGTGCTAGAAAACGGTACTGCAATTGGAATGGGATTAGGAACAGCGGTTAATAGACTTAAAGAAAGTGAGGCAGAAAGTAAAGTAATCATACTCATGACCGATGGTGTGAATAACAGCGGAGTAATTGATCCAAAAATAGCCGGAGAACTTGCCGTAGAATTTGGAATTAAGGTATACACTATTGGAATAGGTACAAATGGAAATGCTCTTTCACCATACAGCAGGTATCCTAATGGGGAATTTCAATTTAGAATGTTACCTGTAGAAATCGATGAAGAGCTTTTAAAAAATATAGCCGCGTCCACCGGTGGACGCTATTTTAGAGCAACTGATGATGAAAAGTTAAAAGAAATTTATAATGAAATCGATCAACTTGAAAAAACTGAAATAGAGCAATTTGAATTTTATAGTGTGCAAGAAAAATTTAGAGCATTTGCTTTAATCGCCTTTTGTTTGCTTGCGATAGAACAATTATTAAAACACACGCTATTTAAATCTGTAGCCTAGTAAATATGTACGTACTTGAAGAGAAAATATATTTTTGGTTATTAGTAGCAATTCCATTGTTATTAGTGTTTTATATAGCCGTAAGCTTATGGCGATTGAGAGCACAAAAAAAGTACGCTCAAAAACATCAATTACCACACCTTATGCCCAACAAGTCGTGGTTTAAACCGCTTCTCAAGGTAATTACCATAAGTTTTGGGCTTGGCTTTATAGCCTTTTCCTTGGTAAATTTAAAAGCAGGAACAAGACTAGAAACTGTTAACCGAGAAGGAGTAGATATCGTATTTGCCGTAGATATTTCAAAATCCATGCTAGCAGAAGATATTGCGCCTAATCGATTGGAAAAATCTCAACAACTTGTCACACAAATTATTAATAATCTTGCAAGTGACCGTATAGGATTGATTGCCTATGCAGGTAGTGCCGTGCCTCAGTTACCCATAACTACTGACTATGGTAGTGCCAAACTATTTTTACAAGGATTAAGTACTGATCTAGTATCCAGTCAAGGAACAGCAATTAATGAAGCAATAGAACTAGCACTAGGATACTATGGGGATGATAGTGAAGCTGCAAAAGTGTTAGTTATCATAAGTGATGGTGAGGATCATGAAGGTGATTCTGTTGACCTAGCAGAGGCTGCTGCAGAAAAAGGCTTACACATAATAACTATAGGTGTAGGAACTCAAAAAGGTAGTAACATTCCTATACGAGAAAATGGTATTGTAAAATCCTTTAAAAAAGATCAAAACGGTAAAACTGTTATCACCAAATTAAATGCGACAACGCTTCAAGAAATAGCAGAGGCTGGTAATGGTGTTTATATCGATGGTACCTTAACTAATGAAGTGATTGAAAAACTAAAGGCAGAGTTAGACACCTTGGACAAAGTAGCTTTTGATTCACAACAATATGCCGATTTTGAATCACAATTCCAATGGTTTCTAGCCTTTGGCCTATTCTTTGTCGTACTGGATGTATTCTATTTAGAAAGAAAAACAGGATGGATTAAAAAACTTAATTTATTTAATGAATAATAATAGTATACATATCACCTATGTTTTGATATTCATGCTAATATCATTCTACACTGCGGCTCAAAACGAACAAGAACCAGCCATAAATTACGCAGAACAGCAAGCCATAAAAGATGCTCAAGATGCTGCTAGTGATGGTGATTTCGCTTTCGCGGAAGCGGAATACAAAAAAGCCCTATCATTAAACCCAGATAATGCGCAAGCAGCTTACAATTTGGGTAATCTGTATTACAACAACGAGAAAAAAATTGAGGCAAACTCCTATTTTAGAAAGGCTGCAGATGCTGCTACTTCTAAAGAAATGAAGCATAAAATTTTTCACAATATAGGTAACACTTTATTAGAGAACAAAGATTACGATAAAGCTATTGAAGCCTATAAGAACGCATTACGTAACGACCCTACCGACGATGAAACTCGTTATAACCTAGCTCTTGCAAAGCAAGAAAAAGAGAAGCAAGGTGGCGGCGGTGGCGGCGGTAATGACGAGAATGATCAAAACCAACAGCAAGAAAAGGAGCAAGAACAAGATAAGAATAAGGAAGGTGATCAAGACGAAAAGTCTGATGGTGATAATAAAGGAGATCAAAACGAAAAAGAAGGAGATCAAGATAAAAATGATGGTGATCAAAAGAATGATGACCAAGGAAAAAATAGCGAAGGTGAAAACGGTAATGATTCACCAGAAGAACAAAAAGGACAAGCACCTCAACGCCAGCAAGGAAAAATGACAAGGCAACAAATTAAACAGTTGCTCGAGGCGATGAATAACGAGGAAAAGAAAATTCAAAAGAAAGTAAACGGTAAAAAGGCCAAAGGAACCGTTAAGAAATCAGAAAAAGACTGGTAAGTAATGAAAAGCACGTGGTTTTACATATTAGTTTTTATAGCAGCATGGGCACACGCACAAGTAGAGTTTACTACGAGCGTAAGTCGTGAACGTATCGCACTCAATGAGCGCATGCGTGTTGAATTTAAAATGAATGTAAATGGTAATGATTTTACACCGCCAAACTTTGTAGGATTTCAAGTAGTAGGTGGACCTAGTCAATCTTTTTCACAACAATGGATTAATGGAAAAGGATCGATGACAAAATCGTTTACCTATATATTAAAACCTAATAAAACAGGAAAACAGTATATTAAACCAGCTACCATGAATTACGAGGGTAAAACATACTCTACTCAAACAGTAGAGATAAATGTAACTGGTGCTGTAAATAAACCTAAAAACATTAATGACACCTCGCCTCGAGCAGATGAGACCGTACATCTCGTTGCCGAGATTTCAAACGCAAATCCTTATCTCAATGAAGCTATTAGGGTCGTATACAAACTTTATGTTTCAAACACATCTGGAGTAAATGACTGGCGCGAGGTTAACTCACCTAAATACGCAGACTTTTGGAGTGATAATATCGATAATCGTAATAGCCTAGTTAAAGAAGGAACTTATAAAGGAAAGCCTTATCGCTACAAAGTATTAAGAGAAGCTATTCTCTATCCTCAAAAAACAGGTAAATTAATTATAGAACCGCTTACTTTAGAAGTAGATGTGGTAGTTCCTACCGGTCAACGTAGTTTTACAGGCAGAGCATATATGACTACCGAACAAATCACAGTCAGTGCTGGTAAACGTACTATTGATGTTAAAGATCTTCCACTAGATGGTAGACCAGCGAACTTCAATGGAGCGGTAGGTCAATTTGAATTTCAAGTAGAAACTGATCAAGTACAAATTGAAGCAGGTGAAAGCATGACTGCTAGTGTTCAAGTAGGTGGAGTAGGAAATCTTAAATTAATGGATTTACCAGAACTTAAAGCACCTAAGAGCCTTGAAGTTTACGAACCAGAACGCATTAATAACGTACGTACCTCAATTACCGGAATGCGAGGAAATATTAAGGACAAATACACCATAGTACCTCAATACGGCGGTAAATATGTTATTCCACCTGTTGAATTTAGTTATTTTGATCCTAAAAAGGAGTCCTACGTAAGTTTAAATAGTGGTGAAATTTTATTACAAGTAGAAGGTGATGTTGCTGCTCCTATAGCAACCACAGAAAACAAAAACGTCATTACTCAAAACAACCAGTTTGTTTTCATTAAAACGGACACCGAATTAACATCACAAAACGAGGAACAGTTTTTTGGCTCAACAAAATACTGGATAACCTTAGGTGGTATTTTCCTTCTTTTACCTTTATTCTTAATAGTGAAAAAACGTAAAGAATCTAGAGCTGCCGATGTAGTAGGTAATCGATTGAGAAACGCCAATAAATTGAGTAAAAAATACTTGAGCACTGCTCGTAAAAATTTAGGTAATCACGAAGAATTCTATGTCGCTCTAGAAAAATCCCTACACAATTATCTCAAATCTAAACTTAGTATTTCAACAAGTGAAATGACTAAAAACAATGTAGGACAACTCTTATTAGACCGCGGTGCTACCGTTCAAACAAAACAAGAGTTTATTAAACTACTAGAAAGCTGTGAATTTGCACGATACACGCCGTCAACTCCTGCTGGCATGAGAGAAGATTATGAAAAAGCTAGTCAGGTCCTTAATTTGATAGACAAACAATTAAAAAGCTAGTTTTATGAGAACAACCTTAATTTTTCTAGCTACAGTCCTATTAACTTGGCCTATTTTCAGTCAAGAAGAGGCTGCTTATTCCGCTTTCGCGAAAGCGAATCAAGCATATACTAACGAAAATTATGAAATAGCAATTGCAGGTTATGAGCAAGTATTAAATACAGGTCTACACAGTGCCGATGTTTATTTTAATCTAGCTAATGCTCATTACAAATTAAATCAGGTAGGTCCAGCTATTTATAATTACGAGAAAGCCCTAGAACTAGACCCTGAAAACGAAGATATTAAGAGCAATCTAGCATTTGCCAATCGTATGAAAATAGACGCTATAGAATCCTTACCACAAGACAATTTATCTGGAAGTTTACAGGATACTATAAAATCGTTATCTGTCGATGAATGGGCCTATTTTAGTGTCATTGCTGCCTTATTTACCATACTATTCATAGTACTTTATATTTACGCAGGAACTACAAGTAAAAAAAGATTGTTTTTTATTCTTTTCATTCTTACTGGTATTTTGTTTTTATCCACTGCTGCTGCAGCCTTTTACAGTAGTGAATATTTAGATAAAAAGCAATTTGCCATTGTTTACATAGAAGAATTCACTACTCGCAATGAACCTAAAAATAGCGCTGGTACCAGCTTTGTTATTCATGAAGGAACTAAGGTTGAGGTCCTTGAAGAATTCAATGATTGGGCGCACATACAACTCGCAAATGGTAGTAAGGCCTGGATGCCATTAGAGGATTTGAAAAAGCTTTAAGAAATCTTTCTTCAATCTGATCTAGAACATAAAGTTTTATCATGCATGCATAACAACTAAAATACTTGTGTAAGTATGTCTGTTGTTGAGTTGCTTATATTTGCATATACCCCAAAAAAGTAGAATGACATTATCAAAAAATATTGCAGTAATAGGTGGTGGAAGTTGGGCAACGGCTATTGTGAAAATGCTGTCGGAGAACCTAGAAACTATCCATTGGTACATGCGCAGTGAATATGCCATTGAACATATTAAACGTAATGACCACAATCCTAATTACTTAAGCTCAGTTGAGTTTAAAAACAATCAATTGCACTTGTCTAGCGATATAAATGAAATCGTGAGCGCTGCAGATATTTGCATATTTGCGATTCCTAGTGCTTTTGTGTACAGCGAGTTGGAATCTCTAGAGGTTTCATTGGAAAACAAAATTATTTTTAGTGCTATCAAAGGAATAGTACCCGAAACAGGGCTTATTGTTGGAGAACATTTTCATGATCATTACAACATTCCTTTTGAAAACATTGGTGTTATTACGGGACCTTGCCATGCCGAAGAAGTTGCCCTAGAACGGTTGTCCTACCTTACAATCGCATGTGCAGATGAAGAAAAAGCGCAACATCTAGCTACTTGCCTTAATAGTGATTACATCAACTGTAAAATAAGTGATGATATCATAGGGACTGAATATGCCGCCATGCTTAAAAATATTTATGCTATTGCTGCTGGAATAGCTCATGGTCTGGGATATGGTGATAATTTTCAAAGTGTACTTATGAGTAATGCTATACGTGAAATGAAACGATTCATTAAAAAAGTACACAAAATGAAACGTAACATTAACGATAGCGCTTACTTAGGAGACTTACTAGTAACAGGTTATTCAGTTTTTTCACGAAATCGATTGTTTGGTAACATGCTAGGAAAAGGATATACAGTGCGCAGCGCGCAATTAGAAATGAGCATGATTGCCGAAGGTTACTACGCAACAAAAAGCGCGTACAAAATAAACGAAGATAAAGGAGCTCGTACTCCTATTTTAAATGCTGTTTACAGCATTTTATACGACAATAAAAACCCAAAGAAAGTATTTAAAAAACTAGCTGATAAGCTAGACTAAAATCAAAAAACATGTCTGAAATAGCCAAAGAATTTGGTATCAACACCGCTCTAGAAGCTCTAGGTCTCAATAAGAAAAATGAAGGGACTTCTACAGGTTCAAAATCAATCAAAGGTAGTGAGTTTATCACATCCTATTCACCAGTTGATGGTGCCGTTATAGGTGAGGTTTCTGTCACAACAAAAGATGCTTATGAAGAAGTAATGAGTGCTGCCCAAATAGCGTATAAAGAGTGGAGAGTTATTCCTGCACCACAAAGAGGTGAAATAGTACGTCAATTCGGTGAAGAACTTAGACGTCTTAAAGAACCTTTAGGTAAACTGGTTTCCTATGAAATGGGAAAATCTTACCAAGAAGGATTGGGTGAAGTTCAAGAAATGATTGATATCTGTGATTTTGCTGTTGGTCTTTCTAGACAATTACATGGATTAACCATGCATAGTGAACGTCCAGGACACCGCATGTATGAGCAATACCATCCTTTAGGAATTGTAGGAATTATAAGTGCCTTCAATTTCCCTGTTGCCGTATGGGCATGGAATACAGCGCTTGCATGGATTTGTGGTGATGTATGTGTGTGGAAACCTAGTGAGAAAACTCCTTTATGTGGGGTAGCTTGTCAAAATATCATTGCCAAAGTTTTAAAAGACAACAACCTACCTGAAGGAATCTCATGTTTAATTAACGGTGATTACAAAGTAGGTGAGTTTATGACAACAGATAAACGAGTGCCATTAGTAAGTGCCACTGGTTCTACTCGCATGGGAAGAATAGTAGCTGCAACGGTAGGTGAACGTTTAGGTAAATCATTGTTAGAATTAGGTGGTAACAATGCCATAATCGTTACACCAGATGCAGATGTAAAAATGACTGTAATAGGCGCTGTTTTTGGTGCTGTAGGAACCGCTGGTCAACGTTGTACTTCTACAAGAAGATTAATTGTTCATGAATCTATGTATGACACTGTTAAAAATGCCATAGTAGATGCGTATCAACAACTTAAAATAGGTAACCCATTAGATGAGAATAACCATGTAGGCCCATTAATTGATACAGATGCTGTTGCTAATTATAACAAGGCTCTTGAAGATGTTGTTGCACAAGGTGGAAATATTCTAGTAGAAGGTGGAGTACTTACAGGTGCTGGATATGAAAGCGGCTGTTATGTGAAACCTGCGATTGCAGAGGCATCTAACAACATGGAAATTGTACAACATGAGACTTTTGCCCCAGTACTTTACTTACTTAAATATTCTGGCGAAGTAGAAAACGCTATTGAGCTACAAAATGATGTTGCACAAGGTCTTTCTAGTGCCATTATGACTAATAATTTAAGAGAGGCAGAACGCTTCCTTTCACACGCAGGTTCTGATTGTGGTATAGCAAATGTAAACATCGGTACAAGCGGTGCAGAAATAGGTGGTGCTTTTGGTGGTGAAAAAGACACCGGTGGCGGACGTGAATCTGGATCAGATGCTTGGAAAGTTTACATGCGTCGTCAAACTAATACTATCAATTACACTACTGAGTTGCCTCTTGCGCAAGGGATAAAATTTGATCTATAAGTAAAAGTATTAGATACTTAAAAGCAGCTCTTTTAAAAGAGCTGCTTTTGTATTTTTAGACAAATTTAAATCATGAATGTAGAACAACTTAGAGATTATTGCTTGTCGAAAAAGGGTACCACAGAAGAATTTCCGTTTGATCAGGTAACCTTAGTCTTTAAGGTTATGGGAAAAATGTATTGTCTAACAGGATTAGAACATTGGGAAAACGGTAAGCCAGCTGTTAATCTCAAATGCGATCCTGAAAAAGCTATACAATTACGTGAAAAGTATGAAGGAACTGTCATCGGTGGCTATCATAGTAACAAGAAACATTGGAATACAGTCTATTTAAATGAAGACATGGGCGATGACGAACTGTTAACGTGGATCGATCATAGTTACGAGCTTGTAGTAAATAAGCTCACTAAAAAACAAAAGCAAGAATTACAGCTACTCTAAACATGACATTAGACCTATTAAACACCTATAAAGAAAGGATAGAAATCAACCGAGGCAAGGTTGAAGCTATAAAGAAAAAACTATCATTGAGCAGTGCTGTAAGATTAGTTTTATTCCTATCCATAGCTGTAAGCGTATATTATTTCTGGAGTAAAATAGGTGTCCTAACATTAATTTTAGGTACTGGTGGCGCCCTATTTCTATGGTTAGTAAAGAACCACCAAAATTTAAAAAATCAAAAAGATTTTCATCAATTATTAATCGAAATTAATGAAAAGGAGATCTTAGCCGTCCAAGGTGAATTTGATTCCTTTTTTGATGGTGATGCTTATAAAAATCCCACTCATGACTACTCACACGATATAGATTTATTTGGTAAGGGTTCCTTGTTTCAACAAATAAATAGGTGTGCTACAAAAGGTGGTGAAGTTACGCTTTCGCGAAAGCTAACTCACAATCAACCTAGTGATGTAATTGAAAAGCAAATAGCGATTAAAGAGCTATCTGGCAAACTTAATTTTAGGCAAAACTACATGGCTACTGCAAGATTGATTTCTATAGATCGTGCTACAAACTTTGTTCATTGGTTTACAAATTATAAACCATTTGTACCTAAATACTATTCATGGGTGTGGTCTATAATTCTCACTGTTAACATAGTGCTTATTGCTTTGTATAGCTTTACTAGTTTAAACGGTTATTTAGCATCAGTAGGTGTTGTCATTGCTCTATTAGTGACAAGGCGCTATCTTAAAAAAGTGAATCAAGTAGCTCAAGTAATTACACCGCTTGAAGATTTTTTTGCTCAATATGGAAAACTAATTGCACTTATTGAGAATCAAGAGTTTCAATCATCTTTACTGTTGGAAATCCAAAACAATCTTAAGACACAGGATAAAAAAGCATCTAGCGTTATGCATGATTTTTCACAAGCGCTAGGAAGGTTAGATCAAAGGCATAACATGTTGTTTGGATTTATGGCAAATGCATTAGGTTTATGGGATCTTAAGCAAATGAGCTACATAGAACGTTGGATAAGTGAGTATAAAGAAAAAGTAGGCACATGGATAAGTATGATTGAAGAGGTGGATGCCATTAACAGTATGGCTAATTATGCCTATAATAACCAAACCTATACCTATCCTAGTATCAAATCTGGTCCGTTTACCCTACAAGCTAGTAAAGCCTCACATCCTTTATTAAATCCAGAAAAAGCGATTGGAAATCCAATATCTATAAGTCAAGGCGAGTTTTTCATCATTACCGGAGCCAACATGGCTGGAAAAAGCACCTTTCTTAGAACCGTGTCATCACTAATCGTTATGGCAAATTGCGGACTTCCAGTTTGTGCTCATGATGTTGTATATTCTCCTATTAGGCTAATCACCAGTATGCGTACTACAGACTCAATACAAGATGACACCTCATACTTCTTCGGTGAATTAAAGAGATTACAATACATTATGAATAGCATTGAAAAGTTTCCTTATTTCATTGTTTTAGATGAAATTTTAAAAGGAACAAACAGTGAGGACAAAGCTATTGGATCACAAAAATTAGTACAAAAACTTAATTCACTGGGCGCAACAGGAATTATAGCCACACATGATTTAAGCCTAACACAGGTAGCAAACGATTATCCTGGCATTATAAATTACTATTTTGATGCAGAAGTTGTAAATGATGAATTACATTTTGATTATAAATGTAAAACTGGAGTAGCTCACAATATGAACGCCAGCTTCCTATTGCGGAAAATGGGAATTGTTGAATAAGCCTTACTTATTCTTCAAATAAGGCTTTAAGTTCAGTCGCATCAGCAGCTTTCATTTTACCTGCAAGAACTAGACTTAATTGCTTACGCCTTAAAGCCGCATCATAACGCATTTTTTCCTCTTCAGTTTCTGGTGTAATGGCTGGAATTTGAACCGGTCTACCTGTATCGTCAACTGCTACAAACGAATAAATCGCCTCGTTGGCTTTAGTTCTCTCACCGCTCTCACGATCTTCTACCCAAACATCCATAAAAACCTCCATCGAAGTTTTAAAGGCTCTAGTTACTTGTGCTTCAATAGTTACAACACTACCTAGAGGAACCATTCTATTAAATGCTACATTATTTACCGATGCTGTTACCACAATACGCCTAGAATGACGTCTTGCCGCAATACTTGCTGCACGATCCATACGAGCCAGCAATTCACCACCAAATAAATTATTAAGTGGATTAGTTTCACTAGGTAATACCATATCAGTTACCGTTGTAAAAGATTGCGATGGCGTTTTAGCTTGCATAATTTGAAATTTTTTGCAAAAGTAGCGTATAAGCTTAACTACCTACCAGCTTTTAGATGAATTTAAGGTTAAAATGTGGAGATCATTATCTCGTTCAACATTATAATTCTTATTATTTTTGAAAAAGTTTGAAAATAGTACGTTACATATTAATGCCGGTCTATCGAGTGTGGTTCTACGTACTAGTAGGGCTTCCTATTGTAGTATTAATGCCATTGTTAATTCTTACTACTATTTCTGAAAAAACTTACAATTGGTTCTTTAAACTTGCAAGATTGTGGGCTGCAATCGTTTTATACGGTATGGGATTCTTCCCAAAGATTAACCGATTAGCCAAAATGGATCCTCATCAAAGCTATATGCTAGTGGCAAACCACACTAGCATGACTGATATTATGATGATGTTGTTGATATCAAAAAATCCATTTGTTTTTGTAGGTAAAAAAGAGCTCGCAAAGATCCCTTTATTTGGTTTTTTCTATAAACGTACTTGTATTCTTGTAGACAGGAGCAACCCAAAAAGCCGCAAAGCTGTATTTGATCGAGCCAGACAACGTATGGAAGACGGCGTAGGAATTTGTATTTTTCCTGAAGGTGGAGTTCCCGACGACACAAGTATTCTCTTGGACACTTTTAAGGATGGCGCTTTTAGACTTGCCATAGAACATCAAATACCTGTTTTACCCGTCACTTTATTTGATAATAAAAAGCGTTTTCCATTTGAATTTTTTAAAGGAAGTCCAGGAAAAATGAGAGCAATAGTACATCCTAGTATACCTAGTACTGGTATGACATTGCAGGATGATAAAGTACGCTTTCGCGAAAGCGTAAGACAAATAATTCTTCAATCACTAGAGCAAGGGTCTTAAAAAAGAAAAACCGTCTCCATGGCACAGGAAACGGTCATTCATCATCATTGCATAATTAATCGAGTTTCAACTTAACTAAAGCTCAATTATACTTTTAAAATCTATATCTAACTCCTGAATAAATTCCCACCGCAAACGGCCTAAAATTTTCAGAATTGGTACGTAATGTATTGAGTTGATATTTCAACATAGGTTCTAGACTCACACCTATTTTATTATTAAAATTATAGTCAAGACCCAATCCAAAATTGGCACTTTGATTAAAGGTGTTAAAATTAGAATCCTCACCTAAGGTTGTTATTCCTTTTTCATTTTCAATGAACACAACATTATCGGTTAGGAATAACGCACTGAAACCAGCCAATACATTAAACTTAAATTGACTATCTATCAGGGTATATTGAACCTCGAGCGGCACTTCGACATAACCCAAATCTTGTCTAAGCTCACCTTCAATACCATTAAATGTCGTGGTTGCACCAAACTCTTGATTAAAGCTAGAGGCTAGTAAATCAACATTATTAGGAGCTTGATTTGAAGTGGACACAGCATTAGGGTCATAACCTGTTGAACTAGTAGATCCTCTTGCAAGAAAATCAAATCCTGTGTTATACACCACATCCTGTGTTCCATAATTTAATCTCATGCGGTGCACACCTGTTCTCACGCTCCACCGTGGAGCAAAATTATAAGCAACATTGAATCCTACACTTAAGTTTACACTACCATTAGTTTCATTTTCAGTTACCTGATCGTTTATGGCTGTTCCCGATAAAACATCTGAATAGACTGGTGCTATCAAACTAGATCCTTGCCACGATGGTGAGAATACGGTAGCGGTTGAATCGTTTTTCTCCTCCATTAATTTTTGAGCAGCTAGCATGGCATCCAACTCTTGAGATCGTTGTTTATTCAAACTATCAGTAAATTTCTTATTATGAGCCATCAACGACTGGTCATTTTCTAGATTGCTTTTAGTTGCCTTAATACCGTTATTCTCAACTTCACTTTGATTAGATGGTGTTTGTTGAGAATTATTGGCCATTGATTGACCTAATGGATTATTAGTTTTATCACCAATTCCATTTTTAATTTTGTCATTATTATTGAGATTATTTTGAGCAAAGTTTTGATTTGCTACATCAGTTGAAAGTAAGTCTCTTTTTTGTGCAACTTTTGAATTCTTTTTAATTCTAGACTTGGATGAGTTATTAACCAATACACCTGCCCGATCACTCTTCTTTAAAACTGAATTATTTTTAGATTGTTGATCACTAATTATGGATTGATTGTTATTACTATCCGTTCTTGTAGATGTATTGTTACTCTGACTACTAGTATTTGAATCTGTAGCTTCGGTATTATCCTGAGTGGACGAAACAGAAGAGCTATTATCTTCATAAGAAATTGCTCTATCCTCTGTTTCATCTACGTCAGGATCTAGGTCTGGAGTGGTTACTATCTCATTATGAACCCCAACATTATCAGTAAACTGATTTGAGAAGTAAACGGTTGTTACAATTATCGCAATAGCTGCTGCTATTCCAGACCAATATATCCAGATGGGCGTACCTTTCTTTTCTGGTTTTTGAGACGGTATTTTTTGTTCTATATTCTCCCAAAGTCCAGGTGGTGGCGTTACTTCAAAATCCTTGAAACGCTCCTGAAAAATTCTATCTATGTTCTTTTTATCTGCCATTTTCTAGCTGGCGTTATGATTATTATTCTCACGCCATTTTTCTATCATATCCTTAAGATGAAATCTAGCCCTAGCAAGGTTAGACTTTGATGTTCCTACCGTTATCTCCATCATTTGGGCTATATCCTTGTGGCTGTAGCCATCTAGAGAATATAATGTAAACACCATACGATAACGATCTGGTAGTTTTTGTATCATTCCTAGAAGTTCATCCATTGTCAAGCTTTCATCATCTTCAACTTCTAATTCTACATCTTTAATTTGTTCTTCGTCTTCTAGTTTATAAATTTTTGTTCCTCTGTATCTTTTAAGAGCTTCATTAATTGCTATTCTCTTACACCAGCCTTCAAAAGATCCCTTATGACTAAACTGACCTATTTTTTTAAATATTGTTATAAAAGAGTCTTGCAAGATATCTTGTGCATCTTCCTGATTTGGGGCGTATTTGAGTGTACTAGCGTATAACTTACTAGCTAGACGTTCATACACTTCTCTTTGCGCCTTGCGATCTCCTTGTGCACATGATATGATAAGCTCTTTTTGAACCACATTATAAATTTATTCCCTTACAGGAACGGTCATTTCAATATAAGTAGGCAACCCATCGGCATCCAATCCGTTAAAAAATTTAAACACATAGCTACCATTACTGGCAGCTATAAAGTTTAGATTAACCTCTTCCTCAATAACGTTGTTAGGGTTATTTTCTGCAAAACAATCATTTGCGTTATAAACCAATACAGGTGTTACCGTTCTTTCATTTAAAGTAGGTATCACCTCAAATCCTGAAAAAACAAAGCATTCTGCAGGTTTTTCTATTTTTAAAGTAACTATATGCGTCGTTCCAAAATCAAGGGTGTCTGGCATATTAACTTCAACCACTTTTGCCGCAGAATAAGCTATCTGTGGACCATCATCTTCAATAGAACACGATACTATTGATAACACAACAAAAAGGGATAACAATAAAGATTTCAACTTCATATTCAAATTACATTTCTATACTATAGATGCATATCTATATAAAAGGTTGCGTGAAAAAATAAAAAAATAAAAAACCAGCTGTAATCTACAGCTGGTCACAAAGTTACTATTATTTAAATGTTGTTATGAAAGACTATCTTTAATAGCGCTCATGATTTTCTCTTCAAGCTCGTCGACTAGATCCGGGTTGTCTTTCAAAATAGTTTTAACCGCATCACGACCTTGACCCAACTTAGTATCTTCATAGGAGAACCAAGAACCTGCTTTTTTCACGATTTCATATTGAACACCTAGATCAATAATTTCTCCTAGTTTGGAAACACCTTCACCGTACATGATATCAAACTCGGCAGTTTGGAAAGGTGGTGCCACCTTATTCTTAACTACTTTTACCCTAGTTTTGTTACCTAATACAGAACCTGAACTATCCTTAATTTGAGTAGATCTTCTTATATCTAATCGCACTGATGCATAAAACTTCAATGCGTTACCACCGGTTGTTGTTTCAGGATTTCCAAACATCACACCGATTTTTTCACGTAATTGATTAATGAAAATTACTGTACAGTTAGTTTTTGAAATAGTCCCTGTCAATTTTCTCAAAGCTTGTGACATTAAACGAGCATGTAATCCCATTTTACTGTCTCCCATTTCACCTTCTATTTCGCTTTTTGGAGTAAGCGCCGCAACCGAGTCAACTACAATGATATCGATAGCACCTGATCTTATCAGGTTGTCGGCAATTTCCAAAGCCTGCTCTCCGTGGTCAGGTTGAGAAATAATTAGATTATCAAGATCTACACCTAGTTTCTCTGCATAAAACCTATCAAAAGCATGCTCTGCATCAATGAATGCTGCGATTCCACCTGCTTTTTGCGCCTCGGCAATAGCATGTAGGGTAAGTGTTGTTTTACCAGAAGATTCTGGCCCATAAATCTCAATTACCCTACCACGAGGATAACCACCTACACCCAAGGCAGAATTAAGAGCTAGTGAACCAGTAGGTATAGCATCTACTTCTTCAACCACTACATCTCCCATTTTCATCACCGCACCTTTACCGTATGCTTTATCTAGCTTATCAAGAGTAAGCTTCAGCGCCTTTAATTTTGCTGCTTTTTCTTTATCGTCTGCCATTTGAAATATTTTACGTAAAAATAAAGGGAGATTCAAGCATTTGCAACTGGAATTCAATAAGATTATTAACTACTATAATTGAGTGCTTAAGTGAATTAAATTATGTTATTCCGCTTTCGCGAAAGCGTAATGAAAACAGAGAAAATGAACGATTAAAAGACTATTTTATATCTAAGAACTTCATTACAAAAATGAGTTTTGTTTCACTCAAAGAATAACAATACCTTTGCAAGCTCAACACTATTAACTGTTTATAGCATGCAACTGTACAACAAATTAAGTGCTGAAGAAAGAAGAACTATGATACGTGAGGCTGGTAAAGAGCGCCTTACGATTTCTTTCTATCAGTATGCCCGATTAGGAAATCCAGAATTATTTAGAAATCATCTTTTTGTCGCATTTGACAATTTAGAAGTATTAGGCCGTATTTATGTAGCCCATGAAGGTATAAATGCGCAGCTCTCTATTCCTGCTGATCGTTTTATGGAATTCAAGAACTTTTTAGACGATATCTACTTCCTAAAAGATATAAGACTAAATATCGCTCGTGAACAAGATAACGAAAGCTTTTTAAAGCTAAAGGTCAAAGTGCGTAACAAAATTGTTGCCGATGGCTTAAACGACGAGACTTTTGATGTGACCAATAAAGGTCAACATGTCAATGCTGAGCAGTTTAATGCCCTTATTGAAGACCCAAACACGATTCTTGTGGATATGAGAAATCATTATGAAACTGAAATCGGCCATTTTAAAAATGCTTGGACTCCAGATGTAGATACTTTTAGAGAAAGCTTGCCAATTATAGAAAACGAGATCAAGCAACATAAAGAGGATAAAAAACTGGTAATGTATTGTACTGGTGGAATAAGATGTGAAAAAGCCAGTGCCTATTACAAGCATAAAGGATTTAAGGATGTTTACCAATTAGAAGGTGGTATTATCGAGTACCACAGACAGGTAACAGAAAAGGGATTAGAAAATAAATTTAGAGGAAAAAACTTCGTTTTTGACCAAAGGTTGTCTGAAAAGATTGGTAATGAAGTCATTGCAAACTGCCACCAATGCGGCGAACCATGTGACACTCATACAAACTGTGCTAATGATGCTTGTCACTTGTTATTTATTCAATGTGATTCTTGTAAAGAAAAGTATGAAAACTGTTGTAGTCAAGAGTGTAATGACATTATCCAACTTCCTTTGGAAGAGCAAAAAAAACTACGTGCTGGACACTATAATAGCAACAATATTTTTAAGAAAGGTAAAAGCGAAAAGCTTAAGTTTAAAAAACATGTTTAATTAGTAAAAAAAGGGCTTTCAAAATTGAAAGCCCTTTTTTAATAATTTAATTATACATTTATTTTTTCTTCATAATTTTTCTTATTCCTATTCCTAATGCTGCAGCAATAGCCAGTGCTATTCCAGGAATAAAAGCGACATCTTCAACCGTGTCATCAAAACCTGGTTGTGCCATTACAATTGAGTTGCTTACTATTAGTACTATAAGCGTGATATATAACTTTGCTTTCATGTTTTGATTTTATTTTATGACGATTTTTCTTGTTGTTGAATCTGTCCCGTTACTCACTGTTACGAAGTAAACTCCTGCTGTTAAATTGCTTAAATCACTTATTGTAATTCCATTAGTTGTTACATGAGTATTAATAGATCTAATTTTTTGTCCTAAACTATTAAATAGTAAGGCTGATAATTCATTACTACCTGAATTACTTACCTCTATATGCAATTGATCTCCATTTACAGGATTAGGATACAACCTTAGATCTTGAGCAAATTTTGATTCTTCAGTAGATAAAGTAACTGTTTGAAAAACTAGTTCAAATCTGTTAGGATTGATAGTATTTACATCATTGAAGTCTACACTAAAGAATACATTTGTTGTAGCGTTATTAGATACAGGTGTTAATTGTCCCGTAAACGTATCTTTAATAAAGACATCCACATTTGAAAGCTCGTTAATTGAAACTTGCATAGCATAATCATTAACCTGATAATTAGATATGTTTAAAGCTACAGTTTCAGAAGCTGTAGGAAGTGAGCGTCGTTCAACTGCAAGTTTATTGATGCCTTTTTGTACGGCGATATTTGCGTTTAATCCATCTAATTTAACGGCATCATTATAGTCTACATTATCACTATGCTGGTTATCAAAATGAATGTACATCCCATCACTTTCCGAAAGATTATTATTTAATCTTGAAGTTTGAAATAATTTGATTCCTACAAAACCGTTTAATGGATTTGATCTAAAAACGTTCTGATTTGAAGTACCAGTCACCTTGTCTGACTCACTTACTGTTAAACTAGTAGCTCCAGTCGCTGCTGCAAAAAACACAGCTTGACCTGGGTCTAAAATGTTACTAGCTGTACCTGCAGTACCAGTACCAGAACTTATATTAATTGCTGTATAATTACCTTTTACTCCTAATGTAGGATCCCAATAATACATATCAACTCCAGTATTAGCCGGTGAAACTGAAGCCATATCAATTTTGGCCTGATAAGGGTTTGCCATGGCAAAGAATTCTCCATCTGCTATAGTAGGTGTCATGTTCATATCTCCAGTATACAGGGTTCCTGTAGCTCTTAATGTTGTGGCTGTTTGAGCTGCGTTATTATTACTTAAATCAGTCGCTCTATCACCTCTTACATATAATCTATAGTAGGTTCCAGTATTCAATATTTCTGAATTAGTATTTGTAACAGCCTCCCATGACTGAGTTCCATCATTCCACTTAAACATACTTGGATTACCCGTTGGTGTTTCATCATGACCAGAGGTAGCGTTTACACTTCCTATTGTTCCTGTCGTTCCGGTCACATGAACCCCAAAACCGGTACTATTGTTACCTGATTCTTGCCAGCTATCAAAAACTGTTTCCCCAGATACGGATGAACCAACAAAACGGAATGCTCTATTTGAAGCAGGTATATAGCGCTCTACATTTACATTACCACTTATTGAAGCTCCTGCTCCTAATGGAGCTAAAACGGCTGTGCCCGAGGCATCACTTTTAAAGGTTAAACCTCCATTTGTTGTTAAATTACCATTTGCGACAGTAAGTGTTCCTAATAGATCCTGCGTACCACTTAAATTAACGTTGTTTGTATTATCAATTGTGAGATTATCGATGATACCTGTACCAGAAATATCTTGTGCATTAGAACCATTTAAGACTATTGCATTTGTACCTATTAAACTACCATTATTAACTAGGCTACCATTTATTATTAAATCGCCTGCACTCGCATTTAACGATGCTCCAGACTCAACAGTCACATTACCAGCTGTAATTCCTGCTGATAAAACAGCAGTAGATCCAGACTGAATTATTAAGTTATCATTAGCTGTAATATTCCCTTCTGGGTTATTACCGCCCATCCATGATGAGCCATTCCATGTATAATCTGTACTAGCTGCCTGTACTCCAAAATCATCAACGAATAAATCAAAGTCTGACGAACCAGCGCTACTTGCCTTCGCTATTATACCGAACCTAACTAAACCTGAATAGGAAGATAAATCAATGGTAATAGAATCACCGCTGTTTGAAGGTTCAGTTCCTTGTGACCAATTTTGCAACACATTAGAAGATGACCAGGTTACACCGTTATCTGTTGAGATCAAAAGACTAACTGAGTCAGTGGCTTCGAAGCTTGCAGAACTTGTACCATTCCATACAGTCGCTCCGATATCAAAAATTAATTCATAATTATTACCAGTTCCTAAATCGTACGAAGGGCTTATTAACCATTGTCCAGTTGTATTTGTATACATATTATATTTGGCCGAATTTGATGAAGTCCCATTCAAGTAATCATCATCTGTCCATGCAGAAGATCCAAATGACAATGAAGTGTCTATCTCACCAGTAGCTTCTTCCCAACAATTCGGTAAATAAACTGAGAAATCTTCTATGGTATTTGGTGTTAACGGCGCACATGTGGTTGCAAAGCTTACTACATTAGACCAATCACTAGTATCTGTAGGAGAGCAAACTGCACGTATATAAATATCGTAATCAGTTTCAGGAGTTAAACCAGAAAGAGTATATGGATTTGAATTTGCACTTACTACCGTACCTGTTCCTTGAGTAAATCCGCTAGCTCCGTATTCTAATTCCCATTCGGTTTCACCATTTATTGCACTCCATGTGATTTGTGCAGAACTTGAAAAAGGAGCTGCAGATAAATCCGCTGGCATGATACAGTTAGGTGCCATTGTAAATGAAATATCATCTAGATAATAACTATCGTAAGAACCTGTTTGTCCATGTTTTATTGCCATATAAGAATCTGTTCCTGCTGGAATTACCACGGTTACATTTTCAAATGATGATGATGTTAGCGTTACTACCTCAACAGAAGTAAAGGTAGCAGGGTCATTAGCATCTGTAATTGTTCCTATTTCTAATTCTTGACCCGTTGATCCTTTTACACCAAATGATACTTGAATTCCATCAGTTGTTAGTTCAGCGATTTGTGGAGAAATCAACATATAGGTCCCTGTAGTATTAAAACCATTATAAAGACGGAATGATTTATTACCTGATTGGACATTGACTGTAGAATTGTCATAAACATAAGCAGCACCAGAGCCTGAATCTATCATATTCCAGCAGTCTGGCGCATTCGATGAAGATGTGCTTCCCGTTGCTGTTGACTCAAACCCTTCGGTAAAAGGCACATTGAAAATCAAACATGATGTCGTAAAACTATAAACGCCTGACCACGAACTCGTATCCGTTAATGAACATTTAGCCCTTACATAAACGTCGTAATTCGTGTTTGCAGTTAAACCTGATAAAGTATAAGGATTGGTGTTAGCTACTACAACAGTACCAGTACCTTGCGTAAAGCCACTAGCTCCATATTCTAATTCCCATTCAGTTTCACCGCTTCCACCGCTTGTCCATGATAAATCTATACTATTGGAATCTATATTACTTCCATCTAAAGAATAAGGTTCTGAACATGCAGGTGTTTCTCTTACTCTGAGCTGGCTAAAATGGAAGTAAACATCCTCTGTGTCATTAACACTACCGTCGGTTCCATAAAATGCAAATTGAACTGGTCCTGATAGAGATGAAATGTCATAAGATAGGTATTCTCCCGTATCAGATGGTTCATTCCCTTGAGTCCAAGACTGTAACGTAACCCACGTATTACCGCCATCAACTGAATACACAAAAGCTACTAAATCATCTGACCCTAAACTTGCTCCAGAACCACTGTTAGCATTTTCGGTCAATGCTACTGTAATATTAACTTCAGTTGCATTGGATGTCGTTACATCAATTAATGGAGATAATACCCAATCTGACCTATTGTCTGTATATAAATTAATAGCATTACTAGGAGTACCACCGTAGTTAGATGAATACCATAATCCTGATCCTAAATTACTTGGGCCAGTTGCTAATGTTCCATCGCCTGCTTCGTTCCAACAATTGTCTGAGAGATTTGCAGGTATTGCTGCGTTAAATTCTAAATTAAAAGCGCTACAAAGAGTGGTGAAACTTTCACTTGAAGACCATTCACTTGAATCAGTTGGTGAACATACTGCCCTTACATAAACATCATAATCAGTATTTGCCGTAAGTCCTGATAAAGTGTATGGGTTGCTATTAGTTGACACTATGGTACCTGTTCCTTGAGTAAATCCACTAGCTCCGTATTCTAATTCCCATTCAGTTTCACCGCTGCCTCCAGAAGTCCAATCTAAGTCTACGGAGGTTGGCGTTATAGCACTTGCACTTAATACGCTAGGGCTTAAACAAGAAGGTGGCACAGGTACAATTATCTGAAAGGAAGCTTCCAATTCTAATTCTGGTGACCCTGGTTCCCAATTAGAACTTGCATCAACCGTTGATGGATCGCTGGGTGAATTTCCACCGTTATCACCTATTACCGATCCGTATGCAGTAACAGAAATAGTCGTTCCATCCCAACCGTCAGAGTATTGATCATAACAATTAACATAATAAGTTCCTGGAGCGATAGAAATGTCTTGATTTATTAATCCTGCGCCATTGCTATACGATCCATCACCTTGACCCCACACTTGAGTTCCACCACCATCCACAGCTGTGGTTATACTAACCCATTTCTCGTTAGGAAAACTTCCTCCAGAGGTTGTTATATTAATAGTCGATTGCGACAACGCGTAAAAAGAAATAAAAGAAAATAATACAAGTAGTTGTGCTTTCATATTCAATAGTTTTTGAAAGAGAACCTTAAAGAAACAACTATTACCGTTAATTGTTAATTTTATATTAATAAAATAGACAAAGACACCTTTTAGTAAGATTAAAAACACAATACCTCAAACCAATTATGCACTTTCTTGTTTATATTTAACTAATACACAAGTTAATTTCCACAAAACCGCCGTTTTTATTAGAGAAAAATTATTTCACTATGTACATAGGCGAAAGCTGTAAGAATTGTTAATAATTACCTAAAACCAGAAAGCCATGGTAAACAAGATGAAAAAAAGTGAATTTCGTTATATCTTGAACCACATTAAATAATACACTATGCGCTGCACATTAACAGTCCTCATTTTTTTCCTTTCTTCCACTTTGCTTTTTGCGCAAAATCTCACCAACCTAGAATTTAAAAACATTGGTCCTACTGTCATGTCTGGACGTGTAGTGGATATTGATGTGAATCCACAAGACCCAACCGAGTTTCTTGTAGCCTATGCAAGCGGTGGTTTATGGCATACTACAAACAACGGTACTAGTTTCTCTCCTATAATGGACAATGCCATCACCATAAACTTAGGCGATATTGCTGTCGACTGGAAAAATAAAACCATATGGGCCGGAACCGGAGAAAACAACGCTAGTAGAAGCAGCTATGCTGGTGTAGGAATTATTAAATCATCCGATTGGGGAAAAACATGGAGCACGCCCATGCTCAAAAATAGTCAACACATAGGTCGCATTATAATTAATCCTGATAATCCAAACAATGTTGTGGTTGCTGTTACAGGTCCATTATATTCTTTAAGTGAAGAAAGAGGAATGTACAGTACCATGGATGGCGGTAAAACCTGGAATAAAACGCTATACATTGATGATAAAACTGGTTTTATTGATCTAGCTCATGATCCTAACAACTTTAATACCCAATACGCTACTAGTTGGGAAAAGGATCGTAAAGCATGGAATTTTGATGGCGCTGGTAATGGAAGCGCGATTTACAAAAGTGAGGATGCTGGCCTTACCTGGACTAAAATATCGACAGTAAACAGTGGATTCCCTACTGGAATAGGTGTAGGACGTATAGGCCTTTCTGTATTTGATGACAACACATTATACGCTATTCACGACTCACAATTTAGAAGAGATAAGAAAGATGGAGATAACGCTTCCGCGAAAGCGAACTCAAAAAAAATCAATAAAGAGGACTTTAAGTCAATGTCAACCGATGATTTCTTAAAACTTGATAATAAAGTGCTCAATGCTTTTCTAAAGGAGAATGGATTTCAAGAGAAGTATAGAGCAGAAAGCGTTAAAAACCTGATACAAAAAGGTGAAGCAACGCCGGCTGACGTTGCACTATATCTAGAAGACGCAAATAGCCAACTTTTTGACACACCTGTTAAAGGTGCCGAGCTGTATCGTAGCGATGATGCTGGAAAAACATGGTACAAAACACATGAAGGACAAATTGATGATGTTTTCTATAGCTACGGTTATTACTTTGCCCAAGTAAGAGTAAATCCTAGAGACATCAATGAAGTTTATATAATGGGTGTTCCCATAATTACTTCAAACGATGGTGGGAAAACCTTTAAAAACATATCACGTGAAAATGTTCATGCAGATCATCATGCTCTATGGGTAAATCCTAACAAGCAAGGCCACCTTATAAATGGTAATGATGGTGGCGTAAACATTTCTTACGACAACGGTGAAACCTGGATCAAAAACAATACACCTAGTGTAGGTCAATTTTATGCTATTAATTATGACCTAGAAGAGCCTTATCAAGTTTACGGTGGTTTACAGGATAATGGTGTATGGGTAGGATCACACACTGCTCGTGAAAATAGAGCTTGGCATCAATCTGGTCAGTATCCTTGGGAAAGTATAATGGGCGGTGATGGTATGCAAATTCAAATTGACAATAGAAATAGTAATATCGTTTACACAGGTTTCCAATTTGGGAATTACTTTAGACTTAATAGAGAAAACGGTGATCGCACTTACATCCAGCCTAAACATAAGTTAGGAGAAAGTCCTTATAGATTTAATTGGCAAACTCCTATTCTTTTATCCTCTCACAATCAAGATATTTTATATTTAGGAGGCAACAAATTAATGCGCAGTCTAGATCAAGGAGACACGTGGACAGCTATTTCGCCAGATCTTACTAAAGGTGGTAAGCCAGGTAATGTAGCATACGGTACAATAACAACTATAAGTGAATCAAAGTTTGAATTTGGAATTATTTACGCAGGTACAGATGATGGACTTGTACAACTTACTAAAAATGGAGGTGGCAATTGGGAGCAAATAGACGGTCCATGGCCTAATGACCTATGGGTAAGTCGCGTAACAGCAAGTTCACATAAAAAATCAAGAGTATACGTTACTCTTAATGGATATCGATGGGACGATTTCCAGTCTTATGTATATAAAAGTGAGGATTATGGTAAAACGTGGGAACGATTAGCCACTTCGATACCTGGGTCGCCAGTTAATGTTATAACAGAGCATCCTAAGAAGGAAGACTACTTGTTCATAGGAACTGATAATGCAACTTATGCAAGTTTAGACCAAGGTAATACTTGGACATTGTTATCAGGTGGTATGCCACCAGTTGCAGTTCATGATATAAAAATACAACCACAAACAAATGATTTACTTATAGGAACTCATGGAAGATCAATATACTTAGCAAATTTAAATGCTCTAGACCTTGTAGGTACAGAGTTTAAAATGGCTTCTATTGAGGATCTAAGATTCTCTAGAAGGTACGGCAGTCGTGGATTCTTATGGAGCAATGGACCAACTCCAAAAATCCAAATTTCATACTTCAACCCTACTGCTGGAAAAGTTAATCTAGAAGTAAAAAACGAAGCTGGTAAAACTATCTATGAGACCGCTTTTACTAGTGATCAAGGATTGAATTTTTATACCTACGACGGTAGTATAAGTAAAGCTGGGCTTAAAGCATTTAAAAAAGGTGATCGCCCTGATCCTGCTCAAAATGGTGTGACCTACTTACCTAAAGGCACTTATACAGTTCACCTGTCAGGTAATAGTGGTGATAGTAAAGAAACTCTTGTCGTTAAGTAATCTATAACTATAGCGCTGCTATGAAGGAATTTACTAATTTTGCATTATGCAAGAAACGAACAGACAGAAGAAGATAGCTGGTATTCTACAAGAGGACCTTACACAGGTCATACAGAATATCATGAGAAAGAATGCGGTTAAAAACCTCATCGTTTCAGTAACAAAAGTGCAAGTAACTCCCGATTTAGGATATGCTAAGGTGTTTTTATCTGTGTTTCCAGCAGACAAGGCAGAAACTGTGGTAAAAGAAATAAAAGAATTAGGAAGTAGCATAAGGCATGAAGTTGCATCAAAGGTTAGACATCAAATGCGACGTATGCCCGAACTACAATTTTTTAATGATGATTCCCTAGAGTACATGGAGCAATTAGAGAGAGAACTCAAAGGCGAGAACAATCCTATTGAACAACCTGACACTCTTCCTAGACGTAAAAAACTATAGTGTCTCTATCCTCCTTTATTGCAAGACGGTATTTGATATCAAAAAATGGTAAAAACGCCATTAATATTATCAATATACTTAGTTTTATAATTACTGTAGTTGGATCTGCATCACTATTTATTGTGTTGTCAGGGTTTTCAGGTTTAAAGGATTTTAGCACCCAGTTTTCAAGTTATTTTGATCCGGACTTATCTATTTTCCCCAGTCATGGTAAGGTTGTTGAAATTCCGCTTTCGCGAAAGCGAGCTCTAGAAAATCATCCCTCGATCCAATTAGTTTGTCCCGTAATAGAGGAAAAGGCCTTTTTAAATTATCAAGATAAAAACGATATCGCCTATATCAAAGGTGTTCCCGATGAATACATTGATATGGTGAAAATAGATTCTATTCTATATTACGGCTCTTGGTTAGGAAAAAGTAATGCTCAAATTGTGGCCGGACAAGCTATAGCATCAGACCTATCTTTGAGTGTCAATAACTACAGTGAATTTTTACAAATCATGGTGCCTAAACCTGGTAAAGGAGCCATTACCGCTTTAAATATTCAGAGTTCATTCAACACACTAGATGCTATTGCCACAGGTACCTTTAGCATCAATGAAAATCTAGATAATAAATACGTGTTTATGCGATATGAAGCGGCACAGAAGTTATTAAACATGCCCGATTCTATGGCTAGTGCCGTTGAAATTAAACTAAGTTCTTACGAAAGTGAAAATGAAGCTCGTGAATTGATTAAGGATATGTATGGAGACAACGTAGTAGTAAAGAATAAGTTCCAGTTGAATGATGCTTTGTATAAAATGTTGAATTCTGAAAATCTTGCGGTCTACCTTATTTTTACTTTAGTACTAATTATCGCCTTGTTCAATGTGATAGGTGCTATTATCATGATGATATTGGACAAAAAGCAAAACCTAAAAACTTTACTCGATTTAGGTGCGACCGTGCACGAATTGCGCAGGATATTCTTTATTCAAGGTAGCTTGATGACAATTACTGGTGGTGTCTTAGGATTATTAATTGGTGTTGCTGTTGTTTATTCGCAGCTGGAATACAAATTAATTTACATAGCTCCACAGTTACCTTATCCAGTAGCTATGCGATGGGAAAATATTTTAGTAGCATTTGGAACTATAGCCGTTTTAGGAATAATTGCCAGCTACGTAGGGTCCAGACGTATTAATGATCGCTTACTTTCTCAGGCAAAACTGTAATCACCAAATTTATCTAACACCTCGTCTAGCGCATCATATACTCCTTGAGCATCGTCACTGGTTACCATCTTCATGCGATATTCTTTGAAGTTAGGAATACCTTTAAAGTAATTGGTATAGTGTCTTCTAGTTTCAAAAACTCCCAAGTGCTCACCTTTCCAGGCAATGGACATTTCTAGGTGACGTCTAGCAACTTTAACACGTTCTTCCATGGTAGGTTTTGCCATGTGAGTTCCATGTTCAAAATAGTGCTTTACTTCTCTAAAAAACCAAGGATAGCCTATACTTGCTCGACCAATCATCGCTCCATCAAGACCATATTGATCTCGCATTTCCATAGCGCGTTCTGGAGTATTTACATCACCGTTTCCAAAGACCGGAATATGCATTCTAGGATTATTTTTGACTTGCGCGATAGGTTCCCAGTCTGCATTACCCTTATACATTTGCGCTCTGGTACGTCCATGAATGGAGATTGCCTTTATACCTACATCTTGTAAACGCTCAGCAACCTCAACAATTTTAATGGAATCATGATCCCAACCTAATCTTGTTTTTACAGTTATAGGAAGCTTGGTGTGTTTTACCATAGCCTCGGTTAGTGATACCATTAAATCGATATCTTTTAATATACCAGCACCAGCTCCTTTAGAAACTACTTTTTTAACAGGACAGCCGAAGTTGATATCAATAATATCCGGTTTAGTTTGTTCAACTATTTCAACACTCCTCAGCATTGAATCTAGATTAGCTCCAAAGATTTGAATTCCCACAGGGCGTTCAGCCTCGTAGATATCAAGTTTCATTGTACTTTTTGCGGCATCTCGTATCAATCCTTCACTAGAAATAAATTCTGTGTAAACGACATCGGCGCCATTTTCTTTGCACAAGGCTCTAAAAGGCGGATCACTCACATCTTCCATAGGAGCAAGAAGAAGAGGAAAATCTGGTAATTGTATATCTCCAATTTTAGGCATACTGCAAAGGTACTATGTATTTTAAAACTACCGTTAATTAGGTTTAAGTATCAGAAATACTTGTATTTTTTGATCTGTTATAAATTTGTGATATGTTTTATAGTTATTCTAACATATAGCTTCAACAGATGAGATTAATTTTCGCTCATGAAACAAATTTTATCAATCGTAGCCATTCTTCTTGTAGCTATAAGCTGTAAAAACGAAGCGCCCAAAGTGGAAACTCAGGAAAAAGTTTCTACAGTAGAAAATCAAACGCCCAAAGTAGACTATTCTGCCTATCCAGAAGAACTCATTAAGGTTTTTAAAGCACATGGTGGATTAGAAACATGGAAAAGCATGCGTAGCATGACGTATCAATTAAATGAGCAGTCTACTGTAACAGACCTACAAAATCGAAACATACTGCTGGAAACAGATAACTATATGATAGGCGGTAATGATGGTAAAGTATGGATCGCACAGGATAGTACTTATTTTGATCCAGGTAGGGCTAGATTCTATCACAATCTCATGTTTTATTTCTATGCCATGCCATTTGTATTATCTGACGATGGTATTAATTATTCGCCAGCAGATTCTCTAACTTATAAGAATGAAACGTTCCCAGGTATCAAAATAAGTTATAATGAAGGAATAGGTGATGCACCTGACGACAATTATATTCTCTATTACGATCCTTCTAGCTATGAAATGAAGTGGTTAGCTTATACCGTGACCTATGGTAAAAATGAAGAGTCCAACAATTATAGCTTTATTAAATATGAAGACTGGAATGAAGTAAACGGGTTACTACTACCTGTAAAATTACAGTGGTACACCGTAAAAGATGGGAAACCAGATACTCCTAGAGGTGATGCCCGTGTTTTTGAAAAAATTGACGTAGACAATGCCCCAATGGATAATAGTATGTTCAAAAAACCAGAAAATGGTATCTATGTTGACTAAAAAAAATGACGTACCTTTCATAGAGTAAACTAACTCAATACATTATGGAAGGAATCAGATATTTTATTTTAGGAATATGTATTCTTATTATCGTTCTTTTAGTAGTTACATACATGAAGAATAAAAAGAAAAGAAGACTTAGGAAATAAAGAAAGCTGGCTACTAGCCAGCTTTCTTTTTTTTTAGACTAATGATATCTTTGCTTGACTTGCTCACGCAGTAAAAAATCAAACTGGACTATGAAATACAACCCAATTAATCCACAATTATTCATTAAAAACCGCAAAAACTTTATGGGGATGATGAAACCATCAAGCCTAGCTGTTTTTAATTCAAACGATATTTTCAAAACAGGTGCAGACAGCACCATGCCTTTCAAACAACATAGAGACATCTTTTACCTTTCTGGGGCTGATCAAGAAGACACTATTTTGGTACTTTTTCCTGATTGTCCAGACCCTAATTTGAGGGAAGTACTTTTTGTGACCGAGACCAATGAGCACATAGCTATTTGGGAAGGAGAAAAATTAACTAAAGAAAAAGCTACTGAAATAACCGGTATTACAAGTGTTTTTTGGCTTAAAGACTTTGATAAAAAGTTTTTTGAAATGATGACTATGTGTGATACGGTTTATTTTAATACAAACGAACACTATCGTCAAGCAGTGGAAATGGAAACACGTGAAGATAGATTTATCAAAAAATGTAAATCTCAATTCCCTGCTCACAATTATGCTAAAAGTAATCCTATTTTACAGAGGTTGAGAGCTGTAAAGGATCCTATTGAAATTAATCTCTTAAAACACGCTTGTGACATTACAAATGCTGGTTTCCGTCGTGTATTAGATTTTGTAAAACCAGGAGTTTGGGAATATGAAATAGAGGCAGAATACCTTCATGAGTTTATAAAATCACGCAGTGACGGATTTGCCTACACACCTATTATCGCTAGTGGCAATAATGCAAATGTTCTTCATTATATTGAAAATAATAATCAATGTAAGGATGGTGAATTAATACTTATGGATGTAGGAGCTAGTTATGCAAATTACTCTAGTGACATGTCTAGAACCATTCCTGTAAATGGAACGTTTACTAAACGTCAAAAAGAAGTATATAATGCTGTTTTAAAGGTTAAAAATGAAGCTACAAAAATGCTCGTACCTGGAACAATGTGGAAAGAGTATCACGTTGAGGTGGGAAAATTGATGACCAGTGAATTAATTGATCTAGGATTATTAGATAAGGCCGATGTACAGAACGAAAACCCTGAATGGCCTGCTTACAAAAAATATTTCATGCATGGTACATCGCACCACATAGGGTTAGATACTCATGATTACGGTATTCTATGGGAACCTATGCAAGCAGGAAATGTATTTACCGTAGAACCTGGAATATATTTACCAGAAGAAGGATTTGGAATAAGATTAGAAGACGACGTCGTTATCCAAAAAAGTGGAGAGCCGATTAATTTAATGGAAAACATACCTATTGAAGTTGAAGAAATTGAAGAATTAATGAATTAATGAATTAATATGAATAAAAAACCGAAAGTCTAATATTTAAACTTTCGGTTTTGTTTTTTTTCACTGTTCAATTTCTTTGCTCTCAGTCTTTTTAACTTAGCAATTTTAGGGATAGCTGTCTTCTTACGCTTCTTTTTTCTTTGACTTGCCCCAGCGAGCAAATTGATTAATTTTTTAAGGACAAGCTCTTTATTTTTAGCTTGACTTCTAGATTCTTGACAGCTTATTTTGATGCTGCCTTGTTGAGTAAGCTGACTTTTTAGGTTTTCTAGGATAGTTTGTTTTTCCGCTTCCGCGAAAGCGTAACTGTTAATAACATCAAACTCTAATTGAACCTTTGTTGCCACTTTATTAGCGTGTTGACCACCGGGACCACTACTTGCAACAGCTTTAAACGTTACCTCGTTTTTAATTTGTTCAACATTCATTACCTAAGGTGCGCTGGTTTGAGTAAATCATTAACAGTTTTAACTGGATTAAAAGTAGAAACAGGAACCTCTACAAAAATGGTATTCCAATAAGCCATTGAGCCATTCCATAATCCAGGAAGCTCTTGTGCTTTAAGCTTAAAACCAAACCTAGATTTTAGGGTAATAAAACCCATTTCTGGATCGCAATATTTTTGCAGATCAAATTTATCTCCTTTATAATCACGTACACAGCAAACTATATCGACTGGATTAAAATGAGTACATTCTTTAGCAATGTTTTTTTGTTTCTCATTTTCTTTATTCACCTGTGCGCTTTCCACAATTTGTAAATTAATTCCGTAACTAGATTTTACCCAAAACGGACCACCACCTGGTTCTCCTTCATTTTTAACCATACCGCACACTCTTAATGGTCTGTTTAAACAATCTATCAGGGTTTCTATCTGATTTTGGAAGGAATACTTTGAAAAATCCTTAGGTAAAGCGGTTCCTATTGAGTTTTCTAGAAAATCTACAATATGTGAAATATCAGTACTCGTTCCATTTAATAATTGATTTAAATAGGAATCTATTTGTTTCTTGTATGTGACAGCTATACCTGCAAGGTATTTTTTAAAATATGCAGATTCTTGATGCATTGCTGTTGTGGTGACATTATCAATATTTTTAATAAAAATAAGATCGGCATCAATTGCATTCAGATTTTTTAATAATGCTCCATGCCCTGCTGGTCTAAAGAACAAACCACCTTTATCATCAAGTATGGGCTGGTTATTTAAATTTACAGCAACTGTATCGGTAGCAGTATCTTGAAACGAAAAATCTACAACAAGCTTCTTTTGAACTCTTCTTTCAATGTGGTCCTTAATAGCTTCCAATTCATCTAAAAAATCCTTGTGGTGATTAGGTGATACCGTAAAATGGAGTTTAACCTGATCATTAACGCTTGCGTAACCAGCTGTCTCACTTAAGTGTTCTTCAAAAGCTGTACGTACATAGCTGCCATAATCATGAAATGGGATTAAACCTTTGGGTTTACTTGCATAATTTGCACCATTTTCAGACAAAAGAAATTTTATGAATTCCAATTGTTGTTGATACTTTTTCAACCCTTCATAAATGGGGTTTTGAGCCTTTAGTTGCTGTTCGATATCTCGGTAAAAAGGGAATTTTTCAAGGGCAACAAGAAAGGTGAATAATTGGTCGCTCTTAGTTGTATTAATATAAGCATTTAGGCTTATTTCATCAGGATTGTAAGAGTGTAAAAATTCATGGAGAAATTTAAACATTCTAGTTGCAGCACCACTGGCAGGAATAAAATTTACCTTTTCAAGGTTCTCACCTAGCTGTTCATATTTATATATATACTCTGCTTGCTCCTGATCATTGTGTTTATTAATCCCATCATTTAAAGTGGCAGGCCTATCTAAATCTAAATTAGGAAATCCTTTTTTAAATCGATCAATTTGTTTATTAACCTGATCAATGGAAATGCCTTTTTCTTTTAGCTGTTGTATTTGGTAGTCAGTATAATTCATTATTTAATAGATAAAGAATCTATGGCAGCGATAGCATTTTTTAATCTTTCAGATCCCTTTCCCGAAATAAGCTTATAGGGCTTATTAAAAGTTTGTAAAGCGGCCTCAAATTTATGAAACATTTCTTCTCGCTCTTCGGGTTTGTCCCTTAAATCATCCTTAACCCAACTAATATCCACATCCATCAATAAATATAAATCATAATGAGATTCATGAACAGCCTTTTCAATCGACAATGGAACTTGTTTAAAATAAGCTAAACTATAAACATAAGTTTCTAAGATATCTGTGTCACAAAAAACATAATCAGATCCCTTTAAAGTCGCCTGATTCTCAAGATTTCTTTGACCTACTGCAATAGGTTTAAGATCCTGTAATGTGCAAACGTGTTTTGACTCATCCCACTTTCTTTGCAAATATTCTCTTGCAAATTCTGGGATGAAAATTGAGTTATAATGAAGCGCTAGTTCTAGTGCGATAGTACTTTTTCCTGTACTCTCTGGACCATAAAGTACTACACGCTTGCCTTGATAATTGAGTTGTTTAGGTATTTCTTCCATGCATAAAATCCAGCCACAGCCATTATCAATAAAAATAGGTATAAAAATGCACTAAAAGTGTAACCCTTATAAAAATATAATGGTATTGAGATAAAATTACCTATGCCTAGAACTAACCAATGCTCTAACTTCCTTTTTGCCATCAACCACATTCCTGCAAAAAACAATCCTGTCGTTACCATGTCAATGTAGGATACTACACTTTCCATACGATTTGTAGAGACATATAGAATATAGATGCAAAACGCTGCGAGTATTGAGATTGTAATAGCTCTAATCCATTGCTGTTTTGATGTCAAAGAGATTTGAAGTTCTTTGTTATTCTTCCCTCCTTTAATCCAAAGATACCAACCGTATATACTCATAATTAAATAGTACAAGTTTATAACCGCATCTCCCAATAAATTCCAGTTTACTAACAAGTAAGTAAATATGGCAGTGCTTACAATCCCAAAAGGAAACACTAAAAAGCTGTTACGATAAGAATAAAGCACACTTACAACGCTAGCCACAACAGCTGTCAACTCTAGTGCTATGTGAGTGCTTGAATACTCAGAATACTGGGAAAATAAGAAATCAACAACTTCCATTAAAAGAAAGGTTGGTAGTCACTACGATCTGATTTTACCAGTTTCATGTATACAAGAACCGCTTCTTGATTATCAAAACTAGTCTCTATAGCATCAGTCAAAAATTCCATTAATGGTCTATAATCCCCATAAATCTGAGTAGAAAGTGGGTTTTCTAAAACCTTAAAGGATGAATTACGCAAGGTTTTGATAAACTCGATTATGAGTGGCTCGTATCCATCTTGTAAAGGCGACATGGTTAATTCTATAGAAACTTTCATAGTTGATTTTATTGCAAACTTAGTCCATCCATTCCACATTTTCCTCAATCGCAGTTCCTACTACGCACAAACTAGCACCGGCAGCAAACGCTCGTTCAATTTGACTTACATCACCCAATCCACCACCTACTATTATAGGCAATGAACAACTACTCTTTACTTTTTCAATAATACCAGGTGCAACAGGTAGGACAGCACCGCTACCAGCTTCTAGATAAACTAGTTTGTGCCCCAAAAGTTCTCCAGCAACCGTTGTCGCTGTAATTAATTCTATATCTGTTTGCTTGTAGGGTTGTGAGTTAGTAACACGTTGTACAGCTGTAGACTTTCCTCCATCAATCAGTAAATAAGATGTAGGGATGGTAACTATCTTATGTTGTTTTATGAAAAGTGCACTTTTAATTTGTTCTTCAATGAGGTACTGCGCATTGCGACTGCTCATGAATTGTAAATACAGCAAGGCGTCACAATGAATAGAGACTTGCTCGTGAGATCCAGGAAAAATAATTACAGGTAGCGTAACTAGACCTTTAAATTCCTTTAACCATTTATCTAGATCAACTTCCATAGTGCTACCTCCTATAAAGAAAAACACCTCATTTAGGTTCAATTTCTTTTTTAAAGAAAGTGCTTTTTTAGATATCGCTTTCGCGAAAGCGTAATCAACAGCAGTCTTTTCTGGATCAATTAAAATGGCTAACGACCTACCTGACTTAATGCGAGATACCCAATCCATAAATTAAGCAGGAATAACGTAAACCATCATAAAGTTCTCAAAACCCAAATAAAACAAGTCGTAATAACTTGAGTCACCATTAAAATGAATGCTACAGCGTGACTTAGGATGAGAAAAATCGATAGGTTCTACCTGACAATGAGCTTTAAATCCCAATCCCTTTGACCCATACAATTTGTACATCGACTCCTTTGCACCCCAAATGATGGTCAGTAATTTGACTTGTTGTGAACTGTTATAAACACAGGTGTTTTCGTATTTGATAAACTTTTTGGCGATGCGTTTAATTTTCTCTCTTTTTTTCTCAATATCGATCCCTACAGGAGTATCGCTCACTATTATTGCCGTGAACTCATAACTGTGCGTTATTGAGATGAATTTTCCATCATTAAGATGCGGTTTACCTTTATCATCATAGAACAATTCAAGGTCTGTATACCCAGCTACATGTAATAAATGACGTATACTCAAGAAACCTCTTCTATGTAACTCTGAGCTCATGGTCAACAACCGTTGTTTACTATTTTCACTTAAGGTGATTCCCGAGCGTAACTGGGCTTCAGTTTCAGTGATTTTCCAAATATGAACAACCGTGTTGTGTCTGTTGTTAAGGGTTTTGTAAAGAGGCATTAATATGGCAGTTTTTTAGTAGCTTTGCTGCCGCAATTTAATAAATAATAAAGGCTTGTAAATTACTGATTATAAACAGTGTTTTTATCAAACAAGCTTAAATATTTTACAATTATGAGTGATACAAAAGTACCTTATGTTCCTTACAAAGTAAAGGACATGTCACTAGCCGAATACGGTCGTCTAGAAATTGAACTAGCTGAGGCAGAAATGCCTGGTTTAATGGCGTTAAGGGAAGAATATAAAGATGAGCAACCTTTGAAAGGAGCTCGCATCGCAGGATGTCTACACATGACAATTCAAACTGCAGTTCTTATAGAAACTTTAGTTGCCTTAGGAGCAGATGTAACTTGGTCTTCTTGTAACATTTTCTCTACACAGGATCATGCTGCTGCTGCAATCGCTGCTGCTGGAATTCCTGTATACGCATGGAAAGGTATGACTGAAGAAGAGTTTAACTGGTGTATAGAACAAACTCTGTTCTTTGGTGAAGATCGTGAACCGCTTAACATGATATTAGATGATGGTGGTGATTTAACTAACATGGTTTTTGATGAGTATCCAGAGTTAGCCAAAGGAATCAAAGGTCTTTCAGAAGAAACTACAACTGGAGTACATCGTTTATACGAACGTATGAAAAACGGAACCCTTGTAATGCCTGCTATTAACGTAAATGACTCTGTTACTAAATCAAAATTTGATAACAAATACGGATGTAGAGAAAGTGCTGTCGATGCCGTACGTAGAGCTACTGACACAATGTTAGCTGGAAAGCGTGTTGTGGTTTGTGGATATGGTGATGTAGGTAAAGGTACTGCTGCTTCATTCCGCGGTGCTGGTTCAATAGTTACAGTGACCGAAATAGATCCTATTTGTGCTTTACAAGCGGCGATGGATGGTTTTGAGGTGAAAAAGTTAGAATCGGTTGTTGGTAATGCTGATGTTGTAATAACTACTACTGGAAACAAAGACATCGTAAGAGGTGAGCATTTTAAAGCAATGCGTGATAAAGTGATCGTTTGTAATATTGGACACTTTGACAACGAGATTGATGTTGCCTTTTTGAATGATAATTACGGAGATACCAAGGTAGAAATCAAACCACAGGTAGACAAGTATACTATCGATGGTAAGGATATAATTTTACTTGCAGAAGGTCGTTTAGTAAACCTAGGTTGTGCTACTGGTCACCCTAGTTTTGTAATGAGTAATTCCTTCACTAACCAAACTTTAGCTCAAATCGAGTTATGGAACAACAGTGAAAATTATAAAAATGAGGTTTACATGTTACCGAAACATCTCGATGAAAAGGTAGCTGAATTACACTTGCAAAGAATAGGTGCAGAATTAACTGAACTACGTCAAGACCAAGCAAAATATATAGGTGTAGAAGTTAAGGGTCCATTCAAACCTGAATATTACAGATATTAAATTATCTTAATTAAGAAAATTTTAGCTGAAAAATTAAAATTAAATACGTTACATTGCGACATTATGTATAAATTAATGTGTTTAAGTTTTGATTTTCAATTCACTAAATGCACTAAAAAGATTGAAGCAGTATGACAATAATTGAAGAAGCTCGTGAATGGTTAGACAGCTCGATGAGCAACATGTCAACAAGTGACCGCGTACACGCATCGAGAGAAGCTAAAAGGCTTGTACTAGGAGTTAATGATTTATTTAAGGAATCTAAGGATCCTGAATTAATGGAATTAATGAAAGAACTTACAGCTAAAAAGCAGAAGATCGAGAAGCGACTTAATCCTAAAATACAAGTGTAATCTAAGAATATTAAAGCCCAGTTTTTTAAACTGGGCTTTTTATTTATTCGTTTTTAAATTATTTACCACCCCACATATCTTGGTGGTTTTATTCCCTTCATATTAATATAAACAATCAATTGTCCTCTATGATGAGTAACGTGATCTTGAAGCAAATTCAAGATTTGTAATTTAGATTTTTTACCCGCAAAGAAATCTACCTCAACCGATAATTCAGACTCTGAAGTTGATTCAATTCTTTGATAAACCTCATCAAAAGTTGCTTCTAACAACTCTAGGACCTGCTGCTTAGTTAAGTTAGGATCATAGGTTTCCCTTTCAAATTTTTCATTTGAAAAGTAACTTGTACTCAACCATTTCATATTACCAATTACATGAAGTAATTGTCCTTTAAAAGTCATCTCCCGTTCAGTAGGTCTATAATTGTATAACTCCTCTGGCATTGATTGAGCTATTTCTACTAAATATTCTTTTGAATTACTCCATTTTTCAAGAAAAGCACCTTTTACTGTAGATTGTTGTGCCATAATTAGGTTAGTAGTTACTATTAGTAGTGCTGTAAGGAAAAGTCTCATAATTATATAAAGTGAGCGATAATTGCAATAAGCCCTACTGCAAAGCAGTAATATGAGAAGTAATGTAGTTTTGCTTTTTTAACTAACTTAATCATCCATTTACATGCTATCCATCCTGTTACAAACGCAGCTATAAAACCAGCAATTAAAGGTAAATTTTGATCTGCTTGAAACTCTATTTTACCACCTAAGAGATCTTTGGCAATTTTCCCAAATATTAGAGGAACAACCATTAAAAATGAAAACCTTGCAGCTTTAGTCCTGTCGTTTCCTAATAGGACACTAGTACTAATAGTAGCACCGCTACGGGAAATACCAGGTAACATTGCAATTGCCTGAGAAACTCCAATTATGACAGCATCTTTCCAAGAAACATTCTTATTTGTATCCCTTGCTTTACCAGCCAGGAACAGCAGTAAACCTGTAATAATAAGCATAAAGCCTACTAATAATACATTACCTGAAAAAAGGGACTCTAGTTGCTCTTCAAAAAATAAACCTACTATCACCGCAGGAATCATTGACAATACAATTTTAAGAGCAAATTGAAACTCTTCATTCCATTTAAATTGAAATATGCCTTTAAATAATTCAAAAATGTCTTTTCTAAAAACAATAATAGTGCTCAATGCTGTTGCAAAATGTACAAGAACTGTAAATAGTAAATTTTCATCTGGATCTTGTACTTGCGTGTCTAAAATTGCTTTTCCCAACTCTATATGGCCACTGGAAGACACTGGGAGAAACTCAGTAAGACCTTGTATTACTCCTAGAATAATCGCATCAACTAATTCCATTACTTATCTGGGTTTAATAAAATAGCATAAACCTCAATACCAAAGCCTAGAATAACAATTGCCGGAGCCAACCTGATTCTTCTCCATGAGAATATTTCTTCATTAAAAACATTAGGATCATTAGAAGCGCCTCCAGACATTAAAATGAAACCTGTAGCAATTACTACTAGACCTATAATCATCCATAAGTAGTTTTTCTTTTTAAACAGGAACTCTACTTTAGGCTTCAAGTTTTGCTCGTCGCTTTTGATATCTTTCTGCTCGTTATTCATATGTGAAATAGTTGATTAATAATAGAGTTGATCTGTTCTTAAATTTAAATATCTGGTCGTGGCAAAAAAGGTGCTTATCAAACTGATCAATAGTCCAAAACCAATAACACCAGCAATCAATAATCCAAGCATCTCATAATTTTCAAGAATACTTAATTCAGGCACTAATCGGTCTGCGTAATAAACTACAACCGACAAGGCAGCAAGAGCTAAAACAGCACCGATTAAACCCAGCTTTAAGCTAGTCCAAATAAATGGCCTTCTAATAAAACCTTTTGTTGCGCCAACCATTTGCATAGTTTTGATGGTAAAACGTTTAGCATATACAGATAATCTTATCGATGAATTAATCAATAAAAACGCGATTAAAACGAAAACACCACTCAAGATAAGCATGTAAAATGAAATTTTTTTAACATTTTGATTAAGTAAAGACACCAGTGGTTTGTCATATCTAATCTCTTGAATATAAGGTTTTGAAGACAGTTCTTCTACAATAGTATCTATATCAGTCTGTGTAACATATTGAGCATTTAATCGTATATCAATACTATTCGGTATCGGATTAAAACCACCTAATTGTTCCACAAAATTTTCCCCTAAACTCTCTTGAGTTTTCTTTGCACCTTCTTCACTACTTACAAAAACAGCACTTTTTGTATAATCAGCCATTTGTAACGTAGTCTCTAGTTGTTTCATTTCCAAATCCTTTGCAGTATCTTTAAAGTAAATACTCATCGGGATTTGTTCCCTAAAATAATTAGCTAGTTGCTGACTGTTTAAAAGTAAAAAGCCTTGTAATCCTAATAAAAACAGTACCAAAAACAAACTTACCACCACCCAAAAATAGGAACTAAATAATCTGCGTTTTTGATAACTTGATGGGTGTGACATATTGATTAAAAATCTTATTAAAACAAAAATAACAAAGTAATATTTCCCTATAGTTATTTTATTTAGTTAATGCTAAAGATTTTAACGTCAACCATTGAGTCAATATTGAGTTATTTTCTATAAAAATGCATCTCATCAACGTAATTAAAGACATCATGATGCATGTAGTATCTTAAATCTTTTCCTTCTTTAATGCCATTTCTTATCATGGTAGAAGAAATTTCCATAATTGGAGCGTCAATCTTAGTGATTTTTTGATGGTTTTTAAAACGATCAGGAATCTGTCCATCACCTATTCTAGGATACACTATAATGGAATAATCTTCTAATATTACTTCGTAATTTTTCCATTTGTGTAAACTTTTCAAGTTATCCTCACCCATAATGAGTACAAACTCTTTATCAGGATACTTTTCAGTAAGATGTGCAAGTGTATGAACAGTATAATTAGGTTGTGGTAGACCAAATTCAACATTGCTTGCTGTAATTTTTTCATATTCCTCAGTTGCTAGATGAACCATATGTAATCTTTGATAATCATCTAACAAGTTTTGTTTCTTTTTATGAGGATTATGTGGTGTAACTACCATCCATACTTGGTCAATATCACCAAATTCTACCAGATAATTTGCAATAGCAAGATGTCCTATGTGAACAGGATTGAACGTCCCAAAATAAAGTCCTATTCTATTCTTCTTCATCTTTAATGGACTGTGAAATAAACTCTTTGACTAAATTGTAACTTTTGAGCTTTGCTTTTTCAAGGTCATTATTTTCAACGATCACGTCAAATTGAGGCGCTGTTGCCATTTCAGTACTAGCTTTAGCCACTCGCATAGCGATTTTCTCAGGGCTTTCTGTTTTACGACCTTTTAACCTCTTTTGCAACTCGTTGATTGACGGCGGCTTTACAAAAACAGCCAGACAACGTTCTGGATACTTACTTTTCAATCGCAATCCTCCAACAACGTCAATATCAAAAATTACATTTTTACCTAAGGCCCATAAACGTTCTACCTCTTTCTTTAAAGTTCCATAAAACTGATCCTTGTAAACCTCTTCAAATTCGAGAAATTCTTTGTTTCTAATACGGTTTTTAAACTCTTCAATACCTAGAAAGTAGTAATCTTTACCATGTTGCTCTTCACCTCTTGCTTCTCTAGATGCAGCACTAATTGAAAAGGCCAAATTGAGCTCAGGTTGTTGTAATAAGTACTTCACAAGTGTTGTTTTTCCAGCTCCAGAAGGCGCGCTAAACACTATTAATTTGGGTTGTGTAGTCATTATAATACGTTGAGAAGTTGTTCTTTAATCTTTTCTAGCTCGTCTTTCATTTGTACTACTAGCTTTTGCATAGGTGCATGATTTGCCTTGCTACCAATAGTGTTAATCTCACGACCTATTTCCTGAGAAATAAAACCTAACTTTTTACCTTGAGAAACTGGTTGTTTCATTGTTTCTACAAAATAATTAAGATGATTCTTAAGCCTTACTTTCTCCTCGGTGATATCGTATTTTTCTAAATAATAAATTAGTTCCTGCTCAAACCTATTAGAATCAACCTCTTCTTTAACTTCTTTTACAGCCTTTTCTAATCTTACTCTTACATCTTTCAATCGCTCTTCATCGATTGTAATCACCTCGTTAAGTAAGTTTGTAAGTGTAGATATACGCGAGTTAAAATCAAATTCTAACTGGTTTCCTTCGGATTTTCTAAACTCCATTACGGCCTCGATTGCTTCTTGAGCAGTTGAGAAAATAGTTTCTTTAACCTCGTCAGAAAGATCATCGTCTTGAGGTTTGAAAATATCAGGAAATTGAGAGATTACTTTAAGTAAATCAATTTTATGATTTGTAGAAGTTGCTTTAACTAGTTCTATTTGCTCTAATTGCTTTAAGTAAGTATCTATAACTTCAATATTCAAAGCAGGAATTGAAGCAGCACCAGAATCTTCGACATGTAAAGAAAAATCTACCTTACCTCGTTTTAAAATTTTGGCAGCATTTTTACGTAAATCTAGCTCGGTTTCACGATAAGCATTGCTCATCCGTAGGTTTAAGTCAAGATTTTTGCTGTTAAGAGTCCTTATCTCTACTGTGATTTTTTTATCAGAAAGCTGTGTAACAGCTTTTCCATAACCGGTCATGGAAATAATCATAGAACAATTTTGGACAAAGATACTAAACAGAATGCTGCTCAGTCATCTTATCTTGCTCTAGCTTATTGCGTAATCTACTTAATGATTGCTGGCGAATTCCTAAAAATGATGCGATTTCCTTCAATGGTAGTCTGTGAACTATAGGCTCATATCGTTCTACAAACTTCAAATATCTAGTAGTTGCATCATGACTAATCATTCTAGATTTTTCATCTAGCATGGATTGATAACGCTTGAGCATTATTTTGTGAAAGGCAGGCTCTAGACCAGGATACAGCTTACTCATGTACTCAAAGTCTTCATATTGAAAACATAAAACCTCACCGCTTTCTACACATTCAATTTGTAGATCGCTGGGTTTTTGATCAATAAAACTATACATCGCGGTCATCACATCACCATCGGCAACAAATCTTACAGTATGAAGGTCACCTTTTTCGTCAATGATGCTACCTTTAAGCACACCTTTTTTAACTACATAAATATGACTGGACACTTCACCTAAATGCAGTAAAATGTCTCTTTTCTTAACTTTTTTTACCTCTAATAATCCGAAGATTTCATTTGCGTACTCTAATGACGGTCTTCCTTCATCACCTGTCAAATCATGTAAAAAAGAGGGCAATTCCATATGATAATAATTAGGAGTTTATTAACTTTTTATTAGGCATACATTTGCAATATACCTATTTTGAAAGACAAAAAAATGTCTTATATACTCATCTAGAAAACATATGTTAAACCTTTTTTATATAGTAGACAAAAGAGTATAGATTATCGACGAAATACACAATAAAGAAATAATTTTTTCAGACAAGAGCACCTCAACATTGCAAAATTTGTCGGTTTTAAGTGGTCTAAGCCTACATTTGACTTATTTTGCATACAATGAAATCAAGAATTCTATCTCTAAAAAGCCTTTCTAATGAACACAAAAATCAGCTGCTTGATGTATTTGACAACGTCGTTGATTTAGAACCTTTAAAAAAGATACTGCTTTCACCCAGAGTTTCTTTAAGAAATAACCATATTATCATTACCTCACAAAATGCCATTCCTTTTCTCAAAAAGAATTATGACTCACAATTAGTTTCTTGTTACTGTGTAGGAATAAACACGTCATCCTTACTTCAAGAAAATGGTTATAACGTTATTGTCACTCATCATAATGCAAAAGAGCTTGCTCACCACATTTGCGCACACTACCACAATACTAAGTTTGATTATTTAACATCACCTCATCGACGGAATGAGCTTCCCGATACCTTAACCGACAATAAAATATCGTATAACGAGATTTATGTCTATGATACAATTATGGTGAAAAAAAGCTTCAGTTGTACTTTTGACGTCGTTTTGTGTTACAGTCCTCGTGGTGTTTACGCTTTCGCGAAAGCGAACTCAACAAATACCTCTACTGCAATTTGTATAGGAGAAACGACAGCAACAGCTGCTAGAAATTTCTTTAAAACGGTAATAGTAGCTGAAGAACCTAGTGTAGCACACGTAATTAAAACAGTATTAAAGACATACAAAAATGATTAAAAACGATTTATTTCTTAAAGCTCTTAAAGGTGAAACCGTAGAACGTCCACCAGTATGGATGATGAGACAAGCAGGAAGATACTTGCCAGACTTTATGAAGCTTAAAGAAAAATATGATTTTTTCACACGATGTCAAACTCCGGAATTGGCTACCGAAATTACTGTTATGCCTATTGATCAAATAGGTACCGATGCAGCAATACTGTTTTCTGATATCCTGGTTATACCACAAGCGATGAATATCGATGTAGAAATGAGAGCTGGTGTAGGACCATGGCTGCCAGACCCTATAAGAACTGTTAAGGATCTAGACAGAGTAGTAGTGCCAGATGTGAGTGATGCACTTAGTTATGTGATGGAAGCCATTGATATGACTAAAAAAGTTCTGGATGACAGAGTGCCATTAATTGGATTTGCTGGATCACCTTGGACGATTTTATGCTATTGTGTTCAAGGACAAGGAAGTAAAAACTTTGACAAGGCCAAAGAGTTTTGTTTTACACAACCAGAAGCTGCCCATGATTTACTGCAACGTATAACTGATACTACCATTGCTTACCTTAAAGAAAAAGTAAAACATGGTGTCAATGCTGTTCAAGTTTTTGATTCATGGGGTGGAATGCTTTCGCCGGTTGATTATCAAGAATTTTCGTTTCAATATATCCAACAAATAATTGACGCATTAAAACCACTTACCGAGGTGATCGTTTTTGGTAAAGGATGCTGGTTTGCCTTACAAGAGATGTCGCGTAGTGGTGCTAGTGCTCTAGGAGTAGATTGGACCTGTAGTGCAAGAAATGCTAGGTACTTGACAGGTGGCGATATAACATTACAAGGAAACTTTGATCCATCGAGACTATTATCTCCACCAGCAACTATTAAAAAAATGGTGAAGGAGATGATTGATGAATTTGGTAAAGACAAATATGTAGTAAATTTAGGTCATGGAATTTTACCTAATATACCCGTTGAAAATGCACAAGCATTTGTAGACGCGGTTAAAGAATACGCATAGTAATGTTTAAAAATGTTTGGAAGGGTATTAAGGCCTATTCTGATGGGTTTGCTTTGATAAGTAAGCTTAATCTTTGGCAATTCTTTTTTGTACCCATGCTTATAAGCTTTTTCTTCTTTGTAGGAATTGGATTTGCTGCCTATGGGTTGAGCGATAACCTAGCCAACATTATGGATAAATTATGGATATGGGAAACGGGCTCACAAACCTTTCATACCATTGCCGAATGGATAAGCGGAGCTATCATAATAATCATTGGCTTAATCCTTTACAAGCATGTGGTTATGATATTAAGCGCTCCTTTTATGTCTCCTGTTTCAGAACGTATTGAAAAGCACCTTTACCCTAATTACACTCATACTTATCCTCATAGAAATACTAATAATCTAGAACAGCTTTGGCGTGGTTTACGCATTAATGTGCGTAATCTAGGTTATGAATTGCTACTAACAATACCCTTATTATTACTGAGTTTTATTCCTGTAGTTGGTATTGTATTTACCATCATTGCGTTTATCGTTCAAGCCTATTATGCTGGGTTTGGAAATATGGACTATACGCTAGAACGTCATTTTAAATATGCCGATTCTGTCAAATTTGTAAAACAACGTAGAGGCCTTGCTATAGGTAATGGTTTAGTATTTATGGGAATGGTATTGATACCAATAATAGGTGTTATTCTAGTATTACCTTTTTCAGTAACTGCAGCTTCAAGATTAACTCTTAACGAAATGAAAGATCGAGAGTTGTTCGTTCCCATCGAGCCTACAAGTGAATCTATTAATGAAATAACTTCATGAAAGAAAAATTCTATTCATTTATTTTAGAATTACAAGATACGATATCTGGAACCCTTGAAAAACTTGATGGAGTAGCCTCTTTTAAGCAGGATTTATGGGAACGAGAAGAAGGTGGTGGCGGTAGATCACGTGTCATTGAAAACGGCGCTGTCTTTGAAAAAGGTGGTGTCAATATAAGTGCTGTTCACGGCCCGTTGCCAGTGTCCATGCAAAATTATTTTAAAGTCAATGATGTTGATTTTTATGCTACAGGTTTAAGTTTAGTTTTACATCCTAAAAATCCTTTTGTCCCTACTGTGCATTGTAATTTTAGATATTTTGAAATGTATGATGAAAAAGGTAGGATAGTCGACAGTTGGTTTGGTGGTGGATTAGATCTTACACCCTATTACTTATTTGAAGAGGATGCAACGGATTTCCACAAAATATGTAAAATGGTGTGTGACAGACATGAAGTTGCAGACTACGCCCTTTTTAAGAAAAAATGCGATGAATATTTTCACAATAGTCATCGTAACGAGGCTCGAGGAATAGGAGGATTGTTCTATGATTACTGTAAAGCAAATGAGAGTTTTACAATGGAAGATTGGTATGCTTTTCAAATAGATATGGCCAGTCACTTCTTAGAAGCCTATGTGCCAATAGTGGAGAAACGTAAAGATTTGGAATATGATCAAAATCATAGGGACTGGCAAGAAATAAGGCGAGGTCGCTATGTAGAATTCAATTTAGTTCATGATAAAGGAACCTTGTTCGGACTTAAAACTAATGGAAGAATAGAAAGTATTTTAATGAGTTTGCCACCACATGTTCAATGGAAATACGACCACCATCCTGTACCAGAAAGTCCTGAACATGAATTAATAAAGGTTCTCCAAAACCCTAAAAACTGGGTATAGATATATAACTTATACTTTTGTACTACCTAAAGCGTTTCCTTATCATGAAATCATTGTTAGCCAGATTATGCGGTGTCCTTTTAGTCATTACTGTATTGTCATGTGCCAAACGTGGTCGTCCTACTGGTGGACCAGTAGATGAAGAAGCTCCTGTTATTTTAAGGGCCTATCCTGATAACTATTCTACTAGATTTAATAATCAGGTGATAGAAATAGAATTTGATGAGTTCATCAAATTAAAAGATTTACAAAAGCAACTAGTGGTATCTCCACCATTAGAATACCAACCTGTGATAACTCCTCAAGGTGGAGTTTCAAAAAAGTTAACCATTGAAATTAAAGATACGCTTCAGGACAATACCACTTATGTGTTGGATTTTGGACAAAGTATTGTGGATAACAATGAAGGTAATCCATTTCCTTTTTTCAGATATGTATTTAGCACCGGAGATGTAATTGATTCATTAACCGTAAAAGGAAAAATCACTGACGCCCTAAAATTCAAATCTGAAAAATTTGTGAACGTTTTACTATATGAAGTAAACGGAGAATTTGTAGATACGGTAGTCACAAAGGGTAAACCTAATTACGTTCTTAACACACTGGATAGTCTGTCAACATTTACCATGCAAAATATCAAAGCTGGTACCTATAAAATGGTTGCTTTAAAGGAGGATAATCGTAATTTAAAATTTGATCCCAGCAGTGATAAAATTGGTTTTGTTTCAGACTTAATAACTGTTCCTAGCGATCAAACGTATGAACTTAAACTATTCAAGCAGGCGCAGGAACCTAGTATTACAAAACCCATATTTAAAAATTCTCAACGATGGGATTTAGGTTATACAGGTCCGTTAGACAGTCTTAACCTGAAATCTCTACCTAAGTATCCTATAAATGATTTACGCATTACAAAACTTACAAAAAAGGATACTCTTGAAATATGGCAAAAACCTGCTGTAATAAAGGATTCTGTTTTATTTAATGCTTATTATGAACAATTTACAGATACGGTAAAGGTATTCTACAAAGAAGAGAAAAAAGACAGTCTGGTAGTAAGCAAGTCTGGAAAGTTTGGAATAGGTAAAAACATTTTGATTACAGCTACTACTCCTATTGAAGACTACAACACAAACCTTTTTAAATTAATTGATAAGGATAGTGCCGTGGTTCAAACTAACTTTAAGTTAGACCGGTTTAAAAATCAATTAGAATTAGCTATCGACTCACAAGAAAACCAGAAGTATAAATTACAAATGTTACCCGAGGCAATCACTGATTATTTTGGAGCAAAAAATATCGACACGCTTAATTTTACATACAATACAAACAAATCCTCTTCATTAGGTAACATCTGGGTGACATTGACCGGTGGAAAAGAGTTTCCTATACTAGTGGAAATTGTTGATGAAAAATTAGAGGTTGTAGAACAGCAAACTGCAAGAGAAAATACCACCCTTGAGTTTAATTATTTAAATCCAGGTAACTACTACATTAGATTAATCTATGATTCCAATGATAATGGTAGGTATGATTCCGGAGATTTTTTCAAAAACAAACAACCAGAAAAGGTCGAGTATTTTCCAGAATTACAAAAACTTCAGGCAAACTGGGACTTACGTCAAACAGTTATAATAAATTAAACCTATCTCTATCTTGTAGAAACTTCAGTTTATCTCTGTAATGTGAGATATGATTTTTATCTAAAAGAACCGTTTTTATTCCGTTTTGCTCCCAAGGATGTTCATCAATTAACTCCTTACCTAGGACATCATAAACCTGTGAATGTCCGTTATAATCCATTCCTGTACCATCTTTTCCTGTGCGATTAACACCTATTGTATAACACATATTTTCAATCGCTCTAGCCTTTAAAAGTGCATCCCAAGCGTTTACCCTAGGCACAGGCCAGTTAGCCACATAAATACATATGTCATAGTCGCTGGTATTTCTAGAATAAACAGGAAAACGCAAATCATAACATATTTGAAGATTGATTTTCCAATTTTTAAATGAAACAACCACAGGCTCTTCTCCTTTATCATAAACATTGTGTTCACCTGCAAGAGTAAACGTGTGGCGTTTATCATAAAATGTATGCTCGCCATCGGGATTCATAAAAATTCCTCTATTTACATATCCAGTATCAGTAGCGTACATTACACTGCCATAAATAGCAAAGTTCCCTTTAGAGGCGTGCACTTTTAAATAGTTTAAAATTTCGTAATTACTTGCAATACCTTGTGGATTCATAGAGAAACCAGTAGTAAACATCTCGGGTAACACTACCAGATCCGTTTGTTGATAGAGTTCAATCAGTTTGGTGTCAAAAGCCTTTTTATTCTCAACAGGATTTTCCCAGACTAGTTCGCTTTGGATTAATGATACTTTCATGCGTTAAAAATAAGTGCCTATAAAATTGATGTCATTAAAATTACGTTATTGTTTTGTACGATACCTTGCCTTTCACGGCTATTAAAAACTAGCATGATAGAAAACTTTTCAATTGAAAAACAAAGCCTTATCTATTTCTTAATACTTTATGATTTTTAAAAAGAATATCTTTGTCGAGAAAATAGTTTATGGCATCATTCCAAATTCAACCACGTACTAAGGCTCAAGAAAGTACTAATGCGATTGAACGCATGTACATCACAATGAGACATTTATTCAATCGTGGATTTTACAAACCTATGGGTGTGAGTGGTGAATCGTTAAGAGAATCACTCCTTACACTAAAACCTGAAATCTATGGATCCATCGCCGATGAAAAGGTAGAACTAGATGGATTACTGTACGTTATGGATCGTTTACCTGTAGGGATTGAAGAGTGTACTTACATCAATCTCACCAGTAATGAAGGTTATGAGCAAAGTCATTTTAAACCTATAATTCCTCTTAAACGTAGACGTAATTGCTATCGTATCGACGATCATCAAATGAATATTGAGGTTACTCGTGGTAGATCAGAGATTTATGACATACTTACTCACCTTACTTTTCTCATGATAGAATCTCATAAAATCATGAAGCAAGTAATGGTAGGTGAGAACAAACAAACTACAAGAGACTGGCAATGTCTAGAAAATGCGGTTACAAAGAAGAAACTTTCTCAAGAGGAGAAAGATATTGCAATGACGCACGTCGCTACCATTCTAGGTAGAACCTTTAAAGAGGTGAAAAGTACCTATCCTAAATTTGCAACAGTTGATAATCCTAATCGCTTCCTCAGTATAATTTATCACATGGGAGCTCTTGCCAGAAAAGAAATTCTGGATGAGCAAAAACGATTAATTACCTTTTCTCCTGTTCTTAGAGAACGATTGGGTCATCACATCCATGGAGATATTTGGGCGTCTCGTATCAAGCAATTTTTAGTCGATAACAATTTATTCGATAGACCTATTCATATAATAAGTGCCAACTTGCACAGTGTCATGAATTCCTTGTATGGTCCAAAAGCCCTACAAAAACAGCTTAAAGACACTGACCGCATGTCTCTTTTTGCAAAACTCAGTGACGAGGCAAATAAAAACCTGCGTGACCGTATAAAAAAACATGCCGTTACAAATGGTATGTATGAACTTAAAGATACTAGTGGTACTAATATCGATGTACAGATATTTGATACCAGTGAATGTGCTTACATGGACGTTGATTTTTGTTCAGTACGCTTTCGCGAAAGCGATAACAGCACAAAACCAGTACTTGTCGTAATGGACTATGCCTTTGGTGAGCAAGCATTTGAGACGATGGATGAATTGCTTAAACCGTATACCGATGAAAACGGAACTAAGCACAAGATGAATGTCAAATCTGTTAATGTAATGGGTAAAGCAGGTATTCTTACCGGTGATAAAGGCGACATCATGATACCTGATGCTCATGTTTTTGAAGGAACAGCAGATAATTATCCTTTTGAAAATCAACTTAAAGAAGAGGATTTACAAGAAGATGGCATTAATATAGTAAGTGGAAGTATGGTTACCGTTCTAGGAACTTCGCTACAAAACAAAGATTTACTAGAGTTTTTTCACACCAGTAGTTGGAGAGTGATAGGTCTGGAAATGGAAGGTGCTCATTACCAAAAAGCAGTGCAATCTGCATCACAGGTACGTAGAAGTATAGATCGTGATGTAAAAGTAAGATATGCCTACTATGCAAGTGATAATCCTTTAAAAACAGGTCATACTCTTGCAAGTGGTGGATTAGGTTTACTAGGAGTAAAACCGGTATATGTGATTACCGAAAAAATCCTAGAACAAATCATGGAGGAAAGTCTATAATTAATTCTTCGATTATACTTAGTACTGCCAGGTTGCGTTCTAAATTGTGAACAAAACTTATATTTGACACAATAAAAACTTACATATGAGCGACCAGCCCAATAATCAGGAGGAAAAAGAGGTAGATCTAGTACCTGTTTTCACATGGATAGGTAATGGTTTTAAAAATCTCTTTAAAGCCATAGGAGATGTATTTAAAGGAATAGGTAACTTCCTAGTTCTTACCTTACTATTCATGAAAAAACACCTAGTTTTACTAGCTGTTCTGTTTTTGATAGGAGCTGGATTAGGTTATTACCTGGATTTACAAAACAAAAAATCCTTTAATGCCATACTTAGAGTACAACCCAATTTCAATAGTGCTGCTCAACTTATTTCAAATATTAACTTGTACCAGTCGCTTATTGAACAAGAGGATTTTGCAAGTCTAGCCAATAAGTTAGAGATTAACGAGGAACAGGCACAAACCTTAGGGTCTTTTGAGATCGAGGCTAGCTATACAGATAATGAGTTACTAGCAGAATACGATGCACTGGCGAGAAAAAGCGATACCATGGCGCTTATGAATTTTACCTTTGAAGGATTTAAAGCGGCAAAACGAGATATCGATTATGAATTCTATAAGGTAATTATTGCCGGAACCGATCGCGAGGTGGTTAATAAAGTAAGTGAACCGGCAGTAACGGTTCAAGATAATTCAGGGATTAAAGCTTTACGTCAATCGGCAAAGGAGAACAATGCATTTGACTTAAAAGTGCTCGAATATCAATTACAAGAAACCGATTCACTTATCGCTAGTTACCAAAAAGCGATTGCAGGAAATTCAACAAGCGGCGCATCGACTGGAACAAACCTATATTTAGGAGATCAAAAGCCGTCTGATGCGCTTAAAGATCTCTTTGGTCAGAAATCAACGCTACTGTATAAAATTTCAGAGGCTAGAGAAGACAAGTACAAGTTTGCCAAAACCGTAAATGTATTATCACAATACGTTACTAAAGGATCTGTTGAGAAGAAGCATTACAAGATCAAATTGGCCTTTATCTTTCTAGGTTGCGGTATGCTACTAGCCTTAATTCCTTTATTGTGGAGTTATCTTAACAGGTTAGAGTCGCAACGAAAATGATAGTAAAAGAAACGTCATTAAAGGATTGTAAAGTCATCGAGCCAGCTGTGTATGGTGACCAGCGTGGTAAATTTGTTGTTGCTTTTGATAGTCTCGCTTTCGCGAAAGCGTTACCTCAATCCAACCCGTTTATTGTAATTAATGAGAGTACCTCAACCTATGGCGTTATTCGAGGTTTACACTTACAAAAAGGAGATGCTGCACAGGCAAAACTAGTACGTTGTGTGCAAGGTGAGATATTAGACGTTGCTGTAGATTTTAGGGTAGATTCTCCAACTTATTTGAACCATTTTGCAATCAAATTGAGTGCAGAAAATAACAAGCAATTATATGTCCCTAGAGGCTTTTTACATGGTTTCTCGGTACTTTCATCAACTGCAATTGTGAACTATCAAATTGACAATACTTATCAACCTGAAACCGAACTTGCAGTAAGATACGATGATCCACAGCTTGCTATTGATTGGCAAATACCAGAAAAGGATGTCGTCCTTTCTGAAAAAGATAGTGCTGCCCCATATCTATCTCAATTATGATAAAAGTTCTAATCACTGGTGCAAATGGGATGCTGGGAACAGCCATAAGTAAGCGGTTGACCAGTGTTGAATTGTTCACTTTCACAAGTAAAGAACTAGATATAACTTGTGCACACAAAGTACAAGAAAAGGTTGCATCCCTAAGACCTGACTATATTATTAACTGTGCTGCCTACACAGCTGTAGATCTAGCTGAAGAACAACGGGAAAAAGCCTTTAAAATAAACGCAACCGCAGTTGAAAAATTAGCCCAAATCGCTGCCCAGTATGATGCTACATTAATTCATTTTTCTACTGATTATGTTTTTGATGGGACCTCTAATATTCCTTATCAACCACATGATATCACAAGCCCGATCAATGAATATGGTGCTAGTAAGCTCGCTGGTGAAAAAGCCATTGAAGTGCTAGCTTCTAAGTATTATATATTTAGAATTTCATGGTTGTATGCACCTTTTGGTAAAAACTTTTATACATGGCTTACGACTACCGATCAACAACAATTAAATATCGTAACTAGTCAAGTAGGATCACCTACAAGTGCCTTGAGTGTTGCCAATTTTATACATCATGTTATTAAGCAAGATCCTTTACAGTATGGCTTGTATCATTATGTGGATCATGGAAAGGTGAGTTGGTATGAGTTTGCTTTAAAAATAAATGAACTGGCAGAACTTAAAAAAAACATTCATGCCGTAGACCACTACCCTACTGCTGCGCGACGACCTGCGTATAGCGTGATGGACACCTCAAAGACAGAAGAGGTCTTCAAATACCTACTATCTCCTTATCAAATCGAATTAGAAAAGGTAATTGAAGGACTATAACGCAGTTATAGCAGTTAGATACTTATTGCCTATTCGTTCTAATGAAAAGTCCTGTGCTCTTTTAATAATTAAGTCTAAATCATAATTCTGTGGCGAGTTTACGACCTTAATTATTGAATCGGCCATAGATCGTGGATTTTTTATAGCACAAAGTTCTCCAATAGAATCGTTATTTATAATAAATTCTGGGCCAGCACACCTAGTGCTGATTACAGGCTTCCCATAGGACATTGCTTCTATAATTACATTCCCAAAAGCTTCATTATGCGAACTCAAAACTAACGCAATACAATTTGCGTAGTAATCATCTAGATCCTCAAGAAAACCTAAAAATTCGACGCTATCGCTAATTTTTAATTCATTTGTTAATTGAATAAGTTCATCCTTTAACATGCCATCGCCTGCAATTTTAAGCTTCACATTCAAATCGTCTTTAATAAGCGCAAATGACTTGAGTAAAGTGGGATAATCTTTTTGAGACTCTAGTCGTCCTACCGCTAGTAAGTAACGTTCACCTGCAGAATTGTTAGTTTTTACTGTTTTTGACTCATAAATCGGGTTTCCAATGACTTCAATTTTTGAACTTATTGCTTTGTGAAAATTAATCATTGAAGTTTTAGTACCATCTGAGTTTGCAATGAGCAAGTGACTTCTATTAAAAGCCCATTTAAGCAGAATACTTAATTTTCCAGGATGCGTCTCATTAGCAAGTTCTCCTGCTTGCCTGATGATTAACTTACTTCTTGACTGGCAAATAAAGTGAGAAATATTACCAAAAACATTGGCCTCTAGAACAGCGGTAATAAAATAATGAGGCTTAAACCTTATCAATTCAAAACATATAATGAATGGCATTATACACAATCTTAAAAGGAGATTCAGCAGCTTTGATTGAGATGGCTTTTTATTGAACATTCTAATAACTGTCAAATGTTCATTTTGAATATCTTGATAAGCAGTTCCATAGGCGGTGATTAAACGTACGTCGTAATTATTTTCAATCAAATAAGACGATAATTTTATAAAAACCTTTTCGGCACCGCCGCCTTCAAGTGTAGGAGTATAAAGCAAAAATTTATTCTTCATATAGATTTGAAGGGTTCAGAATAATTCAAATATAACTTCATAAAAGATAGATTAAAGACTGAAGTACTGCTATTTTTGTTTGAATAAGTTCTATTAAGATAATGAAACAGCTTATCAATCGGTTTATTGCCTCCGACCAAATTACTCTAATTGTTTTGAGATTAGCTGGTGTAGGTCTTTTGTTTCTGGCGACATTGATAATGACCAATTACTATCCTCAGAATTTAGTTGGTGAATTTGAGTTATCTAGAACTATTTTGCTGTTAACAGGTGCAATTGTTGTTGCGGGAACAGATCGATCTATAATTCAATTTGCTGGTAGGTTAGAAAGTGATGGCAGGTTTGATACTTTTCTGGGTGTTTATTTAAATAGCCTTAAATTAATAGGTTTACTCTGTTTTATTATTTTACTAGTTTATGTCTTAATTCCAGTTGAATATTATCAAAATTTCTTTTCAGATTCTATCATCTTTAAAATTATCATAAGCCTGTTTTTCTATGCTGGAGCAACCTTAAACACTGAAGTGTTTAGAGTTTTTGAATTAAACATGTGGGCAGAATTGTATCGCGGTATCTTTAAATACATACTATTATTTTGTGCCGCTATATACTTGATGAATAGTTCAAATCAAGCATTTATTATAGATGTCTTTTTATTTTCGTTTGTGATTTTATTTGTTGTTTCTACCTTTCAAATCGTACCTAAAATTAAAAATCAATCTTGGAAATCATCCTTTAAGACTCTAGATATTTATAAAGTTTCAATGCCCATGGCCCTTACAGGATTGGGGTTCTTTTTATTACTGTCGATTGATGTTATCTTATTAAAATATTTTGAAGGTAATGAAGCCGTCGCGGTTTATGCACAACCTGTTAAGATTATCAGCTTAATAGCGATGATTCAAACTACTTTACAAGCTTCTATTTCAAAACAACTAGCCACACGTTTTTTTAAAAAAGACTATAGAGCTTTAGACCAATTAATTAAAAAAACAACTCGAACCATTGCGATTATAAGTTTGCCATTAGTAATTGTTCTATTATTCATACCAAAGTTTCTTCTCTCTTTATTCGGGTCAGATTATATTGAAGGTTCATATGCATTAATGATTTTATTAGTTGGTTGTATCGTAAATGCATTATGTGGTTGTACCAGTATTTATATGAATATGACTAATAAGCAGTCTCAATTTAGAAATATTATATTTATTACCATTTTTATAAATATTATCCTTAACCTCATACTTATACCAATTTATGGTATAATTGGTGCCGCAATCGCAAGCTCTATCTGCTTGATTTTTTGGAATTTGGTTATTGTATTTTATGTTTATAAGCGAGATAATATAGTACTTGCAATTCATTAATCATCTAGTTTGAAAAGAAGTAAGCTTACCTTTTTAATTATTGCAATCGTTACAATTTTAGTTGGAATGATTGCTAGCTTCATCCTACCTGATAGATTTATGTTTGATGCCTATACCATAGGCTTGGATAGGTATAATGAAAAAGGATGGTTGGGTAGCTATCCTTTTTCTATGATGATTTATCATATAACGGGTGTAGGCAGACTACCATTTCCTATGGTTGCTTTAATTCAATTGCCTATCATTTTTTTGATGTTTAAACATTTGAAAATACCCAGAAGCTTTCATCAATTCAATTTGAAAAACGCGATTATCTGGCTGGGTTTACTCATGTTCGGTATATATGTAGGTTTCCCTTCTAAAGAATTTATTACTGCTATCTACATCTATTTATTGAGTCTCGTTCTTATCTCAAGACTCAACCTATTTTTAAAAATCGCATTAACATTTTTACTTCTTGCCTTTTTTGGTTGGTTTTACAGACAATACTTTTTACTCATACCGTTTCTAGCATTAGTCATTTACGGCCTGAGCTATATAAAAATTAAAAATAGAGTTCTTACTGTGCTTGTAGTAGGTATTTTAACTGCCTGTTTTATGTCCTTAAGTTATGGACTCGTTAAGGGTGAGTTCATGTCACAAGGCTCTAGAGAAGCTCTTAATAAACGAAGAGTTGAAAGAGGTGATTCAAATGCTGCCACAATGATTGTTTCACCTGTAGAAACAGATACCTTTCATGGTGAAGCATTTGGAATAGTCTATGGTTTTTTCACAGTAAACCTTCCTGTCACTGGACTTAGATTCATTTTAAAACCTCATGTAATTGCATTTGTGATATGGCAATTAGGCTTATTTATTTACTTATTATATCTGTACAGTATTGTCTTAAAAAACAAGGAGAAATACCTTCACGAGCAATGGGTATTTCACTTGCTATTCGCTTATTTTGTTATACAAGGTGTATTTGAACCAGATTTAGGAAGTGCTGTAAAACATAAACTTGGCGTTTTTCCATGGATATGGCTAGCGTTTTATTATAACAAAGGACTTATAAAACGACCTACAAAAATTAAACGATATGTTTTCAAATTGGCTAAAAACAACTAGGTCTTGGTATCTTAATAATTATGAGTTATTAATAGGAATTCTAGCTAGTATACTAGTGTTTAGGAAACCTGGGACTATTGCTATCATTCTTTTTATAGTAAGTCACCTATTAATCGCAAGATCTTTTAAGTTTTCTAAAAATTCATTTTGGAAAATTGGTTTGATCGCATTACCATTTCTACTGGATGTACTATTCCTGTGGAACAATGTTGAACTATCAGAAGGATTTAAACACATGGAAAAACGCATGAGTATGTTGTTATTTCCGGTTATTCTTATAGGATCGCCTATTAAAATCAATTTTAAAAAAGTACTTACCTACTACTCCATATTATTCACGTGCTTACTAGTCGTTCTATTAATAAGATTCCTAATTATTGAGCCCGAACTCGTTTCAAAATATTTGAAGGGTATTCACCTGTGGGAAATGGGTTATTCTTTTGCAAATAGCACCGGTGTTCATGCGCCAGCCCTCAACATGCATGTGGCTTTTCTAGTTGTTGTAAACACCTATCTCGCTATAAGATACTTGATCGAATCTAGCTGGAAAATCCTTAATTATAGGACTCTAATATTTTTAATTTCTGTATTTCTGCTTCTTATTATTAATACTAGGCTTGCCGTCGCAAATGCATTTATCGGTATATTTTTAGTTTTATTTTTAGAATTGTTTAAAAAGGTATCACGCAAGAAACTGGTAACTGTCACAGCCAGTACACTGGCAGTATTGATTTTAATGGTGTTCGCTTTCGCGAAAGCGTTTCCTTACATCACAAAAAAGTATACCACTGTCACATTTGCTCACATGGATAAAGTAGGTAAACTTGATGATTTTGAAAACCCAGAAGGTGAGGTATTCAATAGTTTTGTAACTCGTGTAAGTATTTGGAAAACAGCCTGGGAAAGAGCTCAACAGGATATTTGGATAGGTGTAGGCGCTGCAGATGGCAAGGACGAGCTCAATCAAGCCTACCTGGATACTGACCAGCAGTTTCTAGCCAAGTATAAATTTCCTACTCACAACCAGTACTTAGATTTCTTACTCAAATTTGGTTTATTAGGATTGCTTGCGGTGCTTCTTTATGTACTTAATATTTTGTGGCTAGGCTGGAGATTACAGCACAGCGTTGTTCTGTTTTTCTTTGTATTGTTCTTTACCTCAAATCTTACCGATGATTTTTTAATCCGTTATGATGGTATCACCTTCAGCGCCTTGTGGATAAGTATTTTTAGTGCGCTGTTTATTAAGAACGACTGTAGTACAAGTCAATCAATTGAGAAAAGTTCTTAGTTGAATTGAAAACCTCATCAACGCGTTTACTACCATTTTTCCCCATTTGCAACCTCAAATCTTTGTCAAATAGCTGTGTAATAGCTTGAACGGCTTGTGCAGCATCATCGATTAAAAACCCTGTTTGAGATGGTAGTACTATGTCTCTATTTCCTATCACATTGGTAGCTACCACGGGCTTTTCAAAAACCATAGCCTCAAGTACAGCAATAGGTAATCCTTCCCAAAGTGAGGTTTGTAAATAAACATCCAATCTATTAAGATGCTCTAGACCTTCATTCCTATTCATGAACCAACCTGTTATTGTGATATTGGGAGCTGTGATTTGATCCTTGAGAATACCATCTCCTATCCAGACGAATTGTACATCGGGTAATTGAAGAGCAATTTCATTAAACAACTTAGGATTGCGAGCGTGTGTAACCCTACCTAAAATACCTACAGTAAACTTTGAAGTTGGTTGGGTATTCAAAAAGGTTTTTATCTTGTTGTATGGGACACCATTTCTAATAAGCTCTACCCTATCATGTAGCTTTTTTGCTTCATCAAATTCTGTATCACCACAAGCTATGGTTGTAAAGCCATAAAAGGAAGCCATTCTTTTTTCAATAGCCTTAAAAACCGCAGCTTTACTGCTTGAAATGTCCTTGCGTAAAAAACTATAACCATGTGGCGTATAAAAAAGTTGAGCTTGAGAACTCGCGATTTTTGCTGCAACCTTACCTAAAACACCAGCTTTTGAGCTATGAAGATGAATAACATCTGGTTGTTCCTTTTTAAAAATTCTAGAAAGCGCCTTTATACTTTTATAGTCGTTAATTGGCGAGATATTTTCATTCATGGGAACTTTAAGTAGCCTGACATTGGAATGAAAATCTTTTTGGACATTTTCAGGGATTATTTCGGCACGTTGATCATTATAAATAATAGTAGTTTGTACTCGATCACTAGGACCAAAAACCTGAGTCAAATCACAGAAATAGCTATAAACTCCACCACCTAAGGCTTCAATCACGTGAAAAACTTTAAGTTTCTTGTTGTTCATAGGTTACAAAGGTAAGTGGTAATCTTGCTTGTAGTATCTTTTTTGTTCATATTCGCAGTAAAGTAAACACATTGAAAACCTATCCCAATAAAAGTATTTTACAACGTATACATTTACTTTTTACCTATACTTTATTTACTCTTCCTATTTTACCAAAAATCGTGAGTAATATAACCATAGGGATATTTGTAGGTTTATCATTATTAATAAGCTTAACTAACAAGCAAAAGGTTTTTCGAGTTAATTACTTTATAGCAACTGCTGCTATATATTTTGTTTTGTTGGCTAGTCTTTTTTATAGCTCAAACAGCGAGTATGCCCTTAAAAAATTAGGGACACTTACGCCTTTATTATTACTTCCTTTAAGCTTTGCTGTTGTCCCGTCTGTAGTGATTGAATACTTACGTAATCACCTGAAAGACTTTTTGAAAGTTTATGTAGGTTCCATAATTGTACTAGTTCTTATAAGCTTGTACATGATGCTCTCCAATTATGATCTTGATATAATTTTACAGGGAAAAAGATCCTTTCTACATCAACTAGGGTTGTGGAATAATATTGATAGTTTGTACCTATCCTATCACCTATCCATAGCAACACTTGTCACAGGTTATTTGTTTTTTATATCTAAAAAAAGCTGGAAAGCACTAGGTGGTTCACTAGTATTTATATTCTTATTCAGCGTTTTGCTTTACTTTTCCTTTAAAGCTAGTATCATGGCGTTTTTACTAGGTATTGCCATGTTAACGATTCTTATAAATCAACGCAAGTTGTGGATTCTTTTTAGCGGATTATTCGTCTGTATTTTAGGACTCATCGTTTTTGTACCTTCTATAAATAGCAGGTTCTCTGAACTGCTCATAGTAAAAAACCCTGAACATAAAACCCTAGAATCTGTTACTATTAGAAATACGATTAATGAATGTAGTTTTGAAATAATGCCGCATGCTAGTTTATTTGGTTATGGAATTGGTGATAGCAAGCAGGAATTATTGGATTGTTTTGCCAGTAAGGAAAGTGCCTTGTTTGATCTCTCTTATAACACACATAATCAATATTTAAGCTTAATACTAGCAGTAGGTTTCATAGGTCTATTGGTCTTCTTTTTATCCTATGGCTATTTAGGGATTCAATCGCTGAATAAAAAGAATTATCTAGCTGTTGCTCTATTATTCTTATTTGCAGTGTGGATGCTAGCAGAAAATATTCTAGAACGACAGGAAGGAGTTTTTTACTTTTCTTTATTCCTTAATTTTTTATTTGTCTTAAATTTCAATGCGTCAACATCGGCTGGCTCCTTAGTATTGTCACATGAAAAAGTGATTGATACCTTTGAGAAGGATAATAGATAAGTTACGCTTTCGCGAAAGCGTAATCACTAACAAACCATGCAAGAACAAGAATTACTAGCCTTACTAGCCCTTAAAAAAGCTCCACTCGTAGGAGATATAATGGCTAAAAAACTGTTGAGGGAATTTGGTAGTGCTCAGGATGTATTTGCACAAAAAGTTAAGGACATTGCTGCCATTGATGGTCTAGGAGATAAAAAGGCCAGTTTTATAAAACATAAAGAGACTTTATTTGATAAAGCAAAAAAGGAATTAGAATTTACCCATGCCAATCAAATCAAATGCAAGGTTTATAATCAGGATGATTATCCAGAACGTTTGAAATACTGTATTGATAGCCCGATTGTATTTTTTGAAAAAGGTGCTATTGATTATTCAAATCCCTATTTTCTAAGCATTGTAGGTACTAGACAAATTACTACAACTGGTGCTGCTTTTTTGGAAAAATTCATGAATGAAATTGCACCACTTAATCCAGTAATAGTAAGTGGTTATGCCTATGGAGTCGACATTCTAGCACATAAAATGGCTATAGAATTAGGTTTACAAACCATCGCAGTTATGGCTCATGGTCTCAATCAAACCTATCCTAGAAATCACAGTGCGCACAATGAGGACCTCATGAAAAATGGCGGATTCATTACCGATTTTTGGCATACTGATACTTTTGATCGTAAAAACTTTTTAGGACGTAATAGAATTATCGCCGGTATGAGCGAGGCCACAGTTGTTATTGAAAGTGCCTCAAAAGGTGGTTCCCTAGTAACTGCAGATCTTGCAAATGGTTACAACCGCGAGGTTTTTGCAGTACCTGGTAGAGTCAACGACAAATACAGTATAGGTTGCAATGAACTTATCAAACAAGCTAAAGCACACATGCTTACTAAAACTGCTGACATTCCTTACATTTTAGGATGGAAGGAACGTGACATAGCAGTACAAAAGCAATTGTTTGTAGAGCTTAATGAGATTGAAAAAAGAGTCTTTCAATTTCTTAAAAAACGAGATAAGGAATTACTAGATATCATTGCGCTAGAAATGGAACTACCCGTTCACCAATTAGCCTCAGTTCTTATGTCTATGGAACTTAAAGGTGTGGTGCAACCATTACCTGGTAAACTGTTTACCCTAGCCTAAGGAAAAATATACCTATCTAGGTGATAAAAGTCACATAGATCAAAGTGCGTACTATATTACTTTTGTAATATGAATTTAGCAGAAATTATTAAGCAAGCTGCGTCTAACGCCATTTCCTACTCAGAGTATCGCAAATTGGTCGAAGACCACGTAATTAATCAAACTAATACAGGAGATCAAATAACTGAAGCTCTTGCGGAGTATACGAAATTGAATCATCAAAGAATGCGACGACTGGATAAAACTTTGAAACTGTTACCAGAAAGTCAAAGATTTCTCGAAAATTTTGATAAAGACGTGTACTTCCTTGTTATTACAGAAAGCTGGTGTGGTGATGCTGCTCATGCCATGCCCATGATAAATAAAGTTGCAGTAGCCGCACAAATCAATTACAAGGTTGTTTTAAGAGACAAAAATCCCAAATTGATGGATGAGTTCCTTACTAATGGAAATCGAGCAATTGCCAAGCTTATTTTAATTGATGCCAAAACAAATTTGCCAGTAGCAACTTGGGGCCCACGACCTACAAAAGCAACTGCCCTGGTTGCTGCAGAAAAAGCTGCAAAAGGTTCTTTATCACCAGAATTTAAGCAAGAACTACAAACCTGGTACAACAAAGACAAAGGAAAAGATATCGAGAATGATCTCGTGGAGATGTTGCAAAGGGTTTGAATTACTTATTCAAAAAGTTTAACTCCATAGTCAACTTCATCACCATCGGTCATATCAAAAATATTTGTCAGAATATCTTGAGAAACAAGTTTTATCTCATTTAACCCACTTTTCATAAATATGCAGTAATATAAATCAGACTTTTCATCATCTCTTAGTTTCATGGATTTTTCAGAATGCTTCCATGCTTCTATTTTTTCAATTACTTTTTCATCCCCAAAAGGGAATATTTTAACTGCAAAATCTGTTGGTTTACTTATTTCTATATCCTTAAAATTAGCCAAGCTTTTTTGTCGAATAAATTCTATTCTAGGAATATCGTTTTGAAAAAATTGATATGAAAACTCAAGCTCGGGTTCCTTCAAAATTCTTGATACTTTCTTCTTAGCTGTATATGAATTCCATAATCTTTTAAAGAACATATTCTAAATTTATTTAAAATCAGTTTCTGAGCAGATTGAGATGCTGTGATTTTATTTGTTTGAAAAAATTGATTCAACCAAATCACTAGTTGCAATTATATTTTCTTTTAGAATGATAGTGTCATTTTTCACTATCATTGTTTTAGGGGTTGAGAATATTTGATATGTACTTTCCGCATAATCTGGTGACATGACCATAACAGGAAATTTATATCCTTTTTCTTTAATAAAGTTAACCGGATCAAAATTTCGTTTTTTATCCGTATCAATTTCGATATTTACAGACAAAATATCGTATTTATCCTTGTTTTTTTGATAAAATTTATCAAAAGCGTCAAAATTTTCGATACATATCGAGCAACTTGAATACCAGAATTCAATAATTTGAGGTTTACTTGCTTCTCGAAAATATGTACCCGTGAGAGGCTCTTTTTTTAATAATGTCGCAACATCTACCTTCGAATTCCATTTTATAATTTTCAACCCTAATAGAAGGAAAATTAAAACTGAAAAAAAAGGTATGATTAAATTCTTTTTTTGATTTACATAAAGAAAGCTAATAATAACAATTAACAAACTAAGATTAGGAAACAACTGAATCCAATTACCTGAATAAATAACTACAACAACATGAAACAACCAGAAAAGTCCAGTTGAAAAAAATAAAAAGTGGATTCTATTTTTTAAATTACTGTTGTAAGGGAAAAACAATAAGTTACATATGAATCCAATTACTGCAAAACAGATTCCAATTTCCTGAATTTGTAACCCTTGAAAATAAAAAGATAAAGTCCCTAATATTGAAATAAAAAGTAATAATGAAAGAAAACCTGTTATTACTACCTTTTTAAATTTTACGTTTATCATAAACAGCCTCCAATACAATCAAAAATCCAGAACAACCCACATCCAAGTGAATTTTTAGTCGGTCCGACATCATTCTCGTCATCAATATTTTTATCTATAACACAACCATTATTATCACTAGCGCAATTTATTGATACTACAACAAGAAGTAGCTAGATTAAATATTTATAATTGCTATTTATTTGAATTTAAGTATAATGTAATCTTTCAGTATTACAATAATTATTGATTGTTCTTTATTAATCCATTCCTCAGTACCTCTTTAATTCCTTCTAAGTTATCGGTGAATTCCATCATTTGAGAAAGGATTTGAGCCATGGATTGATCATTTCCTAATCCCTTAAGTTTGTTGTTCTTTAAAAAGGTTTCCTTAATGCTATTCCATCGATCTTGCTCTTCACTAGAAAGGGTACTTGTAAGTTCTTTATACTTCAACAAATTGGCCTCGGCGGCAGTAGTGAGTGTTTGGGATTCACTTTCATAATGTGACAGCAACAATGTGGTAAGTTCTTTATCATCCATGATAGGAACAATTTTGGCCACTAGTTTATTCATGTCTCTATAGGAACCTTGTAGTTTAAAACTAGGTTCTGTGCGGTAAGCATCGTCCATAGCAGCACTAGAAATGTAGGTTTCATTTACTTTGAGAACCGTATCTCTTATACGAACCACCTTTTCCAAAACAGCTTCATAATCGGCTAATTCTTGACTGCTGTGATTGCCTTTAAGTTCATTATCTGCCGCACCATTCTCTACTCTATCTAATAAAGCATAAACGTCATCAAAATGTTTGTTGCTTAATTGCTGTAGTACTGGATTACTAGTAAGCGCATTCTCAATCAATGATAATTCAAACAAATGAGACGTATCTCCTATGATATCTCCTAGGTTATAGATATCTGCACGGTTTGCGAGCATGTCTGGTATTTGGAATTTGTCACCACTCTCCGTATATGGGTTACCAGCCATAATCACACAAAACTTTTTACTACTTAAGTCATAGGTTTTGGGTTTGCCGTTAAACACACCTTCTATTTTTCTTGTACCATCAGCCAGGCTTATAAATTTTTGAAGAAATTCTGGATTACAATGCTGGATATCGTCTAGATACAACATCACATTATCGCCCATTTCAAAAGCTAGGTTAAGCTTTTTAAGTTCTTCTCTAGTTGCCGCATTAGTTGCCGCTTCTGGATCTACATTAGTTACTTCATGACCTATCGCTGGTCCATTAATTTTCATGAAAATTAATCCCAATCGATTTGCCACATATTCCATAAGTGTGGTTTTACCGTATCCTGGCGGCGATATCAGTAGCAGCATTCCCATGCGATCAGTACGTTTTGAATCACCTACTGTCCCTAATTGTTTGGATAAATTGTCTCCTATTAATGGAAAATAAACCTGATTGATTAATTTATTACGCACAAAACTGCTAAGTACTCTTGGTTTAAATTCTTCTAGTCTTAGTTGGCTTTTTAGGTCCTCGGTTACTTGATGCTTTGTTTTTTTAAACATCTCATAAGCTGGCACTTTATACTTTACATAATCATCTAATAACGCTACAAATCTGTGGTAATTAAACTCAAATTCTCCATCGGTAATAGTACTATGTGTGCCTTTGAGATTAGTTATGGTTTGGGTTGCATTTATGCTGTTTACCACCTCAGCGCTTGACCCATAGAGCATGTGTGCCACACATTCTTCAATGTGGTATTGTAAAGATTGTGGTTGTTCCGCTTTCGCGAAAGCGGAAACCCAATGACGTACCGTGTCAACTTTATCCTTTTGAGTATCACACTCATCTAGCGCTCTGTTAAATTGTGTGTAGGCCTTTTGAGATTGCAGTGCTTTTTCAAATGAATTTTGTAGATCTATAGCATTTTGACTTACTACAAAATGATCATTGTCCTTGAGTTCATAAAATAAATAGGTAGCCATTTGCTTTATGTGCTCGTTAAAATCACTTTGCTTCTCGATAATTGTTATAGCCGTTTGATTGCTATTTGTAATTTCAATTATGAGTTGATCTATAACAAAAATGTGGTTATCACTATTAGGAAATACTTGCAATACGTGACCAGCACGTTTAATAATCTGGTTGTATTTATTTTTAATCTCCTGATCTAGCTGCTGCCAGAAAAGTTGAGCATGAGCTCTTACGTTGGGCGTAAATCTTAACAACTCAAGATCATGATGTTTTTGAACCAAGACATTTAAAATGGCTGCGGCATCATGGTCGTGTACACCTTTTACATAACCACCTGCATAATTTTGACTAGCAATTTGTTGAACTTGTTGTAACAAATCGGCTTCACTAGACTGCGCAAGTTGCTCTGTATCTTGTGATTGAAATATGGTATAAGCTAGATAGCTGGATCTATAAACATCGTGGTTTTCTGAAACTAGTTCTTGATCCCATAGTGAACGAGATTGCTCTAGAATTTCGTTATTTAATTTTTGGTAAAAATCTGTTCCTGTAAGGTGGTAATACAGTGAGTCATTTTTATAAACTATGGTAAGGTCTAACTGTTGTTTGTTTACACCAAATTTATGTTGACCTAGTTTAATGATGTTCTCACCATCTTCATAAAGCTCCTGCTTGTCCTTGAGTTTTCTCAAGGCATCTTCTCTTGACGATTTTAATGCAGTTTCTAGTGATTCTGCTTTACCAGCATCATCTAGTTCTTGTAACTGTTTAATGATGTCACGCACTTTATTGATCATTAAATCACTAGCAAAGTATCCATTAATTTCAACCGTACTGGCTAGTGATTGTGCTCGTTTTTGAGCTCCTTTAATGATTCGATTTGCGGCATTTTGTAATGAAATTGCCTTTTTATTACGAGCTTCAACCAGACTGTTTTTACGTGAGTCAAAAGCTGCATAAACTTCTTCACGTTTTTCAATGATAGTGGTGATGTACTCATCAAAGTCGGCAAATTTCCCTTCTAATTCCTCAAGAGTGATTGAAATTTTGGTTAGGAATTCATCACATTTCTCTGGAGTATCGGCAATATCAAGGTAGTTGATAATACTTTGATCAACTAACTTAAGTTGAGCAGCAAAGTCTGCCTGAGCTTCCTTCTTACCTACTGCTCTTATTTTGTTTTTAAGAGCAGCCTTAAGTTGGTTTATAGTAGCGAATATCAATGAAATATTTTCAATGATTTTAGTAGAATGTGAAGTGTCTTCTATTTTTAAATTAGAAACAATGTCAATGAGCAGTTCTAGATCTTCGGCAATTTGATTTACCTCTTTTCCCAGCTGTTTAATATCAATAACCTTGTCTACTTTTTCTAGCTGCTCCTGTTTTTCTTGAACCGCTTGGTGGTAGGGTGACAATGCTGTATCCTGCAGTAAAAAAGTAACCGCTCTACGTGAGATTAGTTCATTTTGTTCTACAATTTGCTGTTCCTTTTCCTCTATAAAAGCATCGTCGGTATACCTTATTTCATTAAGGCTTATGACTTCACCTCGTAAGGTTCTAAGTTGTGTAAGCAGGTGTACAAAGTCCTGAATACTTTTAAAAGAAGTGCTTTTAATTTTATTAAAAAGCTCTTCAGATTTTTTACTGATTGACTGGGTTTCCTTGGCAGCTTGCTTGCGCAATTGTTTAACCTTTTCAAATTCGTCAACAGCAGCATTGGCTGCTTTGTTAATTTCTTTAAGCGGTATTGAAAGCTGCTGGGTTTCTTCCTCATTTAACCAATAATAGGCGTCAATAACATCTTTTGATGCCCGAGCAATATCGTCATAAAGGCCTTCATAGCTGTCCTCTTTATTGAGAAGAGTGATGAGCTCATTCGACTCGGCCATGGCCTTTACAATGTCTTTATTGCCTATTTTAAAGAGTAAGGTATCTTGATGTTCAGATGGTAACACGTCGCCTTTTAAAAAGGGTGTTTGCCATATTTGCATCATATGATGTTTTGTTTGCTCATCCTCGGTTCTAAAATAAGCAAGTTCACCACCTTCTAACAGTGTAAAACCATTACAAATAATGGGTGTTTGTACTTGTTGCTCTATGACATTATAGGCCATTAAAACATAAATACCTTTCTCTTGATTATAGAAAATATATAAGTGGTCTTCACCATTAGGTGATGCCACTCGTTGCTGAAATTTAAGGCTTCCTACATCGCCTGGGAATACATTATACTCACCTGTTTGTAGGTAATATCCACTAGGGAAAATAATCCCTTGATCATCGGGTAGTAACACCGCAGCTTGTGAAATACTATCAATTTTCTCTACTGATTGTATTTTATGATTGTAAACAAAATATCTAGGTTGTTCTTGAAAGGGTTTTATTTCAAGAATAATGAGGTTTCCTAGGTCGGCAAATCTGTATTGTCCATCATCTAGTGTTTGATCACGATGTTCTACTGGCTCGTTATAAATCCCTAAACCGTCGCTAGTGTTATCTTCTACTTTAATGGTTAAATCACCACCTATAGTTTCAACAAAAACCTTGTCTTTTATAGATACATGAGCATGCTCGCCATAACGTTGATCATCGCGACCTGCTTGTACCCATTGAAAACCGTATTGTGATGGAAATTTGTATTCATGCTCGCTACGGTTATCCACATATTCTAAATGTTCACCATTAATGAGCCATTTAAAGGTTTTAATATCTGTTACCGAATCACTAAGCTGAAAAACCATGTGCAAGTAGTTACCCATAATGGCAAACTTTGTAAACACGGTATTTCTATAATACTTGTATAGATTTTCAAAATCAGTCTTAAAAACAGCATCATCTAAAAGCTGCAGACCTTTCTCGCTTGCGCGAAAACTCACCTCTCCATCTACCTTTTCAAAAGTATAAATACTAAATACATCACTCAACTGAATTTGAGTACGCAACCCAAAATGTACATTATATCCAAAGATACAAGTGTTACCTAATGCAATGATGTCCTGCGCAATACAGTTGTTTTCTGTATTAATGCGGTCGTTTGCTATAAGTCTGGTTTCTAGTGATCCAAAAACTTTTTTACGAGCTTCATTAAGTCGAGACAAACGTTGCTGCAAATCGGTTTTTTGTTTTTGCAGCCTACTTTGAATAATCTCGTAGGTTCCTGAGTCTAGTTGTGTGGTATCTTTTGGTGTAGTCGCCATGAATGTTAAGTCTGTAGAATGGTAAAAATGAATATAGAGTGAAAAACTGCGCTAAGGATAGTAACGACATCCTTTTGACAACTCATAGGTATTATAACCTATGAGTTTTTCAAAAGATATAGTGGATAGCCTGCCGCTGCTCACAAGAGCAGCGGAGCGCCCTATCACAACTTTTAAATATTCCCTAACTTCTTATTAGACAATCCCATCCCTTTTGCTAGGTTCATAAGGTTACCTAGCATGGTTTTTTCGTCGCCATCGTTTGACTTGCCTTGTAAGTTGCTCAACAAGTTTGCGATGGTGAGGTTCTTAATATCCTCTGAACTGATGTTGTATTTATCTGTAAACTCTTTAACCTTATCTAGTAGATTTCCTTTTACATCATCGCTACCTAGGATTGCATCCTTAACTTCAGTTACTGTTTCGGAATGACTTACTAAACGGTCGTAACCTTTAGCCTTTGTAATCTGTCCAATGATTTGGTCAAAGAACATGGTTTCACCACCTACTATATCAATGTTTGCAGCCTTAAGGGCATCACCTATTACTTTAGCTTGAGCATCGGCAATATCTTTTTGAATATTGATTTGCGCTAGGTCTACTTGAAGTTCTTTATCTAGTCGTAGTTTGAACTCTTCGTGTTCTTTACCTACACCATCTAGTTTCTTCATAGCTTCTGCTTTTTCTTCTATTCCAGCAGCATCAGCAAGGGCTTTTTCTTTAATCACCTCAGCTTCGGCAAGACCGTCTTTGCGTTTTGCTTCAGCCTTGGCCTGGATTCCAGCGGCTTCAGCAAGAGCTTTTTTCTCGATTACTACTGCATCAACAATACCTTGTCGCTCACTCGCATCAGCTTTAGCATGCATTACTTGTGCTTCAGAAAGACCTACTGTTGCCTCTTCTTTAGCTTGTGCTTCGGCAAGTATTTTACGTGCTTGTGCTTCTTTCTCACTAGCTTCTTTATGAGCTTGTGCCTCGATATTGATTTCTTCGGCTTTTTGCTTAGCTGCTTCTTTTTGAGCTTCGGCAGCTTTTATGGTTTTAATGAGATCTTCTTGAGCGGCAGCCTCGGCATTAGTGATAGTTACTTGTTTGATACGGTCTGCAGTTTTGAAAGCTTCAATGTCTTTCATGTTTTCCTGCTCTTCTACCACTCCTTTTTCAAGCATAACGCGGTCGCGTATTACATCCTGAATGTTCTTTTTCTCTACCTCAACTACTTTTTCTTTCTCAATTTGGGCTAGTGTAACCACTCTTTCACGCTCTGTAGCCTCAAGTAAGCGATCTTTTTCTACACGTTCTGCCTCTACAGCATCGGTACGTTGCTTGTTCTTCTCTGCAACGATGATCTGGCGTTGCATGTTTTCTTCGGCAACTTTTACTTTCTCTTCTGTAGCAATGCGAGCTGTTTCTGATTTCAGACGTTCTTCTTCTGCTACTTTTAATGTTTCTGCTTCTTCACGAGATTTGATATTTGCTATCTCACGCTTTTGTTGCTCTTCTTTTTCAGCTAATTGCTTATCCAACTCAAGAATTGCTTCACGAGCTTCTACATCTTGCTTACGGATGGTTTTTTCTTCATCACGTTTGATGAGATTAGCCTTGATGTTTTGCGCAGCCGTTAAGTCGGTAATTTTCTTAATCCCTTCTGCGTCTAAAATATTGTCTGGCTTTAAATGGCTAACAGCGGTTTGTTCTAGGTAATCAATAGCACAATCTTCTAGTGTATACCCATTTAAATCTGTACCGATAATGTCTACAATCTCATCGCGAAATTCTCTACGAGCTTCATATAGCTGGATAAAATCAAACTTTTTACCTACTGTTTTAAGAGCTTCAGAAAATTTTGCTTCAAAAAGATCTTCTAAGGTTTCAATGCGTGATGCACGTTGAACACCTATGGTTTGAGCTACTTTTTTAATGTAGTCCACTTCATTGTTTACACGTACAAAGAAAGCTACCTTAATATCGGCACGTAGGTTGTCTTTACAGATAAGTCCTTCTACATTCATACGCTCGATCTGGATTTTCTTTACCGAAATATCCATGACCTCTACACGGTGAAATACTGGGACAACAAAAAGACCTTTGTCTGTTGCTACTTTGGTACCACCGAAACCGGTGCGCACGAGCGCCTCACCTTGATGTACCTTTTTGTAAAAAAGGGCTATGATTAAAAAATAAATTACAATAATGGCTACTATGCCTACCACTACTGCAATTGCTATGGCTCCTGTATTCATGCGTTTTTAAATTTTTAGTTAGTTAAATTAATTGTTATTGAAGGTTTATTAAAGAGTACCTAAGTGTAACTGTCACTTTTGATACGTTTGTTATTCTTTACTCACGTAATAGTAATTTTTATCCTGGGATTGCTTGATTATGAGTACGCTTTCGCGAAAGCTTAATAGCGAACCATCTAAAGATTTCACATAGATACTCATTGGGTTTCCATCTACGACCACCTCTGCATTACCTAATTTTTCACCTGAAATACTGCTAAGTAAAGTTGCAGTACGTCCCAAAAAATCTACTGGTACGTCACCATTTTTATTAAGTTTTGCAAAGAAGCTTTTAAACGGTGTAGTAAATAGTTTATTAAGGAACAAGCTAGGAATAAGTAAGGCTAGCATAAATAAGAAGCCAATCGTATTATTTTCAGTACCTGTAATATCTGTTGCTAGTAGGGTACATATCCACCATACAAATATCCATGAGGTGAAAGTGAACATAAATGGTAATCCTACAAAATTGAAATAAATCAAAACAATTTGCCACCATTTAAGACGTCTGGTTCCTTTGTTAACGACGTGTTCCTTTTGCACCTCGGAACTTGCAACATCACCAAACTCGATATTTCCTGGATCTACAGTATCAATATCTAGATCCATATCAGCATCCACATCTACATCAATATCTACGTCTAAATCTACATCAATATCTACGTCTAAATCAAAGTCTACACCGCTTATTGCAGTAAGAATCCAATAGATAGCCAGTAGTATAATTAAAACCGTAAGGATGCTGTTTACATCGGAAAATATGAGATCTAGGAAATTATTCAAGTTATTGGTTTTTGTTGGTTACAATTTTTAATTAGTTAGAAAATCAAAGATGTTACTTAATGCTCCTGTACTGGCTTTATAAAACTCGGTATACTTGCAGCGTTTACACGCTACATAACTGAATTTTTTATTTTGAACATCAAAGATTTTGGACAAGGTACCGCCTGTAGCGCGCATTTCACCTGTTTCATATTGATGATGACCGCACTTTACACAGCTGTAATTCAAATTTTTCATAATGGAATTCTGATTGAAGTGACTAAGGATATAGCCACTCATTCATTTTAAGAATTAAGTTGCTTTTTAAGACGCTCTAATTCATCATCTATTTGCGCATCGGTAGAGCTAGCTGCCTCATCAAGTTCTTGATCGATACTTTTACCTTGATCTGCCATTTCACCATAAGCTTCAGCTAGTGCCTCTTCTTGAGCGACTTTTTCTTTCATGCGTTCTAGCATACTTACTGTACCAGCACTATCAAGCTCGGCCATTTGCTTGTTCACATTTTTTGTGGCGTCACTTACTTTTACTCTTGCTTTAAGAGTTTTGAGTTCATTTTCCCATTTTGTAATGTTACCCTTGATCGTGTCGATAGAAGATTTAAGCTTTTCAACATTTTTCTCATACTTTTCAGTTTCCTCTTGAGTTTGATTGATTTTTGCTTGAGTCTCTTCCTTTTTAAGTAGGGCTTCTTTGGCCAATCGATCTGCTTCATCTGTAGAGATGTCTCCTTTTTGAGCTTTTTTAAGGATTAAAACCGCTTTTTGCTCATAGTCTTTAGCCTTTTCTTGATAAGCATTTAAATCATTTTTTGATCTTATTGCCAATGCTTTAACTTGTGCCATAGCTTCGACACTTTTATTAAGATCTTCTTTCATATCCCTGATACCTTGTTCGGTCATGGTTATAGGATCCTCAAGATTATCAACGGCTTTATTTGCGTGTGCTTCTCCTATTTTAAATAGTCTTCTAAAAATATTCATAACAATGTTTTTTAATACTTTGAAAAAGTAATTATCTGGTCGCTGTATTCACTTAACAGTAAGCTGAGTGAGTTAAGCGATCCTTCTAACTCATTCAGGTCTAAATTTTCAATTTGTAAGGTGTCTCTAAAAATCACCTTGGTACCAGTCTCGTCTAGCACAAAAGCACCATGAATAATATCGCGATTTTTTTGTAGTAAACTTTTAAAAACCTCATCTCTATGGTTATTTATTTTAAAAATGTATTGCTCCATTATAAGAATAGGTGGCGCAATACCCATGATAAGATTTTTGATACCTACATCTTCTTTTTCAATTACAAGAATTCCAGAAGATGGATTCTCTCGAGTAATATCAAAATCTAGTTGTTGAAGGTATTCTTTGATTTTTTGGTAATGGTCGTTCATTTTTCTTTTGGTCTATTTTAATTTAAAGTAATTCTTCTTTCAATTACCGCATAAAAAAACACTGTTTTGAATTACGATAATATTACAAAAAAAGACCTTGTCATGCTAGAAAAATTCTAGCGGCCAGTTCGATTACAAATACTACTAGGTTAATCATGGTTATAGTTTTTGGTTAAACAATTTTTTAAAGAAAGGAATTGGGCTGGTTAGACCCTTAATAATTCCTTTCATAGCAATTTTTACTCAAAATATTAGCTTAAATGGTTGGTAATTGCTAATTTTGATAGCGTAAAGATACAATAAAAATTTAATCTTGCAAATAAAATTAGCAAATTATGTCGTTTTTCGGTAAAAACATCAAAAAAATTAGAGGTGTCAAGAGCTTAAGTCAACAGGCATTTGCAGACCTATTTGACTTAAAAAGAGGTACTTTAGGTGCCTATGAAGAAGGTAGAAGCGAACCGAAAATTGAAACAATAATAAAGGTTGCTAATTATTTTAGCATTTCTATAGATGATTTACTTACCTCAGAATTAACAGTGAATCAATTATTAAGATTCAATGACAATATTACTCTAGACCCAGAAGATCTAGAAAAGGAACAATTTGCCACAGTACCTTGTATTACCGCTAAAAACTATCAAGATTACATAGCTCATTTTGATAATGAGTTTTTTGTGAAAGACATGCCTAGTTTATCTCTTCCTATAAATACTGAAAAAACATTCAGAGGCTTTACTGTAAACAATCTAGAAATGACCAGTCATGATAAGGGATTTTATCCAAAGGATATTGTAATTGGTGAATTAGTGCCCAACAAGGTGATCCAGAAACTAAATAACGGCACTGTTGCTTTTGCCTTGATCAATGATCACATTATCTTACGTAGACTATACACAACTGAAAACGGAATAGTTTTAAGAGCAGATCATAAAAATATTGATGATATTAAAGTTACCTTGAAAGAAATTAAACAATTGTGGCGAGTGCGTTATGTGTTTTTTAGACGTGTGCCTGAATTAACCGATAGTTTTGAGGATAAACTTGCCTTAATTGAAGCTCAATTAAAAGCCATTAAAAATCATGATTCTCTTTAAATGAGAAGGGTTTAACACTTAATCTTTAAACTATAACAGTATAAAAGTGTCTATAACCACGTAGAATTGTATCTTTGTATTTTAAAATTAAAAGCAATGTTAGCTAGTATTTTCTTAGGAATGTTTGGACCATGGCAGTTCGTTTTAATTGCGCTGGTTGTTTTATTAATTTTTGGTGGTAAAAAAATACCTGAATTAATGAGAGGTCTAGGTGGTGGAATTAAGGAGTTTAAAGACGCTACAAAAGATGATGAAAAAAAAGAAGATAACAATAACAGCCTTAACAGCTAGTTCTATCCTTCTTATAAAATAAAAAAACCGCTTAGAAACTTTCTAAGCGGTTTTTTTATTCTTTACCATTAGTGCCTATTCGCTAGGAGCGGCTACAAAACTAGCACTCCTTAAAATAGCTTCTATCTCAAAAAGGTAATTGCGCTTATCTGCATTTGGTGCGCTCACATAACCTTCTAAAATAAGCCAGTTGTCACGTTCTTTATTATACACTGCGTAGTTTATGAATGGTCCTGCCATAAACATATTTTTCACTTCCCAAGTACCTCTAGTTTCAAAGGCAAAAGCACCAGCCACCTCGCTTTCAAATAACGACGGAGTGAATATAGGTTCCGTTTGAAAAACACCACCTTCATCCACTGGAATTTTTAAACCGCCTATACTGTCACGAACCTTTATAATTTGTGACACAGTATTTGAATCGCGAGTGATTAATGATCGGTCAACCTCGTAAATCATAAGGTCCATTGTGCCTTCTGGAATATTACGACGCAACCATACAAAATCAGGGTCATTTACCGCTGCATATCTATAAGCTCTAGGCACAGTAAGATCAATACCAAAACGCTTTTTAATTCGGTCTACATTAAGCGCTACCTTATCCATTAAACCTTTTTTGTAGCTAACCTCACTTTTGGTAAATAGTTTAATGATATCATTTTGATTGTCGTAAACAGCTTGTGCCACAGCATCAGGATTTGGACCACTTACAATAATTCCCAATTGAGGATTTGCATACGGATTTTCCTTAACACTTACTTTTACACTATCGGATTTCTTGATCTGTAAAAAATTACGAGATTTTTGAATAGCCCCTTTAAAACTCCTAGGTTTTACGTGATTCAAAGTAAATAGAGGTTCATCTCTTACAATACCTACGACAGATTGTGCCAGCACATTGCGTATTGTATCACCTACTTGTCCATCCCAATCTTCATTTTCAATAACAACCATTATTTTATTGAGTTGGCCCATACTATCTTGAACAGTAACAGGTTGATCGTCACAAGACAGTAGTAATAATGCGGTACATAAAGTGAATATAAATTTTTTCATTGGGAGTAGGTTTTTGATTATTTCAACTTAAGAACCATACCTGGTTTTAAGTTCTCGGTTTTATCTGGATTAAGCTTCTTCAAATTGCGTACCGAAGTACCATATTTTCTAGCAATTGTCCACAAACTGTCTCCACTTTTCACTTTATGAGTAGTTGAGGTAGTGATCTGAGAGACCGGTATAGTAGCAACTGGTCGTCTAGGATGGATATATAATTTTTGTCCTATTCGTAATTTAGAAGATCTTAAATTATTCCATCTTTTCAATTTACTCACGCTCACACCATACTTATTGGCAATTTTACCTAGGTAATCACCACTTTTGACTCGATAAACCACACGACTTTCTGCCTTTAGTAATTCAGGTAATGGTTTTTCTCTTTTATCAAATTCCGCTTTCGCGAAAGCGTAAACACTATCCTCATTACTCACAAATTTAGACATCGCTTTAAGTGGTAATCTTAAATAATACTTACGTCCTTCAACCACGGGAATGAGATCCAATTTATAGCTAGGATTGTGAAATTGAACTACCTCAATATCTTGATCTGTGAACTGTGCCACGTGTTCTAGAGCAATCATCTTTTTAACCTGAACCGAATCTGTAACTATAGATCTGTGTTCATTTTGTAATGGTTTAAAACCGTGCTCACTGGCATAGGTAAATAGATATAACATCGCTTGAAATGCCGGAACATATCCAGCTGTTTCACGTGGAAGATAAGGACGTAAATTCCAGTAATTTCTATATCCGCCGCTACGTCTTATTGCCTTGTTAACATTACCTGGTCCAGAATTATAGGCAGCCAAAGCTAAGTCCCAGTCACCATAGATATTATACAAGCTACGTAAAAATTTACAAGCTGCAACGGTAGCTTTTTCTGGATCCATGCGCTCGTCAACGTAACTATTTACCTCGAGTCCATAATTGCGCCCTGTAGCAAACATGAATTGCCACATTCCAGTAGCTCCTACCCTACTTTTTGCTTTGGCATCTAGTGCACTTTCTACCACCGCAAGGTACTTCATCTCCAATGGTATGTCATATTGATCCAGCTGCTCCTCAAACATGGGAAAGTAATAGTCGCTTAAAGTCATTAATCGCTCCAGATAAACTCGTCTATAACTAAGCTTTTTATTAATAAGCTTTTCCAGTATAGGATTATATTCTATGTTAAATGGTGTTGTAGCATTAATGCGTTTTAATCTTGCTTTTAGAGTGTCGGTAGGTACTACTTGTTTAACGATAGCTGCATCATCCAGATTTACAAAATCATCATACATGTAATCGTACAAATCGTTGTTGTACAATTCTTCTAATAATTTCTCATCAAACTCATCTACCTCAGGATATTCCTTTAATCCAGATCCATCTTCTACTTCAAGAATAGGGATAACAGTATGGGTTACTGTGGTTGATTCTACTTTAAGAGAGTCTGTTTTAAGGGAATCTTTTACGCTTTGTTTTTGCTTGTATTCTTCATAGGTGAACACCTTTCTTTTCACAGCAACCGAATCTGGTTGCTGTGCATGTAAAATAACCATCCCTATGATGGATAAACAAGTTCCTAATATTCTAGATCGCATATAGATTTTGATTCAAGATTCTTGCCACAGTCACTAGTCTTCTATAACAGCGATACCAGGTAAGGTTTTACCTTCTAGTAATTCTAACATAGCACCACCACCTGTTGATACATAACTCACCTTATCGGCATAGCCAAATTGTTTAACTGCAGCAACAGAATCACCACCACCAACAAGAGAAAATGCACCATTTTTAGTAGCTACTGCAATAGCATCACCTAGTGCTTTGGTCCCTTGAGCAAAGGCTTGCATTTCAAATACTCCAGCAGGACCGTTCCACAATATAGTTTGTGCTTGCTGTATTAAATCATGGAATTGCTGCTGTGTTTTTTCGCCTATGTCTAATCCCATCCAACCATCAGGTATTTGATCAATGGCAGCCTCTTTTCTATTAGCTGTTTCACTAAAATCGTCGGCCATTAAAACATCTACTGGTAAATGAATTTGTGTGTTGTGTTCTTGTGCTTTTTTAAGAATTTCAAGAGCAAGTTCTTGCTTATCGTCCTCAACCAATGAATTTCCAATTTTTCCTCCTTGGGCTTTTATAAAGGTATAAGCCATTCCACCAGCGATTATCAAATGATCTACTTTTTGCAAAATATTTTCTATCACTGTAATTTTTGAAGACACCTTGGCACCGCCTAATATTGCTAGCAATGGTCTTTCTGGGGTTTCTAATACTTTATTGAGGTTTTCAATTTCACGATTCATTAAAAAACCAAAGCATTTCTCCTCAAAAAACTGTGCAATTATAGCGGTACTGGCATGTGCTCTATGTGCTGTTCCAAATGCATCGTTAATGTACACATCGCCTAATTGAGATAGCGCTTTCGCGAAAGCAGAATCACCAGCTTTCTCCTCGTCATGATATCTCAAATTTTCTAATAAAAGAACCTCGCCACTTTGAAGGTCTTGAGCAGCTTGGATAGCACTTTGTCCTACACAATCCTCAGCAAATTTGACCTGGACTCCCAAAATGTCGCTAGCCTTTTCTACAACATGTTTTAAAGAAAATTCATTCTCTTTATTTTTAGGACGTCCTAGGTGTGACATTAAAATCACAGCACCATCATTTTCTAGCACATGAATAATAGTGTCTTTTGCTGCCTCAATACGAGTGGTATCGGTTACATTAAGATTGTCGTCTAACGGAACATTGAAATCTACTCTTACTAGAGCCTTTTTGTCTTTGAAATTGATATCGTTAATTGTCATATTCGATGGTAAGTATGTTGTAAAAAAACAAATATAAAGGGATAATCTGAGAGATAAATTTATAGATGCGGTTAAACTTTATATTTGCATTATGAGGAAGGAATCTATCCTAGGACTAGAGCACATTAAAAAGCATTTATTAAGTACCGTTGAAAACGGGCGTATTGCTCATGCACAGTTATTTGTAGGGCCATCAGGCAGTGGTACCCTACCACTAGCGATCTTTTATGCTAGAGCCATATTATGTCAAAAAAATCCTGATAGGTGCCATATTCAAATGGATCAACTAGCTCATCCAGATTTGCATTTTTCATTTCCTAGCGCAAGTACCAAAGAAACTGGTAGTAAGGCAACTAGTGATGATTATTTAAAATCATTTAGATCATTTGTAAAAGAACATCCTTATGGCAATATAAGTGCCTGGGCAAAATACGTTGATCTTGAGAAGAAAAATATTGAGATTAAGGTAGGTGAAGGCGAACTTATAATGAAAAAGTTGAGTCTTAAATCCTATGAAGGTGGTTATAAGGTGTTGATCATGTGGCAAGCAGACAGAATGAATTCTGAAGCTGCAAATAAATTGTTGAAGCTAATAGAGGAACCTCCTAAAAATACAGTAATCCTGCTGGTTGCAGAAAATACTGATCGCATGCTTAATACTATAATAAGCAGGTGTCAGGTAATTGAAGTTCCAAAATTGCCAGTATCTGTAATCACTGCCGGCTTACAACTACAGAATTCTTTAAACGAAAATGAATCTACAGCTATTGCTAGACAAGCAAATGGTGATTTCTTTAAAGCACTTGAATTAGCATCTAATATTTCAGAGGACAATGAATTTGAAGAGCTTTTGATTAAATGGGTAAGAACCGCTTACCAAGCAAAGACCAAACCTAGCGCTATCACAGAACTGATAAATTGGGCTACCGCAATTTCCTCCTTAAATAGAGAAAAGCAACAACGCTTTTTAAATTATGCTATTGAATTTTTTAGACAAGCGATGCTTTTAAATTATAAGGCAGATCGTATCGTGTATTTGAATCCAAAAACTGGATTTGACCTTAAGAAATTTGCTCCTTTTATTACTGGAAACAGAATGATTGCGGTCCAAGAACAAATTGAAACTTCACTTTATCATATTCAAAGAAATGGAAATGGAAAGGTTATTCTTACGGATCTTGCTATAGGTATGACGCGTATTTTACACGGGCCTTCTTAATATTTTGTTAATGACACAGTTTAAGTCTTTTGTTTTCAAAAGATTAAAATTACTTATACTTGCAAATAGAATATTATTTGATTGGACAACACAGGAATAGTTTTACTACTAATTTTTATACTCGTAACTTTTTGTATTTCTGCATATGAAAAAGTCTACAGATGGGAAGAAACTTTGCTTGACTTTCTCAATATGTACTCTAAATATTTTGGAGAACTATTAGTAAAGGTAATTACTATCTTTATATTACTGGCAGAGGTGTTAATTGCTACTTTAGCCCTATTTGCTCTTTATAAAATTTACTCTTCTGGTACTCTAGATTTTGCAAGATATACTTTCATAGGATCATCATTAGTATTTATTATCCTACTGATAGGATTAAGAATCATTAGAGATTACGAAGGCGCATCTAGGATAGCCATTTACTTTGGAGTAACTAGTCTAGGCCTATTATGGGTTTCATTAGCATAACCTATGCTAAAATTAAAAATCATAACTCGACTTTATTGAAAACGGCTTCAAATTAAGTGATTTAAGAAACTTTATTTCCTTCACATACCTTGGGTGAAGCAACTTAAAAATAACTCTTTAAAATGTGCTTATTTTAGTTTTTTAAGTATAAATTGATGTGAAGAGGCTTGCTTTGTAATTAAACAGGACAAATTAGAGATAAATCCTACCAGTGTACCTGAAATAAAAGGTATAGGCCATTTTTTATATCTAGCAGATAATATTGAAACGTAAAAACTATCCCACCACATTGGAATTGTATTTACTAATCGGAATTTACTTTTAAATAATATTTCTACAGAATGTTTTGAAAAATGGAAAGTGTGACGAGGAACATCGTAAGCGGCCCAATGTTCCTTAAAAACCCTAGCATCTAAACATTGATAATTAGGTAAAGCCAAAATTAAAATTCCATCAGGTTTTAATAATCTTACTAATTCTAATATCTGTTGTGACAAATTGGGAACATGTTCTAGAACATGATACATGGTAATTACATCAAAATAATTTTCTTCATAAATTGAAGTGTCAGGTTGAAATGACAAACTAAAATTTTGTTTTGCAAAATCTCTAGCCTTTTTAGAAGGTTCAACTCCACAAGCAGAGATGTTATTATCGATTAATGATTGAACCAATTCACCAGAACCTGCACCTACATCACAAACTTTAATTTTTGTAGAAGAGCCAAAATGTTCATTAATAACGTTGGTTATTAATCGAGTTTTTGTTTGAATATTTCTTCTCTTAACGACATTATAAATCTTGGAAAAAAAGGATGCTTTATTATTACCATGAGAATAATAATCTTCAGATTCATAATATTTCGACAACTCTTTAGGTTGAGGTACCGTTTTTAAAATACCAGTGGTATCATCTTTAAAAAGTTCAAATTTTTCTTTAGAAAAGAAATAATCCTTAGTTCTTAAAACTGATTTATTGAAGTTAAAGTCTATCATGTTTCACGTGAAACTATCTTCCCATATGTACTAACAGCACAGAAATATCACTAGGTGACACACCCGAAATACGAGAAGCCTGGGATACAGTAACAGGTTTAATTTTAGTCAATTTCTCTTTAGCCTCGTAACTCAAAGATTTAATTTGAGAGTAGTCATAGTTTTCAGGAATTCTAATATTTTCCAATCTATGAAGCTTGTCTGCATTGTTTTTTTCTTTCTCTATGTAACCAGCATATTTAACGTGAACTTCCACTTGTTCAAGAACATCCTTATTAATATCGTTTTTTTCAATAAAGCTGGCAACCTCATTAACACGCAACATGTCACTTAAATCAATTTGAGGTCTAGAAAAAACTTTAAATAACTTCCCATTTTGTTTCACTGGCGCAGAACCTTTCTCCACCAGAATTTCGTTCATTTCTTGAAAATTATAACTAGTGTTTTCAAGAAAATCAATCATCTGTTTAGACTTCTCTTGCTTCTCTTCTACCCTACGCATTGCATCGTCCTTAACTATTCCAAGTTTATAAGCACGAGGAGTTAAACGTAAATCTGCATTATCCTGACGTAATAGTGTCCTATATTCAGCTCTTGAAGTAAACATCCTATAAGGTTCTTCAGTTCCTTTTGTGATTAGATCATCTACTAAAACACCTATATACGCCTCGTCACGATTAAGCACAAACGCCTCTTCCTCACGAATCTTTAAAACCGCATTAATACCAGCCATTAATCCTTGGCTTGCAGCTTCTTCATAACCGGTGGTTCCATTAATTTGACCTGCAAAGTATAGATTATTTACGATTTTGGTTTCCAAGGTATGTTTTAATTGAGTAGGTGGAAAATAATCATACTCGATTGCATATCCTGGTCTAAAGAACTTAACATTTTCAAAACCAGCAACCGAACGCAGGGCTTTAAACTGAACATCTTCAGGTAAACTGGTACTGAAACCATTTACATAGACCTCTACCGTATCCCAACCTTCTGGCTCAACAAAAATTTGATGTCTGTCCTTATCGGCAAAACGATCAATTTTATCTTCAATAGATGGACAATAACGAGGACCTATACTTTGAATTCTACCATTAAACATAGGACTACGATCAAATCCTTCACGTAACAAATTATGAACCTCTGGACTTGTATAAGTCATGTAACAATCCCTTTGTTTAGTCAAAGGTTTAGTCCTATCAGAGTAACTAAACGTACCTGTAATTTCATCACCTGGATGAACTATCATTTTTGAGTAATCCAGACTACGCCCATCAACACGAGGTGGAGTTCCAGTTTTCATCCTACCTGCTTCAAAACCTAGATTAACCAAATCCTGTGTTATTCCAGTAGCAGCTCGTTCACCTGCACGACCACCTCCAAATTGTTTTTCACCTATATGAATTAAACCATTTAAAAAGGTTCCATTAGTTAATACCACACTTTTTGATCGTAACTCGAGACCTAAAGAGGTTTTAACACCAACCACTTTTTCCCCTTCTATAATCAGACCCGATACCATTTCTTGGTAAAAGTCTAAATTAGGAATAGCTTCCAATTGTAATCTCCATTCTTCAGCAAAACGCATTCTATCGTTCTGAGTTCTCGGTGACCACATTGCAGGTCCTTTAGATTGATTAAGCATTTTAAACTGTATAGCACTTTTATCGCTAACGATACCACTTAAACCACCTAAAGCATCAATTTCTCTAACAATTTGACCTTTTGCAATACCACCCATAGCAGGGTTGCAAGACATCTGCCCGATTGTTTGAAGATTCATAGTTACAAGTAAAGTACTTGCTCCCATATTTGCTGAAGCAGCTGCGGCCTCGCTTCCCGCGTGTCCAGCACCTACCACTATTACATCGTATTCTTGTCCTAACATAACATTAATGTTTCACGTGAAACATATTCATTTTTTCTTCTTCTTTTGAACGCATCAAATCAATTTCCTGAGGTGACTTATCCTTGTAACCACATAAATGAAGAATTCCATGAACCAAAACTCGGTGCAATTCTTGCTCAAAGTTCACATTAAAAACTTGAGCATTATCGGCAACTCGATCAGTGCTTATGTATATTTCACCTGATAATCTATTTTCCTCACAATAGTCGAAAGTTATAATATCGGTGAAAGTATCATGATCCAGGAATTGCTTATTCATTTCATGTAGGTAATCATCGCTACAAAAAACAAAATCAATTTTATCTAATGCTTTGTTTTCAGAAGCGATAACGGCCGAAAGCCATTTATTATACACTACGTTATTCAAAGGTTCAAAATCATTCTGATAGTGAAAACTAATCATTCTTAAAATACTCTTTAACTCGGTTCTTAAAAAGCGGCTGCAAAGGTAATACTTGTCTGTTTAATATCTCCTTATTATTGAAATAGTTGCTGGCATCAGGAAGCTTATTATTAGTCTCATTATTAAAACTATTACGATTTGTAGTGCTCTTACGTTCTTCTTGTTTTCCTTGTAATAATCCAGCATCCTTTAATTTTAATAAGTCGTGCTGAATTCGTAGCATAAGATCCTCGACTTCTCTATCAAAACCCTGATCCAACAGCTTACGCTCGACCGCTTTCATATTATCGGTAATGGATTCTACCTTGGATTTAATACCACTATTTTCAATCATGTTTTCTAATTGATCCCTAAGCTCCTTTTGCTTTTTATATATGTCATAAATGCGTTCTGCTTCAGACTCAGACTCCCGATAACCAGATTCGCCGGTATTTGAATCTTTGCCAGATTGACCAGAAGAACCACCAGATCCATTACCTGACGAACCACCTATTCCTCCAGATTCACCACTTTGTCCGTCCTCACCACCATTACCAGACTGACCATTTTGACCTTGCTCACCACCACTACCGGATTGACCGGATTGACCGCTTTGACCATTTTCACCAGCATTACCCGATTGACCAGATTGACCCTGCTGACCTTGTTGTCCTTGTTTTCCTTGTTGACCTTGTTGTCCTGATTTATCTCCTTTACCTTTTTTACTTAAGCTTTCTTGTTGCTGTATAATGTCCTGAAGTTGAAAACCAGCACCGCCTTCACCAGGACTTGGTTGTCCAGGACCACTTGATCCAGAAGCATTCATATTATCCATGGCATCACTTAACATAGAGCTTAATTTATTGGCACCTGAAAAAGCCTCCTGTTGCGCCATTAAACTGCGCTCTATTTTGAATTCTGCCAATTGCTCCATACTTGTATCTATACCATAATGAATATCGGTGATAACAGAATTTATTTCTTCACCGACCTTAGGGTTGCGGCTACTTAAAGCAAACAAAGAATCATCTACATGCTCAAAGGTGTATTCCAACTTTTTTTGCTTTATTAGTTTTTTTCCAAAACTTGGGCTATTTCTATTTATCAATGAAACTTCGTCCATTAAAGCTTCCTGCTCCAGACTATAACCTATCAAATTATCTAAAATTTGCCTTAAGGTTTCTGCATCCTCCATCATTTGATCTTTCTCCATGCTGCGCATTTGATTGCCCATTTGTTGAGATAGTCGTTTCATCTTATCTGCAGCACTGCGTTGTTTGGATGATGCCTTTTGAGATTCTTTAGATTCAATATTTTCTTTAGCTTCGTTTTGATCCTGCTCGATATCATCAGCTTGTGGTGGATCAAACTCTAACTTATGTGGACGTTTTAGATTAGTATTTTCCTTCTCAAGTTCCTCCAGTTCCTTTCTCCATTCTTGGAATTCTTTATTTAAACTATCTTGTTGTAGTTCTGAAGATTCAACATCTGCAGCCTTCTTCTGCTTTAAAGCTATTTGAGATAAATCTTTGGCTAATTGCTTGAATTTCTCCTTGACATAAAATCTTTTAGTTAACTCTAATAATTGTTCAAGACTACGTTGCTGTTGTTTTGAGTTGCGTTGTGCTTTATCTAATTGTTCCTTTAGCTCAGCAGGCGGCATTTTATCCTTGTATTCTTGGATCCTTTTTAAGAGTTCTTCATTCTTCTTAATTTGATCAGCACTTTGTTCCATTCGTTCTTTTAACGCCTCCTTTTCTTCTGATTCTTCTCTTATGGATTTTTCCAAATTGTTTTTTAACCGATCCAACTGTCGATTCATTAACTGTTCCTGCTTCTGCTGCTTATCTAAGACCTGTTCTAGTTTTTTGCGGTCATTAAAATCTAGATCTTTCTTTTCAATAGCTTCACGACTTAATTCCTTAAGTTTATCCTGCTGTTTTTCCTGATCCATTAAAGATTTCTCTATACTTTCTAACGATTCCTTTTGCTCTTGTAATTCACGTTGTTCCTGTTCATTATTGGTGATTTTTCGATAACCATAGACCTGAGACTTAACGCTTTTAAAGTTATTTACCACGTCATTATCAAAAGCTTCAAAATAATATTCATAACGTTTGCCTTCTAATAGTTCAAGACCTTGAGGAAAGGTATATAAAAACGTTTCATAGGATCCTCTATCTTTACTAATCACTAATTTCTTAACGGTTGCAGGATCATCTTGAATATAGTAGTTCAATACTATCTTTTTAATGCCGTAGTCGTCCACAACCTGACCTTTATAATATCTTATTTGATCGTTTAAAGAATCAACCTTTTCTTCCACCTTCAATTCAGGATATTCATCCTTTACAACATCGATTTTAAAATTAAGTGTCTCGTAATTTTTAGTATTAGAATTAGAGGTGGAAATAGCATATGAAGTAGGTTGTGATATCGCTTTCGCGAAAGCGAACTGATTATCCTGCTTTTTAAAGCTATAAGTATCATCACCATTAACGAAGTCTACAACTTGAGTATTACTGGTATTTAAAATCCACTGCACGCGAGTACCTTCTGGTAAAAGAGCGTTTCCTGTACCCTTAATAGTTTCTGAAGTGCGACCTATGTGTGAAGGAAACCTACACACCATATTGAATTGATCTATAGATGGTACAGCACCTACCTTGAGTTGATAATTTGGGCTTGCAACCTCATTTGCATTAAAGAAAAAATCAATGTCACTACTAGGTCTTTTAAAAACGTAACTGTAATTACCGTTTTTATCTTGATTCATAAAATAATTTTGACCCTTATAGCTTATGGAAACAGATTCAGGTAATTTCTTACCTACAACTTGAACATTAATTTTATAATCTTGATTTTGTAATGTACTTAAATCATCATTAAGTAATTTAAATGAATAAGGAGCAGGTGGAATATATTCGTTATTAAAATCGGCTACACGTGATGCGCTTTTTGTAATCACCTCATCATTACCGGTAAAGAAAAGTCCTACAATTATAACAAGCGGAATAGCTAAATATTTTAAATACTTGGAATTCTTTTTATAATCAATGGCAAGTGAAAAAGGTATAGGTTTAAGTTCTTCACTTTTTTGATTAATACTTGCCCACGTCAATTCATCGTCACCTCCATTTTTATGTAATTGTAAAACATTTACAAGTTTATCAGATACCTCAGGGAAATGAGTTCCTATAATGGTACTTGCATCCCTAAAATCAATTCCTTTAAAAAGCTTGAATAAACGAGCTAAAGGAATACCAACAAACTTGAACAATAAAAAAGATTGTACAATTACAAATAGAATAAACAATATGGTGCGTCCCACGGTACTAAGCCACAAAAAATGCTCGATTACCACAGTAAATAGAAAATACAACAAACTAAGAGCAGCAAAAAGAATGACTCCTCTTATCAATTCATTACGATAGTACTTACTAATAAATTGAGTTAATTTCTTTTGTATTATTTGAAAGTTAGTCATGGCACCTTTTCATCATCTAGACTTGTAAAGATAGGAATAAGCCTTAAATTGTTCATATCCATTTAATAAGTGGACTTACTAGCGTATTTCATACATAAATAGTGCCCAAATATTGAACTATGGTAAAAATTAAAGTTTGTTATAACTTTAGGCAAACTCAACCCTAGTAGAATGAAAGACTTAAAATACCTAGCTGCCTATCTAATTCCTGTTTTCTGTGTGCTAGGAATATTTCTAAAAGGATATTGGTTATTTATAACTCCAATTGTTGTTTTTGGAATAGTGCCTTTGCTGGAATTATGGATGCCATCTTTAAAAAAGAATTTATCAGACAGTGAAAAAGAATCTAAAACTGCTAATAGGTTTTTTGATTTGTTATTATGGCTTAATGTTCCTATCGTATTTGGTACGCTAGTGTATGCTTTTTATACTTTCAATAATTCCTTTTTAACTACTTATGAGGTAGTTGGCTTAATATTATCTTGTGGTATTGTAGCAGGAAGTAACGGAATTAATGTTGCTCATGAATTAGGTCATAGACAAGAAAGTTGGGAACGCTTTCTAGGTAAAATATTGCTGTTACCTAGTCTTTATATGCATTTTTATATAGAGCACAATCATCACCATCATTTGCAAGCTGCTACACCCGAAGATCCTGCAACAGCTAGATATAATGAAAATTTATATAAATTTTGGTTGAGATCGGTAACTCAACAATATATAAGTGCATGGCGCATACAACACAAGCTAAGGAAGGTAAATAATTACTCCATTTTTTCAGTAAAAAACGATATGCTATGGTATACCTTAATTCAAATGAGTTATTTGGTAACTGTAGGTATTGTATTTTCCTGGTCCACTTCCCTACTAGCAATTGCAATTGCAATAGTAGGTTTTTCATTATTAGAAATAATAAATTATCTAGAACATTATGGATTAAGAAGAGCAAGAAAAAAATCAGGAAGATATGAGGTCGTTAGGGAGATACATAGTTGGAATAGCAATCACGCATTAGGTAGAATATTACTATACGAATTAACAAGACATAGCGATCATCATTATAGAGCGAGTAAAAAGTATCAAGTATTAGATTATCACGATATAAGTCCACAATTGCCTTATGGATATCCTACTATGATGGTAATAGCAACGATTCCACCATTATGGTTTTCTATAGTTAATAAACATGTTCCACATGAAATGGTTAAACTGGCCACACAGTAATTTACCTAAAACCTAACTATTTACTCTCTATAGACTAACTATCTTTGCAGCCTATAAAACTGCATACAAAATGAGTCAAGAAGTTAGAGTAAGATTTGCCCCTAGCCCGACTGGACCACTTCACATAGGCGGAGTGAGAACCGCATTATTCAATTACTTATTTGCAAAAAAACATAAAGGAACATTTATCCTAAGGATTGAGGATACCGATCAAAACAGATATGTTCCAGGAGCAGAACAGTACATCATAGATGCTTTAAACTGGTGTGGGATTCCATTTGATGAAGGAATAGGAAAAGAAGGTAACTTTGGTCCATATAGACAAAGTGAAAGAAAAGAATCCTATAAACAATACGCTCTAGAACTTATTGAAAAAGGAGCTGCTTATTATGCATTTGACACAGCGCAAGAATTGAATGAAGCACGCGCTACGGCAGAGTCTCAAAAGAAGAACTTCATTTACAATCACACAACTCGAGATCAATTTACCAACTCACTTACACTTACACCAGAAGAAGTACAACAACGACTAGATAACGGTGAGGACTATGTAATAAGGTTTAAACCACAAATAAAAAACCTTGGTTTATTTGATGAGATACGTAAAGGAATCCAAATAGATACCAGTCTATTAGACGATAAAATTTTATTCAAAAGTGATGGTATGCCTACTTATCACCTTGCCAATGTTGTGGATGATCACAACATGCAAATCACACATGTGATACGCGGTGAAGAATGGTTACCTAGTATGGCATTACACGTATTGCTGTATGAAAGCTTTGGATGGCAAATTCCATCTTTTGCTCATTTACCTCTCATACTTAAACCAACTGGTAAAGGGAAGTTAAGTAAACGAGATGGAGCAAAATTCGGTTTTCCTGTATTTCCATTAGAATGGCATGATGATAAGGAAAATGAAACCTTCAATGGATACCGAGAAGATGGTTACCTGCCTAGCGCGGTTATCAATATGCTAGCCTTTTTAGGTTGGAATCCTGGAACCGAACAAGAATTATTTAACCTAGATGAACTTATAGAACAATTTGATCTTTCTCAAGTAAATAGTTCAGGCGCCAAGTTTGATCCAGATAAGGCTAAATGGTTCCAGCAACAATATTTTGTTGAACAAGATGATGCTGTTATAGGTGCCGCTTTCGCGAAAGCGTTACAATCAAAAAATATTAACTATGGATCACAGGATTATGTTAATCTAGTAGTTGGTCTAGTGAAAGAAAGAGCAGTGTTTTTAGATGACCTTTTTGAACTTGCAGGGTTCTTTTTTGAAGCACCGAAAGAATTTGATGAGAAAAATGCTAAAAAAGCTTGGAAAGAATCCACTAGCGATTTAATGAATCAATTAATTGAGGTCATTGAAAAAACTGATGATGATACCGCATCTGGATTGAGTGATTCAATTAAAGGCTGGATGAAGAGCAACGAACTAGGATTTGGTAAAATAATGATGCCTATGCGACTTTCTTTAGTAGGTAGTCTAATGGGTCCAGATGTTTTTGAAATAGCCTCTATGATAGGTAAAAATGAGACGATTTCTAGGCTAAAAACTGCTATATCTATATTAGGATAAAAAAAGATAAATAATACTTATTATTGATTAAAACGATACTTGTTTAAACAAGTATCGTTTTTTCTTATAAATTAATTTTAAAAGTAAAATCGTAGTCCAAAAGTGTAAAAACGGGCCTTACCTTCTAAATCATTACCAAGATTATCTTGTCCTGATAAATTGTTGAGAAAACCATAATGATAATGTGCCATGAATCTAAAATGGGTAACTCCGGTAGAAAATCCAATTACTCCATTAACGTTAAAAGGATTATTTTTTTGAAATTCTGACACGGTGATGGTATTAGATAAAGATCCTATCTGGGAATTTTCAAAAGCAGATTCATCTTTCAATTTATAATCACCATTAAATAGTAACGATGGACCTAATTCAATAGAAAAATGATTACTCTGTGCTATTTTCCAGGCAAAAAGAAAATTAAGCTCTGCTCCTAATTGAGAGAATTCAATTTCTTGATTTGTCAAAAGTTCTCTAGTTGAAAAGTTATGATTGTAAACACCTAATGAATAAATAAAATCAAAATCATCTCTTATTTGACCACGTGTTTCAAGAACAAATTTGTACCCTAAATTACTATCTACCGTTAGATCATCAATATCTAAACGGTAAGAAGTAGCCTCTACTCCTATCCCTAGATAATTTATAGGTGTGTATCGCTGTGCTTGAATGTAATATCCAGATATAAAAACCAAAAAAAGGAGAATGTATTTCATAATTGTAACAAAGGACATAAACATACTACCTATAATATAGATATGTTACTATTTGAGTAATTTTTATAAGGCAATTGCCCTTTAAAATTCTCAAGATAAGCACTTACCTTTACATAACCATTTACTTTATACAATATGATGACACTACCATTAATTCCCATTGTTCCTATCGTTATAGGAGTTATCGCTCTAATTATTTTATTGAGCGCTTTTTTTACAGTTAAACAACAAACAGCGGCCGTAATTGAACGTTTTGGTAAATTTACTAGCATGCGTCATTCTGGATTACAATTAAAAATTCCAGTGATCGATCGTGTAGCTGGAAGGATTAATTTACGTATTCAACAACTAGATGTAGTTGTCGAAACCAAAACCAAAGATGATGTTTTTGTAAGACTAAAAGTATCAGTTCAATTTCAAGTAATTAGAGATAAGGTTTATGATGCGTTTTATAGACTTCAAAATCCTCATGACCAAATTACATCATACGTTTTTGACGTGGTACGTGCCGAAGTTCCAAAAATGAAATTAGACTACGTTTTTGAAAAGAAAGATGATATAGCAATTGCGGTAAAAAGAGAACTTAATGAGGCCATGCTGGATTATGGATACGACATTATTAAGACACTTGTAACCGATATCGATCCGGATATTCAAGTTAAAGCCGCTATGAACCGTATTAATGCCTCGGAACGTGAAAAGGTAGCTGCCGAATACGAAGCGGAAGCAGAGCGTATTAAAATCGTTGCTAAAGCACGTGCTGAGGCTGAATCAAAAAGATTACAAGGTCAAGGTATCGCAGATCAACGAAGAGAAATCGCTAGAGGACTTGAAGAATCTGTTGATGTATTGAATAACGTAGGAATTAATTCACAAGAAGCCAGTGCATTAATAGTCGTAACTCAACATTATGATACGTTACAATCTATAGGTGAAGAGACAAATTCTAATCTTATTTTGTTACCTAATTCACCACAGGCAGGAAGCGACATGCTTAACAACATGATTGCTAGCTTTACTGCAAGCGCCCAAATTGGTGAGCAAATGAAAAAACAAAGCTCCAAAAAAAATAAAGATTCTAAAGAAACAGACTCTTTAGAATAGAGTTATTGGATTGAAAATAAAAGCGAGACTACTTAGTCTCGCTTTTTTCTTTTCTTGTTATTTCTCTTATCCATAAAAAAAGACAAAAGAAAAATAGTATGACATTAAAAATTCCACTTACTAGATATATATTTTCTGATTCATGATGTCTCACGTAGATCAGATAAAAATAGTAAGAGGAACTTATAAGTGTTATTAGTGTAAGAATGAAGTAAATGATACTTCCTATTTTCATTTAACGACTTAAAAATTTATTTACAATTTTTAAAACTACCGCTTTTTTTGCAATTGACGATATCATATTAGTAACAATTGAAACTGCGCTCAATTCTTCCTTAACTTCATTTATCTTTAACTTCATCGTTTCTTCATGAATTTGTTTCTGTAACGATAGAACGTTAAGCTCCTTATTTATCTCGTCAAAATTATTGTAAACCTTCATGAATATTTAATTAAAAAATTTCTTACTTGTACGTTGTATAACATTAGTTTCAATTTTCTTCCTAGTTAACAATAGAACTAATAAAAAGATGATGAAATAGAAGATTCCTACAGCAAAAAAGCCCATAGCGTAACTTTCCCATATTTCACCTAATAAAAAGGCTACTGCTGTACTTAAAGAGATTGCTGATAATGTTATAAATAGAATACTTAAAAGCTTGTGAACACTGCTGCTTAAAAACAACGTAAGACCTTTGAATAATCGTAAACGATGAAATTCAATTGTAGTTTCAATATAGCTTTTACTAGCCTCTTGAAATTCCTGTATTTGGTCTGTAATAGAACTCAAAATCTAGATTTTATACAGTCGCTTTAGCCTTTTTTACCGCTCCGCTTGCAGTTTTAGGTTTTTGTAATTTGGCGTTTTGTGTACGTAGTTGTTCTAGTTTTTCTTCTAGTGCGACAATAGCGTCATCTGCTTTATAACTAGCTGTAGATAGTGCTTCTTCTATCCTTTCACCTACTGTTCCACGAACTTCTGAAGTTTTTGCTGCTACTTGTTCATAGGTTCTTTGAGCACTTTCTGTAAAAGTATCTTTTGCTTTAATGGCTTCTTTTTTTAATTTTTTACGTGTTTTTTTACCGCTTTCTGGTGCGTATAAAATTCCTGCGATTGCTCCTAAAGCAGCTCCTGCTGCAAGTGCTATAATCGTATTTCCTGTCTTTGCCATAGTAATATTTTTTTTGATTTGTTTGTTATTACAAATGTACCTTACTCCTACAGCTTACAGCGTTAATAGATATATAAGCATTTTAATTAATTCAATGAAAAAGTATAAAATCGATATAATATTTATCAATTTTTGTTAAAATCATACAATTTATAACCAAAAAAGCCATCCATTACTGAATGACTTTTTAGCGATTATACTTTTATGAGGTATGTTTTCGCGACTGCAGACATGAATCATAAAGTTCATGTCAAAGGAAGCAAATTATAAGAAAAACTATTGATCAATTTTTGCCCATGTATCTCTTAGAGTTACTGTTCTATTGAAAATTCGATTCTCTGAAGTACTATCTCTATCAACTGAGAAATAACCCATACGCTGGAATTGTACCGTTTTCCCTACTTCTAAGTCTTTTAAAGCTGGTTCACCAAACGCTGTGATAGTTTTTAATGATTCTTTATTTACGAATTGCATGAAATCCACATCCTTATCTGCGTCTGGCTGTGCAACATTAAACAGTCTATCGTATAATCTTACCTCAACTGGTACAGCATGGGCCGCACTTACCCAATGTAAGGTTCCTTTAACGCGACGCATACTGGCCTCAGTGCCACTACCACTTTTTGATTCTGGATCATAAGTTGCATGTATTTCAGTGATGACACCATTTTCATCTTTTACACAACCTTCACCCTTAATAATATAGGCATTTTTAAGTCTTACTTCTTTTCCATTCTTTAATCTAAAGAATTTCTTATTTGCTTCTTCCCTATAATCTTCACGTTCTATATAAAGTACTTTTGAGAAAGGTACTTCTCTATATCCTCTAGATGCATCTTCCTGACTATTTTCGGCTTGTAAGATTTCTTCTTTTCCTTCAGGATAATTAGTAATTACTAATTTAACTGGATCCAGAACTGCCATCACTCGGTCAGCTTCTTTATTTAGATAATCTCTTACGAAATACTCTAAATGGTTCATGTCAACTAGATTATCACGTTTTGCAATACCTATAGAATCTGCAAAATTACGGATTGCTTGAGCAGGATAACCTCTTCTTCTCATTCCAGAAATAGTGGTCATTCTAGGATCATCCCAACCTGAAACAATTCCATCATCAACGAGTTTTTGAAGTTTGCGTTTTGAAGTAACTGTATGAGAGACGTTACGACGGGCAAATTCACGTTGTTTAGGGCGTATCTTATCCTTATCTACTATTTGGTCAAGAAACCAATTATAAAGCTCTCTATGAGGTAAAAATTCAAGAGTACAGAATGAGTGAGTTATTTGTTCCAAATAATCACTTTCTCCATGTGTCCAATCATACATGGGATAAATTTTCCAATCATTACCTGTTCTATGATGTGGTTTATTCACAACGCGATACATGATAGGATCTCTCATAAGCATGTTTGAAGATGACATATCAATCTTAGCTCTTAATACATGCTCAGACTCGCCAAATTCACCGTTTTTCATAGATTCAAATAACTTTAAATTATCATCTATACTACGATTTCTATAAGGACTATTAGTTCCAGGTTGTGTAGGTGTACCTTTTTGTTCAGCAATTTGTTCACTTGATTGAGAATCAACATAAGCTTTACCTTCCTTAATAAGCTGTATAGCCCAATCATAAAGTTGTTGGAAGTAGTCAGATGCATAACATAGGTTATCCCATTTATAACCTAACCATTCAATATCCTTTTGAATAGCTTCAACAAACTTAGATTCTTCTTTAGCAGGATTTGTATCATCAAATCTTAAGTTTACTGGTTTGTTATACTTCTCACCTAACCCAAAATTTAAGCAAATTGCACTAGCATGTCCTATGTGCAAGAATCCATTAGGCTCTGGTGGAAATCTAAATCTTAAATGATCAGGATTTAATCCGTTTTCAAGATCTGCTTCAATTATCTCTTCTATAAAGTTAGCCGGCTTTTTATCGCTCATCCCTATGTTATTTTATAAGCAAAGTTAAGATTTATAGATAAGTAATGGTATGTATCTTTGCCCTATGCATAAAATTAAATTGAATAACGTTAGAGTTTTTACTAACCATGGCTGTCTAGACGAGGAAGAACGTATAGGTAGCGATTATAGAGTGGATCTAGAAATAAGTGCCGATTTAACTAAAAGTGCGCAAACCGATCACCTTAAAGATACAGTTGATTATGTTTCCCTTAATAGAATTATTAAGGAGGAAATGGCAATAAGATCTAAATTACTGGAGCAAGTTGCAAAACGTATTCTTGATAGAATTTTTAAAGAAGAACCACTAGTTCAACAAGCTACTGTACAAGTAGCTAAAATAAATCCACCTATAGGTGGAGATGTTGAAAGTGTAATCATTGAAATGTCAGAAAGTAGATAAAGAATAACAGCTTTTTAGATTTTATCGATTGATATCCTAAAAACTGTACTTTTTTACTATTTTTGCCGTCCACAAGGTGCCATGGCCGAGTGGCTAGGCTTGGGTCTGCAAAACCTACTACAGCGGTTCGAATCCGCTTGGCACCTCAAAAATCCTCAGTAATTACTGGGGATTTTTTTATTGAATACGTTTTGCGATAAAGTGACCTAATGCCAGTCCGATTACTATCGTTAATACAATGTTTAAAACATTTGGAGTTGGATGAACACCTTCATAACAGTATTTAATTAAAAAGGGTCTTTCGTCCGATTGTGAGTGGTACGCACAAGAGTCAGGTACAAAAATTATAAATAAAATAAATTGTAAAAAACCAATTGCAAGAACTCCTAATACGTAAGCAATCCATCTCATTTTAATGTGGTAATTCTGGTAATTGATTTTCTATTATAACCGTGGTTTGAGGAAATACACCTTTAATAATCAATACTATTCCACATATTAACATGACAATAGCGATTAGTCGTTTTAACCAAAATATTCTAAGTGGAGTTAAGTATCTATTTAAACTTTTTGCTAATACTATTTTACATAAATCTACAATGAAATAAGTAAGTAAAACAGTACTGAAAAATACCAGTATACGATTTTCATCATTCTCTAGTTGAGGACTAAATACTACAATCAATCCCAACCAGAAACCTAAAACGCCAATATTGATAAAATTCAGTAAAAATCCTTTGATAAACAGGGAATAATAATTGTTCTTCTGTACGATTAAAACTCCTTTATCAACTTCTTTAAGGTATGTTTTCTTGGTTTTTATAAAGGAAATTACTCCATAAATGCATAAAATACTACCACCAAAAATGTATAATGCAGGATCATCCTTTAATTTTTCTAAAATACTAGAGGTCATAAAATAAGCGACTAGAAGAAAAATGATATCAGCCAGTATGACTCCTATATCAAGAGCTAGAGCAGCTCTAAAACCCTTTATGGCGCTTGTTTCTAATAAGGCAAAAAACACTGGCCCTATTAAAAAAGCCATACCAAAACCTAATGGGATAGCACTATATATATCTTCTAGCATATAACAAATCAGTTATAGCTCAAAAATAATAGATAACCTAAGGCTTATCAAATGATAGTTAAGAAAACTAAAGTTTAAAGAACGATATGACGTCATTATTCCACAATTTCAATACGACCTCCAAATACAGTTTTCTTATTTATATTATTTGGATTACCATAAACCATTACATCGCCACCGGCATTAATTCTAATTTTCACGTAATTACTCGCATACACTTCAACCTCACCACCAGCTTGTATTTTAACTCGGGAATCATCAGTTTTTAAACCTGCGTTTTCAACTATTCCACCTGTGTTAACAACGATATTTTGGTTTTTTGCTGCTCCTGTTAAAGAAACAATACCACCAGTTACTGCTCTTATATCCAGATGCTCAATCGCAACACCAGCTTCTACCCTAGCTCCTTCTTGCACTTTGATTTCAAGATTGTTTTGAGTCATTAATTCATTAACTACGATGACTGATCCTTCATTACCATCAATAGTTTGTAGATCTTTATAATAAACGTGTATAAAGGTATTTTGACCATCAAAAATTCGTTCCGTTTTCATTCTGATTTTAAGAGTTTTATTTTTTAAAACAAACTCTACGTCCTGAGCATCCTCGCCTGTTATGACTAGTTTATTAACATCAGATTTCACTAAATTGACTTTGACTAAATCAAATGTTTTTATTGTATCAAAATTTCCCATGTCTTCCTCAATAGGATTTTGGGCTACTATTATTACCGAGAAGAGTACTATTAAACTGCTTACTATAAATTTCATGATTGTTATTTTATATACAGACAATCAAAAAATAAATATGTTACAGTTTGTATCAATAGAAACAGCAGCCTAAAAGACTGCTGTTTCATTAACCAACCAAAAAACTTATGAAAATTACTCTTAATAACCTTCAACTATATCTTTCCAAAACTCGTGCCAAACTATTATGCATGCATAATTAATTTTAAAAGAAAATCCCGCATCCTGAAGAGGATAACGGGATTTTACTAACCAACCAAAAAACTTTCTTAATTGAAAATATTCTATTTCATAAAACCATGAAAATGTTGTAACTAAGTAACCACTCTCAATTACAATACAAATATCTACCAGTTCTAGATTACTTTTAAAATTGAATTATACTGACTAGTAATATTAGATTAAATACAATTAATATCGATTAAATACATAATTAAAAGCATTTTTATTAATGACGGTTGCCTTTCCAGGTGCCTCCATAACGGTAATTAATATCAGATTGATGATGTTGTGTACAAGATTTACAACAAAAAACCCATTGTTTACTTCCTGAAAATTGAATACGATACATCACATCGTCATCTTTTTGACAAGTATGACAAATTTTCGTTTTCATTAGGATTCTACCTGTTCTTTACTGCCAACCATCCAAAAATCTAATTGTTTCTTGACTAAATCGGCGTTTTTAACTTTGACATAAACCTCGTCACCTAGTGTATAGGTATTTTTAGTACGTCTACCTACAACAGCAAAATCTTCCTCAACAAATTCATAACTATCGTCGTCTAGATCACCTAACCTAATCATACCTTCACACTTGTTTTCAATAATCTCCACATATATACCCCAATCGGTCACACCAGAAATAACTCCTAAAAACTCTTCATCTTCATGGTTTTTCATGTATTTGACCTGCATGTATTTGATACTATCTCTTTCTGCTTTTGAAGCAAGCATTTCCATGTTAGAAGAATGATCGCATTTTACTTCATACACTTCTTCATCGGCACTTTTTCCACCATCTAGATAATGTTGTAAAAGTCTGTGAACCATCACATCTGGATAACGCCTTATAGGACTCGTAAAATGAGAATAATAATCAAAGGCTAGTCCATAGTGACCGATATTATCAGTAGAGTAAACAGCTTTTGACATAGACCGTATAGCTAGGGTATCAACCATGTTTTGCTCCTTAGCACCTTTAACGTCGTGTAATAGTTTATTAAGTGATGAGGTTACTCTATTACGATCTCTTAAGTCTAATTGATGACCAAATTTCTTTACTACACCAGCAAGAGCATTAAGCTTTTCATCATTGGGTTCATCATGTATTCTGTAAACAAAGGTCTTTTTATCACCGTTTTTTGCGGTACGCTTTCCTACAAATTCTGCTACCTTTTTATTGGCTAATAACATAAATTCTTCAATTAATTTATTAGCGTCTTTAGAGGTTTTAAAAAATACACCTACAGGCTCATCGTTTTCATTGAGATCAAATTTAACCTCAGTCTTATCAAAACTCAATGCTCCCGATTGCATGCGCTTTGCTCGCATGATTTTAGCAAGTTCATCAAGTTTAAGAGTGGCTTGAACAATAGGAGTAGGTATTTTTGTACGCTTTCGCGAAAGCGAGATATCTTCAGGTATTTCATCCTCTTGCGTTTCAATGATATGTTGCGCTTCTTCATAGGCAAATCGCTGATCGCTGTGAATAACTGTTCTACCGAACCATTGATTGTGGATAACTGCTTTATCGTCTAATTCAAATACTGCAGAAAAACATAGTTTGTCCTCATGAGGATTTAAAGAACACACACCATTTGATAACACTTCAGGTAACATGGGTACTACTCTATCTACTAGATATACTGATGTGGCTCGTTCATAGGCTTCATCATCGAGAACAGTTCCTGGTTTTACGTAGTGAGAAACATCGGCAATATGGATTCCTATTTCATAATTACCGTTTTCTAAGACTTTAAATGATAAGGCATCGTCAAAATCCTTTGCATCTTTAGGGTCTATCGTAAAGGTGAGATCCTCGCGCATGTCACGACGCTTGTTAATTTCTTGTTTACTTATGGTTTTATCTAACTGTTCAGTGAACTTTTCAACCTCGATAGGAAACTCATAAGGAAGACCGTATTGCGCTAGAATAGCATGAATCTCAGTATCATGCTCACCTGGATCACCTAAAATATCCTTTACTTTACCATTAGGTGAATCTTGTTTATCGTTCCACTCTAAGAACTCGACTAGTACTACTTGACCATCCTTGGCACCATTAATATTGCTTTTAGAAATAAAGAAGTCTGTAGTTATTTTTGGATTTGCAATATTTACAAATGCAAATTTTTCATGAACTTCAATAGTTCCCACAAATTCTGTTTTATTGCGCTGTAGTACCTTAGTAACCTCACCTTCTGGTTGTTGTCCTCGTCTACGATGATAGACATAGACCTCAACTTGATCACCATCAAGTGCCTGACCGATGGATCTTTTAGGAATCATTATATCTTCTTGTAATTCTTCGGTTATAACATAACCGGTACCGCGAGAACTTACATCGAGAATTCCCGTGTAATAATCAATTGCTTTAATGATCTTGAATTTACCACGATCAACTTCTTCAATCTTGTCTTTAGCTTTTAATTGATGTAATTTTTTTATTACCTGATTGCGGCCACTAGAATCCCTTATTCCTAGTTTGGCGCATATCTGTTTGTAATTAAATAGTTTATTGGGTTCGTTTTTTAAAATATTGAGAACACTTTGACTTAAGTTTTGAAACTTGGTCTTTGATTTTCGTGATTTCTTTTTCTTCATATATAAACAAAGTTACTCTTTATACAACTCAATCATAATTGCTTTACAAATAATTAATATTGAACAAATTATAAATAAATCTTAAAAATTCCTTAATAAAAGTGTAACTTTAAATGAATTTAGGCGTTATATAAACATAGTTTAAACCAAACAATGTCTCTCAAACATAAGAAGTTTACGATCTATTTTTTTCTAGGAATACTACTAGTAGCTGCTATAGTATGTGCTATTCTCATTTTTATTGCTCTTGATGCCAGTAATGCCACTACGGCATTTTAAGAGATACCTTTCTTTTTTTCTTCTTTCTTAAATTTTCAAAGTTTTACTTCTTCTCGTTGTTATTAACATATATTATATCATAGATTTTTCTTTTTAAAATTTTTAAATAAAAAATAGTGATTAATATAGCTTGTGAATAGCGGTAAAATTTAGGTAATCGTTTTTTGTTATTTTGAAAAAGAAGAAACTTTCAACAGTTATAAACAAGTTATAAGAGAATTAAATTTCTATTTTTAAACCAATTATACTGTTTTACTCACAGTTGTTCACAACCATTATTCACAATGAATTGTATATTATTTACATTAAATTAATCTGTTAATAACGTCAATTTTACATTTAACAACTAAATTGAAAAAACTAATAAGAAAATGATGTTGTTTCAGTATCCTGTATATATGCACAAGCATTTGACAAATCCTAAATAATTTCATTAAAAACTATTAACAGGTTATTATTGGTTTATAAAAGTCAAAAATTACTAGGTGTTAATAACCTCATTTAACTTACTGCTTTTTTACCTTTGTTACTTAATATTTAGTCACATGAACATCTCTATAGGAAACGATCACGCAGGACCTGCATATAAAAATGCCATAGTAGGTTACTTAAAAGAAAATGGGTATGAAATCATTAATCATGGTACTGATAGTTTTGACAGTGTAGATTATCCAGATTTTGCTCATAAAGTAGCGCAAGATATCGTATCTGGTAAAGCCTCAAAAGGAATAGTTATTTGTGGTAGTGCACAAGGTGTATCAATGACTGTTAATAAGTATAAGGAAGTACGTGGCGCTGTTTGCTGGAGTAAAGAAATTGCTCAATTATCACGAGAGCACAACGATGCAAATATCATCTGTATTCCAGCTCGTTTCACTTCAATACCACAAGCAATAGCCTTAGTAAAGACGTTTCTTGAAACTGATTTTGAAGGTGGACGTCACAAACGTAGGGTTGATAAAATAGCTTGTTCATAACCTATTTTATCATAGGCAATATTCAAATTATTTACTACTATAGAAGGAAGGTTGATTGGTATGAGTAGAACAAATAGTAAACTTTATTTTGAATTAGGTGAACAGTTACCTAAACAATATCCAGAACTTAATTTTGATAACCATTGTTACTGGCGTATTGCATTAGACAATGTTTTACAAGGAAAATGGCGTGATAAAATACCAGCACCTGCTTATAAACATCTTACTGACGATCAATTGGATTACGTAATTCATTTATTGAAAAGTTATAGTAAGGATCAACGACTACTTTTACAACATAACGAAAACTCGTTACGTTACAGAGGTAAAATCAAATAATGATTAAGAATTAAATTTCTCTTGTATACAATACTAGGGATACTGTGGAAATATGAAAAAAGAAGCTAGTATTATAATTCACCAACTGCGCACGGCAGTACATCCAGAGAAAAAACTCATGGAAATATGGAGAGAGCTAGACAGTTATGAAGATAAGGAGAAAGAACAAGTATTAAATGATCTGGATAGTCATCGACAAGAAATAATGGCAAATGGTGATGAATCATTTGGTGAAATGCTAGAGAAAATAATTACCGATATCAGGATAGGTGTAAAACCACCTAAACCTAAAATTGTACCTAAACAATTTTAAATAACATGCAAGTACACATAAAAACCTTTGATGAATTAAATACGATACAACTGTACCATATTTTACGGTTACGTTCTCAGGTTTTTGTTGTAGAACAGGATTGTGTTTATCAAGATATTGACAATAAGGATCAACTTGCAATTCACGTTATTGGTTATCATGATGAATCAATTGTAGCTTATACTAGAATTTTTAAACCAGGTGATTATTTTAAACAATCAAGCATTGGTAGAGTAGTTGTTAATCCAGAATTTAGAGGTAAATCTTATGGGAAATCAATTATGAGAGCAAGTATGGATTATATTCATAAAAAATCCTGGTCTATCATTATAATAAGCGCTCAATGCTATCTAGATAAATTTTATAAAGAATTAGGTTTTGAATCCACCGGTGAAGAATATTTAGAGGATGGAATTCCACATCAAAAAATGAAAATAATCTTGTAGAAGTAAGTAAAAAAAAGCCCTTTTTTAAAAAGGGCTTTTTATGTTAGTGATCATCATGATCATCGTGGTGTTCCATAGTTCCAAAAGGTTTTAAAATAACACCTATGCTAAAAATAAAACCATCAGTAGGAGCATAGATTTCATTAAAGCTAGGGACACCGTTTGAATTCACATTTAAAGTAGGAGTAAAACGAGATTGTCTACGGTCAGTAAAATTTTCAAAATTGGTAAATAAATGACCCCATTTGAAGTTTTTCATAACCAGAAGTCCCATTGTAACATAATCAGTAGTTTCAAACCCATTAGAAAGTAATTGATTACCTGTGTAATAAGCTTCATAACCTATACGCCATTCTTTATTTTCATACATTAATACCGTACCAGCATTATGTCTTGCAGTAAGTGGTTTTTGAGGATTGCCATCAAGAAAATTAAGCTGTGTATCTATGTATGCATAATTTAAAAACCATTTAAAATCTTTATAAGTGAACTTCATATTTGTTTCAGCTCCACGACTTAACGTTATATCATCTCCATTTTGATAGGAATAGGTATCCATACCTGTTGAGGTTAATAACAATCCGTTGTCAATAGCAGTAGCATAAAACAATTGATTTATAGAAAAATTAATCTGTTCAGTAATAGGAGTGGTATAATTAAAATCCAGATTAATTCCGTAAGATGTTTCAGCATCTAATTCATCTTTGTTAATACCTGAGATACCGCTAAAATTAAGCATCTCACCTTCTTCTGTAAATATATCTGGAATTTTATAACCCAATCCACCACCTAAACGACTGGTAAAAGTTCCTGGGCCTTTATATAGAAGGGAAACTCTAGGTAATGCAAATAAACCCCAATCCATTGCATAGTCTGTTCTTAATCCTGTTTCTAATATCCATCTATCACTTAAGTCTGTTACATTGTTGATAAATGCACCTACTGTAGTATCCTTTTGATCTCTATCATTTATACTGGTTTCATCAAAATTGGTGGTATAAAAATTTGCTCCTAGAACCCAATCTGACTTTAAGCCTGAACGCTTGTAATTAACTTCTGTAAATGAGTTTACTTGTTCACCGGTAAAAAGAATATTAGGAGTTTGAAGTTCCCTATTAAAATATGAAATGCTGTTTTTAAATTGTAAACTACTATTTTCATTTAATTGTTTATCATAGCTTATTTGAGAACTTATCCTGCTCGATGTATTCACCTGGGTGTACCTATTACTTTTTTTATCGATAGCGTCCAGAAATCCACCTGTACGGTCGTCAAATGTGGTATTGATTCCTACCCATAAGGTACTACTCTCACTTGGATAGTAAAAAAGTCTAGGGTTTAAGGTTATGGATTTAGTTTCTGGTAAGTTTGAGAATTCATCTCCATCTGGATCATATGCTTCTTGCAAATTAGCCGAGGCATACAAGGTAGTTCCCCATTTTTCATTACGATCACTATAAAAAACATTGGCAGTTGCACCTAGAGCTTGGGTACCTTGAATCATGATATCCATATCCTTTTCCTCACCTGGAGTTTTTGATTGAATATTGACTAGACCTGCAATAGCTCCTGCACCGTATAAAGTAGACGAACTACCTTTAATAATCTCAAATTGTTTGATATCAACTGGCGGTATTTGCATAATACTTAAACCACCAGCAAATCCATTGTATAGGGGAAAACCATCCTTTAAAAGCTGTGTGTATCTACCATCTAGACCTTGAATTCTTATAGATTGGTTTGCACTACTTTGAGAGGTTTGTTGCATTTGGATACCTGTACTTTCTCTTAATACCATTGAAATATTAGTACTGTTCATCGCATTTTTTTCTACTAATTCCTCACCACCTATAAATTCGATTCTAGTAGGAGTACGTTTAAAGGTTCGGGTACTACGTGTAGACTGAATAACCACCTCGTTTAATTGAGCTTTACTTTCTTCTAGAACGACACGGTATTCTAATTGAGATGGTAAATTTATTGAGATAATTTGCGTTTTATGCCCTATGTAACTTATGCTTAATTCATAGGTTCCATCTTCTAAATTTTCTAGGGTTGCAACACCATTTATATCTGTCATAGAACCTTTTTTAAGACTTTTGATAAAAACATTGGCACCTAATAAAGGTTCTTGATCCAATTGGGATACTACGGTTACGGTAATTCTGTTTTGAGAATTTTGTGATTGCGCTTTCGCGAAAGCGTAAACACCTAATAGCAGTATAATACTGCACAAATATTTATTCATGTTTATGAGTGTATTTAAGTTAAAATAAAGGCGATTTATAGCCTGAAGTTGGATTTAACTTAATACTCTAGGAGGATCAATTTCCGAATCTGAATAAATTATAGAATAAGGTGATTTGTAGTGATTATCACCTAAAATAGTTTTATCTGAAAATAGAAACTGAGTTATATGCGGTAATTCAAATACTAATTGAACAGAACAACAATTACAAATACAAAAAGGGGAACACAAATCTTCATGGTTATCCTCGCAGCCATCGTCGTCACTAGCAATTTCAATGTGGTCATCATGTTCTACACCATCACCGCACGGCATTATATTTAATGCTAGAAAGTACATGGAAAATAGAATAAAAAACCACTTCATTTGTCAAAGGTAAGCATTACTTTGTTGCTCTAGTCAATCTATCGTTGAGAGATTTCCCTATTCCTGAATCTGGGAATTTTTGAGCAACAATGATATCTAGATTTAATGCATCTAATTCATGAAGGCTGGCATACAATAAACTAGCAGCTTCTTTAATATCGCTGGTTGAGGTAAGGTATTTAACGGTATGGGCAAGTTGCTCGTCATCGATTTTCTCGTGTAATAAAATACCTATTTTTAAATTCCTATTTTGTTGAAGGTAGTCTGATACATTTTCTACTAGCACTGTTTTGGTTCTAGGAGCGTAATGTTTTTCTACCATACCAGGAGCAATAGGTGCATTTTTTTCCTGATTATTAATGTTCACCTTACCAATAACCTCTTCTATTTCTTCTTGAGAAATAGAACCTAATCTATAGATGACAGGTTCCTCATTTTCAAAACCTACTATAGTCGATTCTATACCATTTTTACAAGGTCCACCATCTAGTACTAGCTCTAATTTATCATTAAAATAATCCTTCACATGTTGGGCAGTGGTAGGACTTATTCTACTAAAAGGATTTGCACTAGGAGCTGCAAGTGGAAATTCTAATTGTGCTAGCAGTTCTAGAGTCACTGAATGATCTGGCATCCTAATTCCTACACTGTTTTTATTTGCGGTTATCAGATTAGGGACTTTCTCATTTTTTGGTAAAATGAGAGTAAGTGATCCAGGCCAGAATTTTTGAGCAAGTTTTTGAGCTTTTTCTGGAAAATCAGTAGTAAGTTCTCTTACTTGTCTCACATCGTAAATATGCACAATTAAGGGATTGAATAAAGGTCGTTGCTTCATTTCAAAAATTCCCTTTATGGCTTTTTCACTATATATATTTCCTGCCAGACCATAAACAGTTTCAGTTGGTATGGCGACTAGTTTATCTTGATTAAGTAGGTCTACTGCCCTTGATATATTTGAAGACACTTCGGTCATTGGATTCTTTTACAAATTTTAGGCAAATATCGGAGTAAAAACCTCAAGTAAAAATTAATATTTAAGCCTAACAGCATTCCGTATCTAACGTACTAGAATTCAAGAAAGGTTCAATATATTCTGTGATTTCTAGCCACTTTGTTTTGTCAATACAATAACAAACGCTTGTCCCAGTAACGGTTCCCTGAATAATCCCTACATTTTTTAATACTACAAGATGTTGTGAGATAGTAGCTTGGGCCAGACCTATTTCATCAACAATATCACCGCACACACAAGATTCTACTTTAAATAAATATTCTAAAATACTTACTCTAGCAGGATGTCCCAGTGCTTTAAACACCGCAGCAAGATTAACTTGTTTATCTGTATATAATTCAGTTTTGGTAATACCCATGTTTACTTGTTAATTTTTGTAATATAGAGTTCGACACGACGATCGTTTTTATCGGGTCCACCTAGAGGTTTGGTTCTACCGAATCCTTTAAATTTCATCCTTCTAGGATCAATTCCTCGTTCTCTTAATTTTTTAAAAATGGTCTTTGCTCTATCAACAGATAAATTGGTTTTTTTAGTATCTCTATTGTAAGCATCTTTATACGCGGGATTTATACAACATACGTGACCGTGAATTTCAAACTCGATATCTTCCCTGGCGAGTAATATCTCGGCGATACGTTCTAGAATAGGCTGTGATTCTTCTATAAGTTTTGAACGCCCTTTATAAAACAGTACGTTTTCTAATCTAATTATTTCGCCTTTTTTAATATTCTTACGTAGTAAACTTTTGAAAGGCTCTTTAGTATTATCAATAGGTGGATCAAGTTTTGTAGGAATATCTAGGTATTCATCTTGCTCTTCTGGTGTATTTGCAGCAGTGGTTGCAGCTTTAGTATTCTTATTAACCTTTACTGCTGTTATTTCATCTTCCTTGTCTGTAGTATTGTTAAGAGGCAGTACAGTAATAGGTTCTTTACTATCTGGTTCATTAATAATTTTATCGACTACTTTTTCTTCATATTCATCGATGAATTCTTTTTGTTTTTGAGTGAGTTTGCTGCGTTCTAACTGCTTAATTTCAATACGATCAACATATTCCTTGCGCAAGGTAAAGGTGAGGTCTACACGCCTATTTTGTGCTCGTTCATTTTCCAGTGATTCTTGTGAATTCTTTTCTAGTGCAACTTCACCACGGCCTTCTATAATTTTAGATATATGATCCGTTTGAATATCATGATTTTGCAGCCAGTTTGTTACAGTTTCTACCCTTCTATTGGATAAATCCATATTGTACTCATAACTACCACGATCGTCACAGTAACCAAGAATTTTTACATCTAGAATAGGTTTGTACAGTAAATTGTCAAAAAAAGCATTGAGTTGTCTTCCTTCACTAAAACTGAATTCATCTTTATCTACATCAAAATAAACGCTGTGTTGTTCTTGAATTTGTGAAAAAGAAAACAGACTTATCAATAGGAATAATAGGGTGCAATAACGGTTTATCATTTTAATATATTGTTGTAGCGATTCTCGTCTTCAAGCACTTCTATAGCAGTTTTTATTTCTGGGCTGTATTTTATTTGATACTGGTATAATCCTTCTTTGTAAAAATATCTCTTTACAATTTCATCAGTAAGCAAACTCATGATTTCAGGTTTTTTATCCAATATATCTTTCTTTTTTGCTTGTTTGATAGCTTGTTTCATTGCTTTGTAAGTGGTTGCAATGTCGTCGTCCAGTTCTTCTTTGACTGCTGTTTTGTATGCTTTCGCGAAAGCGGATTCAGTATCAGTATCAAAATCAAATCCTCTTTTTTCTAACCAAGCAACAAAATCATTAAAATCCTGATCAGTTAGTTTGATCTCATTCATATCAGAGAACTGATGTTGGTAATAGTAGTCGGTGGCATAATCAAAAATCGCATTTTCTTTAAGTAGGGTAGTGGTTATGGGTGAATAGGCCGAGCTAGCTAACTTTATATCTGGATCAACGCCACCACCATCATACACTGTACGACCACTGTTTACAGTCTTAAAGGCATTGTAATCTTCTTTTTTGGTACGTACGGCGTTTCCATCTTCATCTCGATTCCAATAATCTAGTGCTTGTATACATCTTCCACTAGGTGTATAATATCTAGAAATGGTAATTTTAATTTGTGTTCCATAGCTCAGCTTTTTTGGGCGTTGCACAAGACCTTTACCAAAACTACGTGCACCTACTATTACTCCACGATCATAATCTTGTATACTACCACTCACAATTTCACTTGCACTTGCGCTGCGACCATTAATAAGCACAGCAATTGGCATACCTTCAAATGTCTCATTGCGTTTGGTCAGGTACGTTTTGTTGTATTCTGGAACAACAGATTTAGTACTGGTAATTAATTTATCTTTTGGAATAAAAAGGTTAGACACATTTACAGCCTCACTTAATAATCCACCTGGATTACCTCGCAGGTCTAGGATTATTTTTTGAGCACCTTTTTCTTGAAGTTCTTTAATAGCAGCTTTTGTCTCTCTGCTAGCTTTTTCATTGAATTTAGAGAGTACAACGTAACCTATTTCAGGAGTAGCCATATCGTAAAAAGGGACAGCATGTACATCTACCGCAGCTCTTTTAAGTGTCGCATTTAGTAATTTGCCTTGTCTTCTGTAAACTACTTTGAGCTCACTTCCAGGAGATCCTTTTAATAAATCACCGGCGTTGTCCTTATAATCAGAAATTTGAACCGCATCTATACTTATAATTTCATCTCCAGCTTTTAGACCAGCCTTGTCTGCTGGATAATCTTTCCACGGTTCTACTATTATGATTTTATCATCTTTAGTTAATACACTAGCACCTATACCGGTATAAGCTCCACGTCTATTAATTTTTGATTTTTCAACTTCTTGTTCTGTCCAGTACTTTGTATAGGGATCTAGCTCATCCATCATGCCTTCAATAGCATTATCCATAAGATCGCCTGGATTAGTCTCGTCAACATAGTTCATGTTGATCTGTTTATACATTTCGTTGAAAATTTCTATTTGCTTAGCAATTTCAAAAAAGTCATTTTGAAAACTAACTAGTGAGAAAACTCCTATAACAGCAATTATAGGAATGATTATTTTACGTTTTAATAATTTCATTACTTGTTAATTCTTATCCTTACTCAATAGGGTAACGCATAAAGATAGGTTAATTACAATTAACCACGATAAATCAAATAGCATTCCACAGTTTGTAATTAGAAGTCCTTCTTATTTTTATTTAGAATTTGTATTTGAAAGATGGTACTTCTTGATGAGTTTTTTCATTTGATTTTCTAAAAAGGTGTATTCTGGCATACGATTAGAATGGTAGATAAACATACCTGCGATAGGCTGTTTATCAAATGGAAAATCATGTTGTGATAGTCTATATGCCTCACGCAATAATCGTTTTAATCTATTGCGGTCAACAGCCCTTTTAAAGTATCTTTTTGAGACACTTACACCTATTTGAGTTTCTTTCTCTACGGGAAGATAAACCAGACGTAATGGACCTGATTTAATTGATTTACCATCTTTAAAAAGTTGCTCAATAAGTTTGCGACTTTTTAATTTTTGATTTTTTGAAAAGGTAAATCTAATCATCAGATAATTATTCTTGGGAGCAAATTTAGCTATATCTAGGTTCTATAAATAAAAAAACGCCATTTCATAGTTTCATGAAATGGCGTTTTTATAAATAATTTAAGCTCGATTACATCTCTAGACTCCAGCTATTATTTTCTTTATCGATATCAGCCATTTGGTTTAATGGATCTATAGTTACAGATTTAACATCGTTCATATTGATCCCATCCAATATTAGGTTATAAGTAGGATTTGCCCACGACCAATCAGCCAGTTTTGTCCAATTAGAAGGAATTTCCTTTTCACCTCTCATTTCTTGTAATGGTATGTAAAACATTTTCTTCGTTCCATTTGTCATTGTCACTTCTATATCCAACGGCATGCCCATTTGACCTTTACGTTCTAGCTCGATTACATTAACACCATCTAAGCTATTCATATCGTTAACTGCATAGTCAATTGTCTTAGTCGTCATGGTCCAATCGCGCAAGTACCATTCAAGATCAAAACCGCTTACACGCTCTGCTACTCTTTTAAAGTCATTAGGGTCTGGGTGTTTGAATTTCCAAGTGTTGTAATATTCTTTAATGATTTGATCACGTACATCGTTACCTACTATGTATCCTAATTGAGCTAGGAAAGTAGCTCCTTTATTATAAGCGCTTACACCATAGGCTAGGTTAGTATGATAATGATCGGCATGAGTGGTTTGTGGTTCTTCCTTACCAGACGTTGCCAGGTAAATATAACCGCGGTAAGAGCTTTGATTTGCTTTTGACATGTCACCACCGCTCACATACGCTTCTGCGAGATTTGATATATAGGTAGTAAATCCTTCATCCATCCATTCGTGTTTAGATTCGTCTGTAGCTAGTACGTGATTAAACCATGAGTGTGCAAACTCATGAGCTGTAACTCCTGCAAGACTGTTGAATTTTCTCTCACCTGTAATTAGGGTACACATTGCGTACTCCATTCCTCCGTCACCACCTTGGATTACAGAGTATTGCTTGTATGGATATTCACCGATATTTTTATTGAAAAATTTCAAAAATTCATTTGTTACTGGTTGTAACTTCTTCCAATTATCCTTGATAGATGCTTTATTCTTATAGAAGAAATGAAGATCTACACCATTTGCTCCTTTGTAAATATCATGAACAAAATCAGGATCTGCACCCCATGCAAAATCATGAACCTGTGGAGCCACAAAATGCCACGTTAATTTGCCGTCCTTTCCTTTTCCAGGACCAGAATTTGCTTTGTCATATCCATGGCCTATTTCCTTAGGGTTTTGTAAATAACCTGTTCCACCAACTGTATAAGTACGATCCATTGTTAACTTAACGTCAAAATCTCCCCATACACCATGAAATTCACGACCTATGTATGGACTAGTGTTCCAACCGGTTTTGTCAAATTCGGCCATTTTAGGATACCATTGTGTCATTGAAAGCGCCACACCTTCAGCATTATTGCGACCACTACGACGTATTTGAACAGGAACTTGCCCATCAAAATCTAATTTAAGAGTTGTAGAAGCTCCTGGAGCAAGAGGTTTAGCTAGTGGTACTACCAGTATTGTTCCTTCACGTTGTGGATTTAACGCAGTCCCATCCTGCGTCATATTATCCACGTACAGATAACCTATCTCATTTTGATCCAGCCCAGCAATACGAGATCCAACTCTTCTATCAGGATCTTCGATACTGCGTGATCTTACATCCATATCACTACCTGGTTGAAAAGCATTAAAAAATAAATGATAATAAACACGGTCTAGCGTTTCTGGCGAATTGTTGGTGTACACCAAAGTTTGTTTTCCTGTATACTGATATCGGTCCACGTCCATATCAACATCCATGGTATAATCAACATGTTGTTGCCAGTAAGTAGTTTCATCACTTGATGATGCCACCGAACTAGTTGATGAGGTTGATCCACAGCTCACTATAAATGCTGCGAGTAATAATAATGCAATTTTTTTCATGTGTAATTATGGTTAATTCCTAGTGATTACAAGTTCAAATCAATCGATTTTTTCTTATAACCTCTGTTTTTATGATGCTAAGATAAGAATTATGACCTACTGCGACTATTTGAATGCAATTGGTAATTAAGCAAGCGACAGTTCTTATTTTTACATTTTTAAAATTACAACATGGTTTTTCATAAACTCACTATAAAACAAGTAACTAGAGTAACTCCACAAGCTGTGGAGATTGTATTTCAGATTCCAGATAATTTAAAATCGGAATTTGAATATGAATCTGGACAATATCTTACTTTAAAATCTAAGATAAACGATCAGGATGTACGTAGAGCTTATTCCTTATCTAGCGCTCCATTTGAGGACTCAATAAGTGTTGTGGTTAAAGCTGTTCCTAATGGTTTGTTTTCTAACTATGCATTAAGCTTAAAAGCAGGTGATACTCTTGAAGTAGCTGCGCCACAAGGTCTTTTTGTTCATAACATTGACAACGGTAACACCTATCTTGCCATTGCTGCCGGTAGTGGAATTACACCTATAATTTCAATGATTAAAACCGTTCTTTCTCAAGAATTAGATAGCAAGTTTGCCTTGTTATACGGTAATCAATCTCTATCTCAAACTATTTACTTTGAGCAACTTAACGATTTGAAAGATCAATACGGCGATAGATTCATTTTGAAGTATTCTTTCTCACGTGAAGAACGAGATGAAGCTCTATTTGGTCGTATTTCAAAAGGAAATTTGAATTACTTTTTGAAAAATGATTGTAAAGATCTCGCTTTCGCGAAAGCGTACTTATGCGGACCAGAGGATATGATTAAAATGGCCAGCGACAATCTAAATGAAAAAGGGTATTTGGACAAAGAAAACATTTTGTTTGAACTGTTTACAACTCAAGAGAACGATATTGAAATCACTGAAGATTCACATTTAACAGAGGTAAAAGTTATTATAGATGATGAAGAACATTCCTTTACTATGACTAGAGATCAAAATTTATTAGATGTAATTCTTAAAAATGATATAGATGCACCATATTCTTGTCAAGGTGGAATATGCAGTTCTTGTATTTGTTTAATTGAAGAAGGAACTGCCCAAATGGCTAAGAATGCTATACTTACTGATCAAGAAGTAAGCGATGGATTATCCTTATCTTGTCAAGCTTATCCAACTAGTTCAAAAGTAGTTATAAATTTTGATGAGGTATAGCCCTACCAGCTTTCATTGTCTTATAATTATTGTATTTTCATACCGATAATAAAAACACATTATGATCAATAGAACAGTTGCTAATGTAGAGAAAGCTCTCGAAGGAGTTAAAAGCGGTATGACACTGATGGTAGGTGGTTTTGGCCTGTCTGGAATTCCCGAAAACAGCATTGCTCAATTAGTAAAGCTAGAAGTAAAGGACCTTACTTGTATCTCTAATAACGCTGGTGTAGATGATTTTGGTTTAGGATTACTTTTACAAGGTAAGCAGGTAAAAAAAATGATCTCTTCCTATGTAGGTGAAAATGACGAGTTTGAAAGACAAATGTTAAGTGGCGAATTAGAGGTTGATTTAATTCCTCAAGGAACACTTGCTGAGCGTTGTAGGGCTGCACAAGCAGGAATTCCAGCGTTTTATACTCCAGCCGGATATGGTACTGAAGTTGCAGAAGGAAAGGAAGTAAGAGAATTTAATGGGAAACCACATATCCTAGAGCATGCCTTTAAGGCAGACTTTGCATTTGTAAAAGCTTGGAAAGGAGATGAAGCTGGTAATCTAATTTTTAAAGGAACTGCTCGTAATTTTAATCCTTGTATGTGTGGTGCTGCAACTATTACTGTTGCTGAGGTGGAAGAACTTGTGCCTGCAGGACAATTGGATCCCAATGAAATTCATATACCGGGCATTTTTGTTAAACGTATTTTCCAAGGAGAGAAATATGAGAAACGTATAGAGCAGCGTACTACTAGACCTAGAGAGTAAAAACTTGATAGTATAAAGAATATAAATAAGGAGCATTTTACAAAATGCTCCTTTTTTATTTATTGACTATTAATTGAATGACTTTTTTGATAGGGATGGTGTTGATAGCATTTTCATAACCGTCAGGCCATTTATTACCGTAAACGGAAGTAGGAATCAAAGGAAAACGATCTCTATTAACCGTTACTTGGTTTTTAAAAGGTTGTCCAAATGGTGCAAACCCTGCGTAGGGATGCGTGCATCCCCAAACAGTGATCGTATCAACACCATACATCGCTGCAAGGTGTCCATTACCACTGTCCATGGCTATCATGTGATCCAATTTTGAAATGATCGCTAGTTCTTCCTTAAAAGAGAATTTACCGGCAAGATTGATGACGTTGTTATAGGAGTCTGCTAGCTTATCTAAAACTATTACTTCCTTTTTACCACCACCAAATAAAAAAACATTAACATTTTCCAGACGACTTAACTCTTTTAAATATTCGTCCATTCTCTCTACACTTAACCCTTTAGAAGGATGGGCTGCAAATGGGGCAAATCCTATCCATTTATAGGAGTTAGTAGGTAAAAAATCATGTAGGCGTGTTGATAGAGGTAAGGATGTAAGAAATTCATCACCATGCAAGTTAATTTCAAAACCTAAATTTCTTAAAACTTGCGTGTAGCGCTCGTGAGTAGTGATTAATGGCTTAAAAAAGTTAGGGTCATTAATCAAACGTTTTTTCTCTAGTCTACCCTTGTCTATTACAGCTTTTTTTCCTGTGAGAAATAATCTTAATGCTTTAGTACGTAATACGTTATGAAAGTCGGCAATGGCATCAAACGAATAGTGTTGCAATTCTTGTGACAACTTATAAATTCCTAGAGCGCCACTATGTTTCTCTTGAACTTGTGCTTCAATAAATTGAACGTCTGGGACTTGTTCTATAATATCCTTGAATCGCTTGCGCGATAATACGGTTACCTTTACTTCTGGATATTTCTTTTTGAGTCCAATAAGTACTGGAACCATCATAGCAACATCACCCATCGCACTTAGGCGCGTTACTAAGATGTTTTTAGGAGTATTAGGCATTTTTATTTATTTGCTGCGCGCAATACAGGATTAAGCTCGTCGTCATTGTACATCTTCATCTGCTTGTACACTTTCATATACTTATCACCAGAAGCAATATCAGACAAAAGTTGATCAAGAGCAGTTGACAAATCAATACGTTGTTCAAGAAGAACATCTAATTTTTTTTGGCAAGCATTACGATGATCTTGTGAAGCTTCTTCTCTAGTAGCCTCTTCATGCATATGAAATATTTTAAGAGCCAAAATAGAAAGTCTATCTATAGCCCATGCAGGACTTTCTGTGTTAATAGTCGCATTGTTGTGTGGTACAACCTCCTTGTATTTTTCAAGAAAATAACTGTCAATATACTCAACCATATCGGTACGGTCCTGATTACTGGCATCAATTTGTCTTTTAAGAGTTAGAGCAGCAACAGGTTCAATATTAGGGTCGCGTATGATATCTTCATAATGCCATTGGACAGTATCTATCCAGCACTTGCGATATAGTAAATGTTCAATAAGGTGTGAATTGCGATCATATGGGTTTTCAAAAGATTGATCCACAGTATTTATCACGTGATACTTCTCTATAACTTCTTGAAATAACTTATTTGCCTTATCTGAAAACATGTACTTAATTTTAATGCAAATATAATTCATAACAAGCTGCTTTTATAAGCTACAAGAGTTATGAGTAGCCATCAATATCCAGATTATCGGGATTAGACCATATCTTTATACTGTAACAAATTTTTATCAAGGTCTACATATACATCAACCACAATATAAAATCTTATGCTTAAGTACTTTTTGAGTTTAGAATGGAAGAGTTTTTTAAGAAGCGCCGCCTTTAAACAAAATCTAGCAATCAAGATAATATTAGGATTCTTTGCGTTTATCATTTTACTTGAATTTATAGGTTTAGGAGCTGGTAGTTACTTTATCCTAGAAGAATTCATTGAGGACGGTAAAATCAATGCCGGAAGTCCTTTTGAAGTAATAAACAAGTTTTTGATTTTTTGGTTCGTAGTAGATTTAGTTTTTAGATATGCTATGCAAAAGATGCCAGTGGCTAATATTAAACCTTTACTTTATTTACCATTTACAAAGGGAAAGATTGTAAAATATGCCTTAGGTAAAACTGTTTTTTCGTTCTTTACTTTACTACCGGCCATGTTTTTTATTCCATTTAGTATCGTATTACTTGCTAAGGGTTATGACGTAGCTGGAGTAATTAGCTGGCATTTAGCGATGTTAGGAATAACACTTTCGCTCAATTTCTTAAACATTTTCATCAATAATAAAGACGTTGTATTTTATCCAGTTGCAGCCATAATAGGAGTTTTTGCCATTACTCAATACTACGGCATATTTGACATCACTATTTATACTCAACCTATTTTTGAGTTCTTTTACAACAATGCCTGGTCATTTGTATTACCCATAGGAACAGCAGTATTTTTTGGCTGGTACGCCTATAAATATTTTAAAGGACAACTTTATTTAGATGCTGGACTAAAATCAAAGGTTAAAGAAGCCAAGACAGAAGATCTAAGCTTTCTCGATAGATTCGGTAAAATATCAACCTATTTAAAAAACGACATTAAACTTATAAAACGTAACAAGCGTGCAAGAACAACCTTTATCATGGGCTTTCTGTTTGTGTTCTATGGATTCTTCTTTATGAATGATATCTATGAGCAAATAAACGGTATGAAAATTTTTGCAGGATTATTTTGTACCGGTGGTTTCCTATTCAGCTTTGGTGGATTAGTACCTTCATGGGATAGTAGCTATTACAAATTAATGATGTCTCAAAATATTCCATACAGAGAGTTTCTATTAAGTAAATGGTGGCTTATGGTAATATGTACCGCTGTAAGTTTCTTAATATGTACGTTCTATTTATACTTTGGACTAGACTGGTGGTTAGCAATGGTTTGTGGAGCTATCTATAATATAGGCTTTAATTCTTCTGTAGTTTTATGGGGTGGCGCCTATGTTAAAACACCTATAGATTTAACCTCAAACAAAAAAGCATTTGGAGATAGCAAGGCTTTCAATGCAAAGACTTTACTCATGCTTATCCCAAAACTTATTCTACCTATAGTAATTTATTATGCATTTGGACTTACGATAAGTGAATCTGCTGGATTTATCGCTATTGCAGTGACAGGTATACTAGGATTGCTATTTAGAAATAAAATTTTTGAAATAATTGAAGGTCTATATAAGGAAGAAAAGTACGACACTATTGCTGCCTATGCGCAAAAAAACTAGCCTCAATAATAATACAATTAAAAGTAGGGTAGGAGTGAGATTTAGATAGTCCGCTTTCGCGAAAGCGAAACCCTAAAAAACCAATAATATTTACACATCATGATAAGTATTCAAAATCTTTCAAAACAATATAATGGAGTTACAGTTCTGGATATAGAACACTTAGAAATTCCACAAGGTCAAGCAATAGGACTGGTTGGAAACAATGGCGCAGGAAAAACGACATTATTTTCATTATTACTAGACTTGATCCAGGCAAATAGCGGACACATTGAATCAAATGGCGTACGCGTGGATAAGAGTGAAGAGTGGAAACCTTTTACAAGCGCTTTTGTTGATGAGAGTTTTCTTATCGGATATCTTACTCCCGAAGAGTATTTTTATTTTATAGGTGAGCTACGAGGATTAAATAAAGCCGATGTAGATGCTGTGATGGCCAAATACATGGACTTTTTTAATGGCGAAGCTATCGGCCAGAAAAAATATTTAAGAGATCTTTCTAAAGGAAACCAGAAAAAAGTAGGGATTGTTGCTTCTCTTATAGGTAACCCTAAAGTTATCATTCTAGATGAACCGTTTGCAAATCTTGATCCAAGTACTCAAATACGTTTAAAGAACATCATCAAGGATCTAGCCAACGATCCTGAGGTCACTGTGCTAGTGTCTAGTCATGATTTAATACACGTTACTGAGGTAGCACAACGTGTCGTTTTACTTGAAAAAGGTAAGGTGGTAAAGGACATTGTAAAAACGGCTGGTACCTTCCACGAATTAGAGTCATATTTTAAAGGAATATCTGAAAATTATCAAGAAGAAGAATAATTATGAGCCCTAAGATTAAAACGTATTTAGTGTATTCAATTAGTTTTCTTGTTTTATTTATGGGAACTTTTTTTATAACCAAGGCAATTACTAATAAGACATCTGTTTTTACTACGATGTTACCCATAATTGTAGCAGTAGTGGTGGCACCAAAACCACACGTAGCGCAATACCAAAGTGGAAAGCGCTACGGTTTAAAATGGATTTTTAAAAAAGATGTGTCGTGGTTTTAATACCTACCACCTATTCTAGGTACACGACCACGTGTAAGGTGCTTTAATTTTTTAGTAACCTTATTAATAATATCCTCTTCATCTCGAGTAGGTGTTATAGAAATACCATTACTTGAGGATTCATCATAGGTTTCTGTTTTATACTCACGATCTTTTTCAGGCAAGTAGGCTGCGTACATGACATACTCCTTGTCTTTGTAGGTGTTCTCTTTTATCAACTTGAAAAAGTATACACTTACTTCCTCATCAAGATCAGTTTTAATAATTTCCTTTTTAAGGAAGAACATGGAATCCTTTTTCTTTTCAATGTTAATTCGACCTAATAAAGTAGCTCTTGCTATTTCTTGATCATTTAGGTTGTTATAAGGTTTTACTCCATATCGTGCTCCTTTTCTTATGATTACTGCTTCAAAGTCGGCATCGGTATTTTTGTATTCCTCCAGTTCGGCTGGTATTGATTCATTGTTTTTGAGCAGCTCTAGGTAGTAATAAGACAAAACCTTATCGTTTTTACTTTTTATTAATTTCTCAAAGAAAATCTTAGCATTACGCTCCTCTCTAAATGGAAATATAAGTTTTGCATAGGGAAGTAGATTACTGGTAGAACCATAGGAACTACTAGCACTTAAATTACGTTTAATATCTATCTTCCCGTCGGTGATTATTTGATCTCTATATCGTTTATACTGCTTTACTTTCATAAGACCGCTATCTTTCAGTTTAGCTAGCAATTCATAAACAGGCTCTTTATATTCTGAGATAGATGCGTATTTAAACAGTTCAGGGAATAGTTCTTTTCTTAGAACAAGGTTGCGATCATTTCTTCTTAAAAAGTTGTCTTGATAACTGGTACTCAATGGTAGATCTTTTTCTAAAAGGCCCAATAATATTTTTTGACCTTTGCGAGTTTCAGTTCGCATGAGTTCGTTCAGGATAAGGCTTTGTACATCAGGTTGGTCATAAGAGAGTTCATACAAATATTCAATAAATGGTAACACTCTATCATCTTCTTCTTGTAACGCCATTAATTGTTTTATAGCATCATTACGTTCACTTTTGAAATTCTTCTCATCGGCTTTTACGGTTGGTATCCATTCAATGAGTTGGTCAATATGTTTCTTATTAAATCGTAGTAATTCGTTTGAAACAAAAGCTAGAGTATCTCTACTTTTAACTGCATTAAAGAAAATATCAACTTTATCCACAAACACATCTTTACCTAGTAAAGTATCTTTTGGAGTAAAAGTTTCAAAGAAATTTGATATAAATTCAGAAGGTTCTTGGATAGTATCATAAACTGTCTTTATTTCATAAATACGCCCTTTGTAATATATATTCTTGTACTTTAAAATCTTGGCACTTGAGCTATCTGTATAAGTCCTAGAATAGGTGTATAAGTCATTATTTTGTGAAGTTATACTATCTTTAAGAGTAGCACCTAACTCCTCAAAACTATAATTATCAGCTAGGTCATTGTTATAATCTTCCCACATTTCTTGTGCATCCTTATACATTTGAAGATCATGAAATTTTTCCATTTTTACTCTGATAAACTCGTTTGCAGGAGTGTAATAAGTGGTAGATTTTTCTAGACTTTCATGTGCCTTTGGTCTGTCATAAGAATTACTTTTTCTATAAGGTGCGTCCACTGGACTTTTTACAGTGAAATACAATGCGGTGTCAACAACGGTTTCAAACTTTTCATACTTAGGAGTATTGAATTCAAGCGAATTGAAATACGCATCAGCAGTTTTTTTATCAGTTGTAGTTGCTCCTAGAAGATAGTATTTATTATTACGCATAACACTATGCAAGTACATAGCGGTGTTATTAATTGTGTCTTGTGCTAGGGCAGTGTAAGATTGGTAAGGGTTTTTTGATAAATAACCGTCTTTTAATTGAAGTTTCTGATTTTGTGCAAATTCCTCGACAATGAACTGTGCTTCAAATTTATCGTCTTCAATATAGTTAGTACTATTAACAACAGTTTCCTGTAGAAAATAAGTAATACCGTCACTCTTACCTTGCAATAATTTTTTACCAGCTAAGGAAACGTTTGTAGCAGTACGATACTTAGGAAATATTACTTTAAAACCTTTATTAGGAGAATTAAACTCTTCCATTCCAGTAGTTACCTGTTTAATTTCTAACGTATTAAAAATCGAATCGCCATATTGTTTAACATAGCCTTGTTTACCACCTAATTTTATAATCAGTAGTTCCAATGGTGTTTCATAAATACGGTATCGTTGATAATCACCTTTTTTGGTTTTATTCAAGATATCAAAACCAGGATAGGGACTGGTTATTTTTTCCTTACTTACAATTTCACCTGGAATATCCTCGTACAGAAAATTCTCTATATACTCCAGATTAATTTCTTCTGTTTCCTCTGGAGTAATTGGTAAATAGGGAAAAGTGTTTATACGATACATCATTAAATAAGCACCATTTGTCATTTCTGGTACCATTATAAAAGTTTGATTACTAGCAGAAAAACCTCTTAATTCATCAAAACTTTCAATGGAAATAAAGTCGTCATCGGTACGCTTTCGCGAAAGCGTAGGAGCCACAAACGTATCGTCCAGTAATTCTTTTTGTGCACTTGCGTATTCAGTTTGTTCACTCGTATAGGGTACGACCGTATAACCTTCCTTTTCAAGTAAGTGAATCATCCCTTTTTCCCCAGGTAGATGTGCTGCTCCAACACCTGCAAAAATGCTTTTGTCACCCATGGATTTTATAAGCTCATCAACCATATTTTGATTACGCTTGTAAAGCATATATTCTCTATAGTATTCGGTATCGGTTGCTTGCCCTATGCTGTCTAGTAATGAGATGTTTCTATCGCGATAAACATCTTCCATTAAGGTATATCGATTTTTATTTTCTAAACGTTCTTGTAACCATTTATCGACCTCTTTCTTTGGCTCACTATTTCCTGCTACGGTAGTTAAATATTGAGATTCTTTAAAATCCTCAAGACTTATAATGGGCTTATTATTCTTTTTACCAGCTTGATAAATAAATAAATCGAGGTAGGTTTCCTCTTCAAAATTATCGCCGCCATTTGATTTCCTATAAAGAAAACCGTTTAAAGCCTCGTCACCTAATCTTAAACTGTATCTTACTAGTTGAGGTTCAGGATGACCTAGTTTAAACATGCCTTCATAAAAATCATCATCATAACCACCACGAGTAAGATTCTTAGGATCATTTTTTTCCTCTTCATAATACTCACCCATCCAGAAGGTTGGATCTGATTCTAAAGCAATGGCATCACTTTCATTTAGAGCTTTATAAAAAACATCGTCCAGTCTAAAAGCCACCTTTTTACTCACGTGCATTGTTCCGTATAAGTAGGATGGTTTTTCTAGACCATTACCGGTAATTTTCCATAACAAGCTGTTCTCTTCTTGTTGAGCAGTCATTAGTAGGCACCACAAACAAGCACCTATCCATAAATAGTTTTTCATGCAATCATTTAATTATCGTTTAAAAATAGGTACAAAAGGATGAAATAAAAAAGGTATTTAGTTAATGACCAATATGATTGAGTGAGTTGGACAAAATAGGACTTATAGTATGATAACCGTAAAGAATACTTACAGGTTGATTCTTTAGATTAGGATAGACGTCTACAGTTTTCTTATTTTTACCGACTTATTACAATAACTATAAGGCTTTGTAGTTATGTAAGGTAGACTTAAAAAGAGCTCTTTTGAATAAATATTTATCACAGTTTTTATTAATACTTGTAGTCGTTTCAGGACTTGTAGGATGTAGCCGTAAGAAAAACTCCTTTATAAGTCGCAACCTACATGCCGTAGGAACAGAATACAATGTATTGTATAACGGCGACCTTGCTTTACAAGCAGGACTGGATCAACTAGAGCAAAATTATAAAGACAACTATTGGGAAGTTCTACCAGTTGAAAGAATGTCCGTTAAGGACGAGGTTTTTCTTCCAGGACAGCGAGCGCTAGATCCCAATTTTGAACGAGCTGAAGAAAAAGCGGTTAAAGCTGTACAAAAACACAGCATGCTTATCAATGAGGTAGAATATAATCCTCAAATCGACGAGGCATACATGCTTTTAGGAAAAGCTCGCTATTATGACCAGCGATTTGTTCCTGCCCTTGAAGCATTTAATTACATTTTACAGTTCATGCCAGAAAGTGATGAGCTCAATAGAGCAAAAATCTGGCGAGAAAAAACAAATATGCGATTAGATAATAATGAAATCGCAATTAAGAACTTGAGAAAATTGCTTTCTCAGGACGAGGAAAAGTTTGAACAAGAGGATCTAGCACTAGCAAATGCCATTTTTGCACAAGCTTTTTTAAACTTAGAAGAAGTTGATAGCGCGTTAGTCTACATGAATAAAGCAGCTCAACAAACTAAAAATAGAGAGACACAAGCAAGATATAACTTTATAGCAGGGCAATTATTTGCAAAATCGGGTCAACGCGACAGTGCTTTTGCACATTACGATCAACTTATTGAATGGCATCGTAAAATACCTAGACGTTATTATATTAACGCTTTTATAGAAAAAATAAAACTGTACGATCCGGCCGTTGATAGTGATACCGAGCTTATTGAAACCATCACCGATCTTGAGGAAAACAGAGAAAACAGACCGTGGTTAGATGCTATTTATTCTCGTAAGGCAATTTACTATCATGACAAGGACAGCTTAAATCTTGCCAAAGAATACTTTAATAAATCGCTAAGAGCCAAAGGTGGTACTGATAAATATTTAAGAGGTAATAATTACAGTGCACTTGCAAAAATTAGTTTTGATCAGGCAGAATATGTAAATGCTGGGAAATACTATGATAGCGCAGTAGCGCAATATAAGGAACGCACGCCAGAACATAGATTGGTACGTAAAAAGCGAGATAATTTAGAAGGTGTTATAGTATATGAAGGATGGCGTAGTAGTGCCGATAGTATTTTTAAAGTACTAGCAATGTCTCCACAAGAACAAGAACAATATTATCAAGTATATATTGATAGTTTAAAAGCACAAGAAGAAAGAGAAGCTCGAGCTGCCGAAGTTGCCGCAGCAAAAGAAGCACAGCAGCAAACGGCCTTTGCCAAAATTCAAAATAACAAAACCTCTAGAAGAGGTAATATAGGACCAACCTTTGGTGGAGCAACACCACCAGGACCTACAGGACCTTCTTTAGGTAACTCATCTTTCTATTTCTACAACACGCAAACTGTTGCTCGTGGTAAACAAGATTTTAGATCAAAATGGGGTAAACGCAAATTAGAAGATAACTGGCGACGTAAAAACAAAAAGTCTACCCTGGATGGTGAGATAGAAGATGAAATTGTAAATGAAGAAGAGGAACTACGTCCAGAGTTTACAACCTCCTTTTATATTAAACAACTACCAAAAGGCAGATTTGTGTTAGACAGCATTGCCGACTCTAGAGACTTTGCCTACTATCAGTTAGGTGTAATCTATAAAGAGAAATTTAAAAGAAACGATCTGGCTATTGATCGATTCACTAGACTTCTGGATTTTGAACCAGTAGAAAAACTAGAATTACCTGCCCTTTACAACCTATACCTTATTTATAAGGAAGACAGTAAAACACCAAATGCACAAAAGGCCAGTCTCTATAAAAACAAAATAATCTCTGAGTATCCAGATTCTAGATATGCCGAGTTATTGCGTAATCCAGAATCAAAATTAGATAATAGTGAAACACCGCTTGCGGTTTATAATAGACTGTATAAAATGTATGAGGCTGAGCAGTACGATCAAGTAATAGCTCTTGTTCCAGAATATGTCAAAATATTCAATGGAGATGAAATTGTACCTAGATTAGAACTACTTAAAGCATTTGCATCAGGTAGATTATACGGTTTTCAAGCTTATAAGCGAGGAATAGATTATGTGGCACTTAATTATCCAAATAGTGAGGTAGGTAAAAGCGCACAGGATTTAGTAAAAAAAGCAGAATCTCTCAAAATACCAGAAGTTTACTTACCAGAAGATGGGCTTACAGATTTTAAACTGGTTTATAGATTTAATAAAAGTGAGCAATCTGCAATCGATAACCTGACTGCTGCTCTTGATGACGCTTTCGCGAAAGCGGAATACTCATTCACCTATTCAACCGACGTTTATAATGAAAACGAAAAACTGTTAGTAATTCACGGTTTCAATACTAAATTAGGAGCCAAAGGATTGGGTGAATTACTACAGAAACCAGAAAATGGTTATAATATTTCAAGACCTTATATTGCAATAGCAACAGAAAACTATAAAATCATTCAAGTGTATAAATCATTGGATAAGTACACAGCTGAAATGAAGTAAATAACCCCTTAAAGAAAATGTTTAGCGATAAAAAATCAGGTAAAGGAACTATGGAGTCAGGAAAATCTCAAAACCGTATAGGACAAGGAACTGTTATTGAAGGAGATATTAAAAGCACAGGTGGCTTTAGAATAGATGGTACAATTATAGGTTCATTGGAAACTACAGCCAAAGTAGTAATAGGGAAAGAAGGTAAAATAGACGGCTCCATGCATTGTCAAAATGCCGACGTTGAGGGAACCATTAAAGGAAAATTAGTAGTGGATAATCTTTTAACGCTCAAGGCAACTGCTCGTATTGATGGTGAAGTGACAACAGGTAAACTAGCTGTAGAACCAGGTGCAGAGTTCAACGCTACTTGTAGCATGCAATCTGGTGTTAAAAACATTAATGACTCAAGTAAAAAAGGTAAAACTGCCTGATGAATTTTTATGTAAAGTCCCTAGCAGCAATAACCGTAATTACCCTTTTACTGTATGCTGCGCACTTTTTTCTTATTCCGGCAGGAGAGATCAGTTTAGTAAAAATCTATTTGTTTTTAGGTATAGCAGGATATTTTACAGTTGCTGCCTTAAACTACGTGCACACGATTGCTAGTGAAAAACTAGGATTCGTATTCATTGCTATATTAATGGTAAAGATAGGAGCAGCACTTTTAATATTCCCAGAATTGCTAGCAGAAGAAGAGTCATTATCTCGTGTTGATAAGTTACACTTACTTGTTCCTTACTTCATTTATCTCATGATTGAATCTGCCATTGTAATTAAGTGGCTTAATGATAAATAATTACCGTTTATAACCGGTTTAAAAAATTAATAAAATAATAGCCTAGTTTTTAAGGTTATTTCAAATGTTTTTTGTCGTACATTTGCACCCGAATTTGAGAACCTAACTATTTAAGGTGTAATACATGTACAGAGCTTATATTAAAACAGCTTTTTTTGCTTTACTTTTTACTGTCTTTTCAGGAACAGTTAATGCTCAAGAAGATCATGGTCACGACAACCATACTACTGAGGCCGATGGCGGTAGAGTAAATTCTAAAGAAGAAATTAACGCTTACATTAAGCATCACTTGAAGGATGCTCACGATTTTCACCTGTTTTCGTATACAAACGATGCTGGTGAACGCAAGCATGTAGGATTTCCACTACCCGTAATTGTTTGGACTAGTGAAGGTTTAAGAACTTTCATGTCTTCTGAATTCCATCATGATGATGATGGTAAGGTGCTCGTTCAAAAAGATGGAGTTACCTTAACTAAACTTCATAGTAAAATCTATGAGTTAGATAATGGAGCTACTACTGTAGCTTTTGATGAAGAGCATCACCCGACTAATGCACACAAGGTACTTGACTTTTCAATCACAAAATCTGTATTCGGAATTTTAGTTACTGGTTTGATATTACTTTTATTGTTTGGTGGACTAGCTAAGCAGTATAAAAAGAAAAACATCCCAACTGGATTTGGTAGAGTGCTAGAGCCTCTAGTAATCTATGTGCGTGATGAAATCGCTCGTCCTAACATAGGAGAGAAAAAGTATAGAAGATTTATGCCTTACTTATTAACGGTATTTTTCTTCATCTGGATTTTGAATTTACTAGGACTTACTCCTATAGGATTTAATGTAACAGGTCAAATTGCAGTTACAGCATGTCTTGCAATATTCACTGCAATTATTTACCTATTTAGTGGTACAAAAGAATTTTGGGGTCACACTTTATGGATGCCAGGTGTTCCTGTTATACTTAGACCGATTCTTGCCGTTATAGAATTAGTAGGATACGTGCTTATTAAGCCGTTCTCACTTTTAGTACGTTTGTTTGCAAATATTACAGCTGGTCACTTTGTGGTGATGAGCCTTATAGCCCTTATGATAACCTTGAAGGAAAGTTTTGGACCAGTAGGTTCAACAGGACTTTCATTAGTTCTAGCGTTATTCATTATGGTAATAGAATTATTAGTGGCTTTCTTACAGGCCTTCATTTTTACAATGTTAAGTTCGTTATTCATCGGTATGGCCGTTGAAGAACACGATCATCATCATGATGAAGAACATGAGGATGAGATCTTAACTCAAGGTGAGGTTGAGGAAACCAGAGAACGTTTTGTTTAATTTTTAATTTAATAACAATGACTGGAACTCTAAATTTAATTGGAGCAGGATTAATCGTAATCGGTGGTGGTATCGGTTTAGGTCAAATCGGTGGAAAAGCGATGGAAGCTATCGCTCGTCAACCTGAGGCTGCTGGTAAAATCCAAACTGCGATGATCATCATCGGTGCACTTCTAGAAGGACTTGCATTTGGTGCGTTAATCTTAGGAAGCTAATTCCTTAAAAAACTAAAACACATTCCTGTAACGGTTGGTTACAGGATGTGTTTTAAAATTAGAATTAAACTCAAATTTTAGAATAACTATAAATGGAAACTCTTTTAAACGACTTTTCTCCAGGCTTGTTTATCATGCAAGCGATAATCCTTATCATATTAGTAGTATTATTAGGGAAATTTGCATGGAAACCAATCATCAATTCATTAGATGATCGTGAGCAAGGAATCAGTGAGGCACTTGCTGCTGCAGAAAACGCAAAGCTTGAAATGAAAAAGCTTGAGGCTTCAAATGAAGCTGCTGCTGCCGAGGCTCGTGCTCAAAGAGATACTATGCTTAAAGAAGCTCGTGAGATCAAAGAAAAAATGATCGCCGAGGCAAGCACTGAAGCTCAAGAAAAAGCTGATAAAATTATCGCACAAGCTCAAGAAACTATTGAAGCTGAAAAGAAAGCTGCACTTGCTGATATTAAAACACAAGTAGCTGAACTTTCTGTTGATATCGCTGAGAAGGTAACTCGTAAAGAATTATCTGAAAAAGATGCGCAACTAGCTTTAATTGATAAAATGCTTACTGAAGCTAATATCTAGGAATTATGAAATTATCAAGAGCTGCATCACGATACGCAAAAGCTATTCTTAATCTCGCGGTTGAGAAGAACGAGGCGGCTGCTGTGAATGATGACATGAAGACCATACTAGCCACGCTAGCAAATAATAAGGAGCTCAGCCAGTTTCTATCTAGTCCTTTAATTAAGACGGAGCAAAAACGTAATGCATTACGTCAAGTTTTTAAGGATTCTGAGGCGATAACTATGGGGTCATTTGATCTATTAGTGGATAATAAAAGAGCCGATATCCTTGCCGATGTTGCTACACATTACATCTTCTTATTTGAAGAGATGAACAAGCGCGAGATTGCTACAGTCACAACTGCCGTAGAAATTACAGCAGATTTAGAAGCAAAAATACTTGCTAAGGCAACCGAACTTGCTGGTAAAGAGGTAACTTTAGAGAAAAAAATAGATTCATCTATACTAGGTGGTTTCATTTTAAGAGTAGGTGATAAGGAAATTAACGCTAGTGTTACAAACAAATTCAGTGCGTTAAAAAGAGAGTTTGCTCAATAAATAATAATATCTGTGGTTAGTTTGCTTTCGCAAAAGCGTACTTACTACAACTTAATAGAAAAGTAAAAACCGCAAGGTTTAAACATAGAATAAAAACAATAACATGGCAGAAGTAAATCCAGCAGAAGTATCTGCAATACTTAAGCAACAATTATCAGGATTTGATGCAACTGCATCTCTTGATGAAGTGGGAACTGTTCTTACTGTAGGTGACGGTATCGCACGTGTTTATGGTCTTTCAAACGCTCAATATGGAGAACTTGTTTCTTTTGAAACAGGAATGGAAGGAATCGTATTAAACCTTGAAGAGGATAACGTAGGTGTGGTACTTTTAGGCCCATCACAAGAAATCAAAGAAGGTGATACGGTAAAAAGAACACAACGTATTGCATCTATCAAAGTAGGTGAAGGTATTGTAGGTCGTGTGGTAAACACACTAGGTGAGCCTATAGATGGTAAAGGTGCTATTGAAGGAGACCTTTATGAAATGCCACTAGAGCGTAAAGCTCCTGGGGTTATCTATCGTCAACCTGTAAATGAACCAATGCAAACAGGTATTAAGTCAATTGATGCCATGATTCCTGTAGGTCGTGGACAGCGTGAGCTTGTAATTGGTGACCGTCAGACTGGTAAATCAACAGTATGTATTGATACAATCCTTAACCAAAAGGAGTTTTATGATGCTGGTGAGCCAGTATATTGTATTTATGTAGCTGTTGGTCAAAAGGCTTCTACAGTAGCTAACATTGCTAAGGTACTAGAAGATGCTGGTGCCCTAGCTTATACTACCATTGTTGCTGCAAACGCGTCTGATCCTGCTCCAATGCAGGTATATGCTCCATTTGCTGGTGCAGCAATAGGTGAGTACTTCCGTGATACAGGTCGTCCTGCTCTTATTGTATATGATGATTTATCTAAACAAGCTGTTGCATATCGTGAGGTATCTCTTTTATTACGTCGTCCACCAGGACGTGAGGCGTATCCAGGAGACGTTTTCTACCTACACTCTAGATTATTAGAGCGTGCTGCAAAAGTTATTGCAGATGATGATATCGCAAAAAACATGAATGACTTACCAGAAAGTCTTAAGCCTATCGTAAAAGGTGGTGGTTCTCTTACTGCACTTCCTATTATTGAAACTCAGGCTGGTGATGTTTCTGCTTATATTCCTACAAACGTAATTTCGATTACTGACGGTCAGATTTTCTTAGAATCAGATTTATTTAACTCTGGTGTGCGTCCAGCAATTAATGTAGGTATTTCGGTATCTCGTGTAGGTGGTAGTGCACAGATTAAGTCTATGAAAAAAGTATCGGGTACTCTTAAGCTTGACCAAGCACAGTTCCGTGAACTAGAAGCATTTGCTAAGTTTGGTTCTGATCTTGATGCTGCTACACTTAACGTAATTGAAAAGGGTAGACGTAACGTAGAGATCTTAAAGCAAGCTCAAAACTCACCTTACACGGTAGAAGATCAGGTTGCAATTATCTATGCTGGTTCAAAGAACTTGTTAAGAAATGTACCTGTAGAGAAAGTAAAAGAATTTGAAAGAGATTATTTAGAATTACTTAATGCAAAGCATAGAGATACTCTAGATACTCTTAAGGCTGGAAAATTAACTGATGAAGCTATTGACGTATTAACAGCAGTAGCAAAAGATCTTTCAGCACGTTACTAATAGAATAAAGAAAAAGAAACAAGAGAACCTCTCTTGTTTCTTTTCTCCTTATCTCTTTTCTTAATAAACTATGGCAAACCTAAAAGAAATAAGAAACAGAATATCCTCGGTATCTTCAACCATGCAAATTACAAGTGCAATGAAGATGGTGAGTGCAGCAAAGCTTAAAAAGGCCCAAGATGCCATTACAGCAATGCGTCCTTATTCTGATAAACTTACTGAAATGCTACAAAATTTAAGTGCTACGCTAGAAGGTGATTCTGCGAGTGCTTATTCTGTTCAACGACCAGTTGAAAAGGCTTTAGTAGTAGCTATTACTTCTAATCGTGGTCTGGCTGGTGCTTTTAATTCAAACATTATCAAAGAATTGGTGCGTTTGAATAAAGAAGAGCTTAATGGTGTGGCAGTTTCATACATGACGATAGGGAAGAAAGCAAACGACTTTGTTAGTAAAAACGACACAGTTCAATCTAACAAAAGTGATTTGTTTGACAACATTTCTTTTGAAAATGTCGCTGCAATTGCAGAAGAATTGATGGAGTTGTTTAAGAACGGAGACTTTGATAAAATCATCCTAGTTTATAACAGCTTTAAAAATGCTGCAACACAAATAGTAAGAACTGAAGATTTCTTACCACTTGCACCTGTAGCCAAAGACGAAGAAGCTATCGCTGCTCAAAAAGAAATGGATTACATCTTTGAACCTTCTAAAGAAGAAATCATTGAGGAACTTATACCTAAATCATTAAAAACACAGCTTTATAAAGCAGTACGTGATTCATGGGCAAGTGAGCATGGTGCACGTATGACTGCAATGCACAAAGCTACAGATAACGCTACTGAACTTAGAGATCAGTTGAAATTAACTTATAACAAAGCTAGACAAGCTGCTATTACTAACGAGATTCTTGAAATCGTTGGTGGTGCAGAGGCATTGAATAACTAGTTAGTTTTTCTTTCATAATACAACTTTAGACCGCTCCCAATTTGGGAGCGGTTTTTTTTACGCTTTCGCGAAAGCGGAGTATCTAAAACATAAATTTTCAAAATAACCATGTAACATTTTAAAGAAGTTGCATCATAAGGGTGAATAACAATTAAAAACATCATTATGAAACGCATTATTCTTTTCGCTATAGCGTTATTTATTTTTTCTCACAGCAATGCCCAAAACGCTATCAAAACCACCGTAAAAGGCTCTGGAAAACCTGTTCTGCTTTTACCTGGGTTTGCAAGTGACCACACAGTTTGGGATTCTGTAGTAACCGAATTCAATGACCATAACGAATTACATTTAGTAAACTATGCTGGTTTTGGTCAAGTTCAATCGATTGACTCGTTGTGGTTGCCTAGGGTTTTAAAGGAAATTAAATCCTACATAGCTCAAAACAACAGTGAAGAATGGACTGTTGTAGGTCATAGCATGGGTGGTACCATTGCCACATGGTTAGCTGCTCAAGAAAACTTGAACATCAAACAGGTAGTGGTTATTGATGGATTACCTGGTACGGCAGCGCTTATGTTTCCTGGTGTGGATCCTAGTACACTTACCTATGACAGCCCTTACAACAATCAAATGCTAACTATGACTGATGAACAATTCAATCAGATGGCAGTGATGATGGCACAAGGAATGACTAGCTCACCAGAACATCAAAACCTGGTTGCTAAGTCCATCAAAAAATGCGATCGCAAAACCTATGTCCATGGATATACCGATTATTTAAAGCTAGACGTACGTCCTTTACTCAAACAAATAACAGTTCCTGTGACTATTATTGCAGCAGGATTACCTTATGGAGTTGATGCGGCAACCCAAACTTATAAAAAACAGTACAGCAATCTAAAGAATTATGACTTTCATATTAAGGCAGATTCTAAGCATTTTATCATGTACGATGCTCCAAATTGGTTGAATGAGAAATTACACGCTATTTTAGACTTATGATAACCGACCAGCAAAGAGCATTTGAACAACTTTATCACAATAATGTAGACAAGGTTCACCGACTCTGTTTAGGGTATGTAAAAGGAAATCAACCACTAGCTACAGACTTACAACAAGAGGTTTTTATGAAAGTCTGGCAACACTGGAATTCCTTTAAAGGAACCGCAAAACGTTCTACTTGGTTGTACCGTATCACTGTAAATACCTGCTTGCAGTTTTTACGAGACAATAAAAATAAACTAACAGAGAGTTTAGATAATAAGATAGAACAAGTTGTAGAAACTGTAGTAGATAAGGAACTTCAATATGCAACGCTTTACGCATGCATGAACAAGTTGAATAAGGTCAATAAATCCATTCTTTTATTAGAATTAGAAGAAGTGCCACAGCAGGAAATTGCAGCTATCGTAGGAATTAAACATAATGCTGTGCGCACTAGAATTAATAGAATTAAACAACAACTTACAAAATGTGTCAATTATGAAAACATTTGAAGAAATAACTAAAACCTGGCCGGATCAAAAAGCCCAGCCTGATTCAAATATTACCACAAAAGCAACAAACACGCTAGCACAAATTAAAAGAGGACAACACATCACGATAGCTGTACTAATTGTAACTGCTCTAATTTTAGTAGCTTATTTTATTTACACAGCCACATCAAACGAGCCTTTATTAACTGCAGGACTGTTACTTATGATAGGTGTTATTGCGGTGCGTATCGCTTTAGAAATCAAGTCTTCTAAGCAATTTAAACCTATAGACCCATCTTTGAACGCAAAGCAGTACACACAGTTAAATGAAGACCGACATCAATTGAGATTACAAATCCACCAGATATGGACACCGGTACTACTTACACTGTACTGGGTAGGATTTGTTATGCTTATTCCTACTTTTAAAAAGTATTTAAGTGATTTTTGGTTTCAATATACCTGGATTTCAAGCATACCTATTGCTATTGCAATGATTGTATTTATTGCTTACCAGATTAAAAAAGAAAAGCAAATGTTGAAAACGCTTCAAAGAGATTTAAAAGAGTTCTAATATTAATTCTTTATAAATGTTTTTAGTTTACAAACTAATAAAACAAGTTTTTAATATTAACTATAGTTCAATAGAATTATGCGGCAATTACTTGTGGAGTATTTACTGGCATTTCTATTAAGGTTGCTGTGTTCAAATTGAAGCCTGAATTTACAGCGAATTGTGGCTGAACAAACGAATTCACAACATTATACTGGTAGAATATTTGAGTAAGTTGAAGAGGTATGTTTAAAGCATCCTTTAATCCTAACTTTGAATCGTCAACGTGAACCCATCTATCTAATGCTTGTTCGTGCATTTTATTCATGACATGATTTCCATAAAATTTCTTAAGTCTCAAAAAGATCTCGACATCAAATAACCATCTTGTCAAGAATGCTTGTTGATAAGCTAAAGGAATGATATCTCTTTTAAACACTTTGGCACCGCATTGTGTGTCCTCTATTGATAAACCTAAAATAAAGAAGATGAACATTTTCACGATTTTAGAAAACAGTAATCTCAATGGGTTACGCTCGATAGTACCATTTCCTTTACCTCTGGAACCGTAAACCATTGTAAGCTCATCATTATTATGCAACGTATCTACCAACTTTTTAAAGTCTTTAAAGTCGGTAGATAAATCTGCATCAATGAAACCTATATAGTCAATATCCTCTCTGTTGTATAAGTATCTAGCACCTGAACGAACTGCAGCTGCTTTTCCAGCGTTCTTTTTAACGTCAACAACACTTACTCGTTGAGGGCTGTTTTTACGAATACTATTCAAAACCTCTAGAGTGTTATCTTTACTTCCATCATTTACAAAGCATAAATGATAGTTTTCATGAGCTTGAATAAATTCAATAAAGGCTTGAACATCTAGTCTTTTTTCTTCATTGTAACACGGTATAATAATTCCAGTTTTCATAATATTTGAGCTTTAATTACGACCCAAAATTATCGGTGTAAGACACCTTATTTCGTTGAAATTCGCTGGTTGTCATTTAACTATAGACGAGTGGCAGTCGAGCTAGGATAAATGCCGATGGTTGGATAAATTCCTTGTTATATCTTTAGCATGTATAAAATGCAACCATTGAAATCATCTAAAAAGACCAATAAAATATTAATAGCAGCTTTATTCGTAGGGCTGTTGTTTCATGGTGCTACGATATTTTATACTCTGGAAACGACCTATGATGCTCTTATTCATTTGTTTTTTGCAGAACACTATGCTAGTAATTGGTTTGAACCTTGGAACTTTAAGTGGTATACTGGTTTTACAGTAATGAGTTATCCACCATTGGTGCATCAATCTATAGCCTTGTTAAGTAATATAGGTGGATTGAAGTTTGGTATGTTCACTATTGCTATAGTAGGAGTTATCTTATTTATTACCGGTGTTTACCGATTCACTCTATTACTTACTTCAAACAGAAATTGTGCAGGTTACGCTGCGCTTCTAGCTGTTTTTTCTTCTTCATTTGTTGAAACACTACACATATTCGGTCAATTACCTAGTATAGTTGGAATATCGGTACTTATGCATGCCCTACCAGAAATTTATTTATGGTTGAAAAATGGTAAAATCAAATATTTAATAACGAGCTTATCCTTAATCGCGGTTACCGTTACCTCACATCATGTCACACCGATTTTTGGGATGGTATTTTTTATTTTTCCATTAATCGGAATGGTCATTATGGACCATTCAAGAGATCGTGTTTCTACGTACAAACAAATCACTTTTAAGGTATTCCTAGTTAGTTTTTTTAAATTGTTTAAAAGGATAGTAGTATTTGGAGCTTGTTCTTTAGTAATTATAATAGGTTGTATTTTACCATATTGGATTAACACTAAAAATAATCCAATAACACAGGTTCCTATACCACATGGATCACGAGATAATTTTATAGAAATCACTTCTTCAGGACTTGTTTTCTTTTTAATTCCATGGGGTATTCTTCTGTTAATTCTACCTTATATATTCTATAGGTATTATAGTAAGCGTTATTTGTTTTTCGGTTTGTCTATTACTTTACTTACTATATTGGGAACAGGAGGAACTACTCCTATACCAAGAACGGTATTAGGAGAAAACGCCTTTAACATTCTTACCTTAGATAGATTTACGTTATGGGCTTCCATAATGTCGTTGCCTATGTTGGGTGAGTTTGCCTATAGATTTATAAATGGTGATATAAAAGAGTTGATTCAAAGTAAATTAGGTGCCGTTTATCATAGATTGAGCGGTGGTGTATTAGCTGGTTTAATCATTTTTTTCAGTATTTTTACAATAACTCTAGGAAACTTTAGGCCGTCGCAGCCGCCTAAAATTAAAATGCTACCCATAGTCAACTTTCTTGATCAAGATCAACACCATGAATGGAGGTATTTAACATTAGGATTTGGAGATCAAATGGCATGGCTATCTGCTCAAACAAATGCACTAACGGTTGATGGTAATTATCATTCTGCTCGCAGATTACCAGAGTTGACAACAAGACCGATAGAACGATTAGAAAATTCAAAGTTTAAAGGTGTAGAAGGTTTAGGCTCTTTACAACAATTTTTAACCGCTCCAGAAAAGTATCATTTGAAATACATTTTTTCTAATGATAAATTTTATGATCCAATGCTATATTTCAGTGGATGGCAAAGATTACAACAACTGGAAAACGGAATTATGGTTTGGGAAAAACTTAATGTTGCTCCATTACCAAAAATTTTACCTTTTCAAGATGTCGCACAATGGCAAAAATTGCTTTGGGGAATCATACCTACATTGACAGTGATTATAGCATTTGTGCTCAATTTTCACTTGCTTTTATTAAGATTGTTGAAATATAAAGAGGTTAGATTACCGGATTATTTAAAAGTACCTTTTACAATCAAAAACATACCTTGGAGTTTAATTGTACTACTACATATATGGTCAATAATTATAGTAATCATCTCAATTATTGGTCTTTATTTATTATACATTAAAAATGATGCCCACCATAGTCCAGAGAATGTAAGTATAGCTTATTATGACGCTCTTGATTTCAAGGAATTTAAAAAGGCACATAGCTATATTGACGTAAAAAGTGAACTTTCCCTTGATCAATATATGCTAGAGGTTTCAGTATCTGACGGATTATTAAGTTCTTATGGTAAGCTAGACGAAATAAACACTCAAATTGTATCATCTACTGATAGCACAGCTATCGTTCAAGTCTTAACAAAATGGATTACTCCATTGAAGAAATTAGAAAAAACCACGAATATTTCTACAGTAAAACGTGATGGCAATTGGTACATTCAATTACAAGAAAAAGATCCAGATCTTCCTCCAGATCAATTCATAAGTGTTAATCAAACAGATTTTTATAATCAAGGAAGGCGCAAGGCAACGATAGAAAAAACGTTTCACGAGGACGTACTTAAACAACCAGAACTTCAACTACTCAATAGCAAACTTGTTAAAAATGATGGACAGTATTATTTACTTGGTGAGATACAAAATATAGATAATGTTCCTGCAGATGTTGTTGTAAATGGTACTATTTACGATAACAGCAATAAAGAGCTAGCTAGTTATAATGCTCAATACGATTTAAAGCACAAACTGTTACCTAAAGAGATCAGTAGTTTCAAAATCAAGTTTGAAGGTATCGCCTGGCAAAATACCAAAGACAGTATTCCGTCAGGATTTGATCCAGACCATTATACACCTATTAATTTTGAAAGTGAACCGCAGGTTTTTAATCTTCAAGCTGCTGGTAATGTAGCTATAACAGATTTGTATAAAGCACTAACTATCAATGAGCTTCATATAAAGGGAGATAAATTGTCAGGCTCCTTATTCAATGCGGGCAATCAACAAGTAACAGTACCTCAACTACTAATATCCTATTATGATCAACATTCAAATCTAGTTTGGGTAGAACATCATTTTATTACTGATGCGATAAGACCGCAGCGCAAGTCAAACTTTGAAATTAAACTTTCTGATCTCAAAGAATTAAAAACCATCAATTCAAACATGTCAAATTGCTATGTAAATGGATTACCCAATCCTAATTACCATGCTAGTTATGATGACAAAGTTGAACATACATTAATACCTACAAGCAATAGTGAAATCCCATATATTAAAATAGAGTTGAACAGTTATATAGGTAATCCTAATTAATGATTTTAAGAAACTCACATATCCTGATTATGATAGTGACTTTGCTTATGTCAAGCAAAGAACACCCGTATGTGGATCCTACATATCGATTGATAAACACAACTACTGAATACCTTGCAGGAGATAACATTGTCCTAAAAATAAGTGCCACCACTGATGACATTCCTTTACTTAAAATAATGGGTAATCAAGGCATTATTCTAATTAAGCCTATAAAAAACGACACCTATTTAAAATATCCAATACCTCAGTTTATCTCAAATGAAGCTGGTGTGTTTTATTGGAAATTACTTCAAACTAATTTGGAAGGTAAACTTAAAATTTTACCTAAAAACATACATCACATTGAGAGTTATGTTGGTCCACCTACTTTAGAAGCTAGTAAGGATGATTTTACTATGATCACTATTCTTCCGGTTGATGAATTTGATAATCCTCAGTTGGACAGTACTACAGTTACTCTTAAAAACTTTATAGACTTCAAAAAAGAGGAAAAAGATCTTATGATTAATGACCTTTTTACGTTTGATATTCTCAATGCTCCTACATCTACTGGTAAATTAATTACGACGGTCACATCGGGAAATGTATCTAGTAAGGAACACACGATTGATATAATGGCTGGTAGGGCTGTGGATTTTACGCTTTCGCGAAAGCGTAATCACCCATATGCAGATGGTAATCAAACACTACAACTCATTACCTCATCAATTACCGACCGTTATGGAAATACAGTTTCTGATGGAACGCTTGTTACTTTTTACGTTCAAACGGAAAATGGAACAACTAGACAAACCACTGCAACAACTATTAACGGAGTAGCAACAGCAAACCTACTTCATCCAGAAAAAGCCGAGTCATGGGAAGTACGTGCCCTAATCCCTAATATGGCTGTAAGCAATTATGTGAAAATTGAATTTTTACCAGCTATCAAAGATTTTGATATTCAGATTACGGGTAGAAGTATAAAGGTCACATCACTTACTAGTTTCCTAGGCCAAATCATTCCAGACGGATTTACAGTCGAGGCAATTATAGTTGGAAATGATAGCGACCATAACTTAAATAAAGGAACCTTAAACGGTGATGTTACATTTTATCTAGACCCAAACGTGTTTGAAAAAGGAGACTATGATATTAAAATTACAGCTGGTGGAATCGTGAAACATCTTAAAAACGTAGCTGTTGAATAACTTTAGCGTAAATATATTACGATCTGGACTGGTTTTACTTTACCTAGGACTTATAGCCTGTGTAATCCTAGCGATAGGAAGCGTATACAGTTATTTAAATACTGGGGCAGATCGCAGTAAAATGCTACATACTGAACAGCTAGAACAACGCACTTATCGACCTATAATAACCTGGGATACAACAGCAGTAAAAGGTAGATCCGTTAATAAAACCATGCTTGCTACAATAGAGAAAGATTATTTAAACGCATGGCGTGTAAAAGCAAATGCTCTTAAAAATAACGACATTAACGGTGTTTCAGATTTTTACACAAAGCGCTCATTGGGCAAACTAAAATCTATTATCGACTATAATATTAAAAACGGAACAACCGTTGAGATGACTACGCTAGAGCATCATCCTAAAATAGAGTTTATGAGCGAGGATGGTCAAATTGTGGTTATATCAGATACCGAAGTACTTCAATATCAAAAAACGTATCAAGATAATCAGATAATCGATGAACAAAACACATCAAATGACTATAAGGTTGTGTTACTACTACAGGATGGTCACTGGCACATAAGGCAGTTAGTTTCAACAGGCGTGCGTTCTATAACCTCAAATTTTGAAACCTTACCACTGCACAGTAAAGTAAGAGGAATTAATTATTACCCTCAAAAATTTCCTTGGGATACCTTTAATGATAGTATTACAAAGGCCACTTTTGATTCAGATTTTAAGCTGCTTAAAAATCAAGGCATTAATACGATTAGAATTTTTATTGGGTATGAGGATTTTGGAAAGGAATACGTACAAAGTAAGAAAGTTAATAAACTGCTCGAGCTATTAGATAGCGCTCATTCCAATGATCTAGACGTTCTGGTAACTCTATTTGACTTTTATGGTAATTATGATATCGAAGACTGGACAATGACCACACAGCATTTAAATCAATTGATTCCACAAATAATGAATCACCCAGCTTTATTAGGTTATGACTTAAAAAACGAGCCAGATCTCGATTATGAAAACCGAAGTCGTTCCATGGTAGATTCGTGGCTTGAACAAATGATTTATCGTTTAAAATTACTAGACCAGGATCATCCAGTCACTGTAGGTTGGTCAAATGCACAAGCTGCGACAGGATTAAGTGAACATGTAGACTTTGTATCTTTTCATTATTATGAAGACCTAGATGAATTATCAAATAAGTGGGAAAAACTTCGTTCTCAAATCCCTGAAAAAGAAATTGTTATTACCGAATATGGATGGAGTTCTTACACAGGAATACTGGGTTTGAGTTCTAGTGAAAAAGAACAAGCAGAGTATCATAAAAAAGCCAACTCAATCCTGAAAGAGAAGAAAATTCCTGCTATGTCCTGGACTTTATATGATTTTAATCAAGTTCCTGATAAGGTAACAGGAATATTGCCATGGCGCCGAAATCCTCAAAAATTCTATGGATTTATCGACGTCCATGGCAATAAGAAACCAACCTTTAAACATTTATCTAATTAACAACCTGTAAATGGTTTACAGACTTAGATTCAGTCTGTAATTCATCAAAAACATCAACATATAATTGTGCAATCTTACTCATAGGATAAGCAGTTGCAGCCTCAAAATTTGAACGAGCTATAGCGCGACGGTGAGCATCGTTTGTAAGTAATACTTCAATGGCAGATGCTAAACTAGTAATGCTAGTAGGCTCAAAAAACTCACCTCTATAACCTTCTTCTTTAGTAAGTAGAGCTAGGTCTCCTAGATCAGGCATTACTACAGCCTTACCATAACTTCCTGCTTGATGCAATACTCCAGAACTACCAGTAGTAGATGTATATGGGAATATAACGATATCGCTTTCGCGAAAGATTACAGGCACCTCATCCTCTTCTACATATCCAGTAAACGTTACCTTTTCAACGCTACTGTATTTCTTTTTAACACCTTCTAAATATCCAGGAACGTTTGGGTTATCAGTTCCTGCAACTATTATCTCAATATCTAAGTGAGTTCTTTCACGTACTAATTCTACAGCCTCGATCATATTCTCTACCTTTTTATAAGTTCCAAATTTCCCAAAGGTCATTACCTTCAACGCGCCAGTATTTGCATCGTAGCTAGGTTCTTGTTGAGGAATTTCAAAAGTTCCATGAGGTATAAGCCTTACATTACTTGTGTTGTATTTCTCTTGTAAAATGGTTACATATTTCTGCATAGTAACGGCTACAACATCTGCTTGTAATATGAGTCTAGTAAGTAAAGAGCCTATTAAGTTATAAGCTTTCTTAAGGATAATGTTATTTGTAAAACCGGCGCTATATAAGTCTACTTCCTCAAGAATGTTATGCAGCAAAACAACTGTAGGTATTTTTTTTAGTTTACACATTAAGGGTAACATTAAACCTAATGCAGCAGCTACTTTTTTGTCTCCGAATTTCATGAATTGCAGGTTGAATAAAACCTGATCTGGATTAGTTTCGTTAATTGCTTTAGTAACCGATTTTAAGTTCCAGTAGCTATTGAAGGACCAACATTCTTTGACAGTTATGATGCAATCATCATTTTTAAAACTTAAATCTTTTTCTTCAACCGTGTGATCAGTTAATAATACAATCTCTGAAATTTTTTCATGATCACTTAAGCTTTTTACCAAATGGAAAGCATACTCATTTAGTGTTATTTTACTAGGAGGAAACGATGTTACGACTGCGATTTTCATTGATCTTTGTTTTTAATGTCTATACAAATATGCCTAGTTTTAAACGTGTTAATCAGTCAAAAACGATTGCACACTTATATGTGTAGACTAAATACCTGTTGGTGTAGATGAATGGTTTTGATCTGTTTTTGATTGGTAGAAGTATAATACTTGTCCAGTAAGAAGCACAACCATAGCTATTATTTGAACTAGAACAACTGTGTGAAGAGAATCATGAAACAAGTAAATCATTGCCACCTGCATCATTCCCATAATCCCGGAAATAATTACAGGAATATAATTTCCTAATGATAAGAAGTAATACGAGAATATATTAGCGATTGCAAACAATGAGGTTGCCACAGCGTATTTCCACAACAATGGTGCTATTTCTAAATACTCATCACCAAACAGTAAGCTTACTATGGTTTCTGGTAAAAGGATAGTTCCAATAACAATTACCATACACAATAAGGTGATATAACTTACATATTTAAACAAAATCTGAGTTGTGTTTTTATTGTTTTTTTTCAGTTCGATTACTTTAGGAAGTAAGAGCATTACAAACATCCATGCCATGAAGTAAACTACTCGACCTATTAAAGCAAGAGAAGCATATAATCCTGCATCATAACTGTTGAAAAAATGCTTCACTAATAAAATGTCGCTATTATTTATAATGATTTGAGTAAGTTCATAGAATAGGGTAACAATAAAAAAGTGTTTCACAGGTCGACTTAAAATCAGACTGGATTTAATTGACATTCTCTCAATGAAAGGCGTCAATTTGAAGGGGAAGAAACCTGCGATTAATGAAATCACGATACCTATGGAAACACTCATTATGGGTTCTAATTTTGGTATGAACAAAAGAAAACTGACAGTTAAAACTAACCTAGTTACCATTTCCAATTGATAGGTAATGGATAAAGGTTTGAATTGATTATTTCCTTGAAGAAAACCCCTATTTACACTCAATATAAAGTAAACAGGAACCGCTGTTCCAAAAATCACAAACATCATAGAATTTTGAGTTTGTAATGCTTGTTGAAGCCACTTTGATAAGGCAATAATTATTGCACCGATGATAATACCGGTAATCACAGACAGTTTAAATATTGAATTGATGAATGAGGATAAATCAAAATATTCTAATAAGGCGCTAAATTTTGTGGTAACCAGCTGAAATGTCATGGCTAAAAAAGAAAGCACTAATAAAAAAGTAACGAGTACTGCTGCATCTGCAAATTGTGATGGCCCCAATAGCCTTCCCAGAATTAAATTATAAAAATAATTACCACCGTTCACCAATAGAACACTTAACATAAATAATTGTTCTGAGGGAATTTTTTTTGATTTAAGGAAGGTACTGGCTAACATTTTAACTTTTTTAAATTATTGTTTTATGCAGCTTGATTATCTCTGTACTCGTTATAAATATCTTTGTAACCTCTACCAGAGATAGTGATATCACAATCAGTTCTTAGAGACAAAGAAAGTATAGTAAGTAGTGCAGCAACACCTGTTCTATCAATCAGTGATAGGTTATCTATATTGATATCAATAGAGTTCTCAAACTCTTGCAATAATTTTATATGATTTAATAATGGTTTTGCAGTGGTTAAATCAAGCACTCCAGTTAATTCATAAATCCCGTTTAATTTGTTAATTTGTAAAGACATAATATTGATATTTAAATGATTTTTATTTTTTATTCTCTACAAAGATGCTCTAGCTTAAAGGCTTAGATTGGTTATTTTCGTTTAATCGCATTTTACTGTGGACCAGTGGTAATTATCTTTAGTCTAACCCGATTTACCTATGATTTTATGAAAACGTATGTTTTAATTTCCTTTATAATAACATTGTTTTGTTGTAATAGACTCTATTCACAGGAAATGTCAGAAGGGTTTAAAATGCTAGAGAAAGGTCAATTTAGAGAAGCCCAGGTTTTTTTTAACCAGGTTTTACAGGGTTTTCCTAACAACAAAACAGCAAAGCTTTGTTACGCTAGGGCGACCGGTCTTAATGATAACCCTAGGTTAGCAAAGAATATGTTTGTTGATTTACTGGATGAATATCCCAATGATTTTGAAATTAAACTTAATTATGCCGAGTCCCTTCTTTGGAACAAAGAGTTTCAACAAGCGAAAGAATACTACGAGAAATTACTAGGATCCCAACCGAATAGTTTTCCAGCTGTATTAGGATATTCAAATACTCTTTCAAATTTAAAATTATATGATCAAGCTATTATTTATATCAATAAAGCTCTTGAATTAGAACCTAACAATGCCAATGCTCTTACCTCTAAAAAGTACATACATTTAGGATATTCAGATTCACTAGTAAAAAACCAAAAAACTCAAGCAGCTATAAATACCTTGAATGAAGTAAATAAATTAATAAAGGAGGATACTGAATTACTTCAGGTGCTAGCTAATACCTACTTGATCTCAGAAAAAATAGATAGTGCATTTATTACTTATAAGAGAATAAATAAAACAAGAACTGACAGTATTATTTCATTAAACGGTATTGCCTTGGTACAACATTTAAAGAATCAGGATAAAAAAGCTTTAAAAACAGCTTCAAAATCGTTAAGCCTGATAACTTCAAATATTGAACCCAATACGGTTGCAAGAACACATGAACGGTATGTGCAAGCTCTTATATGGAACTCCAAGTATAAAAAAGCAAGAGATAAAATTGAAATGCTTTTAAACGATTATGGTAATGAAAACTGGATACTAGCATTAAGAGCTACTAACAATGTTTATAAAAGTAATTTTAAATCAAGTATCAAAGACTACGATAAAATTTTAAATAATGATTCATTATCCTTTGACGGTAATTTAGGTAAAGCAAACTCATTAAAAGCATTAGGCCTTTACCAACAAGCCTACCTTAAAGGAATTCAAACATTAGACATTTTTAATCAACAAAAAGACGTTACTAAGTTTCTAAAAAATATAGATCAAAGTTTTACTCCATACTTAAATTTCAAACCTAGCTATAGCTTTGATAATGGTGAAAATGAGGCGTATAGTTCACAACTCACACTAAAAGTTCCTATGAGTGCAAAATGGGAATTACTAGCAGATTATACTTATAGAAATACAAGTAATGATTTGTTATCTACTACAGCAACCGCACACTCATTCCAATTAGGATCTAAATACACGATAATTCCAAAAATTGATTTAAAAGGGTTGTTGGGTGTCATTAACACTAATAGTGAGAATACTAACCAAAGTCAGGTTGTCACAAACCTCTCACTCAATATTAACGCACTCAAATTACAATCCTTATCACTAGGTTATCAACGCACTTTGGAAAGTTTCAATGCAGCTTTACTAGATAGACAATTGATTCAAAACAACTATTATGTAAACTATAATCTAAGTACCAATTTCAACTTAGGATGGTTTACTCAATATTATTATACCTCGCAGAACGATAATAATACTCGTAATTTGCTTTTTACCTCATTATATTATAACATTTTCAAAAAACCTGTTCTTAAAGCAGGTGTAAACTACCAATATATAAGCTTTAAAAATCAAGTGCCTACCACATATTTTAGCCCTAGCAGTTTTAATGCTGTAGAAATTTTCTTAAACCTTAATAGAGATCTTAATTCGATTAAGATTAATCAATGGTATTACGATATTAATCTTGCTACAGGTTTACAAGTCATAGAGGACAATCCTAGTCAATCTACTTATCGTGTACAGGCCAAGTTGGGTTACAAATTGTCAGATCGAGCTTTTATTGATTTATATGGATTGCAAAGTAATATTGCGTCAACAACTACCGCCGGTTTTACGTTTACTGAATTCGGTTTGAACCTTAGATGGTACATTACAAAAAGACCACTATTTAATTTTTCAGAAGCAAAAAAAATGGAATAAAAAAAGACTCAGATTACTCCAAGCCTTTTTTCTGTCTTCCCTCGCTTTGCTCGGTCGCGAAAACATAACTAACCACAATTCCTTATACCTATTGTTTCACGAGTTTCCCCATAAAAGATTCGTTGTTTGCTGTAAGAATTTTATAAACATAATAGCCTTTTTTAAGCGAAGTCACATCATATTTAAAGCTATTCTCAGTTTCTAACAAAGATTCAGTTTTACGATCCATCAATCTTCCATTTATATCATATATGTGTAGTTCAATTGAACTTGTAGATACTGGCAACTTAAAGTAGGCAGTTGTACTAGCCGGATTAGGATACACCATAACCTGTGCAATAGCATCGTAATTTTGGTTCACCGACAGCGTTGAGAATTGACCGATTTTTAAATCATTAATACTTATTGAAAATGGAATAGTTGTGGAATAATCACTTATAACTGAAAAAACAATAGTTTTAATGTCTGGATAAGAGAATCGAACTCCTGATCTATTTTCAAATTCATTTATTCTTATCGTATGAGTAGTAGTATTTCCCTGATTAGCCGGAATGGTAAAGGTATACCTGTCAGTCCAGGCGACATCTGCATTTGGAACCAGAACAACCTCTACATCTTGGTCATTGCTTAAATCAAATTGAATGGTGTCATAATTTGTTATATCCAGACTTTGATCACCAGGTAATAGGTGTCTAAAAAGGTTGATATTACCCTTTACATTACCAGTTACAATAGGATTACGTTCCACATGATAAACATTTGGTGAAACCGATGTATTACCCGCATTAATATCAAACTGTGATACAGTTGCATAGGTGTCTAGATAGTCCAGTCCCCATGGTCCATCAGCTAGATATAGAGTGTCGGGCTGTGAAGATCCTGTATTGATAGAAAATCCAATATCAAATAAGCCACCAGTTGGAATTATTATATCTTCTTGATAGGCGCCTGAAAGATTAATGGATTGCGTGATGTTTTGTCTTCCCGATTGTTCTGTTACAGACATATTCCCAGAAAAACTCATATTTAAAACACCAGTTTTATTTGTGATAGTAAGGTGTAGCGCTCCATTTTTATAGTAACCAGAATTTACGAACACCTCTGGTACTGTAGCTGTCATGGTAGTATTAACTACAGATTGTGATTGGTTAAAGTTGCTTAGGATACCATTAGTAATTGCAAAAACCTGTGAAAAAGAACTTCCCCATACTTGAAAATTATAATAATCTCCTGTAGGATACTGGCCTATTTCCCACAAACTATATAGTTCATTTTGAGTACCGTCGTGTTTAATGGAAAAACCCAATGCGTACTCTACCTCACCATTGGCTCGAGTTATTTTTGAACTTATCATGGGATACCCATTTACGGTTACTACACGTACGTCGTCTAGTGAGGAATTATTTAATCGATCGCAAATAACTTTGGAATGATCGTATATAGATCCTGTTGTACTAGTTGCTAGAACAGCCGCTACGCGATTACTTTGTTCATAATAATCTACTGATAAAACTTCATTTGCATTGGTAATTCCTATAAGGTCTTGCGGTGTAGATACTTGAGCCACTTCAGTTCCATACATTCCGGTATTAGGAATGTAAGTATCAAGAGTCGTTTGAGTTCCGCCGTTTTTTGAAATATATGAAGTAAAACTCTCTTGATTTTTCTTATTTGATTGATGGTTTTCTTTAGATCGTTTAAAATTTCTAACTGCAACTAGGCTAGCTAGCTTACCATCACTTTCTAAACCACCCGTATTTCCCGATGTTACAGTTGCCGATTTGCTTACATCGGCATAATTTGTTGTTCTCAATGCAGTGTATGGATTTGCAGAAACGTAAAATACAGCATCATTAAAATCATTATCGCACGAGCCGTAATCTCTTCTTACATCTTCAAATCCTAAAATGATTCTTTCGTTTTCAGCATCTTGTAGCAAGACATTATGATGCTGTAGTTCGGGTAGGGCTTCTGGGTTAAAGTCTGGGTTTGAGTGTACAGCCCAAAGCGGATTACCTATAGAAGATGTAGAACTATTCCATGCATTTGCCAGAAGAACCCATCCAATTCCCGTTCCTGCAGGAAAAGTTCCTATTTTAACTTTATCACCAGCTAATAATCCGCCACCGCTGTATAGAGCAGATACGTTAGGAAAAATAATTGTTATGTCTGATGGAGTAGGAGCTGTAACTGGAGGATTATTAATATCATAGGTATAAAAACCTAAAACATTCTTATAACCTGCACCTTCACTTACGAAGGTTACCCATACGTCTGCTAGACTATCAATAATAAGATCGGTATCGTATCCAGCTGTTATATAGTGAGGATTGTAGATGGGAACAGGATAACCTTCTGGCAAAGAATAGCCCACCATATCCATAGTGTCGCTACCTACCACATCACCTGGGTTTTCTAAATATAAAGGTGTGCCCATGGAATCATAGGCTCCTAGATATTGATAACCTTGAGCCCATATTACTTGAGATACGAATAACAAAAGGAGTAGTATTTTCTTCATCTTGACTTTGTTTATGTGTGTCAAAATTAGAAGTATAAACGACCTTGTTAGGTGTATTTTCGCTAGACAGGCGTTAAGTGTAGTTGAATGGTTTGATCAACTAGATTACTGGATTCTATTATAGGTGGTTAACACGCTTTCGCGAAAGCGTAATATGTCACATCTACTACAATAAATTTAATCTTTTCATTAAAATAGGGCGATTGGACCTGCTTACTGGAACGATGTCCTTTTTAATCAATACACAATTGTCTTCAATATCAATGATCTTTTGAACGTTAATGATGTAAGAACGGTGTACCTTAAGAAAGGTATTATCAGGTAATTTTTCCTCAATTTTCTTTAATGTGCTGTGTACGATATAGTTCTTTGTTTCAGTTTTAATCATAATGTAATCGCCTTTGGCTTCAACTAAATAAATGGAAGGCATATCGATTTTAATGAGTCTTCTGTCAATGTTTACATATAGAATATCATCTTCGTTAAGGCTTACATCGGCTTTTTGCTTTTCGACTTTTTTCGACTTAAACTGTGTAACTGCTTTTTGAACAGCTTTATTAAATTTATTAAGGTCAATGGGTTTAATTAGATAACCTACAATACACTCATATTCAAAAGCTTCAATAGCAAAATTAGGGTCTGACGTGGTGAGTATTACATTAGGTGGATTTTTAATGGTTTGAATAAAATCCATACCATTAAAATTAGGCATGTGAATATCTAGAAAGATTAAATCAACAGTGTGTTGATTGAGGTATTTCATGGCGTCGATAGCATTTGAAAACTGCTCGATAATTTGTAAACCTTTTATATCACTACAGTAATTTTCAATGATTAATCTTGCCGTAGCTTCATCATCTATGATAATACATTTCATTTTGCTGGCTATTCTAGTGTTTTTAAGTAGGTAGACATGCTGTTAAGAATAGCTTCAAACTCTTTATGCAAGTCGTAATTACCTTCCCTTATTTCATCCTCATATTTAACGGCTGTTTGATAACCGTTTTCTAGCCCTAAGATACTTATTTTATGCTTGAGTTTGTGAACAGCCTCTGCAGTTTTGGTTTGTTTTTTTTCATTAAAGGCTTCATGATAGACCTTTACCTCATCGGGAAATTCCAATTTGATGACCTTGATTAATTTTTCTTCAAATACTTTATCGCCTCGACAAAGTGCATCTATATAGGAGCGGTTGGGTTGTTCTGTCATGTTTTAGGTAATGTAAAATAGAATGTGGTTCCTATTCCAGGCTCAGATTCTATCCAAATTTGTCCGTTATAATACTCGATAATTTTATTTACTATTGAAAGGCCTATTCCTGAAGAACCTTTTTTATTCTCGAGCTTTTCAAATGTTTTGAATATTTTTTGATGGTATTTTTTATCGATTCCTATACCGTTATCTTTTATGTAAAAGATACCTTTTTCACTATTGTTGTAACCTATTTCAATATGACCTTGTTCTTTGTCATTATAGGTTATAGCATTGGTAATCAGGTTTTGGAATAGTTGTCGTACTCTGTAGGTATCACCTTTAATAACTGGTAATTCATTAACTACAAGTTTTATATTTTCAGGAACAACTATGGAGTCTATGATTTCAGAAATTATCTTGTTAGGATGGACATCATAAAAATCGGAATTGTGTTTGTCGATACTAGAATATTGTAGAATACCATCAATAAGGTTATCCATTTTGAGAACATTTTCTCTTACTGTATCAAGATGTTGTTGCCCAGTAGCATCTAGTGAGTTTTTATAATCTTCTTGAAGCCAGGAAGATAATGTGTCAATACTGCGTAAAGGAGATTTTAAGTCATGGGAAACCATATGAGCGTAATCACTTAACTCTTGATTTCTGGCTTCTAAATTATTTAATAAATTTTGCTGTTCTTCAAATGCTGTACTCGCACGCAAGCTAGTTGTAAACTTGTCAATTACCGGTTTTAACTGAGCTAATTCTTTTTGATTTAAATTATTTTTTTTGGTATACAGAAATAAAAACCCAATAGTTTTTAAATTATATACAGCAACATGACCTTGTTTTAAAGAAATCGGAGATAGTTGATTTAGAATCTCATGTTTTTCAACATCGAGCAGTATGTATTCATTATCAATTATAGACAATGGCAGTTCTGATCCTTTGACTCTTAAACTTGTTCCTTTTGGTAAAGAATAAACAGTTTCAAAATAATTTTCTTTTCCTTTAAGTACCCAAGCTGCATTCAAGTTTTGACGCTTGAGCAGCAACTTTATAAATGACTCGCAATTATTTTTGAAATCCAAAGATTTCCCAATAGCCATTGCGTATTCATATAACTGTAAGACCTCAAGTATGTGATTTTGTATTTGCATTATTCAAATAATCCTACTACAACTGTTTTATTATAGAATTCAAGAAACCCTTCACCGTATGACGATATTTCACCCAACGTGAGCGCTCCACTTATTGAAATATGTGGATATTTTTCTTTTAGTGTTCCCGTTATTGAGCGAAGTTCTTTATCAAAATCAGTTTCTAGAAACAGTACCCTAGAAATACAGTCAATTATTATTGCCTTTCTCGGTTTGCTAGCGTGTAACAGACTTTCTTGTGCAGCTTGTTCAGCTGCTTTTATTAGTGAATTATTGTCTCCATTCAAAATATCAACCAGTGAGTTGTCCTCTAATTCGGCGATACAAATTATCTCTCCTTTCTCATTAGTCATTAAAGGATCTCTTACAATGCACTCACCATCGTTTTTAACAATACCAAAAGGGTAACCCTTTGCAATATCAAAAAAGTTATCATCACTGAATTTTTTGTTAGAGTGCTTTTCTACAACAGTTTTATAGATTTCGAACGGGTTTTGCCAGTTTATCTCTTGAATGACATCACCATCTGCTTTGGTAACGATATAAGGGCCGTCAACTTTACTCCATCCATGTTTTACTCCAATATGGGATGACATTTTAACAATACTGTAGACCGCTGCGTCCTCAAAAAATCCTTCATTAGTAAATACACATGGTTTTTGTTGAAGTGACAAACTACCTGCCCCACCGCCAAAATAATTCGTTTGCATTCCATAATTTTCATACAATGTACTCATGTAATGAGAAATATTTGAAGTCAAACCGTCAACGTAGGTGATTATACTGTAGGAACCATCTTGAAATTCAAATTTTGGAATAGTGTAATTGGTTGAGCTTAATTCTTTTATTAAACAAATCTTTTCTAAATTTTGTAGGGTGTTGATTACTATACCTTGTTCAATAACCTGATTGTTATGAATGACTTTTGGGAAGATCCCACCCATAAAAGTGACTCCAATCTCATTGAGATCATCAACTAATGCTGGAATATCCAATTCTGTATGTTCTGCAACAGCAATTAAAGCACCGTGAGCACCTACGTGATCTTTAATATCCAGAGCAATTTCTTTGCTAGTGATAGACTTGATTAACATAGTTATTTCTTTAAGGTAAAATAAAAAGTGGTTCCTTGATTAGGAGTGCTATCTAGCCATATTTCTCCACCATGTAAATTGACTATTTTTTTTACAATTGAAAGACCAATTCCTGACGAGTCTTTAGAGTGATGAAGGGCATGAAAAATTTTAAAGATTTTTTGATGATATTGCTCTTCAATTCCTATCCCATTATCCTCAATCGCAAACTCGTAAAAACTACCTTGATCTTTACAGCTAAGGGTAATAATACCAAGATCTTTATCATTGTATTTAATGGCATTAGCAATTAAATTTTGGAATAATTGCTGCAGTTTAATTTTATCACCATTTATAATAGGGAATTTATTATTTATCTTGAATTGAATGTGATCTGGAACGTAAATCATTTCGATTACCTCGCTTATTAAGCTTTCCAGATTCACTTTTTTAAAAGCTTCTACGTTTTTGTCTAAAACGCTATACTCGAGAATTCCACTAATTAATGATTCCATTTTTTCTAGAGTAGACTCAATCAACTCAATATTTTGAATGCTGGAATCGTTTAAAATACCTTTATTGTCTTCTCTTAACCAAGATACCAATGCGTTAATACTACGCAATGGTGATTTTAAGTCATGAGAAACTATGTGAGCATATTCTTTTAACTCATTATTACTTTTTTCTAGACTTTTAACTAGATCTTCCTTTTGTAATTGAAGGTTCTTAAAATCTGTAATATCAAGATGAATTCTTATTGATCCTAATTGATTTCCTTTTACATCAACGTTTTTAATACCACTGGATAACCAATATTTAGTTTCTTGATTCTTGTTTTTAATTTTTAGTTCATAAGTATAAGATCCGTCATCAATAAGTTCTGTTTCATCGGGATTAAAAATTTTCTTTTCTGCTTCAATTAAAAGAAAGTCTTTTCCATTTCTTCCGATAAGCTCTTCTTCTTGATAGCCAGTCATTTCAATGAATCTCCTATTTACTAGTTGAATTTCGTCTTTTGAGTTTACTTCAACTAGACCGATATTCATATTATCAATGATAGACCTATACTTTATTCTTTCAGCCTCAACAGCCTTTTGATAGGCCGCATCTAACGTAATATCGCGTACTATACCTTGTGCTGCAACAGGTTTACCTTCTTCGTTTTTGATAATACTAGCATTGATATGGACTAACCTAGTTTTTCCCGATTTAGTGTGGATGTGAATTTGAAAATTAGTAATAGAACCTTTGGTGATTAATTTGTTAAAGCCATTAGCAACATGGTCAAGATCATTGTCTTTTACTAACTCTAATAAACTAAATTCTTTTTCTTCATTATTCTGTTCCAATAACTCTATCGCAGAATCATTCATTTTAAGGACCTTACCTTGTAGGTCCATAATAACATAAGCATCTACTATGTTTTCAAAAACGCCTTGTAATTGCGAGTTTTTTTCATAAATAAGCTTTTCAAGCTGTTGGTTACTACTCTTAAGTTCTTGAGTTAACTTATATAAATCTGCAGACTTTTCTTCTAGAATTTTTTCAGCTTGTTTACGGGCCATTTTTTCTCTAGATAAAGCCCTTTTTAATATGTCTATTTCGTTTTGTGACATTTAAGCATAGCTTATATCAAATCTTACTTCAGTTCCTAATTCATTGAGTTTATAGAACTCGATATTTACAGGAGTTTTAAACAGCTTGAATGTTTCTGTCATCAATCCTTTACAAAGCATATAGAGAGCCTTATCTGATTTGTAAATTATCTTCATTGAATCAGAATTTTTCTCTTGTATTTCAAAAGTTGGTAGTTGAGCTTCGGGATATATTTTTTTTACTTCAACATGAATGTGATTTTCGATAGAGGCTACGAGATCCATGGGATCTTTATAGTGCTCCACGATATTGGGATGCATATTGATTAAAGCAGCAAACAAATGTTCTGCATAAACGAGTAATAAATCATCCACAGAAATATTAGTGTTCTTACTTAAATGGGTAATGAGTTGTAACATTTCTGAAAATTCGTAGGTTCCAACCGAGGTATATATCCCTTGAGATTCCAATTCAGATTCATTGATAATGGTATCAACCATCGAGAGTCCGAATTTTTCTTCTACTAGTTCTAAAAATTCTGTGAATATGATTCCTTTCATTCTTATAAGGTGATTAGTTCATTTATACTCCAGTAAGATAAGAGTTTTTCCATTTTAAAAACGTAATCTTCATATTTTAAAGGTTTAAGAACATATCCTGCCACACCTATTTTATAACATTCCAATAGGTCACGATGATTACCCGATGTTGTAAGAACAATTACAGGAATGTAGCGCAATCTGTCATCGTTCTTTAACTTTTCTAAAAACTCAATACCATTAATTTTTGGCATATTTAGGTCTAATAAAATAATATCTGGTAAACTATCTTTTTTATTTAGAATATCTAAAGCCTCTTCACCATTACTGGCTTCTATGAGTTGATGTTTTATTTCTTGAGAGTTAATAACACGATTGACTTTCATCACTTCAATAGTATCATCTTCTAAAAGTAAAATTTTAAGGGAACGACCTTTCATAACGGTAAAATTGTGCAGCAAATTAGCATGTATGCTCAAAATCTCAGCTCCATTATCGATGACTACACTTTTAAGTGTCGACGGATGGCAGTTAAGTGTCGACGAATGGTTTTTCTCTTTGCGCAATGCATTAAATCACCTTTTGTCTTTTACGTAATAGTAAAGAAGTAACGAGTTATAAATTAATTACATAAAGTATTGTAAAAACAAAAAAGCCACTCAGTAAACTGAATGGCTTTTCAAGTTGTGGGCCCACCTGGGCTCGAACCAGGGACTTTCTGATTATGAGTCAGATACTCTAACCAACTGAGTTATAGGCCCGAAAGAAGTTGTTTTATTTCTTTCTTCCTTTAAAAGGACTGCAAATTTAATCTATTTGTCGGTTGTAGCAAATTATTCTGTTATTTCTTGACATAATTCTACTAGGACACCATTACTGTCTTTTGGATGTACAAACGCAATAAGCTTATTATCAGCACCTTTCTTAGGTTCTGCATTTAAAATAGTGAACCCTTCTTTTTTTAGCCTTTCTAGTTCTTCATAGATGTTTTCAACAGCAAAAGCCACATGATGTATTCCTTCTCCTCGTTTTGCGATGTATTTTGAAATAGCGCTGTCTTCATGCGTAGCGGCCAAAAGTTCAATTTTATTCTCACCGCTCATGAAAAAGCTAGTCATAACGTGCTCACTAGCTACTTCTTCTTGTTTATAAGGTTTTCTTCCTAATAACTTGGTATAGGTTTCGTTTGCTTTATCGAGATCCTTTACGGCTATACCTAAATGTTCAATTTTACCTAGCATAAAAGTTTTTTTCAAAAATACTACATAAGTATTATTGACAATTTTTAAGCTGTTCAATAGTCCCTTCTTTTCCCCATCTAGGTGCATAACCATCTGGAGTTTCTTTTTCAAATAACTCAAGTGCGGTATCAAGTTGACTGCAGTAAGGTGTTATGTCTTTACCAAAAAACTTGGCACTACCTATTAACCATTGTGCCCTGCTAGTCACCACTCGTGGATTATTAGGTGTTAACTTCATAGCTTTCTCATAGATCGCTGTTACTTTAGGTGATAACTTCATACCATAAGTGCTACTATCCATGGTTATATAAGCAGTATAAAGTAGTGCTTGTAAAACCATAACCTCTGTATTATCCGGAGAAATTAGTAAGGCATTATCAATTTGTTCTTGCGCTTTTTTCAAGTACAGTGCAGTTTGATCTTTTGGGTTTTGTCCCCAAGAACTATTTAGATAACAAAACGCAGCATAATAAGTTGGCAACCAATTTTCTTTTTCTACTCTCGCGATTTGTTCAAATTGTGGTGCGGCTTCAATCAAGTCTGTTTTCATCGAGGTGAATGCGTTGTTCATGGCTTTTTCATAAGGTGATTGAGCAATGACTTGTTGACTGATACATATTACTAGTAGTAAATAAAGAGTTTTCATAATGTTTTGTTTTAAATATGATACAAGTTTATGTGTGAGTTCGCTTTCGCGAAAGCGTAATTAACCCAACTGTTATTTAATAGTACTGAGTTGTTGCTCTTATAAATTATCCAATTGATTATCGTTACCACCTATCGTCCAGAAAAATCCAAGGAAAATAAACCTATCTGCAGCTTGCCCTATGGTTCTGCGGTCAAATTGCGCATTTGAGTTTTGTGTATTACTATATTGATAACCAAATATATTTTCACGACCTAAAACGTTGCTTACAGATAGATACAAGATTTTTTGATCATCGATGAGGTAAGCCCAGCTCATATCTAAAGATTGAAATGATTTTGCCTTGCTGTTTTGAAATCCGCTACTGTTGGGATCGGTATAAGGCCTACCACTTGCTAGATTGTAAGTAAGACCTATTTGAGACTTCCAATCTTCTACCCAATACTTAGTTACGATACTCAAATTATGATCGGTAGCAAAATTAGGAGTTGCCTGTTCAGGAAAGTTTCTAAATTGTCTTTCAGTGTCTAAATAACTATAACTTACCCAGTACTCAAGATTTTTCAAGCTCTTGTCATCTCTCCAAAATACGTCTAACCCTTGCGCATATCCATCACCAGTTGTATTAAATGAACTATTGATTTCTGGCATGCTCGTATCGTATCGTAATAACTGGTTATAGTTTTTTCGATAAGCTTCAATACGTAGCATGCGGCCATTTTTCTTATATAAATAATTAGCTATAAAATGGGTTGCTCTTTGATTATCTAGCCTTGACTCATATTGCAAAGCTTGATCTGTTTGCGGTTGGTAAAAATCACCATAGGCGAGAGAGACCTGACTGTGATCAGTTAAACTGAGTCCTGCGCTCAATCTAGGTGAGACATTAACTTTTTGTAGGTGGTCATAATAATCGGCACGTACGCCTATCTTAAAGGCCAGGCTTTTATTGGCAAATATTTCAGATTCAGCATAGGCAGCAGTATTGGAAAAAGTGATCCCTGATTTAAAGCTTTCATTAGTTAATGCAACGTCTTGATTGGTGTTAATAGAGAACTGTTCTACGCCATAACTCATATTAAAATAATTGCTATACCGTTTATTTGTTTTTACTTTTAAATGGGTAGCATTTTGCTGTGTTCTAATTCTAGTTTCTGATATCTTTAATTGGTTGCGGTCATGGGAAAAACTTGCTCCTGATTCTAATGACCACTCGTTACCTAATTCAACTTCGTAATTTAAATTACCATAAAGATTGTTGTTATTAAGTCCAAAGAAAATTCCATCTGGTAAATTAATGTCTTCTTGAATGAGACTAAAATCGGAATAGGAATAGGCTCCATAGGCTTTGAACAGGCCTTTGTTAGTTTTTTTACGATATACAGCTTCACCTGCGAGAGATTGATATGGGTCTTCAAACTGATTGTTTTGAGGGATGAGCTCGTTGTAAGGGCCTAGGTTAAAGTAGGATGCGTTTACAGTAATGCTTTCGTTATCCCAAATTTCTGTTCTACTAGCTGATGCTCCTACGGTCATAACAGATAAATCTGTACGTTCCTCGAGCGGTAGATCGGTTGAGTTTAGAAGTAAAACTCCGCTCAGTGCATTACCAAATTCCGCACTGTAACCACCAGTGGAAAAAGAAATGCCATCAAATAAGAAAGGAGAAAACCTACCACGAGTAGGAATGTTTCCTGTAACGGGTAAGAAAGGTTGAAAAACTCTACTACCATCGATGAAAATTTGTGTTTCATCAGCCTGGCCACCTCTTATGAATAAGCGTCCGTCATCTGGATTTGCGCTGGTTCCTGGAAGTGTTTGAAAAGCGCCTATAACATCTCCTAGCGCACCTGCAGTAGTAACAATATCTAAGGGTTTTAAAGCGTTGGTTTTTGAATTATCTCCAGCACTAAAGCTACCTGCACTAATCACAACTGTATTAAGTGAATTCATGCTTTCGCGCAAGCGTACTTTGATTTCTTGCATTTGGCCTACGCTTGCGTTATGCCTAAACTCATCATATCCTATAAAAGTAATTACCAGGGTATGAGCACCTGTTTGGGTAGTAGTAAAATTGAATACTCCATCCATGTTTGTAGTCGTTCCATCATAGGTGCCTTCTAAATAAACATTGGCGCCTAGAACTGGTGTGCCATCTGGTTCTACAACTGTTCCTGTAATGCTGGTTTGGGATATTGATGATATACTAATAAAGAAAATGAGGTAATTAAGGATTTTCATGGTTTCAGTTTTTATTCTGATACAAAAGTGTGATTACCTTATGTGTACAAAGAATTGAGTTACCTGAAATGTGAAATCACATACCTCAACTGTCATTTTCTATTTTAACTAGATGAAAGGGAAGATCTTTTCTAAACCTTTTTATCGGGAATGGCAAAACTTTATCTTTACCATATCCTTATTTAGTAGGATAATAGCTTTAATTATCCATTATAAAGAATTTGAAAAAGGAAGTTTAAAACAAATTAAATGAAGACAGCTTTAATTACCGGTGCCACTAGTGGAATAGGATTAGCAACCGCCATTACGCTAGCAGAAAATGGTTTTTCACTTGTTCTATGTGGACGTAACACCCAAAAATTAAATGAACTAGAGAAGGAATTAGGAGATCTCGTTCCAGTTACAACATTAAGTTTTGACGTACGAGATCAGGTGGCTGTCAACAAGGCAATAGCTAGTTTGACAAACGAGCCATTTGATTTTATTGATATTTTAATCAATAACGCTGGTAACGCTCATGGTCTTGATGCGATTGATCAAGGATCAACTGAAGATTGGGACGCCATGCTGGATATTAATGTTAAGGGATTGCTCTATGTAAGCAAGGCTATTATACCACAAATGAGAGACGCAGGCCGTGGTCATATAATAAACATAGGATCTACCGCTGGTAAAGAGGTTTATCCAAAAGGAAATGTTTACTGTGGTAGTAAACATGCGGTTGATGCCATTACAACAGGAATGAGATTGGATTTAAATCCCTACGGTATTAGAGTAGGAGCTGTAAACCCAGGATTAGTAGAAACAAATTTTAGCAAGGTGAGGTTTAAAGGAGATACTAATCGAGCCGATCAGGTTTATAAAGGTTACATGCCTTTACAACCAGAAGACGTGGCAGATGCTATTTTGTTTGCAATCACAAGACCACCACATGTAAATATTGCCGATCTTACCATGATGTGCACAGCGCAGGCCAGCAGTACCATAGTGAAAAAAGAAATATAGTTTTATGAACCCTACACACGGTTCTTATACTGTTGAGGAGGCAAAACGCACCCTAGAACGATACTGCGCTTATCAGGAACGTTGTCACAAGGAAGTAGTTGAAAAGTTAAGAAAAATGAACATGATTCAACTCGCAATCGATGAGGTGGTTGGTCATTTGATAGAACACGACTTTTTGAATGAAACTAGGTTTGCAGGTGCTTTTGCCAGAGGCAAGTTCAGAATTAAAAGTTGGGGAAAACAACGAATTATCAGAGAGCTCAAAATGCGAGGTCTTAATGATAGAACCATAAAGGTTGGACTCCAAGAGATTGAACCAGAGGATTATTATCATGTATTTGATACGCTTTCGCGAAAGCGTAATAACCAACTTAAAGAGAAGGATAAGTATAAAAGACGTAAAAAACTTGCTGATTACCTACTTTACCGAGGATGGGAAAGTAATTTGGTATATGAGAAAATTCAAGAACTTATACCTTGATTCCTAATTTTTTATGAGTACGTACGATAGCTTGCTCGTTTTTATAATCTATCCATTCTTGACCTTTACGCCTGCGCATGAAGTTGTCATAGTGTCTCATGATAAGTAGGTTATAAAGAGCTTTTCCTAGATTTTTAATTTTTCTAGGGTAACTGCGCAAGCTTATTGAAAACCCTGGTGTTAAATAGTGCATGTAATGCCAGTAACCTTCTGGCATATATAACATTTCACCATGATTGAGCTCACATACATACCCTTGTGCTTGCTTAAGCGCTGGCCACTTATCAAAATCAGGATTTGTAAAATCGATATCTTCTCTAGAAATTAAGGAATGAGGAACTCTATATAAATACTTTGATTGATCAGGTGGTAGAATTATACAACGTTTTTTACCGTGAAAATGAAAGTGTAAAATGTTTGTAAAGTCTATATCAAAATGCATAAACACTTTTGAATCGGTCCCACCAAAGAACATCATGGGTAGACCTTTAATCAACTTTAAGCCAATGTCTGGAAATTTAAAGTCTTCTTGTAAGGCAGGTACTTCTTTAAGAATGTTATAAAGAAATATTCTGAAATTGGTAGGTTTTTCAAGTAACAGATCTATATAATCTGTCATTTTCATTTCTGCATGAGCTTGATTAAAACCTTCATCATGTCGTACAGGTCTGTCATCGTAAAGTGGTACAGTCTGATCGCCAGCCATTTTACGTATGTATTCTAGATTCCACTTTTCATATGCAGGCCAGTCCTCTGTAAGTCGTTCAATTACAACTGGTTTTTGAGGTTTTAAATAATACTTTATAAAATCTGCTTTACTAAGTGTTTTTACTCTCGGTATTTGTTCTAGATTAAGTCCCATAGCAACGGACAAAAGTAAGAAATAACATTGAATAAAAAGGACAGGCTAAATACTGTGAACGTTACTTATAAATTGTTTTAATTTTCCTCGTGTGCTACGATCTAGAAATTCTTTTTTTGTAAAAATTACAGATAAACCAGGTTCTAAATATTCATCCATAGAGCGCTGAATGTTACTTTTCAATGAATCAGACAATTCGTTTTTACTCACATAGTGTATCTCAAATTCACTAGGAGTTGTTTGAATTACAATAAATTCTAGAATGTCAGAATCTGTATTAATTATACTTTTTGTAACGTAGTAAAAGGTAAGACCTGGCACAACCTTGCCGCTTGGTAACCTAGCTACATCGCTTGTTCTACCTTGTAATTGTTTTAAAATTAACTTGCCACTAGAATGGGTTTCGATACTACCTATATCGCCTATTTCATAGCGTATCATAGGATGTGCCTTGTTATATAAATCGGTGATTAATATACGTCCAGTTTGACCTGGTAGAACTGATTTGTTGTTATCATCAACTACTTCAATAAATAGATTGTTATTATTAAGTACAAACAGGTTGTTTGAATTCTCCATAGCAATCAAACCAACTTCACTAGCGCCATACTCATTAATAATAGGAATACCTAAACCCTTTTCTAGCGTTATTCGATCATCAGGAAACAACATTTCACTAGTAACAATACACGCTTTTAGAGTAGGGCATAGATTTTTTAATACCTGTTTGTTATTGATACAATATTGTGCAAGTAATAAAATGCTACTCGTATAACCATTGATGTATTGAAAGGGAGATTTTTTAAATCTATCTATAAAATACTCAAGGACCTCTTCATTAAGATTGAAAATAGGAAATCGCTTGCGCTGGCTTACATAATCTTTTAATAGTTCAATATACCTAGACTTGCCACTTAAAGGTATCCCATAAAACCTAGCTTGATAATCTTTATCTAGGTTTATATCATGTTCATTATAAGCATTAAAAAAAGCTGCCCAAGCGATGGCATGGGCATATTTGTCCTTGGCAAAATAAAAAGGGTGACCACTGCTACCGCTAGTTTTTCCTTTAAATAGTTTTTTGTATCCAGGTGTTATTCTTTTTTCTAGCGGTTGTTGTAGATCTCTTTTAGTGAGAATGGGTAATGAATCCCATTCATTACTTTGAGTTATAGAAGAATAAAATGGATTATGTGTAATATGGTGTGCTACTATTGCTGCTTTTCTATCCTCAATTTCTTGAACTGTACTTTGTGATAATAGAGCATACTCTAGCTTAGCTTGTTCTATATCATATCCTTGTAAGCTTAAGGTTTTAGAGAATAAGGGTAACGGCAAAATATGATTTTTTAGAAACTGCGTTCTACTATTTCAAGAAAACGCTGTTCATACGGTTCCTTACCTGACCAATTGTTATAATCTGGTTTAACCATAGTATTAATAAATTGTAAGGCTTGATCATAACTAGGAATCGTATTCAATTGAGAGACCACACGATTAAAATCTTGATCACTACCACCAAATAAATGTTTAACAAATCCTAACCTATCATTCATCCCTATTTTCATTCCAGCATTTAATCGCTCATTTAATGACTTGGGTTTATCTTCATTAGTGTCGTTGACCTTACGCTCAAATACTGGCATTTCTTTAAAGTCTGCAGTGATTTCTTCAAAATCATTCTTCATAAATTTTTGAGTGTCTGGCAGCTCTATTTCTACTTCAGGAACTTCATCGGGCATTTCTTCTACCATTTTATGGATGGTTTTAATACCAGGTAAATCCATCTCTTCACGGGTGTCTTCATCAACAGGAACAAATAAATCACTCAAATCATTACTAGCAAATACATGATCTTCATTCTCATCGGCATAGTTATCAATAATAGCATCCTCTTCACCTTCATTTTGTAGGTTAGATGTAGAATCCTGATCATTAATAACAGCGGCTGTATTTTCTTCAACAATATTTTCACTATTACTAGATAGGTTTACAGTCTCTTCATCTGTAGTAACACTATCTGTAGGTGAGGCAGCTTTGATTTTTTCAGAAGAATCATTACTAGATAAAGAACCAGCATCTAAATTCTCTTGTACAAATGCTAGTACACTTAATTTTTCATACAATTCTCTCGCTTCACTTTTAAGCTGGAGCACATCTTCTTTATTCTTCATTTGTAAAATGCGGTGCGCAATACTTGTAAGTTGTGCTACTATTTTCTTTTCCATGCTATCGTCTGCCTGTAGTTTATTTGTATTTTTGGGCATGAGCAAGTATCTTGACAAGCTCACTTTTTTAACGCCTGTAAATTACAAAATGTTTCTAGAAAATACGGTAAATCATAAAGAACAGTTTGGCTGGATTGAAGTCATTTGTGGCTCAATGTTTTCTGGAAAAACAGAAGAGCTTATTAGAAGACTTAAAAGGGCTCAATTTGCTAAACAAAAAGTAGAAATCTTTAAACCGGCAGTTGATGTACGCTATGATGAAGAAATGGTCGTTTCACATGATGCCAATGAAATTCAAAGCACACCGGTTCCTGCTGCCGCAAATATTCCTTTACTAGCTATGAATTGCGATGTTGTAGGGATCGATGAAGCGCAATTCTTTGATAACGAGATTGTAAAAGTATGCAATGATCTAGCTAATAGTGGTATAAGAGTTATCGTTGCAGGATTAGACATGGATTTCAAAGGCAATCCATTTGGTCCTATGCCAGCTCTTATGGCAACCGCCGAATATGTGACTAAAGTACACGCAGTTTGTACTCGCACGGGTAATCTTGCTCAATACAGTTATCGTAAAACTGCCGATGATGACGTAGTCCTTTTAGGGGAACATCAAGAATATGAGCCTTTAAGTCGCGCGGCTTATTACAAAGCAATGCTCGAGGATAAAGTAAAACGCATACCGGTCAAAGATCCAGAATCAATCTCCTCAAAATCAACCAATGATTCATAGAGGAACAAGACTTGTTGTAAACCTTGCTGCACTTGAGCACAACTACAAGTTCTTACGTAGTAAAACAAGTGACAGCACCTTGTTTATGGCTGTTGTAAAAGCACAAGCCTATGGTCACGGTCTAGTCCCAGTGGCTCAAAAATTACAAGAATGTGGTGTGGATTATTTTGCTGTTGCCTATGTTGATGAGGCAGTTGAATTGCGCAACAACGGAATCACAACACCTATTTTAGTATTACACGCACAGCAACACAACCTACCAGATTGTATAGATAGGTGCATAGAACCTGTGATTTACAGCAAGGAAATGTTGGAGGATTTTTACGCTTTCGCGAAAGCGAAACACCAGACCAACTATCCTGTTCACCTTGAATTTAATACGGGTCTAAATCGTATAGGAATTGATGGTGAGGAACTTGACGCTATTCTAGAAATGCTTAATAAGCAGGATCACTTAAAGGTTAAAGGATTGATGTCTCATCTAGCAGCTAGTGAAGATTTAGAGGAAATTACCTTCACTCAAAAGCAAATAGATACATTTACTGAATTAGCTAAAAAGGCTGAATCAGTATTGGGGTATGATTGTATAAAACATCAATGTAATACTAGTGGCATATTAAATTTTCCAAATGCCCATTTTGATATGGTGCGATCTGGAATAGGTTTGTATGGTTACGGTAACGACAAGAAGTATCAAGACAATTTTAAACCTGTAGGAACGCTTAAATCGGTGGTCTCACAGGTGCGGTCTATAAAAAAAGGCGAGAGTATAAGTTATAATAGATCTCACCATGCTTCAAAGGACATGACATACGCCGTAATACCTCTAGGTCACGGTGATGGTATGAAAAGAGTTTACGGCTATGGTGGTGCCTTTGTCTACATAAATGGAAAGCCAGCACGCACTCTAGGTATTATTTGTATGGACATGTTCATGGTAGATGTAACGGATATTCCTTGTAAACGAGGTGATGAGGTTGTTATCTATGATAACGAACACAATGCCCAAGAAATGGCAGAAGAAGTAGGTATTATCTCTTACGAATTAATAACAGGTATTCAGGCACGTGTTCCAAGAGTCTACATTGAGGAAGGTGTTTAAGCGATATATATTGTATTTTATCGATAAAATGTAACATCGGTTACTTTTTTTTCTTAAAAAAACCTTAATTCTAAGACTAATGCTAATTTTGCGGTAGTTAACCTTAAAAATATAAAACAATGCTTAAAGAGTTTAGAGATTTTATTATGACAGGTAATGTCATAGATCTTGCAGTAGCGGTAATTTTAGCTGGTGCAATGGGACTAGTAATCAATGGTTTCGTAAGTGATATTATGATGCCAGTTGTAGGTCACTTTGCTGGTGGTCAAGATTTTTCAGAGTTCAAAGTAGTTCTTGCAGATGCTGTTGTAGCAGCCGATGGAACTGTTGAAAAACCAGAAAACGCTATCCTATATGGAAAGTGGATCAACGCTATCATTAATTTGATTACTGTAGGTTTTGTTCTTTTCCTAATCGTAAAAGCTTACAACAAAACTAAAAAGCCGAAAGAAGAGGCTCCAGCTGCTCCAGCAGGTCCTACGCAAGAAGAATTACTTGCTGAGATACGTGATGTATTAAAGTCAAAGAACTAGATTCTTTAATCGTAAAATAGGAAAGCCGCTATCTAAACAGGTAGCGGCTTTTTTTATTTGGTTTTACTCTAGATGTTAAGATAATAAACGCACTACATCTTTTGCAAAGTAACTTGCGATTAAATCTGCACCTGCTCTTTTGATTGCGGTAACTTGTTCCATCATAACAGCATCATGATCTAACCAGCCTTGTGCGGCAGCAGCTTTGAGCATTGAATATTCACCACTCACTTGATAGACACTTATAGGTACTTCTATTTCATTTTTCAGGTCACGTACGATATCTAAATAGCACAAACCTGGTTTAACCATAACGATATCTGCTCCTTCATCAATATCCATTAGTGTTTCTCTAATCGCTTCGGTTCTGTTAGCTGGATCCATTTGATAGGTTTTTTTATCACCAAAACCAGGAGCACTATCAAGAGCATCTCTAAAAGGACCATAAAATGCACTAGCATATTTTGCAGAATAACTCATTATACCTGTGTTTTTATAACCTTCTTCTTCCAGTGCTTCACGCAAATAGAGAATACGACCATCCATCATGTCGCTAGGAGCAACCATATCGGCACCAGCTGCGGCATGTGAAACAGCCATTTGAGCAAGAACATCACAGGTCTCATCATTTATCACGTACTGATCCTTTACAATACCATCATGCCCGTAACTAGAATAAGGATCAAGAGCTACATCTGTCATTACGTACATATCAGGAACAGCGTTTTTAACGGTTTTGATAGCTCGCTGCATTAACCCATCCTTATTTATGGCCTCGGTACCTTTATTGTCTTTGAGATTGTCGGGTACTTTTACAAAAAGAAGTACCGATTTTAATCCCATTTCCCACAACGATTTTACTTCATGTTCTAGTAAATCAAGACTATAACGGTAATAATCTGGCATTGATGCAATTTCCTCTTTAATACCACTACCTTCTACAACGAAAAGAGGCACAATAAAATCGTTAGGTGAAATTTGCGTTTCACGCACCAGTGAGCGCACAGCATGGCTGGCACGCAATCTTCTATTTCTTCTTAATGGATACATACAAAACGTTTAAAGTCATTGCAAAGATAGGCTAGATAATTACAGCTATAAAGTCATTTAGGATTCATTAAAAGATTGAATGGTCTGTGTATTCTGCAAGGTGAAATCTTCTAATTAAACGTTTACAAACGTAAATAAACGAAAGCAATCATTTAAAATACTTATAGCTTTTGGTTATCATCTCATATTTGCATCGTCAACAGTTCACAAGGTTACTGCAATGACAACAAGATTTTTTTTAAACCATACAAACTAATTAATTATGAGTAATTTATCAAACAAAGTACAACTTATCGGAAACCTAGGTCAAGATCCAGAAATCATTAACTTAGAAAGTGGTTCGCAAATCGCAAAATTCTCTTTAGCAACTACAGATCGCTACACTAACAAAATAGGCGAGAAAGTAACTGATACACAATGGCATCGCATTGTAGCTTATAACGGAACTGCCAAAATTATTAATGAATACGTAAAAAAAGGAAACCGAATAGGAATAGAAGGTAAGCTGACTACTCGTGCTTGGGAAGACAAAGACGGTATTAAACGATATACAACTGAGGTTGTTTGTAACGAGGTATTGCTTTTAGGAAGTAAGAACTAGCCGTTATTTGGAGCACCGTCAGGGAATGAGGTGTTTTCAGAAGGTCTTACTTTTTCAGTAAGGCCTTTTCTTTATTTACATAATTAAAAACCCCATGCTATTGAAAGTAATAGCATGGGGTTTTAAAATTATAGCTATATTTTACTTGGCCACCTTGGCAGCTGCTTTTGCTTGTTCATTTCGGTCGATCTTGTGACCAGGACGAGACCATTTAGGCTTTTCACCTAAATCTTTATATTGTGAATATTGAGCCTCAACTGTTTCAGGTTGTGCTTTTTTCACAAAAGGTTTCATAGGTTGTAATCCTAGCATTTCAAACATTTTCATGTCTTCATTCACATCTGGATTAGGCGTGGTTAACAGTTTATCACCAGCAAAAATTGAATTAGCACCAGCAAAGAAACACATAGCTTGTCCTTCACGGCTCATACTTGTTCTACCAGCACTTAATCTTACTTGTGTTTGTGGCATAACTATACGAGTAGTGGCAACCATTCGAATCATTTCCCAGATAGAAACAGGTTCCTGCTCTTCAAGAGGTGTTCCTTCAACAGCTACTAGGGCATTGATAGGTACACTTTCTGGTTGCGGACTTAACGTTGCAAGTGCTACAAGCATTCCTGCTCGATCTTCTATGGATTCACCCATTCCTATAATTCCACCACTACAAACAGTTACGTTAGTTTTACGCACGTTATCAATAGTGTCCAGTCGATCTTGGTAGCCTCTTGTACTTATTACCTCTTCATAATATTCTTCACTACTATCAAGATTGTGGTTATAGGCATACAATCCAGCCTCAGCCAGACGTTTGGCTTGATTTTCCGTAATCATTCCTAGAGTACAACATACTTCCATATCTAGTTTATTGATGGTGCGCACCATCTCTAGAACTTGATCAAATTCTGGTCCATCCTTAACATTACGCCATGCAGCTCCCATACAAACTCGAGAACTTCCTCCAGATTTTGCGCGTAGGGCTTGTGCCTTTACTTGCTGCACACTCATAAGGTCGTTTCCTTCAATGTCAGTGTGGTATCTTGCTGCTTGTGGACAATATCCACAATCTTCAGGGCAACCACCTGTTTTGATGGATAGTAATGTAGATACTTGTACTTGATTAGGGTTGTGATGTTGCCTATGAACACTTGCTGCTTCATAAAGCAACTCCATCATAGGTTTGTTATATATTTCTAGAATCTCTTCCTTAGTCCAATTATGTTTCATGGTCTTCATTTATCAAGGGTAAAAATACACTTTATCAGTTGAACAGCCTTGACAGGCTTGTTTACTTTAGTTTTTCAATTAATAAACTTACTGCATTACCTCCAAAACCAGTTGCATTTACCAGAATTTTTTGTGCAGTATTAATCTTATGATTGTTCAAGTATGGTGGTGATACAATACATTGCTTTTCTAGCATTTCAATTGCCATACACACGCTTAATGCACCGCTTGCTCCTAGCGAATGTCCAACTTGCCATTTATTGTTGCACAGTATCGGAGTCGTACTACCAAAGAGTTTTTTAATAGCATTAAGTTCTGCACGGTCACCTTTTATCGTACCAGGAGCATGTGTGATCACTGCGTCGATATCACTTAATGGAGTTTTTCCTATAGCCTGCTTCATTGATTCTTGCAAACATGTGCCTGTGTCTGATACGGATGTAGCGCTGGTTAAGGGCTCTATAGCAGTACCATACCCAGTAATTGCAATGTTAGTATTCTCTTGCTTTTTTGAAAGTAGTAATAGGGCAGCAGCTTCACCTAAAATCATACTATTTTCTTTTTTCTCAACGTCCAGTGCTTTACATGGATATTCATCATTAATAGCTTCACTATAGATGCGCAACGCTTTCATTTGTGCTATGGTGAACTCCGTTAATGGAGCCTCGCTACCACCAGCAATAACTTGTTGTGCCATTCCGCTTTCTAACCATGCGATACCATTGACAATAGCATGCGATGCGGTAGCGCAGGTAATACTGTGTGACATTGCCATTCCCTTAAGATCTAAATCCTGTGCCACCCAACTAGAAATATTACCCAATGTAGTGAGTGGTGAGGTAGGAGTAGGAACAGTTCCGCTTTCGCGAAAGCGAGAATAAAAATTTTCCCATAGACCTGTAGCGCCACGACTACTGCCTATATTCACAGCAGTTTGTGTATTATTAACTCCTAAATCCTGCGCGCAGAGTAATGCTAATTGAACACTACGATCTAAATTCTTGTAAGAAGAATGAGTTTCTAGAAAGCTTTGTAACCGCTCTTCGTCTTTAGGATTAATACGGCTTACCAATGCGTTATTCTCTACAGTAAATTGAGCGTGTTGCGGTTGTATAGTAAAACTATCAACTGCAGCAATAAATGCAGATTTCTGTATGAAAATGGGTGATTTCAACAATGTAAATTTGTTTAAGGGCAAAAATCGGTAATAAACCCGACATTGCTGTTGAATTCTAGAATTCGTTTAGGAATTGCAGCATAGTTTCATGTAAGGATTTTAACTGCTCGGGTGATGTCGTAAAAGGCGGAACAATATAAATAGTATTGCCTAGTGGCCTCAAAAACACACCGCGATCCCAAAACCATTTAAACATTTTATCCCTTTGATTTCCGTAACGCTCCATTTTAATTGCAAGGTCCATTGCTAGTATTACTCCTTTACTGCGTGCATTACTCACTCGTGGATGGCTGGATAAAACATGTTTAAACTCTAGGTTTTTCTTTGTAATATAATCTATATTCTTTTGAATGGAATTACTGGTCAATTGATCGATTGCTGCCGCAGCAACTGCACAGCCTAATGGATTACCACTATAAGTGTGGCCGTGAAAAAGACCACGAGCCATTTCATCATCATAAAAAGCGTCAAACACTTGCTGCGTGCATGTTGTTATTGCCATAGGCATAATTCCACCAGTTAAAGCTTTTGATAAACACATGATATCAGGCTTTTGATCTATTTGATCGCTTGCAAAATAAGTTCCTGTTTTACCAAAACCTGTCATTACTTCATCGGCTATGGTAATGATTCCTTGTTGCTTGCACAATTCTATTAACTGAGACAAAGCAGCTGCATCGTTAAGTTGCATTGCAGCCGCACCTTGGACAAGTGGTTCATAAATGAAACTTGAAATGCGGTTATTCTCTATAAGGCTTTCTAATGAATTGAGAATTTGCTCAACATTGTTTTCCGTGGGAGCAGGGATGCGAATTACCTCAATAAAGAAATCTTCAAATGGTCCGTTGTATACCGATAAACCTGAGGCGCTCATGGCACCAAAGGTGTCTCCATGAAAACCATTCTCTAGCGCGATTACTACATTGCGTTTTTCTCCTTGGTTGAAGTGAAATTGAAAAGCCATTTTTAGAGCTATTTCAACGCTGGTCGAACCGTTTTCTGAGAAAAAAAATTTCTCTTGATTATCAGGTAAGATATTTATTAAGCTTTTGCTTAATCTAGCAACCGGTTCATGTGTCATACCTGCAAAGACCACATGGTGTAGTTTATCAACTTGGTCTTTTAATGCCGTTGTTAATGCTGGATTTACATGTCCATAACTACAGGTATACCAACTTGAAATAGCATCAAAATAAGCCTTGTTCTCAAAATCATACAAATAATTTCCGTGCGCCCGTTCAATAGGAAGTGGATTACCTGCTGTCTTATGCTGTGTAAGTGGATGCCAAACGTGTGCCTGATCGAGGGCTTTTATTTGTTCTTCTCTCATAAAGAGTGTAACGTCTCTTTAAATTCTTGTGCGTATTGATTAATAATTTGCTTATTAATCTCATTTTCTTTTTTCAAATGGCCCAAAGTAGGCACACCAGTCATTTTTTCAATAACCTCGATTGTACCATCCAAATCCACGTGGTTATATATGATTCCAGAACATGTTAATCCTCGTGATTTTAAACTTTCAACAGTAAGTAAGGTGTGATTGATACTTCCTAAATATCCTGAGCTCACTACTATGATTTTGTCATCTGGCAAAATTAAGTCGGCGATGGTTTTATCTTGATTAAGAGGAACTAGTAATCCACCAGCACCTTCAATGACTAAATGATTGTTAGTGTGTGGTCGTTTGATTTGTTGTAAATCTATAAGTACATTATCAATTTCGGCAGATTTATGAGGACTCATAGGTGTATTTAAACGGTATGATTCTTCATGAAAATAACTTTGGTCGTTGTCTACAAGCGAGGCAACGGTTCCTTTATCTGTTGTGTCTAGACCGCTTTGTACTGGTTTCCAATAATCGGCTTTTAAGGCTTGTGTAACTATAGCTGCAACTACTGTCTTTCCTACATCTGTTCCTATTCCGGTAATAAAATAGCTACCCATTTATATCAAATTTATGATTGCAATTTCTGCAAACATAGTGCTCACTGCTCGTAAAGGGAAAAATGCTCAGGTATATTGCTGTTATTGTTTCCTTAAAATTAGTTGCGGTGTGCACATCATGCTGTTCCCTAACTTGTCTTTTTTTACAGTTTGGGCATTTTATTAGTTGCGTTACAGTAGATAAAATTTCAGGATTTACTGTTTCAATTATATTAATGGCTTTAAGATATTCCTCGCGGTAAACATCCATTTTAATTCCTCCTATAGCATTTGTAGCAAATGGATCGGTGGCGATGGTAAATTCATCTCTTAGAATTACAGTAACGCCTTCACTCTCCAGCTTGCTTTTGATCACAGCGGCATCGGCTGGATATGAGAAGATAGCAACTGTTTTAAATTTACTCATCTACTCAAATGATTTTGGCAAGTAGTTGTAACAAATCTTGCATTTCGTTTTTAGTGTTAAAGGAGTGCAGGCAAATACGCAACCTCTCTTCTCCTTTAGGAACTGTAGGTGATAGTATGGCTCTTACATCAAAACCTTTTGCTTGCAATACACTAGAGATTTGTTTTACTTTATGGTTATCTGGTATAATACATATTTGTATAGGTGTTACGCTTTCGCGAAAGCGTAATCTCAATCCCATTCTAACTATACATTTATTGAAAAACGCAATGTTTTCTTGCAGTTGTTTAACGATTTCAGGTTGGTCTCGTAATTTTTTATAGGCCGATTGTATACAAGCAATTGCGTGCGGTGGAATAGCCGTAGTGTAAATGAAAGGTCGAGAATAGTTTATCAAATATTCTTTGAGATCCTCACTACCTAGAACTGCTGCGCCGTGTGCGCCCATCGCTTTTCCATAGGTGATGATACGTGCAAAAATTGCTTTATGCAAGTTTAAAGACTGCGCAAGTCCTTCTCCTTGATTTCCATGAACTCCTAGACTATGAGCCTCATCTAGGATGAGGTGAGCATTTTTAAATGAAGCAGTAATTTCTATTAATCTGGCAAGATCGGGTGAATTACCATCCATAGAAAACACGGATTCGGTAAGGATGTAAACCTCTCTATCTAGTCCATCATGAAACTTCTCAAGTAAAATTTTAAGATGATCTAGATCGTTATGTTTGAATTTAAGTGCCTTGGCTTTAGAAAGCTGTATTCCATCTCTTATACTAGCATGAACTTTTTCATCGTAAAGAATAAGATCCATACGATCTGTAAGTGATGAAATTACTCCTAGATTTGCATCATAACCTGAGTTGAAAAGCAATGCTGCCTCAACATCGTGAAAGGCTGCAATTTGTTGTTCTACTTGTGTGTGGAATTGACTGTGACCCGTTATCAATCTAGAGCCTGTCGATCCTGATGGAAAATATTTATGTTCTATTTTAAGAGAGTTGGAAAAGCCGAGATAGTCATTTGAGGCAAAATCAATTTTCTCATGAACCTCGCTTAATTTCCTTAGACTTCCTGAAAAATGCCTGAGTCCAATTTTACGATAAAGTTTATCTGGTAACACGTTATAAATGTAAGGATTAAACGTGATATTTTTTTACTATTGATCGGCAGCGTGCCACTCTGCATAACTAGTTTCAGTTTCTCTTAATCTAAGAGAATGTAGCTGTATTTCCTGTGGTAATCGTGCCTTAATTTTATCAGCAAAATCTAGGATCATCATCTCGCTAGTAGGCTGGTAATCTACAAGTATAACCTCGTGACCACGATCTGATAATTCTTTTGCCAGTTCTACGTGTGGTGTGTTTTTGTTAAATACAGTTGCATGATCAAATGGGTCTACGATTTCCTCTTTAACAATTTTCTTTAAGTCTCCAAAGTCGATTACCATACCATGCTTTACATGTCCTAGCTCATCTTTTGGTGTGCCAATTACGGTTACCGCAAGTTTATAACTGTGTCCATGTACATTACGACATTTACCGTCATAACCGTATAATGCATGACCAGTTTCAAATGTAAATTCTTTAGTAATACGTACCTTTTTCATCGACGTTTTCTTTTCCATTTATTATATAACACCACTACAATAAGAACGATTCCTAAAATTAGGAAAAGTCCATTACCACCTAGAAAGCCTAAAGCATCTGACCACGTCATGATTCGTATAATTTTGTCGCAAAGATAAGTTTTTACTTGGGTTGTCTACCTATCCTTTGTGTTTATAGAAGTTCTTTTATTTTTTGTTTAAACTTCAAATGAAGTAAAACCGATCGTCCTAGCATCCAAGCAAAAAAAGCGAGCCAGATAGCAAATAACTTAAGATTAAAGTAGTCTAAAATTAGTAAAACAGGTATGAAAACAAATCCTGTAAGAATCCATAATAAATTACGCAGGTAACTAGCCTCGCCCCAACCTTTAAAAATGCCGTCATAAACAAAAGCTACCGCGTTGATGGGTTGCATAACAAGCACAAGCCAAAATGTAATGGATAAAAGCTTTAAAACCTCACTATTATCTGTGAACAAATGTCCTAGAAAGGGATAGGCTACACCGCAAAGTATAGCCAAAATTAACGCAATCGCAATTCCATAACCGTTAGTCTTTTTTGATAGGTACAGTAACGAATCTGGATCTTTGGAGCCCAGAAGTTTTCCACCTAGTGCATTTCCAGCATTAGCAAATCCATCAATTAAAAAGGAGAAAAACAGCCAGATATTCATGAGAATGGCGTGTGTGGCCGCTTGTTCTATCCCGTAATTGTTTGCATATCGATAGGATAAGTAAATTGCCACATTGATGGCAAGAGTGCGTAAAAAGAAATTTGCAGTAAGTTGAACGTGCTTTTTAAGTAAGTATAGATTATTAAAATCTGGTAGGGTGATCCTATAACTAGTTTTTTTATAAAGAAAAAATAGAGCTACCAGGAGCAACGTGGCTTGTGCAATTACACTAGCAATTGCAGCTCCTTCTATCCCATAGGATTCGGAAAAAGGACTTCCTAGTACTAAAATATAGGTAAGAATAATGTTTACCGCTGCACCTGTTAAGCTAGCTATCATAGCCCAACTTGTATTTTGAATTCCTCTAAAGATTCCAAAAATCGCAAATGCACATAGAGTAAATGGAAACCCAAAAGCTCTTATTTTATAATATGAAACAGCAATGTCTAAAACTGGTTTCTCATTGGTATAAAAGTGAAAAATAGTTGGCGCAAGGAAATAAGTAATCACATAAATAAGTAATCCCAAACTTATATTCAACCATATAGCTTGGGGTATTAAAACGGATGCTTTAGTTAATTCACCAGCACCTAGTGCTCTTGATACAATACTAGAGATACTTGTTTTTGTTTGTGCGATTGTCCAAATAATTGCACTTAAAAAGGATCCCACAGTTCCCACAGCAGCTAGCGAAGTAGCAGAGTTTTCTGGTATTTGTCCAATGATTGCGAGATCAGTTAAGCTTATAAGCGGCTCTGCTATTCCTGCAAAAATTGCAGGAATAGCGAGTGACAAAATTTGAGATGTTGTAATGTTTGGTTTATTTTGCACACTGCAAACTTAATATTTCAAAATAAAAGGGGAATTAGCTCAGTTGGCTAGAGCGTTTGACTGGCAGTCAAAAGGTCACCGGTTCGAGCCCGGTATTCTCCACAATAAAAAAAACTAAATAATTGATAATTAATCAAATAGAGTTTTAAAGTTCTTTTATTTGTACGATTTCTGTATTGCTAGAGAAATAGACTCTTAAAAAATGCCGTTAAGGTTACTGTATTTATCTAGTGTCTTACCCTGCTTAAAAGCGATGAGGTTAACGATCTTATTTTCTTTGCTGTTATATTCTAGTTCTACAAAAAATCTGTCGATTGCGTAAAGGTTAAATCTATGAATACCGTTAATATAATTATCTAAATAAATACCTGACTTATTTAGTACCTCATCGTATTGCTTTTGCTGGTTTAGTTGATTAAACTCGTATAAAGTCATAAGAAGTAGATAACGCCTTTATAAATCCAGTAAGTAATGAATATAATACCACCAATGGTGATGGACATCTTAAGACGTTCTTTATATTGATTGTGATACGGGTCTTGCACTCTTATAAACTAATAATTTAACTTTTATTTCTTAGTCCATTATATTCATATTCCTCTAAAGCCTTGATAATCTTTTTAATTTGACCTTTATTCAATCTAAGACTTTCATAATAAATAACTTTTTGCTTAAAGCCATATCTAGTAATATTTACACCTTTAAATTCATGCGTTATATCTTGGTCTTTTTTAGTTTTTTCCATTTCTAAGACTTTCAGTCCTTCGAGCATCAGGTTTATGGCATCTGCTTTGTTCGAAACTGAAAAAGAAAGAATATCAACAGTGTACTTGTATTTTGGATTTTGATATCCAAACCATATTATACCATCTTCGGTAATTTCTTTTATAGTTAAACCACTGTTTGCTGTTTCGTAAATAGGTGATTTTGTAACAGTTTGGGAATAGGCAAATGAAGAGATAAGCAATAAAAGTATAAAAGATACATTCGAAACTTTCATAAAAAGAATTAATTTATTTACGTGAATCAATGTAATACTTTTTTATCGAAAAGAAAACAAATTTTTCTAGTGCGTCAATACTTCTGCTGTCTGAACTGGCTATAGAATGATAAAAATTGATTAATCAAATGTATCTATTATATTAGTACAAACAATAAGAAATAACTATTTGATTTTAGAGCATTAAAAAAGTCTTTTAGGGGTTCATTATTTCTACAGTATCTTCATTTTCTTTTCTTATAGCTTATAGATTGTTATTGTGTTGTCTAACTATAACGCTGGATTTAAAATAATGGTAGAAAGTTCCCATTCCATAACCGTAATTTGACTGTAATGCTCGTGTGTAGTCTTTGTTTAGTCTATCATATTCGTAAAGAGATGAATATTGACTTATGAAGTGTGCAAGTTGCCTTCCAGTTTCGCCGTATTCGTTTGCTATTGCACAAAGTATAGAAAACCATTGTTCATTATCGCCTGTTATGTCAATTGCATACCTTTCAATTGCTTTAAGACATTCGTCAAAGCTGTCTTTATTTTTAGGATTGTAGCTTATTTTTCTTTTTGGTGCTGTTTTCTTTTCGTGAACTATTTTTCTAGTGTAGATTTTCGGCTGGTGGTTAAGATATGCATCAGGATCATAGGAGTAACCTCGTAATCTTGAAACGTCTTTACATGACTTGTCAATAATAATATCAAAGTCTTTTTTGAAATCCTGTTCTAATGCGTAGAAGTGCGCTTTGTGATTAACTGGATCTTCAATAGGTATAAGCGCAAATATACCGTTACCGCTTACGGAATATGATGCAAAAGCTACCTGCTCAATTTGAGATATTAAACTTTTAGCATAAGCCATGTCTAACGCTAGATTATCTTTTTTATCAATGTCTACACAAATAAAACCACTATGAGTTTTTAAATTCTTTGCAGTTCTTTTGTCCTCAAAAAGTCCACTAGGGGTTATCGCTGGTAATTTCGATTTTAAGGTGTCTACTATCTTTTTATTTGTAGCATTTCTTATTTGGATAACCTCATCTTTATATTTAGTAGAAGTTAAGAAGTCCAACAAAATCACATCTTTAGGAATTGTATCACTATAACTATTAAAACAACTTACTTTTTTGTCTAAAATCATGTTATTAAAGTTTAATGGTTTAAACCAATTTATTTAAACCTATTATCAAAGGTTTATCAGTTTATAAGCCTATGTATAGGCTTAAACTAAACCGATAGAAACTAAAAACAATGTGCTAATTAAACAAATGATGCTAAAATTCAATACTATCGGGTGTGTCATATTTTCCTAGCTTATACGGTTTTTTTGGTTCATCCTGTATAATCCAATTATTACGCTTACATAGTGTTATTAATTCCTTAGCTTTATTAGTTCCTATCGTATTCTTAAAGTCATTTTTGAACTGATATTTTATTTCTCCTACTAGTCTAGAGTATGATAACTCTTCATTCTTAGAATAGATAGCATTAAGCATTGAAAAAATTTTATAGTCGGCTATATTATCAAAGTCAAGTTTATTAGTGTCTTTCGTAGTTTTTACTTCAAAGTCTTCAATTAACTGGGGAATATTGTCCACGATTTCAAAAGCAAATTTTTCAGGTTCTCTATTCCTACATCCTTGAGCCTCTACAATAGAAATATCGTCATTGCCATCCGACTTTCTTACGCTCAAATGTGTTTCACATTTATTTATTAATTCAGTACCAATATGTCCACGTGCATTATTATCACTTTTATTTTGGTGCAATACAACTATTATAGCAATATTTAGGTCTTCACTCCATTTCATTAATTTAGATACTACCATTGTGGCCTGATCTTCATCATTAATCGATGTGATAAGATCTTTTATACCATCAATAATGCAAAAGCCTAAATTATCAGTATTATAAAGTGCATATTCCAACGCTTTAAGACGTTCTGACGGCTTATGTTTTCTTAATGCTAAAACATCTACATTTTGTAATAAATCTTTATTAGACATCTTGCAAATACGTTTATACAATAATTGTACGTGGTACTTACTTTGTTCTGTGTCTACATAGATACCTTTTTTATCGTTCACGCATCCTTTTATGTTGTTTACAATTCGATCGCTTACAAGTGATGCAGTTAGCATGGTCATAAGAAATGATTTTCTACTTTTTGCTTTACCACTTATTAGCATAATGTTTTCTAGTGTACACAAAATCCGCTCATCATTATCAGTAATTTGCACTAACGCTGGTGATGGTGGTCTTAATTCCTGCGCTGGATCAATTCTAGCATCATTTAACAAAACATCTAAGTCAATAGGTGTTTCGTTGTCTAAAAGGTGTAAAACGTCCCTTAAATTAATTTTATCTAACTCCATAACTAGAACAGGCTAAGTTGATTTGACTTCGGGAATAAATCGGTGTTCGCTGTATATTCATTTACATGATTAAATCCAGTAATTGAGCATTTGCGTTGTCTTAGAATTGCAATTTTATTTTGCTCAACTAGTTTTCCAATATATCTACAAATATTCTCACGCATTATACCAGTATACACATCTATTTCTTTCATAGTCATAGGTTTGACTAATAAAGCATTGTAAACCTGTTTTAATTGTGCTTGACAAATCGTATTTTTATCTTGTCCGTTTCCGTTCGGATTAAGACTATAGTATTGCTTGTTCATAGCCTTTATTTTTCAAGTAGAGTTAACGATTCCAGTATCTCGGTTTTTTTATAATAACGACGGTTTCCTATACCATACGCTTTAACCTTTCCTTTATTAGTCCAATGAAAAAGTGTACTCGAGTTAATTTGTAAAAATTTACAAGTTTCATCCCTGGTAAGAAGTTCATCAATATCACGAGTGTTAAGGTGTTCTTTAAAATCCTCTAATTGACTTTTTACGCTATCTTTAATCAACTCTGTTAAATCTTCAAGAGTGGCTTGAATAAGAATACTACTATTAATGCTATTACTTTTCATTGCTTTCCTTTTTAGAGTTAAACAAATCAATTTCTTTAGCATCAAAAAGAAAAAACTCTTTATGATTGTTGACTGGTGAGAGTTTACCAGCTTTTACTAGAAACGCAATATTGCGTGCGGTGTAACCTAGCCTTTTGGCTACTTCTTTAGTGCTTAAAAACGTCATATTCACGTGTTTAAAAATTATTAAATACGCAAATGCTTAAGAAGACTTTAAAGATTATTGATAAATACAAAAGATATTGTATTTTTGTAACGTTATTAGGTTAGTTTTCGACCGCAAACCTTATAACGTAACGATATAATATCTAAAAGCATTTGTGAACTTCGCATTTGCTTTTTTTTTGCTCACAACAGAACTTATAAGAAGTTCTTTTCTTCAGTACGCAAGATAGTTACTCAATTTAGTACAGTAAAATATAGTTGTGAACATTGTTTTATTTTCAGATAAAATCGTAAAAATCTGAAAACCAATAAGATGTATTTTTAATTATCCAAAATTCTGAAATATGTTATAAACAATTTACCCTATAAAAGCTTTGATCTATTAAATTAAAAGTAGTTAGTTATCTCTAATGCCAAATCCTTATTGCTTTTACCAATGTAATTTAAGAACATTGTTTCGGTACTGTGTCCAGTAATATAGATAAGGTATGTTGTCGGAATTATGCCATAAAAATTAGTTGCAAAACTTCTGCGTCCAATATGACTCGTAACAAGTTCCCATTTAGGGTAGATTCCTTGTTTCTTTCTGTAAATCCCGCTTTTAGGTTCAGTTTCTAATATCTTACTGCCTTTGGTTAGGTCGTTAAGCTTTGCAAGCTTGCAAACTTTTTTAATATAATCGTTATATTTTTGGTCTGAAATCCTATAAGGGAACTTTCCGTTTCTTTTTCCTAATATCTCTAGTATTTTTGGATGTAGTGGAACGGTCATATTTTTTCCAGTCTTTTTTTGAGTAAATTCAATAAGGTGACGGCCGTCTTCAATTCTTATTTGCTTATCTGTAAAACGCAAAAAATCTGAAACACGTTGCCCTGAATAACAACTAATAATTAACCAGTCCTTTGCATTTTCAAGGCTTTCAGTTAATTTGTCTTTACTTATATTTTCAATTTTTTCAATGTCTGAGAGTGTTAAATAGACTTTATCCACTTTTTCTTTTTCAAGTTTCAAGTCATCTAATTGTGGACTAGTTTCAAGACCCAAAAATCGAGCGTGTTTACAAAACGTTTTTATAATTGCAATTTCTTTTTGCATTGTGTTTTGAGCATACATTTCTTTTTTTTGAAAGTTTACAAACTCATTTTTAAAACTCTCATTAACGTCTTTAATTAATATCTGCTTTTTGCGCTCCTTTTCAAATCGTTGTAGCTTATGTTTGATTACATTATACTTTCGTTTTGAGGTTTCTTTTATTTCATGCTGTCTGTACTTAACATAAAAATCAATGTAATTAATCAGGTTAGTTGGTACGTTTTTGTCTTGTTTTTGTGGATTATAGTAATTGTCGATTTGAGTTTGTAACCAATCTTTATTTACTTCACTAGGATTAATGGAACTAAAAGCTTTTAGAATGTAGTTTTCTATCTTATTAAGTTCTGTGTTTGTTTCTGTCTGTTGGTTGGTGATTTCAATATCCTTTGACCTTTTACGATGCTGTTTTGTCCAGTAATGCTTCGATACTTCAAATTTTGTCTTTACGCCAAAAACATAGTCTTTACCGTTATAACGAAATAATAAACGCAAATTTAAGTTTGCGATGTCTTTAGTTGAACGATATAGAAAATTAACAGATGCCATATAAAGAATGATTACAATACAAATTTAATATATTTGTACGGTTCTTGTACGGCAAATTGCAATCTGTTTAAAAATGAATCAAGCTAAAACAAAGAATAAAACAACTATAAATAGTTGTATTTATTGCAATTATAATATTAATATAGTGTTTTGGGTGGATTCTGAATATAGCTATTTTGCATTATAGTGGTACGGTATTCTCCACTTTACTTATTTAAGAAGTTTAAACTACATTGTACCACACGTTGTAGGTCATTAGGCAAATTACTTCTATTCCAGGGATGTACGGCACCAAAAACATGATTTGCGCCATTTATTAAAGCCATTTCTGCGAGAGAATTAGCTTGTTTTAATCTATATGCTTCGTTGATAGAAACTGTTGGGTCTAATGTTCCATGAATAATAAGATGCGGACAATTTAACCGTGTGGCTTGGTCTAAAATTGTAAGCTCGTTTTCATGAGCTATAAAGTCTTGATAGAATTGATAATAAAGAGGCATTTCCTGTTGGGTGCGGCCATTTTTAATGTACATAACGCCCTTATTCTCCCAATCTTTTAATTCTGTTCCACTAGGAAACCTTGATTTATAGTCTGCGACACCAGCAAGTGTGATTAGCTTTTTTATTCTTTTATCTTTAGCAGCGGTTATTGTGGTGATTCCACCAGCCCTAGAATGTCCCATAATTGTTATATGATCATGATCAATAGGTAAATTACTAGAGGTTATTAAATCTAGCATTCTGGTTGTATCACGTAGTTCAATACTGTAATTATTATTGCCAAAGGCCTCTAAATCTGGAAAATCTATAGGTTGTTTTAAGGTACCGCCATTGTGGGAATAATTGAACTTGATTGTGAGATATCCCGCTTTCGCGAAAGCGGAACACATCAAATCCCACGCACCCCAATCTTTAAAACCTTTAAATCCATGACAAAACAAAATGACCGGATGTTTATCAGATACTTGTGGATCAAAAACGTCATATACTAGAGGACGATCATTTTCCCCTAAAACGGAAAGATTTCTTGTGACTTTCATACTAAACTGTTTTTTCAATTATAGGTTGGTTAGGATCCATGATGTCACTTAACAGTAGGAAAAGTTGTTTTTCAAATTGGTCTAAAATTTCTACCGTGATTTGATGTTTGTTATCCACTTGCTCATCAGAAAATTTAATGAACTTCTCTTTAAAATTTTTAAAGCTAATGATACCAGCTTGATCTGGAAGCACGCCGTATTCTTTTTCATATAAATATGCATACATGAGTACTTGAAAGGCCTTACTATACTCATAATTTAGTATGATATCTTGATAATTAGCATCCTTAATTTTGAGTTGATTGGACTTAACTTGTCCTGTTTTATAATCAATAATACGTATTTGATTGTTATACAAATCAATACGATCTACATTTCCACGTAAGTGTATAACTCCTAATTCAGGATGGTCAATATGTGCTCTTATATCCTTTTCTAAAGATTTAATGATGAGCTCACTACCTGCTTCAATAGTTTCTAAATCTAGTTGCAATAGTTTGTTAATATATTTACGGCACACCTCAAAAATTATTTTGTTTTTGCCTGTAGGAATTTGGTTGGTATTATAGGTTTTATAATAGGCTATTTGTAGTTGTTCATCGACCTGCTTAAATAATAATTTAAAATGTTCTTTTTTGAGTACTTGATTGATATAGGGTTTGTATAATTCTTCTAGAGCAGAATGGATAATGGTACCCATCGTATTTGCTTCAATATTCTCTTCTACTTCTTCTAATTGATCTACACGCAAAACTTTTTGACGGTAAAAGTCTAAAGGATTGCGCACAAAGCTAGTTAATGCACTAGGGCTAAAGCCGCTTTGAGCAATCTCTTTTAATCGGTTGATCAAATGATCATTTTTATCAATAGAAATGAGTTCCCTAGAGTGAATTTCATTAGGCACCTCATAGCTTTCAATCATAAGTTGATGGTCATTTTCTTGATCGTTTATCAGTTGAACCAGAAATCGACTTTGTTCTTTTTGACCTATACTAGACTTAGTGTCTGAATTAAATATAAAACTTGCTTTTTGTACTCTATGTAATAGTCTATAAAAGTGGTATGCGTATACACTGTCTTTATCAGAATAGGTAGGTAGTTCAAATTCTTTTTTTACATCAAAGGGAATATAGGAGTTAGTTGATTTTCCTGCTGGTAACGTACCTTCATTAACCGATAACATAATTACATTCTTATAATCCAAACCTCTCGTTTCTAAAAGCCCCATGATCTGTAGACCTTGTACTGGTTCCCCTATAAAATCGAGCGTCTTTGAACTTATTAGTTTATCATAAAGAAATTCAACTGTACGATAGTCACTTATTTCTGGGTAGTCGCTTAAAAGATTCTGTATTTGTGTGATTACTTCATAAATACCAACCAATTGTTCAAGCTCAAAACGTTTGTTTTTTTGATCAATCAAAACGTTTTTTGCATGAGTAATAAACTCTAAGGCATACTTTACTAAATCATTAGGTTTATTTAAAGGTTCAAATAATTTAGACCATGGCTCGTCTACGACGTCAGCAATTATTTGTTTATTTAGAACGACTAAATTTTCTTGATGGATTTTATTTTGTAGGGTATTTGAAGATTTTGAAAGGACTGTTTTAAATAACAGTGTATTACACAAGGCTTGAACATCTTTATAATAAAACCCATTGTTTGTCATGCTTGTATACAAAGTCACAAGCTGTTTAAAAAAAGAACTGTATCCTACCGTTTCTAGAGGTAAGCCCATGGTAATATTATAGTGTTCTATTTCACTAGGGAGAGCATTTATTAAGGGTATAAGTAATTTTTCATCGGCTAAAATGATGGCAGTCTCACTGAGTTCATTGTTTGGTAGCTCAAGTAATTTTTTTATAGCTATTTGAACTTGAGTAAGATTTCCACTAGCGCCGGTAATATGGATTTGTTTGTTTTTTGAGTAATTGTCACCAATAAACTGTGGACTGTTCCTTTCAAAATACTTCCAAGTATTAAAGTGTTTATTTAAAAAGTTACCAGCTTCATGGTACGGTCTAGACAAAAAATATTGGTCTGTATCCCAATAAATTTTTGCCTTTCCAGTATCTAATAATTCCTTTATAATATTTTCTTCTGCTGTGTTAAGAGCATTGAGACCTAGAAATACATAATTATCTTTTAGATTGGAAGCATTGTTCATTATAAGCTCGTGAGCTTGTCGATAAGCTAATCCCTGATAGGATATACCAATTTTTTTACACTCATCTACTAGGGCTTGATAATATAAATGTAAGCGCTTCCAAAATTTTAAATAATCGGAGACCATTTTAGTAGGATTTGCCTCTAAGCTCCAGTGTGAATCGCTCAACTCTTTAATGTTACCTAAGTAGGTAAAGAATCTGTCAGTTGGTATGATATAGCGATCTATTTCATTGAAATCTTGTAATACCGTCATTGCCCAAGATAAAAAGCTTTCAAAACTTTCTGCCTGAACTCCTTCAACAGATTTATATGCTTTATAAAAATGAGGAATGATTTCAAGATCAGGCTTTATTTCAAGCCCTGATTCTCTAGAAACGAATTCCTCAATACTTAAAATTTCAGGTTGAATAATAGGTTGATCATAACGGCTAGCTATATACCTGGTAAGGAAAACTCCAACTCTTCTTGATGGTACTATATAAGTAAGTTCTAGGAGGTTTTCACCTTTTCTTGTAAGGTCGTCAATTATGTGTTCAAGGAAAGTTTGCATAAGTGAAAAGTACTAAGAAGTGTAATGTTTATCAATTAAAAAACCCACTCTTTTTCAAGAATGGGCTTTTCGTTTTTTGATTGTTAAAAGTTTATCTCTTCGTGATCGTGAATTCTGATCGACGAGATAATTCGTATTCATCTTTGGTACATTTTTTAGCTGTACAATCAACGATAGGGTTTTCTTCACCACGACCTTTGGCTTCTAATCTTGATGAGTCAATACCTTGTGATACCACATAATCAACAATAGATTGAGCGCGTCGTTGTGTAAGAGCTAGGTTGTACGAGTCAGAACCTCTGATATCTGCATAAGTTTCAGCTAGTACTTCTAGAGTTGGATATTTCTTCATTAAGTTAACTAAGCGATCAAGTTCAAGCGCAGCATCAGGTCTAATATTTGACTTATCTAAATCAAAGTATATTTTATTAAGAATAATCTTTTCTTCAACTATTTCTGGTTCTGGCATCATAGTAACTTCAACCATTGCGGTTTCCTCTTCTGCAATAGTTAATGATGCTTCACCACTTTCATACTTGTCTTTTGCGCCACGAGCAGTAAGCTCTTTATTACATTCAACCATAAACACGGCTTCTCCATTACTATCAGTTGTTTGGCCTGGCATAGTCATACCATCAGCATCTTGTAAGGAAACGATAGCACCTGGAATAGGTTGATTCGTTTGTTCATCAATTGCTTTAACAGTTACAGCAACTTCGCAAATTTCAATTCGTGTAGCACTATAAATATCATCACCACCTTTACCGCCTTTGCGGTTAGATGAGAAGAATCCTTTTCCAGTATTTTCAGAATATGAAAAAGCAAAATCGTCTAATGATGAGTTGATAGGAGCGCCCATATTAGAAACTTCTCCATCTTGATATTTGAAAATATCAAGAGCACCTAGTCCTAGATGTCCATTACTTGAAAAATATAATGTACCATCCTCTGCAATGTATGGGAACGAATCGTCACCAGCTGTATTAACCTTAGAACCTAGGTTTACTGGGTTAGAGATTTTACCATTATTAAGATCGGCTTTGTAAATATCAGATCCACCTTGTCCACCTGGAGCTTCACTTGCAAAATAAATAGTTTTACCATCTGCAGTGATGCTAGGATGACCTACACCATAGGCTCTTGCTTCTAAAGAAGTAGTTTGAACATCTTTCCACTCACCGCCTACATTTGTAGCTCGATAGATGTTAAGTTTACTTTCACCATCTTCAGCTTTTTCATAATCACCATTGTAGTAATCTACTCTTGTAAAGAACATGTACTTTCCGTCAGGAGTAACCGCTAGTGTACCTTCGTGATATTTAGTGTTAACGTCTCCTTTTACAAGATTTGCTTCACCTACCACACCAGCTTCATCAACAGTTGCTTCGTATATATCAAGGTAAGGTTCTTTATTCCAAGAGTAATTACCTCTTTTTTCATTACGTGAACTTGAGAAATAAACTTTATTACCTACCTGAACGGCCGCAAAGTCACTAGACTCACCGTTAGCTTTAAAAGCTTCACTGGTAAATCCAGGCTCCATCGCCATGATATCATTAAGGTAATTAGGATTTGCTTTAAACATTTTTGCTCTATCGTCGTTTGGAGCAGCACTAGCAAATTGTTTCATTATAGTGTTAGACATATCAGTCTTACCATTTGCTTTTAAGGTTTGTGCGTATCGATAAAGAGTTTCTGCGTCTCCTCCTTTTTTAACCGCACGAGCATAATTGCGCTCCGCATTAGTAAAGTCAGAGTTAAAGTAGTACGCATTAGCTAATTGAGTGTATACATACTCAGAACGCTCACCATTTTTAAGGACTTTTTCATAAGCCTTGGCAGCATCCACATAACGTAATTGGTCATATAGTTTGTCTGCTTTTTTAGTAGCATCGCTTTGCGCGAAAGCATAAACTCCAGCAAACAATACAATAAATATGAAGGTAAATTTTTTCATGATTCTTTGGTGATTATTTTAGAAGAAACGAGGTGATTGCATTACTCTACGTGGGAATGATAGGTCAAAAGTCACAAAAACTTCATGAGAACTATCAGAAGCAACAGAGATGTCAGAGACAACTCGGTCATAAGCATAACCCACTTTTAAAGTGTCTGTAAGATTAACACCAAAAAGACCTGTAAAGGAATCCTCATAACGGTAACCTACACCTAATTCAAAGCGATTATTAAATAAGAAATTAGTATTCACATCAAAACTTATAGGAGCATCAAAGGCACCTTTAATTAAAGTATGAGGTTTAAACTTTACTGTGTCGCTTAGATCAAATACATAACCTGCAGTTAAGAAAAAGTGTTGTGTTTCACTCCCAAATTCAAGGCCATTTTCATCAAGGTGAGTAGCACTTAACATATTAGGTACTGAGAAACCAGTATACCAATTTTCCCCATATAGAAAAGCTCCAGCTCCAATATTTGGATAAAGTTCATTTAATCTTTCACTAAATAAAGGGTCGCCTGGTTGTGTAGTGCCTACCGTTGCTAGGTCTACGTTATGAAAGGTAACACCAGCTTTAAGACCTAGTGCCAAAGTAGTTTTTTGTCCTACTTGTAATTTATAACTAAAATCAGCATAAATGTTTTTTTCATTTACTGGACCAATAACGTCATTAATGAAGGATAATCCTAATCCTACACGATCACCTATTGGTGCGCTACCTGAAAAGGTGATGGTTTCTGGGGCTCCTACTACACCGGACCATTGCTGTCTGTAAAGTGAGGTAACTGATAAGCCTTCTTTAGTACCAGCATATGCTGGATTAATAATGTTTTGGTTGTACATGTACTGGGTGTACTGAGGATCTTGTTGCGCATGCACAACGCTTGTACAGGCTAGTGTTAAGAGTATCCCCATTGCAAGTAATTTTCTCATTCTTACAAGTTGGTTTAATTATGTAAATTAAGTTTTCCGTTTGTTTAATTATCAAATGTAGTATAATTGTTTTAATACAACACTCCATAATGTTCGAATATATGAAAATTGATTTTCTGGAAGCCTATAAGATTTCCTTAATAGATTAAGAGCATCGTTTTGAGGACTAATGGAAGTTAGTTTCGTCTAAAAACACTATAAACGGGAAAATGATCACTATATCCACCTTTGTATCTTCTTCCTACAAAAGTTCTTGAAGGTTGACCTCTATATTTACCTTTCCATTGTCTTAACATGATGTCGTCAAAAATATTGGCTTTTGAAAAATATAATGATTTAGGGATATCATTTTCAAGACTTTGACTTATAATGATTTGATCAAATAAATTCCATTTAAATTGATGGTTTAGGGTGCCTCTATAAAAAGTTTTAAGTGGAGCTGTTACATTTTTAAAGCCTTGTGGAATAATCACATTTTTAATACTATCATTCTCAGGATCGTCATTAAAATCACCTAGAATAATTACGTTATGACTATCATGTGTTTCGTGAGTGTTGCTATATCTCTTCTTTTCAGGGTCATTTTTATTGATATGAGCTATTAATTTTTTAGCAACTTCGACTCTTTTATGATTAGTCTCTTCGGCGCCATCTCTTCTCGACGGCCAGTGATTTACATAAATATCTAAAGGCATGCCAGCTAGCTTTCCTTTGACATATAAAATATCTCTGGTATAATCTTTAGTTCCGTTCTCTTCTATAAGTTCTATGCTTATAGGAGCACTATGATGTACGGTAAATAAATCCTCGTTGTAAATAAGGGCAACATCGATTCCTCGTTCATCGGGACTGTTGTAATGAATAAAGTTATAGTTTTGATGAGACAGTTTGGGTTGACTAAGTAATTCTTTAATCACTTTTTTATTCTCAACTTCAGCTATACCTATTAGTACTGGCAATTTTCCGGTTTCTTCAAAACCAATTTTACTTATGCAATCACTTATTCTATTCAGTTTTTTTTGATACCTATGTGGAGTCCACTCATTTCTTCCAAACTCAGTAAAATCATCATCTAAAATATTAGGGTCGTTTATTACATCAAAAAAGTTCTCGAGGTTATAAAATGCGATGGTGTATTGTTCAAAAGCATGACTAGGTATCGCTGCTGACATATGTTGTTGATTTAATTTTTAAAAGTAAGATCCTTGTTTTTACAGAGTAGTGGTTTAAAATACCAAACAGTATCTAACAAAATTTAATTTATATGGAAATGGATAGATTGTATTTTTTTAAAAAGTCAATACAATTGGTAATTGCCACCGTATCTCTCTCTAATTTACTCATCATTACGGCGCCTTCCAATGTTGCTATATAAACGTTTATTAACTGCTCGGTATTTATATCAGCTTTAATTTGTTTATGTTTTATTCCTTGTTCAATAATCCGTTTTATGGAGCTTTTTAAGTTTACAAGCATTCCAAAAGATTGCTGTCTGAGAACAAGATTTGCGTCATCACTTTCAATAGCGCTATTAAGCAATGGGCATCCTCCTTCAAATGGTGGATCTACTAGATAATTCTCAAAAAAATCAAATACCACATTCATTCTAGATATAAAATCTGTGGCTTGTTTGATGTTTATAGTTAAAGTGGAGAACATTCTTTTATTTAAGCTGCGTAACGCTTGTTGTTCTAGGTCTTCTTTATTCTTAAAATGTTTGTAAATGGCTCCTTTTGTGAAGCCTGTAGCGTTGGTAATATCACTTAGTGAAGTGGCTTTATATCCATGCTTATTGAATAAATTTGCACTTGTATTGAGAATATGTGATTTTGTTTTTTCTGGATTGCGCATACTCAAAAATACCAAATGGTATCATAACATACAAGTATGAAATTAAGTTACGAATTAGTGCCAGGTAATAAAGAAAGCATCGTTTTGTTACACGGTTTTTTAGGATACAAACAACAGTGGAATGGATTATTGCCTTTTCTAAAAGGATTTAATCTAATTTTTATAGAATTACCTGGTCATGGAAACAGTGCTAGTCAAGATGAGCCCTATTCAATTGAAGATCTGGCAAATGAAATAAACACGCTTATTGAATCAATTGGAGTATCTAAATTTCATGCGGTAGGTCATAGTATGGGTGGCTATGTGTGGTCCGCTTTCGCGAAAGCGCAATCTAACAAACTATTGTCGCTTACATTAATTAACAGTGTGGGTACTCGTGATACCGACCAGCGTAAAGAGGTACGTAATCATTCATTAAACTTTATTGATAAATACCAAGAGACCTATATGAAAATGGCTATTGGAAATTTATTCACTGTCCAAGAGAAGTCGGTTCATAAGGGAATTATCCGTGATATGATCAATAAAGCAAAAGAAATGGATATTACTAGCGTACGTCATGCTATAGTAGCAATGCGTGATAGACCTTCTTATTCAAATGAGCTAAGTAAGGTGAAAAATTTAATCTATATAGCAGGTGAAGAGGATGAAGTTGTTCCTTTAAATAGGATTAAAGAAGAGATTAAACTAACTCAAGGAGATCTTTTTGTAATAGCGTGTGGACATATGAGCCTGGTAACTCATCCTGAAGAAATTGCAAGAAACATGCATTTCATCGAATAAAAACATCAGTTAATAGGTTTTTTCCTTAAATAAAGCATAAATTCATCCTCGTAATTAATCATTTGTCAATTATGAGTAAGAAGTTTCCCTCTAAATCCTTGCTTTGTTCCATCACTGGACATAAATACCGAGTGAGTAAAGAAATAACCGATCACGTTAAGGAGTATACGTGTTGTAAGTGCAACAAGAAAATGACATCGACCATTTATGGTCAACTACTACCTCTTAATGATCAGTACTCTAGATTGAATAGAGCGCTTAGCTCACTACAACAAGCCAAAGTATTAAAAGAAAGTTATTCTTGAAAGCTGTTCCAGCCCATTGCCTTAATCTCAATTTGTTCTCCACCTCTTGTGATTAGATGATTGCCAAAGCTTTTATCCACTACATGTCCAATCACCGTTAGATTAGGGTTTGCCTTGATCTTTGGATAATCTTCTTGACTAATAGTGAATAACAATTCATAGTCTTCGCCACCACTTAAGGCGATAGTAGTGCTGTCTAGGTTGAACTCTTCACAAACATTAATTACAGTTGGATCTAACGGTATTTTTTCTTCATAAAGTTTGATACCAACATCGCTATTTTTGCTAAGGTGTAAAATTTCTGAACTTAAACCATCACTCAAATCAATCATTGAGGTAGGAACTACGTCTAACTGTTCTAATAGTAGCGGAATATCTTTTCGGGCTTCAGGCTTTAATTGTCTTTCCAGAAGATAACTATAAGGTTCCATATCGGGTTGATTATTTGGATTTGCCTTGAAAACAGCTTTTTCTCTTTCAAGAATCTGTAATCCCATATAGGCCGCACCTATATCTCCAGTGAGTACGAGTAAATCACCATCATGTGCGCCGCTGCGTTTTACGATTTTACTTTCCTCTTGATGACCTATCGCAGTTACAGAAATTATTAGACCGCTGGTGGATGATGTGGTGTCACCACCTATTAAATCAACACCGTAAGTTTTACAAGCAAGGTGAATTCCTTGATAGAGTTCTTCAAGGGCCTCAAGGGGAAAACGATTAGATACAGCTATAGAAACAGTTACTTGAGAAGCCTGGGCATTCATAGCATAAACATCAGATAAATTAACCATAATAGCCTTATACCCTAGATGTTTTAATGGAACATAAGAAAGGTCAAAGTGTATACCTTCTACCAGCATATCAGTAGTTATGACATTAGGTTGTTTGGTATGAATAATTGCAGCATCATCACCTATTCCCAGTAATGTACTGTCATTATTAATTTCCACTTGTTTAGTAAGAGTCTCTATAAGACCAAATTCACCTAAATTCTCTATACCTGTACGGCTTTGATTTTTATTCTCTAGCATGATGCAAAATTACAATTTACTTACGGTTTTACCCGTGTGCAATCTCTATCTTGTTATAGGTAGTATTTATAAGTGTATTAACCCTTTGTATGCCCTTGCTGTCGTATATTTGCACACATTTTGATTAATCAAATAATATTATGATAAACGTTTCAGAAACAGCTAAGGTTAAGCTAGCTCAACTTATGAGCGAGGATGGATTTACCATAGATAAGGACTATGTGCGTGTAGGAGTAAAAAGTGGTGGTTGTAGTGGTTTGTCATACGAGTTAAATTTTGACGACTCAACAACTGATACAGATAAAATTTTTGAAGCAAACGACGTGCGTATAGTGGTCGATAAAAAAAGCTTTCTTTACCTAGTAGGAACAACTCTAGAATATAGTGGTGGGCTTAATGGAAAAGGATTTGTGTTCAATAACCCAAATGCACAACGCACATGCGGTTGTGGTGAGAGCTTTTCGCTTTAATTTTTAAACACATTTAAGATGTCTAAGTACACAGAAGAAGAATTAAAAAAGGAACTCGAGACTAAAGAGTACGAGTACGGCTTTTATACCGATATTGAATCTGATACGATTCCCGTAGGTCTTAATGAGGATGTGATAAAACTAATTTCTCAAAAAAAGAACGAGCCACAATGGATGACAGATTGGCGATTAGAAGCGTACAAGGCTTTTAAAGATATGGTCGAGCCAGAATGGGCAAACGTACATTACAAAAAACCAGATTTACAAGCTATATCATACTACAGCGCTCCTAATAAAAAGCCTAAGTACGAATCTCTGGATGAAGTGGATCCGGAATTGTTGGAGACCTTTAATAAATTAGGAATTTCCCTTGATGAGCAAAAGAAATTAGCAGGAGTAGCTGTGGATATTGTAATGGATTCAGTTTCTGTGGCAACGACCTTTAAAGAAACCCTAGCCGAGAAGGGAATCATATTCTGTTCAATTTCAGAAGCTATTCAAGAACATCCAGAGTTGGTTAAAAAATATATAGGAACTGTTGTACCACAAAAGGATAACTACTATGCAGCGTTAAATAGTGCTGTGTTCTCAGATGGATCTTTCTGTTACATCCCAAAAGGTGTGAGATGTCCTATGGAGTTGTCTACTTATTTTAGAATAAATCAAGCAGGAACTGGTCAATTTGAACGCACCCTTGTAATTGCCGATGAAGGTAGTTATGTCTCTTACCTTGAAGGATGTACAGCTCCTAGTCGTGATGAAAACCAATTACATGCAGCAGTGGTAGAGCTTATTGCTCTGGATGATGCAGAGATTAAATACAGTACCGTTCAAAACTGGTTTCCAGGTGACAAAGAAGGTAAGGGTGGAGTATTCAATTTTGTAACAAAAAGAGGTTTGTGTGAGAAAAACGCAAAAATCTCATGGACACAAGTTGAAACCGGTAGTGCTGTTACATGGAAATACCCTAGCTGTGTATTAAAAGGTGACAATTCAATTGGAGAGTTTTACTCCATCGCAGTTACTAACAACTTTCAGCAGGCAGATACAGGGACCAAAATGGTTCACCTAGGAAAGAATACTAAATCCACGATTATTTCAAAAGGAATAAGTGCTGGAAAATCTCAAAATTCATATAGAGGATTAGTTCACGTAAGTCCACGTGCTGCAAATGCTCGTAATTTCTCTCAATGTGATAGTTTACTTATGGGGAATGAATGTGGAGCGCACACTTTCCCATACATAGAGAACAAGAACAGTAGCTCTCGCATTGAGCACGAGGCCACAACTAGTAAAATCGGTGAAGATCAAATATTCTATTGTAATCAACGAGGAATAGATACCGAGAAGGCAATCGCCCTTATTGTAAATGGTTTTTCAAAAGAAGTACTTAATAAGCTTCCTATGGAATTTGCTGTAGAGGCTCAAAAACTTCTTGAAATAAGTTTAGAAGGATCTGTAGGATAAATTAATAATAAAACGTAGTTGTTTAGGATATCGCTTTCGCGAAAGCGTACTTAAAAAAAACCAATCATCATTTTATTCACTATGAGAAAAATACTAGCGATTACACTTTTAACAATCATCTCACTAGCTTGTAAGCAACAATCAAAGGATGACGAAAACACGGACGCTTCTGTGGTTGAAATGGACAATACAAGTAGTATTCCTGAAGGTCAAGTTGAATTGAGAGGAGAATTTATTGTATACGAGGATATTATCGTTCTCAATACAACTAGTAAAATTCATGAAGTAGAAAGAAATGATGTGGCGTTACAACTAGTTGATAGAACAAATCCACTTAAAAAGAATGAGTACGACGCGCCTATAGTTACTCTTCAAGGTAAACTTAAACCAAACCCAAAACTAGAACGAGGTGAAGAAGGATGGCCAGAAGTTTTTACCATTCATAAAATAATAGAAATTAACCCAGCTCTTGAGAGCAACGTGATCACAACAGGATCCAAAGTAGAATTAAAAGACATCAAGTAGATCGATATGTTAAAGATAAAAAACCTTAAAGCCTCAATTGAGGACAAAGAAATCTTAAAAGGAATAAATCTAGAAATTAAGCCTGGAGAAGTGCATGCTATAATGGGACCTAATGGTTCTGGTAAATCAACATTTGCCAATGTTATTGCAGGTCGCGAGGAATATGAAATGACAGATGGTTCTATCGAATTAGATGGTGAGGAAATTTCTGAACTTGATCCAGAAGAAAGAGCACACCGCGGTGTTTTTCTTTCGTTTCAATACCCTGTAGAAATTCCAGGTGTATCAGTAACAAATTTCATGAAAACTGCGATCAACGAGACTCGCAAGGCACAAGGTAAAGATGAAATGCCTGCAAAGGACATGCTTAAATTGATTCGTGAAAAATCAGAACTACTTGAAATAGATCGTAAATTTTTGTCTCGATCGCTAAATGAAGGTTTTTCTGGTGGTGAGAAAAAGCGTAATGAAATTTTTCAAATGGCGATGCTAGAGCCTAAACTATCTATTCTTGATGAAACAGATTCAGGATTAGATATTGATGCATTGCGCATTGTTGCAAATGGTGTGAATAAGCTTAAAAGCAAGGATAATGCAACCGTAGTGATTACTCACTATCAAAGGTTACTTGATTATATAGTTCCAGATTATGTACATGTACTATATAAAGGTAGAATCGTAAAGTCTGGTGGTAAGGAACTAGCTCATGAATTAGAAGAAAGAGGTTACGACTGGATTAAAGAAGAGGTTGACGCCTAGTAGTCTAATAATGATTTTTGCAGTTGATCAAATACTTACGATAGTACTGTAAAAACATAATAAAAAGAATTATGAGTTTTAAAGACAATATTATTTCCTCCTTTATAGCGTTAGAATCTCAGGTAGATACAAATTCTTATGTACATGGATTGCGCAGCGATGCTTTAAAGCAATTTGAAACAGTAGGAATACCACAACGCAAGGATGAAGCTTATAAATACACGAGTTTAAAATCTCTTTTTAATAAAGACTATTCTTTATTCCCAAAAACAGATTCTCATATTGAATATCGTGACATCAAAAAGTATTTGATGCACGAGATTGATACTTACAAGGTGATTTTTGTGGATGGTGTTTACAATTCCCAATTATCACAAACAACACACGACAAGTATGATATTTGTTTGATGTCAAGTGCGTTAAGTAAGGATAAATATGCTCCTGTAATTGAGAACCACTACAATAAAATTGCTGGTAATGATAGCTTAACTTCTCTCAATACAGCATTTGCTCGTGAAGGTGCTTACATACATATTGGTAAAAATGTAGCAGTACGCAAACCTATTGAGATTGTTTATTTCTCAACAGGAAATGAAAATGCTGCAATGATGCAACCTAGAAACCTAGTTGTCGTAGGTGAGAATTCTCAAGTTCAAATTATAGAACGCCATCAAAGCCTGAGCTCAAATTCTGTGTTGACAAATGTGGTTACAGAGATTTATGCAGATCAACGCGCTATGGTGGATTATTACAAAATACAGAACGACAATGTTGAAGCTTCTTTAATAGATCACACAAGCGTTGAACAACAGTCAAATAGTGAGGTAAGATTGCATACTTTTTCATTTGGCGGTTCTATAACACGTAACAATTTATATTTCTATCAAAAAGGAGAGCACTGTAATTCTTTACTTAATGGTGTGACTATATTAGAAGGTAAACAACATGTTGATCATAGCACACTTGTTCATCACACACAACCTAATTGTGAAAGCTATCAGGAATACAAGCAAATCTTTGATGATAGATCTGTAGGTGTATTTAATGGTAAAGTTTATGTAGATAAAATTGCCCAAAAAATTAACGCCTTCCAGCAAAACAATAACATTTTAATTAGTGATAAAGCAACCATAAATGCAAAACCACAATTAGAAATTTTTGCTGACGATGTAAGATGTTCACATGGTTGTACTATTGGCCAATTAGATGAGGATGCTATGTTTTACATGCAGTCTCGTGGTATTGGTAAAAAGGAAGCTAGAGCTTTACTCATGTTTGCCTTTGCAAACAGTGTATTAGAAAGTGTTAAAATACCAGAAGTAAAGTCTAGAATAACCAAGATTATAGCTCTTAAATTAGGAGTAGAAATAGGATTGGATTTATAAAGATTATTAGAAGTAATACTTTAAAAACCAGTCCTTGAGACTGGTTTTTGTTTTAAAAAATTAAACTTAAGGAAAACACTATTCTTATCGTAGTGTTCACTTACAGAACGTACCTTTGTAATATGTTTGATGTACAAAAAATAAGACAACAGTTTCCAATACTTCAAAGACAAGTCAATGGAAAGCCTTTAATATATTTTGACAATGCTGCAACCTCACAAAAGCCCCAAGCAGTAATTGATGCCATTGTAAAATATTACAGTCATTACAATGCAAATATTCATCGTGGTGTTCATGCTTTAAGTCAGGAGGCGACAGATTTATTTGAGCAAGCCCGTGAAAAGACAAGAGCATTTTTTAATATACCACAGGCTAAACAAGTAATATTCACATCGGGTAATACACATTCGATAAATGCAGTTGCCAGTGGAGCACATGTTTTTGTCTCAAAAGGTGATGAGGTGATTGTAAGTGCAGTTGAACACCATTCAAACATAGTTCCTTGGCAAATGCTTTGTGAAAAAGTAGGAGCTGTACTTAAAGTGATTCCAGTTTTAGACGACGGTACATTAGACATGAAAACCTATTCTAATCTACTTAGTAATAAGACTGCATTTGTAGTTGTAAACCATATTTCAAATGCACTAGGTGTTACTAATCCTGTTAAGGAAATAATTAAACAAGCGCATGAGTTTAATGCTTTAGTTTTAGTTGATGGTGCTCAATCTTGTGGACACATGACTGTCGACGTGCAGGCTCTTGATGCAGATTTTTACACAATGGCCGGTCATAAAATGTGCGGTCCTACTGGTATAGGAGTTTTATACGGTAAAGAAAACTTGTTAAACCAATTACCACCTTATCAAGGTGGTGGCGAGATGATTGATCAAGTAACTTTTGAGCACACTACCTACGCAGGTTTACCTCATAAATTTGAAGCAGGAACTCCAAATATTGCCGGTGGTATTGCATTAGGAGCGGCTATCGATTACCTAAATGAAATAGGTATGGACAATATTGCAACATACGAGAATGAGCTATTAGAGTACGGTACAGCACAGCTCAAAACTATTCCAGGTGTTACAATTTTAGGAGAAGTAACTGACAAAGCGGCGGTAATTAGTTTTGTTGTAGATAAGCTGCATCCATACGATATAGGAACCATTGTAGATAAATTAGGTGTTGCAGTACGTACGGGTCATCACTGTGCACAGCCAGTTATGGATAGATTTCAAATTCCAGGAACTATAAGAGCAAGCTTTGCTTTTTATAATACTAAAGAAGAAATAGACATAATGGTACAAGCTTTGCAGCGAGCTGTTAATATGTTAGCTTAGTGTAAGCTTAAATAAGTGAAGTTATGATGAAAAAAGCAGCAATTTTTGTAATGATCATTTTTACAACCTTAAGTTGTAAAACGATAGAAGACATGAATGGTAATTATAAAGTAACTACTGTAGGTGATAATAATTATGGTGAGTATGATATCACTTTAAATATAGAAACCGATGGAACAGTGAATAGAATCTCTGGAAAATCTGCTTGTAACCAGTATTCGGGTGAATTTAAATACCAGGGAACGTCTATTGAGATTGGACCACTTATGGGCACAAAAATGTATTGTAGGGAATTAGACAAAATCGAAAGAGATTATACCGCACACTTAACAAAATCAGTGCAAGTAAAACCTACTGAAGATGGTCTAGAATTATTTGATGAATCAGGTACACTTACTATAAAAGCAATCAAGATTAAATAATGGCTACTATACAAGATATACAAGAGGAAATAGTTGATGAGTTTGCAATGTTTGATGACTGGATGCAGAGGTATGAGTACATGATTGATCTAGGTAAGAACTTGCCATTAATTGACGAAACTCAAAAAACCGAGGACAAACTTATTAAAGGTTGTCAATCCAAAGTTTGGGTTGACGCGCAATTAGATAACGAAAAAGTACATTTTACGGCAGATAGTGATGCTATTATTACCAAAGGAATTATAGCTATACTTATAAGAGCTTGGTCTGGTCAAAAACCACAAGATATTATTGCCGCAAATACAGATTTTATAGATCAAATAGGTCTCAAGGAGCATTTATCTCCTACCAGAGCAAATGGTCTTGTATCAATGATTAAACAGCTTAAAATGTATGCTGTAGCATACCAATCACAATTAAATTAAATCATGGAAGAAATAAACGGTCAGGAAATAGGAGAAAAAGTAGTAAGAGTTCTTAAAACTATCTACGATCCAGAAATCCCAGTAGATATATACGAGCTAGGACTTATATATGATGTGATGGTAAGCACTGATGCCGATGTGAAAATCCTCATGACCTTAACATCACCTAATTGTCCGGTGGCAGAAACTCTACCAGTTGAGGTAGAAGAGAAAGTAAAAACTCTCAAAGAGGTTAACGATGCCGAGGTAGAAATCACCTTTGATCCACCATGGAGTAAGGATCTCATGAGTGAAGAGGCAAAACTAGAATTAGGCATGTTGTAGTATGGAGGAAATCGTGAATCGAGTAGCGCAAAGCAAGTTGCGCACCATTGACCTTGAAGATTTTTATTTACCAGGAACACGCAGTGTTATTGATATATCACAATGGTTACTTGAAGGTCTGGTAGTGGTAGAATCTCGCTTTCGCGAAAGCGTAAAAAACACTGATTTCTCTATTTACAAAGACCACTATGTAGCCATTCATTGCAGTACCGATGCAATCGTGCCACAGTGGATATGGATGTTGTTACAAAGTCATCTTACTGGAATTGCAAAAAAGGTGATTTATGGAGATCTTCAACACCTTGAAAGCGTGTTGTATACAGAAGTTCTTAATAACCTTGATTTATCAGAATATCAAGACCTACCAGTAATTATTAAAGGATGTTCAAACAAACCAGTACCGGTAAACGCCTACTTAATGCTTACTGAAAAATTACAACCTATCGCCCGATCCATAATGTACGGTGAGGCATGTAGCGCCGTTCCTATTTTTAAAAAGCCTAAAAAATAACAATGTCTTTTATAGGTTATATTGCTGTTTTCTTAATCTTAAGATGGTTATATGTGAGCTTTATGGGTGGTTATACCCAACAAAGCTCTACGCAACCTAGATATCGCAGCCATTCTAATAATACAGTAAGTCCACAAGATTTTGAACTCAATTTACTTTCGCTTACTAGTATAGTCATTAAGGCAGATGGTAATGTAAGTCAACGAGAACTGGATTATGTGAGGAATTACTTTGTAAGTTCTTATGGTAAGGATAGAGCCAATGCTGTTTTTAGGGTATTTAACGATGTGGTAAAAAAGCGACAAGTAAACGCACAACGCATTTGTCAAATGCTTAATACTCGTACCACCTACGAGACACGATTGCAAATTCTTCATTTTCTATTTGGTATAGCACAAGCCGATGGTCACGTTAGTGACCCAGAATTGCGAGTACTGCAAAACATAGCTAGTTACTGTAGATTAAGCAGCAGGGATTTTATATCTATTAAAGCCATGTTTGTAAAGGATCGTGACAATGCTTATAAAATCCTTGAGATAGAAAAATCGGCAACAGATAATGAGGTGAAAAAGGCCTACAGATCAATGGCCAAAAAGTATCACCCAGATAAACTTGTTCACATGGACGAGGCGTACCGTAAAGGCGCCGAAGAAAAGTTCCGTAAGGTACAAGAGGCTTATGAGAGTATCAGGAAAGAACGTGGCATGAATTAAATCTCTTTCCTTTAAGATACTTATCCTGATGAATTTTCCTTTGAGATAAATTACTTTTGCAGGCAAATCACTTTTCCCATGAACGTACTTATTTTAGGTAGCGGTGGTCGTGAGCACGCGTTTGCCCACGCTATTGAAAAAAGCGAATTACTAACCCAATTATATGTTGCACCTGGTAACGCAGGTACGGCAGCAATAGCAACAAATGTTGATCTAGGTGTCACTGATTTTGATGCTATCAAAGAGTTCTCGTTAAAAAACAATATTAATATGATTGTTGTAGGTCCAGAGGCACCACTAGTTGCCGGGATTTATGATTATTTCCAACAAGAAGAAACATCACATATTAATGTTATAGGTCCTTCAAAGAAAGGTGCCGTTTTGGAAGGTTCTAAAGAGTTTGCTAAGGAATTCATGCAACGCAATGGTGTTCCAACGGCTGCCTATTCTAGTTTTACGGCCCAAACCGTAGAGGATGGAAAGAGATTTTTGGAAACTCTAAAAGCTCCTTATGTGCTTAAAGCCGATGGTCTAGCAGGAGGAAAAGGTGTACTTATAATCAAGGATCTTAAAGAAGCTCAAGATAGCCTAGAAGAAATGCTCGTAGGAGGAAAATTTGGTGAAGCGTCCAATAAAGTCGTGATTGAAGAATTCCTTGACGGTATTGAAATGAGTGTATTTGTAATGACCGATGGAGAGCATTATAAAATATTACCTAATGCTAAGGACTATAAACGAATAGGTGAAGGCGATACAGGTTTAAACACAGGTGGAATGGGCGCCGTGTCTCCAGTACCATTTGCAGATCATGTCTTGATGGAAAAGGTTGAGCAACGTATTATACAGCCTACCATTTCTGGATTCAAAAAGGAATCAATTACGTATAAAGGTTTTGTATTTATTGGCCTTATGATAGTAAATCAAGAGCCCTATGTAATCGAATACAACGTGCGCATGGGTGATCCTGAAACAGAGGTTGTTCTACCTAGAATTAAGTCTGATTTATTGAGACATTTGTCCGCTTTCGCGAAAGCGGAATTAAACAAGGAGCAACTAGAAATAGACAGTCGTAGTGCTACTACAGTAATGTGTGTGTCTGGTGGATATCCAGAAGCCTATGAAAAAGGGAAAGTGATTACTGGGATTAATGAAATTGAAGACAGCATTGTTTTTCACGCAGGTACAACTGTTAAAGATGGTGCTGTTGTCACTAATGGAGGTAGAGTTATTGCTGTAACCAGTTATGGTGAAGATTTCAAACAGGCACTAAAAAAATCTTATCAAAATGTAAAACAGCTACAATTTGATAAGATGTATTATAGAAGTGATATAGGATTTGACCTATAAAACTTATGATTCAAACGTCTTACTTCAAAAACGAGTGAGACGTTTGTGTTTTATCTTCTTCACCATTTTGGTCAAAGATGCGCAATTGCTTCATCCAGTAACCTAATGCTACGATAAGTATAATGATGGCGATCCAAGTAATAGAGTTTGCAGCCCACCAATTTTCATTTTCTAGCTCTCTTAAAAAATCTAAAGGAGCAAATAAAAGATCTACAAATAAGTATTCGATTCCTTCTAATAATTCTTTCATTGCAGTAAATTGCTTGTTATCCTGCAAAAGTAATATAAAAAGCTGATGCTTCATAGATTTTTTGAAACTACTCAACCTATTCATTACGCACTTTATAGTGGGCTCGTAATTGTTGCTGGATTTACATCTGTATTTTGGTTTGAGCAACTCTCGTTCCAGACGATTACAACTGTTTTGGGATTAGTCTTTTTATTGCTATTGACTCAGTTTATTCTAATAAAAAATGAACTTACTCAAAACTCTAGTTATGCTTTTATGAGCATGTCTGTGTTATTGTGTTTGTTGTTTCCTAATGTTTTTTCGGATTGGTTGTGGTTAGCTAATCTTTTAATATTTATGTCTTTAAGGCGATTGCTTAGTATGCGTACTAGGCATTCCATATTGTCCAAAATTTTTGATGCTAGTTTCTGGATAACTATAGCTTCCTTAATTGAACCAAAATTTTGCCTTTTTTTCCTTCCAGTTTTTGTTGGAGTCTTTTTGTGGGCTCGCAATAATTATAGATTCTGGGTTATTCCATTTTTAGGGATTACAACCGTGTTAATAATTAGCTGGGTAATTCAATTATATTTTAATATTGACTTATTACCTAGATTAATTTTGAGTTCTTCCTATGAGTTTGCGGGATCATATGTTCTACAACTTCACTGGGTTTCTATCCTATTGCTTTCATTTATTGTAGCAGGAATAATTTTATATGTAGGATCAATAATAAGTGTCATTCATAAGACAAGAGCAAAGTATTCAGTGTTATTCTTTTACAGTCTAGTTTCTGCAATAATTTTTTTGTGGTTAGATAAAAATCAAACAGCCAGTCAACTATTATTGTTTTTACCAACTGTTCTTTTTCTAAACTACATTTTTACTTCTTCATCAAATAGAGTTTTAAAAATTATTCTGGTATTAATCCCTATTGCGATTTTAGTTGTGAGAACGATATTCATTTTGTAAAACACTCTTTACAGGCATGGCAAAATAAAATAATTGTAAAATAATTGCCGTTCTACTATAAATCAGTGATAACTGTATTAACTTTAAGACATTATCCGATTACTAACCATACCATTATGAAAAAACTTCTTTTATTGTCGTCTTGTTTATTATTATTTTTTTCATGTTCTGAGAAAAACCCTAAAGAACTTCAAGAAGAACAAGCTGCCGAGTTTTTTAAATTCCGAACTATAATAGATAAAGTAACCGATAATGTTGTAAGTGCTCATGAAAACATAACTGTAAGATTTACAAATCCACAAACTAATTGGAATTCTGGACAAATAGTACCAGAAGATGTGTTTAAAATATCTCCAGAGGTTAAGGGAAAATCTATTTTTATTGATAATCAAACAATTTCATTTGTTCCTGACGAACCTTTAGAAAACAATACTAATTATCAGGTCAAACTTCAGGTTGGTAAATTATTACAGGTAGAAGACGATTTAAAAGAGTTTAATTTTTCTTTCAAGACGATTAAGCAAGATTTTATAGTAAACATTGAGCCTGTGATAAGCGTTGACAAAAACACTCAACGTGTTATAGGCTTTATACGAGCAAGCGATATTCTCACACTGGAAGATGCAAGAAAAATCGTCACAGCCAGGATTAACAGTAAAGAACAAGATATTAGCTTTCAATCTGATATTGAAAAAGCCAGTTCTTTTAGCTTTATAATTGACAATATTAAACGCACCGTCGACGATCAGGAGCTTAAAGTTTTTTGGAATGGTGCTGCCATTGGAGTAAACGATAAAGATGAAGTATCCATTACCTTACCAGGAAAGGATAATTTTTTAGTCACTGATATTCAACTTGTCAATTCAGAATCATCTTATGTTGCTGTACATTTTTCTGATCCTTTGAAAAAAACACAAAATTTAGATGGTTTAATTTCTATAGAAGGACAAAAAGATCTCAAACTAGAAATTGAATCTAATACTGTTAAAGTCTACACACTAAATGCTATCTCAGGATCCAAAATGGTCGAGGTTTTCAATGGTGTTGAAAGTACTGATGGATACAAATTGAAAAAACCATTTTCTAGCTATATCGCTTTTGAGCAAGTAGAGCCAGAAGTCAGATTGATTAAGTCTGGTGCAATTTTACCTAGTTCACAAAATACTAGCGTTCGTTTCAAAGCGGTAAACTTAAACGCTGTTGATGTAATGGTTTATCGTATTTATGAAAATAATGTTTTGCAATTTCTTCAATCTAACAATATAGCATCTACTGGAAATATGAGAAGGGTTGGTAGGCCTATTGCACGTAAGGTACTTGATTTGAAATCTTCCGTTAAAAATATCAGTACATGGAATGTCTTTTCAGTTGATTTAAATGAACTTATTACACCAGAACCTGGCGCAATATATCGAGTAGAATTGGATTACAAACTAGCTTACAGCGCCTACTCTTGCAACTATACTGCCGAAAACCAACCTGAAATTGAAGAAATAGATTATAACGATTCCTTTGAAACGACAAATTGGGATAGTTACCAAAACTATTATTACGATGAATATGATTATTCCTATAACTGGCGAGATAGGGAAGACCCTTGTACACATAGTTTTTATAGGAATAAAACAGTAAGCACAAACATATTAGCTAGTGATATAGGAGTCACCGTTAAAAAAGGACAGGATAATAGCTTTTTAGTAGCTGTGACTAATTTACTTTCAACAAGTCCTCTTGCTGGATCATTAGTGACCTTTTATAACTACCAGCAACAAGAAATTGCAACTACTAGGACGAGTGCTAGTGGACTCTCGCAAATTAAACTTGATCAAGTCGCTTATTTTGTAAAAGTTAAATACAAGGATCAATATGCTTACGTAAGATTAGATAACGGGCAAGTATTACCGGTAAGTAAGTTCGACACGTCTGGAGAACAATTGCAAAAGGGAATTAAAGGATATATCTACACAGAACGTGGAGTATGGAGACCAGGAGATCATATCTATTTATCATTTGTTTTAAATGATAGTGATAATAAACTGCCTACTAATCACCCTATCAAATTAGAGCTAAGAAATCCTAATGGTAAAATGATACATCAAGAGGTTCAAAAAAATGGCTTGAATAAAGTGTATCAATTTGATTTACAAACAGACGAAACAGCACCTACTGGAAATTGGAATGTACAAGTTCAAGTAGGAGGAATAAGCTTTTATAAAACTTTAAAGATTGAAACAATAAAACCCAATAGGCTTAAAGTGCAGTTAGATTTTGAAGATGATTTAATCACAAGCGGTAAAAAGGTTGATATTGATTTGTCTGCTATGTGGTTACATGGTGCCAAAGCTAAAAACCTAAAAGCAAATACTACTGTAAAATACTATAGTACATCGACAAAATTTCCTAAATATGACAACTATAATTTTGATGATCCATCTCGATATTTTGAAATGATAGAAAACGAGGTTTTTGATGGAAAATTAAATAATGATGGAAAAGCAAGTTTTTCTATTAATCCAGAGCTAAATAGTCAAGCACCTGGAATGCTAAAAGCTAACTTTCTCACTAAGGTTTATGAAAACGGTGGTGATTTCAGCACCAATGTCACTTCATCGTCCTACTCACCATATACACATTATGTTGGGTTAAAAGTACCACCAGGAGATAAAAGACGTGGGATGTTAGTAACCGATAAAGACCACACCTTTGACGTGGTCACTGTTAATGAGAAAGGAGAGGCAGCTGCTAGACAAAACCTTGAAGTGAATGTGTACAAAGTATCGTGGAGATGGTGGTGGCAGAGCACTTCAAACTCATTATCGAGATATGAGTCAATGGAATCTAGGCAATTAGTAAATTCTCAAAAAATATCCACAAACGGCTCTGGAAAAGGTAGTTTTAAAATGCAAATCAAGTACCCAGAATGGGGTAGGTATTTTGTTAAAGTTTATGATCCAGAAAGTGGTCACAGTACAGGTAAAATAGTTTACGTGGATTGGCCAGGTTGGGCAGGGAAATCACGAAAAGCTGATCCAGAAACCGCAAGTATGCTGGTCTTTAATGCAGATAAAGAATCCTATAATGTAAATGAACAAGCTCAAATAACATTTCCTAGCAGTTCCGGTGGTAGAGCTTTAATTACCATTGAAAATGGAACAGAGATTTTAGACGCAAAATGGGTCCAAACCAACAAGGATAAAACGACCACCACATTAACAATAGATAGCAGGTATGTGCCTAATGTTTATGTACATATAACATACTTACAGCCTCATGCATCAACAGCAAACGATTTACCATTAAGAATGTATGGAGTAATACCGTTAATGGTAGAAAATAAAAACACGCATTTACAGCCAGTTATTAAAATACCTGAAACATTACAACCAGAAAGTAAAGTTTCTATAACCGTAAGTGAAAAGAATAACAAGCCTATGACCTATACACTGGCTGTTGTGGATGAAGGGCTACTAGACTTAACAAATTTTAAAACACCAAATCCTTGGGATAAGTTCTTTGCAAGAGAAGCCCTAGGTGTAAAAACCTGGGATATTTATGATGATGTGATTGGAGCTTATGGTGGTAGAATAGATGCGGCATTTGCAATAGGTGGTGATGGTACAGCACAAGCGGCCAAAGCAAAAAAGGCCAATCGATTTGAACCCATGGTGCGCCATATAGGTCCTTTTGAGGTAGCAGCTGGTAAAAGTCGTACACACACCATTGATATTCCCAATTACGTGGGATCAGTGCGCACTATGGTTGTTGCTTCAAATGTTAAAGACGAGTCTTATGGAAACGCTCAAAAAACAACACCTGTAAAAAAACCATTGATGATGCTGGCTTCGCTTCCGCGAAAGCTTACTCCAGGAGAAACTGTCAAATTACCAGTAACAGTGTTTGCGATGGAAGACAATATTAAAAATGTAACAGTCGGCTTTAAACCATCAAATCATTTTGAAATAGTAGGACCTACGCAACTACAGTTAAAATTTGAAGAAGTAGGAGATCAATTAGCTTATTTTGATGTTAAAGTAAAAGATCAAGTAGGAATTGCTCAATTAGAATTTTCTGCGAGTTCATCTGGTGAAAAGGCAAGTTATAAAACTGAAATAGATATTGTCAATCCCAACCCTTTTACCACAAGTAGTCAGCAGGTATTACTCAAGGCAGGAGAAAGTAAAACACTTCCTATAGAGCCTTTTGGAAGTAAAGGAACAAATTCGGGAAAAATTACAGCCTCAACCTTGCCAGAAATGAATATTGGTAAGCGATTGAATTATTTAATAAGGTATCCACATGGTTGTGTGGAACAAACCACTAGTGCAGCATTTCCACAATTAGGATTGTCTACTGTTGCAAACTTGAATTCTCAAGAGCAATCGACACTCTCAAACAATGTAAAGATGGCTATCAATAGGTTGACGAGTTTTCAGCGCCCTGATGGTGGATTGTCATACTGGCCAGGCGCAGGAAGCCCAAATGATTGGGGAACAAGTTATGCAGGTCATTTTATGTTAGAGGCAGAACGTGCAGGATACGCCATCCCAGTTACTTTCAAATCAAATTGGATAGCTTATCAAAAACAAGCCGCTAGTAGATGGCGTTACAATGATCACAATGACTTTAATCAAGCGTATCGATTGTACACACTAGCGCTGGCTGGTGTTGCAGATTTAAGTGCTATGAATCGCTTTCGCGAAAGCGGTAATTTATCAAACAATTCTAAGTTACGACTAGCAGCGGCCTATGCTATGGTGGGACAGCAAAAGGTAGCAAATGAACTTTTAAGCAATTCAAATATAGATTTTAAACCCTATCAGTGGGATTACAGGTCATATGGGTCGCCAGAAAGAAATCGTGCTATGGCGTTGGAAACTTATGTTATCATGGGTAAAAAAGAAAAAGCAAGAGAATTACTTGAGAATATTGCAAAACAACTAGCTGATAATCGATATATGAATACGCAGGCAATAAGTTACAGTCTAGTATCTATTAATAAATATGTAGAGAGTTTAGGCGGTACAGGATTTAGTATCGAGTTGCTTGATAAGGGTAGTAAGGAAGTTATTGAGTCCAAGAAAAGTATAGTGATGCGAGATTTACAAGTGGCTTATAATCCAACAACTATTCAAGTGACCAATACAGGGAATGTAGATGTGTTTCTAAATACAGCTTTAACTGGGAAATTACCCGTAGGAAAAGATAAAGTAATCCAAAGTAAATTGTCAATGGTTGTTGCTTATACAGACAAAAATGGAAATCCAATAGACGTTAGTAATCTTTCTCAAGGAACCGAGGTTACCGCAATAGCTACCATAACAAATACAACAGGTGTCACTATTAGAGATGTTGCTTTTTCACAAATTGTGCCGTCTGGTTGGGAAATGGTAAACACTCGATTTACTGAATACGGTGACGAAGAAAACAATCGGGTAGAATATAAGGATATAAGAGATGATAGAGTGCATTACTATTTTGACTTACAGCCTAAAAAATCCATTAGTTTAAAAACGGTTATTAACGCAAGTTATTTGGGAGACTACTACTTGCCAGGTTCACAAGCTGAGGCTATGTACGATGGTGATTATGTTGTGCGCAGTCAGGGAAAATGGATTACAGTAAAGCAGTGATAAATGATAACAACTCCTTATTATGCAGTAATCTTCACTTCAATTCTTAAAAAAGATGATCCTGAATATCATTCAATGGCCAATTTAATGGAACAGGCTGTTACTAATAATGACGGATTTATACAACTTGAAAGTGCCCGTGATGATTTAGGGATTACTATATCATACTGGAAGGATTTGAGCTCCATTAAAAAGTGGAAACGTAATTTGCAGCATTTGAAAGCGCAAAAATTGGGTAAAACCCTATGGTATTCCTATTATAAGGTTCGCATTTGTAAGGTAGAACACGAATATGAATTTAAAATTTAAGTATATTAAAATTAGTTTATTTTCTTTCCTTTGCAAGCTATGACACAAGCTGACAATCCTTTTTCACAAGGTAAAGTGATATTAATTGATAAGCCGCTAGAATGGACTTCATTTCAAGTAGTGAATAAAGTGCGCTGGCTGATTAAAAGAAAGTTTAAGCTTAAAAAGATCAAAGTAGGTCATGCAGGTACTCTAGATCCACTAGCAAGCGGATTACTTATATTGTGTACTGGTAAAGAGACTAAAAATATTACTACCTATCAAGCGCAACGTAAAGAATATACCGGTACCATTACTTTAGGAGCTACTACACCTAGCTACGACTTAGAAACTGAGATTGATAAAAGGTTTGATTACGATCATTTAACTGAACACGACATTAGAAAAGCGGCAAACAGTTTTGTGGGCACCATTGCTCAAAAGCCGCCGATATTTTCGGCCATTAAAAAAGATGGAAAACGTTTGTATGAGCTAGCTAGAGCTGGTGAAACTACCGAAATAAAAAGTCGAGAGGTGACCATTCATGATTTTGCAATTACGAGAATTGATTTGCCAGAAGTGGATTTTAAAGTGAGTTGTAGTAAAGGAACTTACATAAGATCTCTAGCTCACGATTTGGGCATCGCATTAAATAATGGAGCTCATTTAAGTGCCTTGCGTAGAACTGCAATAGGTGATTATCGAGTAACAAATGCTATGACCGTTAAAGAGTTTGAAGAACGATTAGATTAGCTTAAAATTTAAAAAATTATTGTTTTTCGATAATTAATTTTATATTTGTTATCGAAAAACGATAATTATGAAAGCTATTCAAGTTCTAAGAGCTATTTTAAGATTGCTTTATTTTTTTGCCATATTGAAAATAGTATTTCTTCCAATTGAGTTTTTACTTACTGTAAATAATATAGAAATATATGAACTATCAGGATTCCTAATAAGTAATCACCATTGGTCATTCTATCCAGTTTTACTACTTTTCTATGTTGGTCTTGTATTCTTCGTAATAATGCTGTATCATTTGAAAATTGCTGCGTTTACAATTACACCTAAACATTTATTTAATCTTCAAACAGGAGAGTCGCTTAAAAAGGCTGGGTGGTTTTGTATAACAGGCGTTGTATTAACGAATATTCCAGTATGGGCATACCATATTTACTCGCTTACTTTGAAAATCAAATTTTTTGATCATAGAGTAATTAGGGTAGGGTCTGGATTTGAGGCTACTTTAGTTGTTGTGTCTTTTGGTTTGTTCTTAATCATCTTGAGCAAATTAGCTTCTGAAGGAGTGAAATTGAAACAGGAAAATGACTTAACTATTTAGCCTATGCCTATTGTAATCGAATTAGATAAAATTCTCGCAGAGCGAGGTATGAGAAGTAATGAACTTGCTCAAGCAATAGGAATTACCACAGCAAACCTTTCTATTCTAAAAACAGGTAAAGCCAAGGCAGTTAGATTTTCTACTTTAGAGGCTATCTGCAAAGTATTGGATTGTAAGCCGGGTGATATAATTAAATTTCATTCATAATGTAAAGGTTGATTAGGTAGTATAAAACGATTTTGTTTAATTATTTTAAAGATATTCTTAAGATATCAGTATATTTATCTTTTAAATTAAAGAAAGAATGAAAAAAGCACTTTTGTTAATAGCATTTATTGCAGGAACGTCGGGAGTTTTTGCACAAGGTTTATCTAAGGAAATGACTATAGCTCTCAAAAATGATGATGTTAGAGCCATTTCTTCATTAGTTAATGATTCTAACAAGGATGCATGTCTAGTATCTGGAAGTCAGGAATACAACCTTCTTCAATACAGTGCTATGATGAAAAGTAATGATATAGCTGTTTATTTAATACAAGAGGCTAAAGCAGATGTTAATGGCACTTGTAACAACATGACTCCATTAATGATGGCTGCTAAAGCAGGGAATAGCTCTTTAATATCTACATTGTTAGAAGCTGGTGCAGATGCATCAATAAAGATAGATGGTAAAACAGCACTAGATTATGCTGAAGAGACTAAAAATATTGCAACTATAGCTGCACTAAGAAAGTAATATATACTCTTAACTATAACCAACGGAAACCCTGACAGTTTTGTCAGGGTTTTTTTTTGAGTGACTCTAGAAAACTGAACTCAATTATTGTTTAAATTATATCAAATAAAATTAAACAAGTATCTTTACTAAGTTAAAAAATTAAGGATGTTAAAATCATACCCTAAAAAAATTGAAATTTCAACATGTGAAGACGAGCCTATTCGTTTTATACATAGAACTCAATCACATGGTGTACTATTAGTCATAGATAATGATTTTAACATCCTACAATATTCTAAGAATGCAACCGATTTTTTGAATGTTCAGATTGATCTTTTAAACAGTAACTTATCTACGTTACTGCACGACGAGGTAATTTATAAATTGAAAATACAGCTTATAGATAACGATTTCAAGACAGTAGTAGACGGTGAATTTTCTTATAAACTTTCTTTGAGTAATGAGGGATTGTTGTTGGATATTGAAAAGTATGATTCAACATTAAATCTTCTAGAAGAGCAACAACTAATTATAAGCGCTCTCAATAAAATGTCATCGTGTAATAGTGTTCAGGAGGTTTTAAACACTGCAGTAAATGAAATAAAACAATTCCTTAACTATGATAGGATTATGGTTTACAAGTTTGATGCAGATTGGAACGGAGAAGTTATAGCAGAAGCGGCTAATAATGATTTGCACTCCTGGTTAGGTCTACATTATCCTGCCGGTGATATACCAAAAAACGCACGTGACCTTTTTAAGGAACAAGGTGTAAGAATTATATCAAATCTAAAAGAACCAGATTACCCTTTATTTCCTATGGTAAATCCACAGTCTGGTTTTTTAACTAATTTAAGTAACTCGATTCTAAGAGGTTCTAGTGATATTCATAAAGAATATTTAGGGAATATGGGAGTTTGTGCAACTTTAAGTTGTGCAATAGTGATCGAGGATAAATTATGGGGATTAATTGCTTGTCATCATTATAGTCCAAAGTTTATCGACTTTCAAAAACGTCAAACCTGTTTTTTACTTTCTGACATAATAAGCAATCAAATTACGATAAAAACGTCAAATGACTTTATATCACGTTTGAATCAAAACAGTCATGTACGTTCGAAACTTGTTCACTATATGAGTGAAAAATGGGATCTCGTGCACGGACTTACAAACAATGAGGTTACCGCACTAGATTTGGTTAAATCAGATGCTTTTATCATTAAGTATGACACTCAATTAAGCTCAATAGGTCTCTCATTGGAAGACACAGATATTAAAAATATAATCAAGAAATTTGAAGTTCTATGTGATGAAAACGGTTTTTATAGTTCCAATTCCTTTAACAAAGAAACTTCCATTCCTAGTTTAGAAAAGTTACAATTCGCTGGTGTGGTCTTATATAAAATAAGCAAGAAGAAAGGTGACTGTATAATATGGCTAAGAAAAGAACAGATTGCTGAAATTAATTGGGGTGGTAATCCAGACAAAAAACAAATCCAAGGAAATCTAACTCCTCGTAAATCATTTGAAAAATTCACAGAACAAGTAAGAGAGCATTCCATACCATGGCAAACACACGAAATAGCAGCTATTAAAGCCTTTGTTGAGGATGTTAAAAATATAATCGTAACTAAATTTTCTGAAGTATCTAAACTGAATAGACAGCTTTTGTCTTTAAATCAAGAATTAGAAAGTTTTAGTTACAGTGTATCGCATGATTTGAGAGGTCCATTGCGTGGTATAGATGGTTTTGCTCAAATACTTATGGAGGATTACATGGATCAATTAGATGAGGATGGTAAGCAGAGTCTTCAAATAATCATTAATAGTGCCGCTAGAATGAATGATTTAATGGACTCTATTTTGAGTTATAGTGGTCTTAGTAAGCTCAGGAAAATTGATGATGATATCGATGTTGAGAAACTTTGTAATGATATCGTAAAAGATAGTAATATGAAAAGGCGCTATCCAAAGACTCAATTTAATATTCAAAAAGGATTACCTTCAATATATGGAGATAGAGCAATGTTGTACCAGTTGTTTTTTAATTTACTATCAAACGCTTTTAAATACAGTTCTAAAAAAGAATCTCCACAAGTAACCGTATCGCAATACAACGACGGTGAAAAGGATGTTTATGTTGTAGCTGATAATGGTGTAGGGTTTGATTCTAAATATGGTAAAAAGATTTTTGGCGTATTTACCCGTCTAGTGAAAGAAGAGTACGAAGGTACAGGTGTAGGACTGGCTATTGCGCAAAGGGTGGTGTTTAGACACGGTGGCGATATCTGGGCAGAAAGTGAACTAAATAAAGGAACGACGATAAAATTTTATTTTAAATCAATTAGGTAGAATGGATTCAATTCAAAGAAAAAATATTGTCTATATAGAAGATAGGTTAGAAGATATACAATTGTTTAAAAGAATCATTAAGAAAGAATTTTCTGACTCAAATTTTATATCTTTCGATGATTCAGAAAAAGTACGGCATTTAATTGAGAACAATGAATTTGAAAAAATTAGACCTGATTTAATTTTTATCGATTTGAAAATGCCAAAAATTTCTGGATTAGAGCTTTTGGGAGATTTAAATAAACAAGAATTCCGTAGAATTCCGAAAATAATGTTTAGTTCAAGTACTATAAATAGTGATATCGAACACGCTTATAATCTAGGTGCTAACTCTTATGTGGAAAAACCTAAATCTTTTCAGTCGTTGAAATATACCGTAGTAAGCGCTGTAAAGTATTGGGTTGAAATTAATCTTAGTTAAAATGATCAACCAAAACCTACGAATCCTTATCGTTGAAGATCTAGTAAGCGATACCATTCTACTGCAACGACAGTTTGAAAAGTTTGTTTCAGAACCTGAAATTAGAATTTCTGATAAGCTCAGTAATGTGCGTTATGCTCTTAAAGATTTTATACCTGATTTGGTTTGTACAGACTATGATTTGGTTGGGTTTACAGCAATTGACGTAATTAATGCCGTAAAAGAGATCGAGCCTAGTACTCCTGTAATTGTAATAACAGGTACATTGAATAATGAAGAATTAGCGGCTAATGTTATTTTGAGTGGAGCATCTGGTTATTTATTAAAGAACGATATCAGTAATCTCCATAAAAGATTAGAACCATTAGTCCAGGATATCATTGTAAAAAAGCAAAAAACACTGGATAAATTAAACGAATTAAAATTAAGGCGAGAGGAGTTACGACGTATTCATGAAATTTTAAAATCTGCTGCAAGAACAGATGAAAAAGATCTTAAATTGAAAGAGTATTATGATAAAGTAATACAGGATCTTGATGAGAATATTTCTTCTTTTTTTAGGGTATGATACTTATCAATAACCTAAGATCGAGAACTAAGGAGTTACATGAGAAATTGGATAAGGCTCCTCATTCTATTGCCATTTTTAATCAAAATATTTCAAAAGAATATTTTTTAGAAATATTAATGCTTAATTATAAAGCTTATTTACCAATTGAAAAATCATTAAGTATGGAAAGGCAACCCATATCTAGGTGGATTGAGCATGATTATTTTGAGCTTACACAACGAGATATTCACTTGCCAAATATAGAATCAATTTCTTTCACACCTTTAGAAATGATAGGTGCGTTATACGTAGTAGAAGGATCTTTATTGGGCGGCGCAGTAATAGGAAAACAACTATCAGAGAATAAAAACTTAGACTATAATATTAATTCCATGCAGTTTTATACTTCTTCTAATGAAGAAAGGCGAGCTAGATGGAAAGCTACCTTAAAATTACTTAAAGAGGATTATACAACATCTGAAATGGATGAAATCGTGGTGGGAGCGATAAAAACATTTAATCACTTTATAAATATTATGACATAAAAAAACCAGCTCAATGAGCTGGTTTTTTTTATAAGTAAGTTAGTTGTATTAGTCTGCCAGTACAACTGCTTTGTTATCCTTCATTTCAATCACACCACCAGAAATTTTATAATTAGTTGTGCCATCATTAGAAACAAACAACTTTTGTTGATCTTCATTTAAAGTAACTGATCCATAAATACGAACATCACCTTCTACTAGAAGAGAAACTACAGGCGCGTGATTGTCAAGCATCTGGAATTCACCATTGACACCAGGTACAGCTACAGATTCCACTTCACCACTAAAAACAGTTAATTCTGGAGTTACAATTTCTAATTTCATAATAGTGTTTTTCAGAATTAAGCTTCAGCAAGCATTTTTTCTCCTGCCTCAATAGCTTCCTCAATAGTACCCTTAAGGTTAAAAGCACTTTCTGGTAAGTGATCTAGTTCACCATCCATAATCATGTTAAATCCTTTGATAGTATCTTTAATATCTACTAATACACCTGGTATTCCAGTAAACTGTTCTGCTACATGGAAAGGCTGTGATAAGAAACGTTGAACTCTACGTGCACGAGATACCGCAAGTTTATCTTCTTCAGATAATTCTTCCATACCTAGGATGGCGATAATATCTTGTAGTTCTTTATAACGTTGTAACAACTCTTTCACACGTTGTGCACAGTCATAGTGCTCGTTACCTAAAATATCAGCAGTAAGAATACGAGAAGTAGAATCTAATGGATCTACCGCTGGATAAATACCAAGCTCAGCAATCTTACGAGAAAGTACCGTAGTTGCATCTAAGTGAGCAAACGTTGTTGCCGGTGCTGGGTCAGTAAGGTCATCCGCAGGTACGTATACAGCTTGTACCGATGTAATCGAACCTTTCTTAGTTGAGGTAATACGTTCCTGCATAGCACCCATCTCAGTAGCAAGTGTAGGTTGATATCCTACCGCCGATGGCATACGACCTAATAGTGCCGATACCTCAGAACCTGCTTGGGTAAAACGGAAAATGTTATCAACGAAGAAAAGAACGTCTTTACCTTGACCATCGCCTGCTCCATCACGGAAGTATTCAGCTATTGTAAGACCAGATAAAGCAACACGAGCACGTGCTCCTGGTGGTTCATTCATTTGTCCAAATACAAAGGTAGCTTTAGATTCTTTCATTGCTTCCTTATCAACCTTTTGAAGGTCCCATCCACCTTCTTCCATAGAATGTAAGAAGTCATCACCATACTTGATAATTCCCGATTCAAGCATCTCACGTAAAAGGTCATTACCTTCACGAGTACGCTCTCCTACACCAGCAAATACAGAAAGTCCACCGTGACCCTTTGCAATGTTGTTAATTAATTCTTGTATAAGTACCGTTTTACCTACTCCAGCACCACCGAAAAGACCAATTTTACCTCCTTTTGCATAAGGTTCGATAAGATCGATTACTTTAATACCAGTGTATAAAACTTCTGTAGAAGTCGATAAATCTTCAAAGGCTGGCGCTGCACGGTGAATAGGTAAACCATTATCACCTTCTTTAGGTAATTCACCTAATCCGTCAATTGCACTACCTATTACATTGAAAAGACGACCGTATACATCGTCACCTATAGGCATTTGAATTGGGTTACCCGTAGCTACAACTTCTGCACCTCTACTTAATCCATCAGTAGAGTCCATAGATATAGTACGCACAGTATCTTCACCTATATGAGATTGAACCTCTAATACAAGTTTTGTACCGTCAGCTTGCGCTATTTCTAGTGAGTCATAAATTCTAGGAAGGGCACCTTGTGCCGCGTCAAATGTTACGTCAACCACCGGTCCGATGATCTGTGAAACGCTACCTTTTACTTGAGACATTTATATAATGTTTTAGTACTTAAATAATTGCAGCTCATTAGAGCTGTTTTTTCGTCGTGCAAAGATACTGCTTAAAATGTTTAAATTGTATCTATTGATTTGGATTTTTTTAGCCTATTCTGTTGTGTGGTCTAAATAGCTTGTATTTAGACTGTTGTGTTTTTGTATTTTGCTTTCGCGAAAGCGTAAACCATCTTACAAAAAGGGTAATAGTAATCTTGAGTTTCTCATTATTAATTATTTCTTAAAGGCCTTACCGTCACTGTTTATGATATATTTTTGTAGCCTTAAATTTTTATTTCATGAATATAGCAGTAGTAGGTGTTACCGGAATGGTAGGCCAAGTGATGTTACAAGTGCTGGAAGAGCGAAACATCCCAATTTCAAACTTGATACCTGTTGCCTCAGAAAAATCAGTAGGTAGCGAGATTACTTTTAAGGGTAAACAGTATAAGGTAGTAAGTATGAAACAGGCTATTGAAATGAAACCTGCAATTGCCTTATTTTCTGCCGGTGGGAACGTTAGTTTAAAATATGCTCCGGAATTTGCCGCAGTAGGAACCACAGTTATTGACAACTCTAGTGCTTTTAGAATGGATGCAGATAAGCGATTAATAGTTCCTGAAATTAACGCGCATACCTTAACTAAAGACGATAAAATTATTGCAAATCCCAATTGTTCAACTATTCAAATGGTGCTTGCTTTGTCTCCTTTACATAAGGAGTATCGTATAAAAAGGCTTGTAGTTTCTACTTATCAATCTATAACTGGGACTGGTGTTAAAGCTGTTCAACAGTTAGAGAATGAATATGTAGGTAAAAAGGGAGAGATGGCATATCCATATCAAATTCATCGTAATGCCTTACCACATTGTGATGTTTTTGAGGATAATTTGTATACCAAAGAGGAAATGAAGTTAGTAAGGGAAACTCAAAAAATTCTTAATGATAATACAGTTGCTGTTACAGCCACAGCCGTTCGTATACCGGTTGTAGGTGGCCACTCAGAATCTGTAAATGTTGAATTCAGGTCTGATTTTGATGTAAAAGACGTGCGTCGATTACTCTCACAAACTGATGGTGTTACAGTGCAAGATAATGTTGATGTGAATAATTATCCTATGCCACTTATGGCACATGGTAAGGATGATGTTTTTGTGGGTCGTATACGTAGAGATCACTCGCAAGAAAATTCACTTAATATGTGGATTGTGGCAGATAATCTGAGAAAAGGAGCTGCGACAAACGCTGTTCAAATCGCTCAGTATTTAATTGAAAACAAGTTAGTATAGTGGTTGTGATTAGTTTTATCAGGTAGTATCTTTACTTCTTAATGTAAAGATTTTACTAAGTATGAAACTAGTACTTGCACTAATAGCAGTAGTGTTTACGACATCAACGGTTCAAGCTCAATTTTGGCGTGTAGAAGCTTCTGGATTTTCTAATACCTCTAGAGGTGTCAATAAAATCCACATAGGAACTGCTACAACTGCATGGGGTGTTGCTTATGATGGAATAACTCCTAGTAACAATATTCAGGAATTTGTTAGAACTAATGATGCTGGCCAATCATGGATACCAGGAAGTTTTGATTTAGGAAATGTTAATCTTGGTATATCAAATGTTTGTGATGCAGGAGGAACTACAGCTTATGTAGCAGCTCATCCATTAAATGCGGGAGATCAAGGTGGTGTGTGGAAAACTACAGATGCTGGATTAACTTGGACACGACAATCAGGAGCGCTATATCAAGATTCAAGTAGTTTTCCCAATTTTGTGCATTTTTTTGACAACGCTGGTGTGACGGCAGGTGACCCTGTAAATGGGTTTTGGGAAATATATGTTTCTAGCAATGGAGGTTCTACTTATACAAGAGTTCCTAGTGCAAATATACCAGCTGTTTTGCCAGGTGAATTCGGATATTTTGGACAGTATACTTACTATGGTAATAATATCTGGTTTACTACTAGTAAGGGACGAATCATTCACAGCTCAGATCGTGGCGTGAATTGGACGGCATATCAGTCACCGTTATCAGATTTTGGTGGGACAACTGTTTTTGGAGATATTTCATTTGCTGATTCAAACAAAGGGATTATTCAGGATAACAATGGTAACTTATATAGAACCAATGATTCGGGAGCTACCTGGCAAGGAATTAATATTTCAGGAACTGGTTTTCCATATGGTGATTTTATAGCATATGTGCCCGATTCCAATAGAATTGTGAGTTGTGGGCAACGAACTACTTATTCAGGAAGTTCATACAGTCTAGATGATGGAGTAACTTGGATTAATATTGATACAAACCAGCATTTAGATGTGGCGTTTTTTAATGAAGATACGGGATATAGCGGCGGTTTTAATATATCCTCAACTGTTGACGGTATGTTTGTTTATGACAGCAACGTTCTTAACTTGGCAGAAGAAGAGCAAGCATCACTCACAATGTTTCCTAATCCAGCTACCGATATCGTTAGGTTCACAACAGCAACTTCATTTGACACGATTATGATATACGACCTAAATGGACGAGTAGTTAAGCAGGAATTTAATGTAGAAGAAATATCAATAAGTGACCTTAAAACAGGAACTTATCTATTAACGATAGAAAGTAAGGAAGCTTTAAATGGTGGAAAAATGGTCAATTCAACTAGTTATAAGACCTTTAAGCTAGTTAAAATATAAAAAACCAAAACTGAAATACTATGAAAAAAATTCTTTTAGGAATGGCCGCAGTAGCTGTGTTCATTTCTTGCGAAAATGAAAACAAAAAGAATGAAGACGCAACAATGGCGATGACTTATCCAGAAACTAAAAAAGTAGACACAGTAGATGTTTATCACGGAAAAGAAGTAAAAGATCCCTACAGATGGTTAGAAGATGATAAGAGCGATGAAACTGCACAATGGGTAGCTCAACAAAACAAAACAACCTTCTCATTTCTTGACCAAATAAGCTATAGAGATAAGATAAAAAATCGATTAACTGAGCTTTTTAATTATGAGAGAGTGAGCGCTCCATCTAAGGAAGGTGATTGGGAATATTTTTCTAAAAATGATGGTTTACAGAATCAGAGTGTTCTTTACAGATATAAAATAGGTGATAAACCAGAAAATGCCGAATTATTCCTTGATCCAAACACGTTTAGCAAAGATGGAACAACTTCTCTAGCAGGTAGTAGTTTTACTCAGGATGGTTCTCTTTTTGCTTATGCAATATCTGAAGGTGGTAGTGATTGGCGTAAAATTATAGTATTGGATACTCAGACTAAAGAAATGGTTGGCGATACCCTTAAAGACGTAAAATTCTCTGGTATATCTTGGAGAGGAAATGATGGTTTTTTCTACTCTAGCTACGACAAACCAGATGGTAGTGAGCTCAGTGCCAAAACGGACCAGCATAAACTGTATTATCACGTTTTAGGTACTTCCCAAGATAAAGACAAAGTAGTTTTTGGAGGTGTTCCACAAGAAAAATATCGTTATGTAGGAGGAAATGTTACCAAGGATGAGCGATACCTTATTATAACAGCAAGCACTTCTACAAATGGGAATAAGCTATTTGTAAAGGATTTAGTGAAAAATACTCCACCGGTCGCAATTATCGACAATTTTGATACTAATACTTACCCAATTCACAATGAAGGTGACATGTTTTGGTTAGTGACTGACTACAACGCACCGAATCAAAGAATTGTGAAAACAAAGTTGGGTAACCTAGACCCAAATAAATGGATTGATATAATTCCAGAGGCCGAACAAGTAATGAGTCCTTCAAAAGCAGGTGGCTATTTCTTTGTTGAATACACGGTAGATGCAGTTTCAAAAGTTGTACAGTACAATTATGATGGTACTGAAGTTAGAGAGATAGAACTTCCAGGGATTGGTAATGCAAGCGGTTTTAGTGCAGAGGAAGATGAGAAAACATTGTATTATTCATTTACAAACTATGTTATACCATCAAGTATTTACGAATTGAATATTGAAGATGGTACCTCAACCATGTATCGCAAGTCCAAGGTGAATTTTAATAGTGATGACTATACAAGTACCCAGGTATTTTACACCTCAAAAGATGGTACAAAAGTGCCCATGATCATTTCCCATAAAAAGGGTCTTAAACTGGACGGTAAAAACCCAACTATACTTTATGGATATGGTGGATTCAATATAAGCTTAAATCCATCATTTTCAACTTCTAGAGCAGCATGGATGGAAATGGGCGGAGTTTACGCAGTAGCAAATTTAAGAGGTGGTGGAGAATACGGTAAAAAATGGCACGATGCAGGTACTAAAATGCAAAAGCAAAACGTATTTGATGATTTCATAGCAGCAGGTGAGTGGCTCAAAGCAAATAACTACACTTCTACAGAGTACCTCGCTATTCAAGGAGGATCAAATGGAGGTTTATTAGTAGGAGCAACTATTACTCAACGTCCAGACCTTGCAGCAGTTGCCTTTCCTGCTGTAGGAGTTTTAGATATGTTGCGTTATAATAAATTTACAGCTGGCGCAGGTTGGGCATATGATTATGGAACGGCAGAGGATAGCCCAGAGATGTTTGAATACCTAAAAGGCTATTCTCCTTTACACAACGTTAAGGAAGGTGTAGAATATCCAGCAACAATGGTTACCACTGCAGATCATGACGACCGTGTAGTCCCAGCGCATTCATTTAAATTTGCAGCTGAGCTTCAATCTAAACAAGCAGGTGATGCGCCTACATTGATTCGTATCGATGTTGACGCAGGTCATGGCGCAGGTAAATCCACAGAACAAACCATTAATGAGCAAACAGATATATACAGTTTTGCTTTATACAATATGGGATTCACTGAATTACCTAATGATCAGCAACAAGTAAAAATGTAATCAATTACACGCATTAAATTAGAAATAACCCTAGTCAAATGGCTAGGGTTTTCTGTCTCTTATCTTTGTATTTATGTTACGATTAGTAGATATAAATTTCGCTTTCGCGAAAGCGGATAATCAAAACCATGAATCATCGTACAATCTAAAAAATATTAACCTGGAAATCAAAACAGGTGAGATTGCGGCAATTATTGGTGAAAGTGGATGTGGCAAAAGTACGTTGTTGAATTTGACATATGGATTATTACAACAACAAAGCGGTAAAGTTTATTGGTATGATGAAGAATTACTAGGTCCCGATTATCATTTGGTTCCCGGGCATTCAATGATGAAATACGTGCCACAAGAATTTGATTTGATGCCATTTACCACCGTTGCCGAAAATATAGGTGAACATTTATCAATTCAAAATGACGACAGAGTAAACCGTATTGATGAACTTTTAGATACAGTTGATCTTACGTCATTTAAAAATACAATGGTTAAAAACCTTTCTGGTGGACAAAAACAAAGAGTAGCCCTAGCTAAGGCACTTGCGCAAGAGCCACAGCTTTTACTACTAGATGAGCCATTTTCACACATTGATAATTTTAGGAAAAATGAATTAAGGCGTAGATTATTTGCCTATTTAAAAAACAATCGGATAGCGTGCATGATAGCTACTCATGATAAGAATGATGTTCTATCATTTACAAACCGTACTGTTGTGATGAAAGATGGTCATATAGAAATTCAAGGTGATACTCATAATATTTATAATTATCCCAATACCTTCTACACAGCATCTTTATTTGAAGAGGTGAATGTGATACCACAAGGATATCTTAATAATAATATAGAGTTGCTAGTCTATCCGCATCGCATTGAGATTGTTGGTAATGAAGGAGTCAAAGTACAAGTTGTGCAAACCTTTTTTGAGGGAAGTTCCTATCTAGTAAAAGCTTTATTAAAAGATATTTACGTGTACTTTTATCATGACAGTGATATTAGTATTGATATTTTTGTTTCTATAAGAATAATTAAATAATGAAAAAGATTTTTATACTTTTTGTCGTTGCATTGGTTTCCTTTTCTTGTTCCAATCCATATGAGGATGTAGTGTTTTTGCGAATTGAGCAAGCAGAGTTATTAAATATTACAAGAGATTCAGTTGAGCTACAAGCAGTTTGTGTTATGTATAACCCTAACGATATTGGTCTACAATTAACACAAGCTGATTTTGATGTATACATTAATAATTATAAGTCTGCTACTATTCATCAAACATCAGATGCAATAATGCCAGGAAATTCAGAATTTGAATTCCCCATTAAGGCTCAGTTATCGCCTAAAGATTTAATCGGAAAAAGAGGTAATCAAATGATTGATATCGCCCTTCAGGTATTGGGCAATAAAAAGGTAGCTGTGAAGTATGATGGCTCAGTAGATATAGAAAAAGGTGTTTTTTCTATTACAGTTCCGGTTATTGACAGCTTAGAAGTCCCTGTGAAATTCAAGTTTTAAGGTAGTAACCTCTTTTTAAGTACAAAGGCCGCTATTATAATAATAGTGGCCTTTTATATTGTAAGTGAATGAACCTTAAGATTATTCTACAGTCACTGACTTAGCAAGATTACGAGGTTGATCTACGTTTTTATCTAATAAAACAGCGATGTGATAAGATAAAAGCTGTAGAGGTATCGTAGTTAATAGAGGAGTCATAAACTCGATGGTTTCAGGAACTTCAATTACATGATCGGCCATGTTTTTTACATCCTTATCACCTTCGGTCACTATACCAATAATTTTACCGCTGCGTGATTTGATTTCCTGAATATTACTTACTACTTTCTCATAATGTCCTTTTTTTGTAGCAATAACTACCACGGGCATTTGCTCATCGATTAAAGCAATAGGACCATGTTTCATCTCTGCCGCAGGATATCCTTCAGCATGAATGTAACTAATCTCTTTAAGCTTTAAGGCTCCTTCTAGAGCTACAGGGAAGTTAAAACCTCTTCCTAAATACAAACAGTTTTGAGCGTTCTTGTAGATATTTGCTATTTGTAGGATATGATCATTTGATTGCAATGCCTTTTCTACTTTAGCAGGTATCGTCTCTAATTCGGCTAAATAAGTATGGAAATCACTTGTAGAAATTTTACCTTTCTTTTTAGCTAGTTGCAATGCTATAAGAGTAAGGACAGTTATTTGAGTTGTAAATGCCTTAGTACTAGCAACACCTATTTCAGGTCCTGCATGAGTATAGGCACCGGCATCAGAAAGTCTAGAAATAGAACTTCCAACCACATTACAAACTCCAAATACAAATGCACCATTTTCCTTAGCCAGCTTAATAGCTGCCATAGTATCAGCGGTTTCTCCAGATTGTGATATCGCAACTAGAATGTCGTCCTCATAAATAACAGGATTTCTATATCTAAATTCAGAAGCGTATTCCACCTCAACAGGTACTCTTGCTAATTCTTCAAAAATATATTCAGCAACCAATCCTGCATGCCAGCTCGTTCCACAGGCAACGATTAAAATTCTTCTTGCGTTTAAGAATTTATCTATATGATCATCAATTCCTGCCATTTTGATTAGGCCTTGATCTACTAGCATCCTACCTCTAAAAGTGTCTTTAATGGCGTCAGGCTGTTCATATATTTCCTTAAGCATAAAGTGATCATAGCCTCCTTTTTCTATTTGCTCAAGATTCATTTGAAGTTCTTGAACGTAAGGTTGTACAAGACTATCGTCTTTAATCTTACGTACCTTCATAGGCTTATGTGTTCTTACCACAGCCATTTCTCCATCCTCAAGATAAATAGCATTTTTTGTAAACTCTAAAAAAGGGCTTGCATCACTGGCTATAAAAAACTCATCTTCTCCTACGCCAATCGCCAGTGGAGAACCCAATCTTGCAACCACAATTTCATTAGGTTTGTTTTTATCAAACACAGCAATTGCATAGGCGCCAATGGTTTGATTTAAAGCTATTTGAACGGCTTTCCCTAGTTTAACCTTCTCTTTAGTTTTAACATCTTCAATGAGGTTTACCAATACTTCGGTATCGGTATCTGATTTGAAGGTGTAACCTCTATTAGTAAGTTCCTGTCTTAATGGTTCATAATTCTCAATAATTCCATTATGGATTATAACTAGGTCGCCACTGTTTGACAAATGTGGGTGAGAATTTACATCATTAGGAACACCATGTGTTGCCCATCTAGTATGACCGATTGCTATAGTACCTTCGGTGCTTATCTCTGATTCTAATTTTGTAGCAAGGTCTGCTACTTTACCTTTAGTTTTTGAGTAGCTTAATTCAGAACCGTCATAAATCGCGATTCCGGCACTGTCATATCCTCTATATTCAAGTCGTTTTAAACCGTTTAAAACGATCGGATAAGCCTTTCTATGGCCTATGTATCCTACAATTCCACACATAATAGGTTAGTTTGTTTCTGTATAAAAAACTTTAAGTTGTAATCGCTTATCAGGATCTGTAGAAAGATTACCATGAAGTACAGTACCTTCAGGAGCGATTACGGTCGACAAAGGTACATTTTCTAATTCAATAGAATCTGTAGCATCTTTAATTCTTTGACCTGTGATTACATTTACATTTTGAGAAACTACCACCGCTATTGGATCATTAATCGGATTGGTTGAGTTTAGTAATGAATTAAGATGATTTGTCAACCTAATGCGATATTTAACGCCTCTACTCGATAAATCATCTTCTGTTTCTCGTTCTAGTCTCCCTAAATGAACGGTGTTGGAATTTAGAGCACTTACATTACTTGAAGTGAAGTTGTAATCTGCTAGAATTTCTCCATTTCTTGCATTATATGCAAGAATACGCTCAGGCTCTATTTCTCCGTTTATGCCAGTAAAACGCGACTGGTCTACATAAAAATCAAGATAGGCATCATTAATTAGCCAATTATTTTCTAAAAAAGCATCAAATTCAGAATCGGATGGAAACAGTTTTATTATAGCAGCGCTTCCTGGACCTCCTTTTAGAAAAAGTCGTTCCGCGCCATTATTATTAGAATTTGAAGTTATTTCATTTTCAATATTTACCGGAATTTCTTGATCAATAAACTGTACAGATCGAGGAGAGAAGTCAAATCTAAATGCACTGCTTATTGTGTTTATTTCATTAACGTCACCGTCACCGTCTAAATCTGAAGTGTCCCTGTTTGAAACTAAAACTTGCAGATTTACATGAGCATCTGCTAAGTTGACATAGATAGCATTACCTCCAGCCCCAGAAGGTGTTACCTTAAAATATAAGCCTCTGAAATAATTTTGAAAATTTGAATCACTAGCAAGTACCGAAGATCCTTCTTGATTCAGAATTGTATCTTGAAAATATTGAATTAATTCGGTATATGGAGAGTTTAAAACATATTGATCCTGTACGTTAGGATCCTCACAACCGGCAATGCAAGAGATATCGGACTGCTCAGACACGATAAATCTTGGGGTTTTCCTTTGCTCAACTTCAAAATCTCGATCTAGCACTTCCACCTCAAGATTATCAGGTTTGAAGGAAGAGTTTGAGTATATAGGAGTTGGATCTAGAGAATTTTCCACCAAGGATTTTTCATCATTAAAATAAACTTGGTCTTCATCTAGGTTGTTTGGATTCAGTGAATTAATAAAGTAGTTGTTTCTAAAAATTTCGACTTTATAGGTTACGTCACCATTAAATAGTGAGTCTAATTCAAACTCTCTTGATTCTCCATCGATACCTGTAATCGTTGAATAGTATGGTATTTCAATACTTACTCTTTCAATTAAAGGTGCTGGAACAGGATTTGTCATATTAGTATCGGTATCATGTGATCCAAAATCTGGATTTGCAAAAGGCAACGATAATTGACTTACAAAACTGTATTCAGTTCGACCATAAATAGGATCGTCATAAATACCTAAGACATGAGGTCTATCTGCTGCGCTCACAATTTGACGACCCGTTTGAACAGCGTCTAGTCGTTGTGAATAAGCAGTTACTTCAAATTCTGTTTCTTTTATAATGTCATTAGGATCCACCCCAATAAGATCTTGACCAATTGTTGTAGGATCTTGGTCACAAGATAGGATACATAACATCCCGACAAGAAGGGTTGTTAATCGTAAAGCAATTTTTTTCATGTGCAATTAAGCTTCTTCTTTTTCTTCAGTTAGAACATCATTAAGATAGAAGTTCTCATAAGCGTCAGCAAATGAATCAGGTGCATGATACTCCAATACTGGTCTATCTAATGAATTCACAAAAGATTCTATTTCTGGACTTAGTTCTTCACTACCTTTAATAATGGCATCACTATATTTTAACGATGTTTTCATGATATTATCATAAGTAGGTTCTTCAAGAAACTCTAGTGCTTCTTCATCCAATGCATCAAACCTTAACTTATCTATCATTTCATTATCTAACGAACCATCAAATGATTGATTGTATACCGAGGTAACAATTTTACTATCTTCAAATAATGGGTCGTTCCCGTAGTAGTTCTTTAGGTATAAGGGTAACATTCCAGCCATCCAACCATGAACGTGTATAATGTCTGGTGCCCAGTTCAATTTCTTCACAGTTTCTATAACTCCTTTGGCAAAGAAAATGGCTCTTTCATCGTTATCAGGAAACAGATTTCCGTCTTCATCCGTAAGAGTTGCTTTACGTTTAAAGTATTCTTCATTATCGATAAAATAAACTTGCATACGTTCCTTTGGGATAGAAGCAACCTTTATAATCAATGGCATGTCTAGGTCATTAATGATAAGATTCATTCCACTTAAACGTATTACTTCATGCAGTTGGTGTCTACGCTCATTGATATTACCGAATCTCGGCATGAATATGCGTATTTGTCCACCTCGATCATTTACCATCTTAGGTGAAAAATAAGACATTGAAGATGCTTCGGTTTCTGGTAAGTAGGGAATTACTTCTGAAGATACGTACAGTACTCTTTTTTCCTTCATATATTGTATTATTGTAGCCTTACATTTAGCAAGATGCAAAAATAAGCATTTTTAACCACTTTTGCGTCAAAACCCTTGTATAACAACTGCTAATGATTGTTAAGCACTATGATTGTTAAAACTCACAACAGCCTTAAAAAACAACTCAAATCAATACTGCTAGAGAATAAAACCATTGGTTTTGTCCCTACAATGGGAGCATTACACAAGGGACACTTATCTCTTATGCAACAGGCAGTTAATGAAAATGATGTCCTAGTGGTTTCCATATTTGTAAACCCTACTCAATTTAACAATCAAGATGATTTAGAGAAATACCCTAGGACGATTGAAAAAGATTACGCATTAATTAAGAAAGAGTTTAATGATGCTGCTATTTTAGTTTACACACCTAGTGTGCAGGATGTGTATGGGGAAAATGTACATTCAAAATCTTACCAATACGATGGATTAGAGAAAGTAATGGAAGGCGCAAATAGGCCAGGTCATTTTGATGGTGTTGGAACTATACTAGAATTTTTATTTAAAGTGGTGTCACCAGACAAAGCTTATTTTGGTGAAAAAGATTTCCAGCAGCTCCAAATTGTGAAAAAATTGGTGCAAAAATTGAAACTCAATGTAAAGGTTGTCGGCTGTCCTATTAAACGAGAGGCAAATGGTCTTGCAATGAGTAGTCGTAATGAAAGGTTAAGCTCACATGCTAGACATGAATCACAAGTGATTTTTCAAACTTTGCAACGTGCAAATGATTATTTAAAAAATAACAGTATTTCATCCACCATCAACATGGTGAGTAATATTTTTGAGAATCTAGAGAATTTTGAATTAGAGTATTTTACTATAAATCGAGAAAGAGATTTAAAACCTGCAATTCGTAAATCAAAAAACACTGCTTTAAGGGCGTTTATAGTAGTGCACGTTGAAGGTGTAAGACTTATAGATAATCTGGCATTAGATTTGTAAATCATTTTTTAAAAGTCTGTTAGACTATATGTTAATCTAATTATTACATAATCGTATCTTTGCACCATGTTAATTACAGTTGTCAAATCAAAAATTCACCGTGTTAAGGTCACAGGAGCAGATCTTAATTACATAGGCAGTATCACCATTGATGAAGATTTAATGGACGGTGCAAATATTGTAGAAGGTGAAAAAGTCCAAATAGTAAATAACAACAACGGGCATAGGCTAGAAACATATGCAATACCTGGTCCTAGAGGAAGTGGAGAAATCACACTTAATGGTGCTGCTGCTAGATTAGTCTCTCCAGGTGATGTTCTTATCTTAATTACCTACGCACAAATGACCATGGAAGAAGCTCGCAGTTTTAAACCATCTCTTTTATTTCCTAATGAGGAGAACAACTTGCTCACCTAATCTTTGAAAAACAATCTGATTAAATTTTTGAAAATAGGCTTGCCTTTGTTTATAGGTGCATGGCTCATTTATTATTCATATAATCAGTTCACAAACGAGCAGTTAGAACAAATATATGCACAAATTAAAGGTGCAAATTATTACTATGTTATAGTTGGTTTAATTCTAGCTTTACTCAGTCATTTGTCTAGAGCTTGGAGATGGAATTACATGCTATCCCAGTTTGGAAAACCACCTACATTTTTGACAAATATTACTGCAATTGGAATAGGGTATGCTATGAATATTTTTATTCCACGTAGTGGTGAATTATCTAGAGCGATAGTTGTAAATCGCAACCACGGTATACCTGTTAATAAAGCAATAGGTACTATAGTTGCAGAACGTGTGCTGGATTTTGGTATCTTACTACTAATAACCGCCATAGCTTTATTACTATCACAGGACGTCTTTTTAGAATACTTTATTGGTGGTTTTAAGTCCGCTTTCGCGAAAGCGAACTCATCACAATTACTGTTATACTTAGCAATAGTAATCTCAGTAATAATACTGGGAATATTTTTAATCAAAAGGTTAGGATTGTACCGAAAAGTACTTGACTTTTTAAAAGGTATGAAAGAAGGCTTTTCAACCATTTGGACAATGAAAAAAAAGTGGCTGTATTTAATACATACTTTTTTTATCTGGTTCATGTACCTAGCCATGTTTTACGTGAGTGTATTTGCAATTTCATATGAGGGAACATTTGCTGTTGCTGCTATATTAGCAGCCTTTGTAGCAGGTAGTTTTGCAGTAGCGTTTACAAATGGAGGATTTGGAGCTTATCCTTTTTTGATTGCTCAGGTGTTATTATTGTTTCATGTACCAGAAACGGTAGGAACTTCATTGGGCTGGATATTGTGGCTATCACAAACAGCACTGGTTCTAGTGTACGGATTAATTTCCTTTATATTATTGAGTTTAAAAAAATAATCTCTTCATTTTTCTTAAATTCAGCATCTCAAAAAACGGAGATGAAAAATATTGTTATTGCGTTTGCTTTTCTGTCCTGTTTAACCACGTATTCACAAGCATTGTACAGGTCATTTCCTAGCGATGTTTTAGGAGAAGAACGCAACGTAAAAATTCTTAAACCACGTAACTACAATAGTAACCAAGAAAAAACTTATCCATTAATCCTAGTCTTAGATGGTGATTATCTTTTTGAACCCGTTTCAGGAGTAGTGGATTATTTGTCTTATTGGGATCAAATGCCCGAATCCTTTGTAGTAGGAATAAATCAACGTAAAAGCCGGTACGATGATACAGCTATCAACGTCGAATCAGGCTTTCCCGAGGAGCAAGCTCAACGTTACATGGATTTTATCATGGAACTTGTGACAACCATGCAAAAAGAATATCGAGTTGCACCATTTACCGTTCTAGTGGCAAAGGATATAAATGCAAATCTTGCGAGCTTCTTTCTCATGCGTAAAAAAGTGGCTATAGATGCTTTTTTACAAATAGAACCAGATTACACTACACTTATTCAAGAGAATCTAGTTAACAAAATATCTAGTCTGGATGAGTACAATTATTTTTATGTAGCTACCAGCGCACAAAAAAATGTCGCCAGCGAGCTGTTCTCTGAACAAACAGATTCTCTGTTTTCTACTAAAGAGAATGTGAAGTTGAAGCACGAAAGTATTGAAGAAACTAATTTTTATAACGTTGCAGCGCAAGCTATACCACGTGGATTGGATTTCATCTTTAATGAATACCAATTGGTAGAAGGTGAGCAACTATTAAATTCGAATCTTGCCCAGGATACCTCTAAAGAAAGTGCAAATCGTACTGCTGATATGAAAACAGCCGTACAAACTTTGCTGGACAAATATGAATATGTGAAAAAAGTGTATGGCATAGATATGAAATTGAGATTAAAGGATCTCGTAACTATGTCAGAATATATTATCAGAGAAAAAGACTGGGAACAATTACTCGATATGGCAACCATTGTTGATAAGGAATATCCAGATATCATGTACGGTAAGTTTATAGAAGGAATGGGATACGAAGGTATAGGTAGATATGGTCGTGCGATTAAATCTTTTGAACAGGCCTATATATTAGAAGAGGCTGTAGGTTTAACAAAGGATGATTGTTTAGATAAGGTAGAGGCCTTACAAGCTAAAGAATAATGGCAAAAGTAAAGACAACGTGGTACTGTCAAAATTGTGGTGCCCAGTACGCAAAATGGCAAGGACAATGCACCACCTGTAAAAAGTGGGATTCTTTAGTAGAAGAAGTAGTTCAAAAAGAGCAAACTCCTAGTTGGCAAACAGATGATGCTCCAGGTACGCTTTCGCGAAAGCGTAATTCAAAACCTCAACGCATTTCCGAAATAAATGCTCAAGAAAGTCCACGGTTGGATACTACTAATCTAGAATTCAATAGAGTGCTAGGTGGTGGATTGGTTCCTGGATCGGTTACCTTGCTAGGTGGTGAACCAGGTATAGGTAAATCAACACTATTGTTGCAAGTGTGTTTGAATCTGCCTTTTAAAACTTTGTATGTAAGTGGTGAGGAAAGTGCGCAACAAATAAAAATGCGAGCAGATCGTATTAACAAAAACGCCGAAAATTGCTACATACTCACTGAGACAAAGACTCAAAACATTTTTAAACAAGTAAGTGATATTGAGCCTGATGTTTTAATAATCGATTCGATTCAAACTTTACAAACACAACACATAGAAAGTACCGCAGGTAGTGTTTCACAAATAAGAGAATGTACAGGTGAATTAATAAAATTTGCCAAACAAACAGCTACTCCCGTTATTGTAATAGGTCACATTACAAAAGACGGTCACATTGCTGGACCTAAAATTCTTGAGCACATGGTAGACACCGTGCTACAATTTGAAGGAGATCGCAATCATACGTATAGAATTTTGCGAGCTCTTAAAAACCGTTTTGGTAGCACTCATGAAATAGGTATTTATGAAATGTTAGGCCATGGATTGCGTGAAGTAACTAATCCTAGTGAAATATTGATTGCAAACAAAGATCTTGAAATTAGTGGAACCGCAATTGCAGCTACGATGGAAGGTATGCGACCACTTATGATCGAGGTTCAAGCACTAGTAAGTACGGCTGTTTATGGAACACCACAACGCAGTGCAACGGGTTATAATTTAAAACGTCTTAATATGATACTAGCAGTCCTAGAAAAAAGGGCAGGATTCAAATTAGGTCAAAAGGATGTTTTTCTAAACATTACTGGTGGTATTAATGTTGATGATCCAGCAATCGACCTTGCAGTGGTCGCAGCTATATTATCATCAAATTTTGATATAGCACTCAATCCCAAACACTGTTTCAGTGCTGAGGTTGGTCTGGGCGGAGAAATAAGAACAGCTAGTAGAATGGAGCAACGTATTAATGAAGCTGGTAAATTAGGCTTTGATAGAATTTGTATTGCACCAGCCAAACAAAGTTTTAAAAACTCTACTGCTCAGGTTGTTGCCTTTTCAAAAATTGAAGACTTAGTTAGATATCTTTTTGCTTAAAACTTAAAAAATGAAATATTTATCTATTATAATTTGTTTGTTATTGATCATTACCTCTTGTAATGAGAGTAAAACCATAGAAAAGACAGAGAAACCTAGAAAGGTAAGTGAAGTGGACATGAGCAGTAATGATGTAGTTCATTTGTCAACTGTTGATGGGACTTACGATAATTGGGAAAATTTTCTAGAGAAAAACCGTGGCAAAGTAGTTTATCTAGATATTTGGGCAAGCTGGTGCGGACCTTGTAAAGCTCAATTTCCTCACGCCAAAAAACTTAAAGAAAAGTTCGCAGGTAAGGAAGTTGTATTTGCTTACATATCCATCGATCAAGCAGAGGAAAGATGGAAACAAGGAATTCAACAATATGATATTAATGAATATTCCTTTCATGCAAAAAATTATCCAAAAGCCTCCTTGTTCCAAAAAAATGATGTGAGTCGCATACCTAGATATATGCTTTTTGATAAAAATGGTAGATTGGTAGATAACAATGCTGCAAGACCTAGTCAACCTTCATTAGAAACTACCTTAAATAGTTTTTTAGCTCTTTAAAAACTATTTATCTTTGAAAGCATATCACGTAAACAAACACACCATGAGTCTAGATAAAACAGGAATTGCCAAAAGAATCGCTCAAGAACTACAAGACGGTTACTACGTTAATCTAGGGATTGGAATTCCTACCCTAGTTGCAAATTATATTCCTGAAGGTGTTCAGGTTGAATTTCAATCTGAAAATGGTGTGTTAGGAATGGGACCATTTCCTTTTGAAGGAGATGAAGATGCTGATGTAATTAATGCAGGTAAACAAACTATTACAACTTTACCTGGAGCCAGTTTTTTTGATAGCGCAACAAGTTTTGGGATGATACGTGGACAGCACGTTGATTTAACGATACTAGGAGCTATGGAAGTAGCCGAGAACGGTGATATAGCAAATTGGAAAATTCCAGGTAAGATGGTAAAAGGAATGGGTGGTGCTATGGATCTAGTTGCTAGTGCCGAAAATATTATTGTAGCTATGATGCATACAAACCGTGCTGGTGATAGTAAACTTCTTAAAAAATGTTCATTACCTCTTACCGGTGTAAACTGTATTAATAAAGTGGTTACCAATCTTGCTGTGCTCGAGGTTACTGATGATGGCTTTAAATTACTAGAAAGAGCTCCAGGCGTCTCTGTAGACGATATAAAAGCAGCAACTGAAGGTACTCTTATCGTTGAAGGTGATATTCCTGAAATGTCCTTATAAGAAAAGCTCCTATGAAAAGACATTTGCTTGATCCACAATTGTCACAAAATGGTTATTTCCCTCTTGACCTTTCAATCAATAATCCTTTTTGGAAGCGTAATGATGTGGCCGATATATCGGTGTGTCATGAGTATATCGAGCAACAGCGTAAAACTCACGGCGCTTTTTTGGCCATAGGTGGCTACTTAGAACAGCGAGCTCTTTATCAAAAAAATGAAAGATTCAATAAAGGAATTGTACGTGATATTCATCTAGGAGTAGACATATGGGCGCCAGCAGGAACCACTGTTCATGCAATGTATGATGGTGTAGTTCACAGTTATGCGCACAATAGTGATCCTGGAAATTATGGTCCTACATTGATCTTGCAACACGATATTGAAGGACAAACGATATATACACTTTATGGTCACTTGAGTTTGGATGATGTAAACAAGTGGGAAGTTGGATATCGCTTTCGCGAAAGCGAAATAATAGCTCATTTAGGAACACCTCAAGAAAATGGTGGTTATAGTCCGCATTTACATTTTCAAGTAATGACAGATATGAAAGGATATCAAGGAGATTTCCCAGGAGTAGCCGCCAAAGAGGAGCTTGAACAGTATAAGGATATAGTATTAGATCCTATGTCATTTCTCGAGTAAGTAGGGTATTTACTTATATTTGCTGCTACAACCTCATCTATGAAAAAGCGCGTACTTATAACAGGAGCAGCGGGATTTTTAGGGTCTCATCTATGTGATAGATTTATAAAAGAAGGCTTTCATGTTATTGGAATGGATAACCTGATTACAGGAGATCTTAAAAATATAGAGCATTTATTTCCACTAGAACAATTTGAATTTTTTCACCATGATGTTTCAAAGTACGTCCATGTTGCAGGAGATTTAGATTATATACTACATTTTGCGAGCCCAGCTAGTCCTATTGATTATCTTAAAATCCCTATACAAACCTTAAAGGTAGGTTCGCTAGGAACTCACAACCTACTTGGTCTAGCCAAAAATAAAAAAGCCAGGTTGCTTATCGCTAGTACTAGTGAGGTTTACGGTGATCCTCTTGTTCATCCACAAGCAGAAGATTATTATGGTAACGTAAACACAATAGGTCCTCGTGGTGTATATGATGAAGCAAAAAGGTTTCAAGAGTCTATAACGATGGCTTACCACAGGTTCCATGGTTTAGAAACTAGAATTGTACGCATTTTCAACACCTATGGACCTCGTATGAGACTTAATGATGGTAGGGTAATTCCTGCTTTTATGGGGCAAGCGCTGCGTGGCGAGGATCTCACTGTTTTTGGAGATGGATCACAAACCAGGTCTTTTTGTTATGTAGATGATCAGGTAGAAGGGATTTTTAGGTTATTAATGAGCGACTATCCCATGCCAGTAAACATTGGTAATCCCAATGAAATATCGATAAGTGATTTTGCACAAGAAATAATTAAATTAACAGGTACTGATCAAAAGGTGATTTATAAGGACTTACCACAAGATGATCCTATGAAGCGTAAACCTGATATTTCACTTGCTAAAGAAATATTAAACTGGGAACCACAAGTTTCAAGAGAAGAAGGGATGCGACGTACTTTTGAGTATTTTAAAACGTTATCTCCAGAAGAATTAGATAAACGTGAGCACAAAGACTTTACACAACATAACCGAAGATAAAATCACTTATAGAGATCAACGGTATTCTGGGTTTATAAGGCCATTATCGTACCTCATTGATTTAAGTTTGATTGTCATATTTGCTTCACATTTTTTTGAGAGCTCCTTTGACGTGCTTACCTATGGAATTTTTATTGGTATTTGCTGGGTGCTTGTATCCATGCAGTTTGATTTTTATAAAACTCAACGCAATACTGATATAATCACTCTTCTAGGTAGACTGGTTAAACAAGCCGTGGTTTTTGCATTTATGGTATTTGCCTTCTTTGGCTTTTATTATGAGATAAATAACAATACCATGATTGTTTCCAAATACCTACTGTGGACCATGGGAACAATCTCGGTAATAAAAATAAGTTTGTTCTATATTTTAAAACATTATAGGTCGGTTTTAGGCGGTAATTTTAGAAATGTAGTACTACTAGGAGTCAACAAGGATACTAAGCAGTTATCAAGTTTTTTTAATAAGCACAAGGATTACGGTTATCGCACTCAAAATATTATCGACACAAGTTCTAGCGAGTTTTCCATGCAGGAATTTCAAGAATATGTTTTAGACAATCAAATAGACGAAATCTTTTGCTCAGTTAGAGAACTTAAAAATGAAGATCTCATTAATCTTACTGAATTTGTTGACAATAATTTAAGGACACTTAAATTCATACCCGATACTGATATGCCTCTTTCTAGGCAATTACATTATGAGTACTACGGTCGTACACCAATAATATCCCTACGTCAAATACCTTTAGATGATTTTGGTAATCAATTTATAAAACGAGCCTTTGACATTCTTTTTTCTTTATTTGTTATTGTTTTTTTAATGTCATGGTTAACACCTTTAATAGCCTTGATTATCAAACTAGAATCCAAGGGACCTGTCTTTTTTACCCAAAAGCGTAACGGTTTGGACTATAAAGAATTCACTTGTTTTAAGTTTAGATCCATGGTTCCTAACAACAAGGCACACCTAGAACAAGTAACACGAGGCGATCAACGAATAACCAAAATTGGTAGGTTTTTAAGGAAAACCAGCATTGATGAATTACCTCAATTTTTTAATGTGTTACTAGGCTCCATGAGTGTGGTAGGTCCTAGACCTCATATGGTTAGTCACACACACATGTATGCCGAACGTATCGATAAATTCATGGTGCGTCATTTTGTGAAGCCAGGAATAACAGGACTAGCACAGGTAAGTGGATATCGAGGCGAGGTAGAAACAGAAGACGATATTAAAGGTCGCGTGCGCAATGACATTTACTACATTGAGAATTGGAATATTAATTTGGACATCAAGATTATAATTAAAACAATCACCAACGTGTTTAAGGGTGAGGAAAAGGCATATTAATGGATTTAGTAAGTGTTATAATACCAACTTACAACAACCAGGATACATTAGGTGAAACCCTAGATAGCGTTTTAAATCAAGACTACCGGCCTATTGAATTAATAATTGTTGACGACTGCAGTGTTGATGATAGTCACGCTTTCGCGAAAGCGTATTCTACAAAAAATTCTTCTCAAGAAATAAGTTTTATAATTCAAGAAAATAAAGAAAACAAAGGAGCTGGTTTTACTCGTAATCGGGCAGTTGAGCTAGCAAATGGTAGATATATTGCCTTTTTAGATGCCGATGATCTTTGGAAACCCTATAAACTCTCCTTGCAAATCGAACAAATGAGACTGTCACAAGTAGCGATGTCCTATGGTGCTTATGAGATATTCACAGAAAATGCGAGTGAGCCTAAATACCTTCAAAAGGTTTTCAATTCACTAACTTATAAAAAGTTACTACGAGCAAACTATGTAGGGAATTTGACAGGAATTTACGATACCCATAAAATAGGAAAGGTTGTCGTGTCTTCATTACGTAAAAGACAAGATTGGGCCATGTGGTTGGATGTGATTAAACTATCGGGTACAGCTATCGGTATAGAAAAACCCATTGCCAGTTATAGAACAGGCAATGGGTTGAGTTCACGAAAAAGTAGTCTGATTAAATATAACTATGCTGTATATCGCAACCACCTTAATTACTCTTTTTTAAAAAGCTGTTGGTCCATGATGCTTTTTATTTACGAGCAATGGTTTATCAAGAAAGCCTTGATTAAAAAACTGGATTAAAGTCCTAGAGATTGTTGTTTTGTACGTTCTTTCTCTTCAGGTTCTTCTACTTCATTGTTTCTTAGACCATAATTTCCAAAATTGTAAGTGAATGCGACACTAAAGGTGTTAGTCTCTGGTAAATAAGTAACGCCTACATCCTGGTTACGATAAATAGACTCCATTAATCTGTTTTGACCTCTAAAAACATCATTATATGCAATCCTAAGATTTGCTCTACGGCTCCATAACGATTTGTTTATGGCAAAGTTACTCACGATCATATTTTGCATTCTAAACGAACCAAATAAGATATCACTTACATAATTTAGCTCGGCATCCAAAGACCAGGTACGATCTTCTGAAAGGCTAAATCTACTAAAGCTAGAGAGATAAACTCCTGTCACGTCCTGCTTTTGGTCTACACCGCCGGACTGTACTGCAACAAATTCGTTTTCTAAATAAAAGAAACTAGCAGAAAGTGCAAGCAACCAAGAATCAGTTGGGTATTGAAAGGTTTCAATATCTAGACTATATTGTAGCTCGTAGTTCAAATTAGCATTTTGAAAATTTAAACTGTTTGCATTATTATCTTGAAAAGGTAGAATAGAAAGTAAGTCCTTTGAATACAAATAATAAGCGTCAAAAAACCAGGTGTCGTTATGATTCCATGCAACACTATATTTATTGTTGAATGAAGGCATTAAATTAGGATTACCAGAATTAAAATTGGTTTCATTTACAAAAATCCTATAGGGATTTAGACTCTCATAACGTGGTCTTTCAATGCTTCTTTTGTAACTTAATGTAAGTGTGTTGCTTTCATCAAGCGAATGTCCTAATGATGCCGTAGGAAACCATGAAAGATAGTTTTGAGTATTCACTATTCCTAGACTTCTTGAATCACCTGTAATATCAGTTTGCTCAGCTCGTAGTCCAGCGGTAAGAAACCATTTTTCCCAATTGCGTTCCATCTGTCCGTAGAAAGCAATGATTTTTTCATCATAGGCATAGTTATCCGAGTTAGCAGGAACAATAATCGGTGAAGTTCCATTTGAATCAAAGAAATCCTGTACGGTTTGTGAATCAATTTGATTATACTTTGCTCCAGTACTTAATTGGTATTCGCCCAATGCGAATTGATAATCTATCCCAGCTGTGTAAATAGACACATCAAGATCTATGTCCGACAAAAAACTATTACTTCCAGTGGTATTATTTTGAGTGTCAAAAAATCTAGTAAAAACATCCTGATAGTTGTCTTTATTAGTAAATACATGATTTCCATAAAGCCTGAGGACGTTCCCGTTATCTGCATAATAGTTGTAGTCGGCATTCACAAAACCAGTTGCTGCGTCTCGTTCATTGAGACCGTTAGTTTCTAAGCCTGAAAAATCGGTATCACCATCTTGAAGAATTAATGTGCGTGTAAAAGCATCACCATCTTGATTGTTATTAACGTTAATATTTCCAGAAACACTTAGGTAGCTTTTACTGCTTAAGCTAAAATCTATAACAGTATTCAGGCTGTGAGCATCACTTTCATTCACATTATTATAATCAGTGAACCAGCGTTGCGATCTAGTACCATCAGGATTAAAAAAGCCTATTTCGTTTTCTTCTATATAAAGATCTTCTCTTGGGTTGTAACTATAGTTAGCATATATGTTTACCCAATTATTTTTATAAAAATGTGAAGTACCTATTTTGTATTTGGCAAGCTCGTCGATGGTATAACTACCCATTACATTACCCTTGTAACCTAATGAGATTCCTTTGCTAGTGTTAATATTGATGACTGTTCCACCTTCGGCATCGTAACTTGCCGGTGGATTGGTAATGACCTCTACATTTTTGACATTATCACCACTATAGCCAGCTAGTAATTGATTGAGCTCATCATCGGTTAGGTATACTCTTTTATTATTAATATAAATTTGAGCAGCCTGTCCTTTAACTATATAAGTGTTGTTTTGTTTAAAAACACCAGGCGAACTGCGTAATATGGTCAATGCATCAGTATTACTCAGACTTGTATTCTCTACATTAAAAATGAGCCTATCCGCTTTCTTAGTTACAGTAGGTCTTTTGGCCGTGACAGTGACCGCATCCATGGATTCAATTTGCTCTTGAACTATAAGGTCTCCTAGATTTTGATTGCTGTTAATGGTAAGCTTTCGCGAAAGCGTAACATAACCTACACCTGTAACCACCATCGTATATTCACCATCTTCTATGTTCTTAAAAAGGACTTTACCCAGATCGTCACTGCTTGTACCTTGATAAAACGTACTGTCTGGCATTTTGTAAAGAATACTATTTAGATAGGGTAGGGATTCATTCTTTTCATCGATGAGTCTTGCTGTAAGCTCGTGCTGTGCAAACGAACTAAAAGAAACAAGGAAGAATAGGTAAGGGAAAAATCTATTCATGAGGCTTTTGAGTTGGAATTTAGACCACTAAAATAAAAAAGGGATAGGAAAATACCGACTTTAAATTCGACTATATTTGCATCTCGATTGAAACGACTATGAAGAACATACGTAATTTTTGCATTATTGCGCATATTGACCACGGTAAAAGTACACTGGCAGACAGGTTGTTAGATGCTACTCAAACTGTTACAAAGCGTGAGGCTCAAGCACAGCTATTAGACAATATGGATCTAGAGCGTGAGCGTGGTATTACCATTAAATCTCACGCAATACAGATGAATTATACAGCTCCAGATGGCGAGCAATATATTCTTAATCTGATAGATACTCCTGGTCACGTAGATTTTTCCTATGAAGTTTCTAGATCTATTGCTGCTTGTGAAGGTGCTTTGTTGGTAGTTGATGCCGCACAAAGTATTCAAGCACAAACGATCTCTAACCTTTACCTTGCACTAGAAAACGATCTTGAAATCATACCTGTACTTAATAAAGTTGATTTACCTAGTGCAAATCCAGAAGAAGTAACCGACGACATTGTAGACTTGTTAGGTTGTGACCCAGAAGAGGTAATACCGGCAAGTGCCAAAACAGGAATAGGAATCCAAGAGATTCTAGACGCTATCGTTGAGCGTGTACCAGCTCCTGTAGGTAATCCTGATGAGCCGTTGCAGGCATTGATTTTTGATTCTCAATACAATCAATTTAGAGGTGTGGAAACCATCTTTAGAGTTATAAATGGTAGTATTAAAAAAGGTCAACATATTAAGTTTGTTGCAACCGGTGAAAGCTACTATGCCGATGAGATTGGAACTCTTAAGCTGAAACAAGAACCTAAGAAAGAGATAAGCTGTGGTGATGTAGGTTACTTGATTACAGGTATTAAAGAGGCAAAGGAAGTTAAGGTAGGTGATACTATAACTGATCACGATAATCCGACTAAGAATGCAATTGAAGGTTTTGAAGATGTTAAGCCTATGGTTTTTGCAGGTATATATCCTGTAGATACTGAAGATTACGAGGATTTAAGAGCTAGTATGGAAAAATTACAGCTCAATGATGCCTCGCTTGTCTTTCAAGCTGAAAGTAGTGCTGCATTAGGATTTGGTTTTAGATGTGGATTCTTGGGAATGTTACATTTAGAGATCATACAAGAAAGATTAGAACGTGAGTTTGATATGACGGTGATCACTACGGTACCTAACGTATCCTATCACGCTTACACTAACAAAAATCCTAACGATATTGTAATCGTTAATAATCCTAGTGATTTACCAGAACCATCAACACTTAATCGCGTAGAAGAGCCATTTATTAAAGCTACGATTATTACAAAATCTGACTTTGTGGGTAATGTAATGTCATTGTGTATTGAAAAACGTGGTCAAGTAAAAAATCAAACCTATCTTACTCAAGAGCGTGTGGAACTAGTTTTTGACATGCCGTTGGCAGAAATCGTTTTTGATTTCTACGATAGATTAAAAACAGTAAGTAAAGGTTATGCTAGTTTTGATTATGCGCCTATTGGTATGAAAGAGTCAAAACTTGTACGAGTAGATATTCTGTTAAATTCTCAAACTGTAGATGCTCTTAGTGCGCTTGTGCATTTTGATAATGCTTATACTATTGGTAAAAAGATGGTTGAAAAATTAAGAGAGTTAATCCCTAGACAGCAATTTGACATACCGGTACAAGCAGCCATAGGAGCCAAAATTATTGCTCGTGAAACTATCAAAGCGTTGCGTAAAGATGTAACGGCAAAATGTTACGGTGGTGATATTTCTCGTAAGCGTAAGTTACTAGAAAAACAAAAGAAAGGTAAAAAGCGTATGCGCCAGGTAGGTAATGTAGAAATTCCACAACAGGCGTTTATGGCGGTATTAAAGTTGAATGATTAATTCAATAGGCTTTAAAAAATAAAACAGCGACCAATTGGTCGCTGTTTTTTTATTAATTTTCTTCAAGTAGTACTTCACCGGTGGTAGTTTCTACTATTTCTTTACCTAGATATACCAGCAAGGACCCTTCATCTATTTCTAGATCTTGATTAAGTGATGGTATAACATCTATTGCCTTTCCTTTGCGTATAAATAATGGAATGATATTAGAGTCGGTTTTTGTTATTTCTAGAAGAGCATTAAAATGTTCTTGAGATTTTAATTCAATTTCTCTTATCTGACCGTGATATCTAGCTACTTCGTTAATGTTGATAAAATCGTCGGTAGGAGAAAATAAACCTTCCTCAGGATTTTGATTAGGATTGTTTATTTCATTGGCATGTACCAGTCTAAAGGTGCCGTTCTCTCCAAATTGATTGCCGAACCGTTCAACCGCATATTCATTAATTTGAGAGTTCCCAGTGAGAGCTAGCAAAAATCCAATGTTATTAAACTCAACATCGTCTGTAAGAGCGTCACTGTATACATCAGCGATGACAGCGTCTAGACCTTTTTCCTTAGCCAGTCTTACATTATTAGCATTACTGTCAACTAGCACAACCGCACGTTCGTGTTTTTTTAAGTAGTCAGCCACAAGTCTTGAGAACTTGCTGGCTCCTATTATCATAATTCCATTAGATTTCTTAAGAAAAACTCCTACAATTTTTGCAAAAGCACGTGCCGTAGTAGCATTAAGAAGTACAGTTCCTAATACGATCATAAAAACGAGAGGTGTAATATACTCTGCCCCTTCAATACCTTGAGAAACTAATTTTGATCCAAATAAAGATGCAATACCAGCTGCCACGATACCACGAGGACCTACCCATGATATGAAGAGTTTTTCATTTATTTTAAGTCCGCTGTTGACAGAACTCGCAAACACACCCAATGGTCTTATTAAAAGTACAACTATAGCAAAAAGCACTGCAGTTTTCCATGTATAGATTAAGTATAGATCTTCCATGTTAATATTTGCTGCTAGCAAAATGAATAAGATGGAGATTAATAAAACACTTAGGGATTCTTTGAAGTAAAGAAGTTCCTTAATATTGGGTAAATTAATATTACCCATCACCATTCCCATAACTACCACGGCAAGTAAACCAGATTCTTTGGCAAAGGTGTCGCTCAAAACAAAGACGCCCAATACAGCAGCTAGAGTCACTACATTAAGCAAGTAATGTGGAATAAATTTTTTCTTGATAGCAAAGGCAAGCGCATGAGCAAAAGAAAAACCAAAAGCAAATCCGAACAACACGATTTTACCAAACTCTTCAAGTGCCACTATGGTAAATTTCCCGCCAGATCCGGTGCTTATAAATTCAAATACCAATACGGCAAATAGAGCTCCTATAGGATCAATGAGTATACCTTCCCATTTAAGAATAGAACTTATATCTTTTTTCAACGGAATGTTTCGTAAAATAGGAGAGATAACGGTAGGACCGGTAACAATAATCAACGCACTGAATAAAAGTGAAATTTCCCAGCTCAAGTCAAAAATATAGTGAGCAGCAACACCAGCACCTATAAAAGTAATTATTACAGCCACAGATATAAGTTTTCCAATAACAGGACCAGTATTTAGAATTTCGGCTCGTTTCAGGGTTAAACCACCTTCAAAAAGAATTATACTAATTGCTAGTGAGACAAAATAGAATAAACTTTCTCCAGGAAACAGTCCGTTATCACCATTCCAAATGGGGTGAATGAGTTTCGTGTGATCTTCCGTATAAATGGTTGCGATGGGACCTACTAACAGTCCAATGATTATAAGGGGTAAAATTGCGGGTATTTTAAAACGCCATGCAACCCATTGCGCTAGTATACCTAAAATTATAATTCCTGCTAGTTCTAGCATATTTGGATAGATTTTAGGGCCAATTTACGACCTTTTTTAAATAGATGTTGAGGTTCCGCTTTCGCGAAAGCGTAATTACCACATTCTTAACGTGCAATTATGATATACCTCTATTGATTTTAACATAGATTCATGATGCATAGTTAGCTATTAAAAAACTGATAAATGACCACTGATTACCAATGCCTATTTTGTATTTTGCAGCAATGAAAATACATAAGGTAGAATCTGGGAATTTTAAATTAGATGGCGGTGCCATGTTTGGTGTAGTGCCTAAATCTTTATGGCAACGCACAAATCCAGCCGATTCAAACAACATGATCGACATGGCGGCGAGATGTTTGTTAATTGAAAATGGTGATCGGTTAACTTTAATTGATACCGGAATGGGTGCTAAGCAATCGGAAAAATTCTTTGGATACTATTACATGGACCATAGATTTGACTTAGATTCCAGTCTTAAAAATCTAGGTTTTAATAGAGACGATATTACCGATGTTTTTTTGACACATCTACATTTTGATCATTGTGGTGGGGTTATAAAAAAAGCTAGTAATCACGATGGATATGAACCTGCTTTTAAAAATGCCCGTGTTTATACCAACGAGTCACACTGGCAATGGGCAATTGAACCTAACGCTAGAGAAAAGGCCTCATTTTTAAAAGAAAATATTATACCGATTCAAGAAAGCGGTCAATTAGAGTTTGTAAAACAAAATCAAACTTTTGAGAAAGCCAATGAAATGGATTTTGACATTTTGTTTGTTGATGGTCATACAGAGAAAATGATGATACCGCATATTGAGTATGATGGTAAAACATTTGTTTTCATGGCCGACTTATTGCCTACCGCAGGACATTTGCCCCTGCCATATGTTATGGGATACGACACAAGGCCTTTGCTGACTCTTGATGAAAAAGAGAGGTTTTTACAAAAGGCCGCAACTGAGAATTACTACCTCATTTTAGAACACGATCCTTTTAATGAGATTATTACAGTTAAACACACTGATAAAGGTGTGCGATTGGACCAAGTTTATACATTTAATGACTTTTTTAATAAATAGAATATGAAGTTTACATTTAAAAATACCCTTGTGGTAACAGCCGTTGCTGGTATGCTAGCTAGCTGTGGTAGTGGATTTGATATAGTATCACCACCTATTGAAAATATTGATACTACTCCTATAAAGACAACTGCCCTTACTGAAGAGCAAGAGAAAAATTGGAAGGACTACGATCTTCAACAGGATACTATTCCAGGAATGAGTGTTAATAGAGCTTATAATGAAATCCTAAAAGGAAAAAAAGGTGAAACTGTTGTAGTCGCAGTTATTGATAGTGGTATTGATGTGGAACACGAGGATCTGGATGATGTTATTTGGGTAAATGATGATGAAATCCCAAATAATGGAATTGATGACGATAATAATGGTTATATCGATGATGTTCATGGATGGAACTTTTTAGGAGATATTGTTGATGAGAATTTAGAATATGAACGTATCGTTCGTGATAAGGATAAACTACCTGCAGATCTAGTGGCTAAAGCTCAAAAGGAGTACGACGAGAAACTAGAACAGGCTCAGGTTGCAAAGGGTCGTTATGAACAAATCCTTCAGCAAATAAATCAAGTTGATCCGTTGTTGAAAAAAGCGACTGGAAAAGACGTGTACAAATCAGAGGATTTAAAAACCGTTGAATCTGAAGATCAAGCTGTACAACAAGGCAAGCAATTGATGATGTTCTTGTTCTCTCAAAGTTTAGAGTCTAACAAAGATGCAATAGACACTATTACCGAGCTTATTAACGATCAAGCAGATTTGTTAAACGGATCTAAGTTAAAGACAAATTATAGAAAAGATATCCTAGGTGATGACCCTTATGTATGGGACACTCCAGTCTATGGAAATAATGAGTATAGTGGTCCAGATCCAAAGAAAGAAGATGCTTTTCATGGAACACATGTTGCTGGGATAATTGCTGCAGAGCGTAATAATGGGTTAGGTGTTAATGGAGTGGCTGAAAATGTAGAGATAATGGTTCTAAGAGCTGTATCTACCGCTGACGAATACGATAAAGACATTGCTAAGGCGATACGATATGCTGCGGATAATGGTGCTAAAGTGATTAATACAAGTTTTGGTAAATATCATTCTCCTAATCCAGAATGGGTATGGGAAGCAATTAAATATGCTGCTAGTAAGGATGTTCTTATTGTAAATGCTGCTGGAAATGAAGGTATTGATACAGATTTTACTCAAGTATATCCTCAAGACCAACAAGGAGTAGGAGAAGAAATATCGGACAACTTTTTAACTGTAGGAGCAATGGGTCCTGAATATGGAGCTAATATGATCGCTGGTTTTTCTAATTACGGTAAATCTAGTGTAGATGTTTTTGGTCCTGGAGTGAAAATCTATTCAACTGCTCCAAATAGTGAGTATAGATTTGCGCAAGGTACGTCTATGGCTTCTCCAGCAGTAGCAGGAGTTGCTGCCGTAGTGAGAAGTTATTTTCCTAAATTGAGTGCAGGTCAAGTGAAGCAGGTTATTATGGAAAGTGGATTGACTACAAATGCAAACATGACTTTAAGTAGAAGTAGAGAGACAACAAAGCCGTTTAAAGAGATTACTAAATCGGGTAGAATGGCAAACCTTTATAATGCTTTAATACTTGCTTCAAAAATGTAAGAAGCTGTTTTTATATTACCAATAAAAGTGCCTCATTAATATAGTGAGGCATTTTTTTTGATATAGATTGTAGTGTAAATTTAAAACTTAATCATAGCGAATATTATAGATAATAAACATTAAAAAATCGATAAACGGTAAATTTGTTTAAATTGACATTAAGTTTAAAGCTCTTTTTTTGGAGAAGATTGATAAATAAATATATTCGCAACTTAAAGAAAATGCCCCTATGCAATTCTTGTTATTATTAATGCTTGGTACAGGTACTGGTGGACCTACGCCACCGCCACCGCCGCCTCCTATGGGACCACCGCCACCTGTTGGTGATGTAGTTCCAGTTGATAGTGGTATTGTAATACTTATTGCTGCTGCACTTGCTATAGGGATTTACTCCGTTTTACTAAGAAGAAGAATTACAAAAGCTTAAAAAGCTTTTAATTATTTTGTAATTCCATTAAACGTTTTACATATTTTCCTATAACGTCAAACTCTAGATTTACGATATCACCTGATTTCATGTCCTTAAAACCAGTGTGTTCATAGGTATAAGGTATTATAGCGACTGAAAACTCATTGATTTTTGAGTTTACTACAGTGAGACTTACGCCGTTAATACAAATACTTCCCTTTTCAATAGTCACATTATTCAAAGCAGTGTCGTATCTGAAAGTGAATATCCATGACCCATCTTGTTCATCTATATTTATACAGGTTCCAATCTGGTCCACGTGACCTTGAACAATATGTCCGTCTAAACGGGCATTCATAAGCATGGCACGTTCAATATTTACGGTGTTGCCAACTTTAAGTTCGCCTAGATTGGTTTTTTTAAGTGTTTCGTCGATTGCAGTTACTGTATATAAGTCTTCATTTAGATCAACAATAGTGAGACACACTCCATTATGTGCTATGCTTTGATCAATTTTAAATTCATTTGTAATATCCGATTGTAATGTAAAATGAATATTAGACCCTTCTTTTTTTACTTCAACTACACGTGCAGTTTGTTCAATAATTCCTGTAAACATAACTTGTGAAAAAACCTTAATTTTACTTTTTCAAAAATACGGCTTAAATAGCGCATTACATGGTAAAAACTGACAATATCAAAGTAGGTATATCAATAGGAGATCCTAATGGAATAGGTGGTGAAATTATTCTAAAAGCTTTTGAAGATAATAGAATGCTAGAAATGTACACGCCTATAATTTTTGGTAGTACAAAATTGTTTTCCTACTACGCAAAAGTTTTTAAAATCAACACCAAATTTCAAGGGATAAAGTCTTTGGAAGATGTTGTGCCGGGTAAAATTAATGTTATGCGTCTTTTTAAGGAGCCTTTTCATGTTGATTGGGGAAAAGTAGATAAAAAAGCAGGAGAAATCGCGGTTAAAAGTCTTCAAGAAGCAACCAAGGCACTTAAGTCAGGGAATATTGACGTGCTTGTAACAGCGCCTATTAATAAGGAATCCATTCAAAGTGAAGAGTTTAAATTCCCTGGACATACGGACTATTTGAATCAGGAACTATCAGGAGAAAGCTTAATGTTTATGGTTTCGGATAAATTAAAGGTAGGTTTGCTTACCGACCATGTTCCAGTAAAAGATGTTCCGTCAAACATTACTGCTAAAAGTATTAAAACCAAAATAGGAACAATAAAAGAGTCATTAAAACGAGACTTTAAAATTTCCAAACCTAAAATTGCAGTTCTAGGAATTAATCCACACGTAGGAGATAATGGCGTTATAGGTGATGATGATCAAAAACAACTAATACCTGTTTTAGAGGAGTTACGCAATGATGGTACTTTGATATTTGGCCCTTACGCAGCCGACTCTTTTTTTGGTCAAAAACGTCACGAACAATTTGACGCTATTTTGGCAAGCTATCATGACCAAGGTTTAGTTCCATTTAAAACACTAAGCTTTGGTGAAGGTGTTAATTACACAGCAGGATTAAGTCATGTGCGCACCAGTCCAGATCATGGAACTGGTTTTGACATAGCAGGAAAAAATGAAGCAAATGCTAGTAGTTTTTCTGCTGCTGTACATATGGCTGCAGATATTTTTAACGCTAGAAAGGAATATGACGAACTGACTTCAAACGTATTAAAAATACAATCTAAAAAACGAAGATGATATTAACAGTTGATTTTTAATAACTTTTATTATCTTTGCACGCTCTTTATAAGAGCTATATTATGGAACTCAAAGCTTTTAATATTGCGTTTGCTGGTCTTAAAGTAGGGCAGCATCAATTTGAGTACGAGGTCGATAATACGTTTTTTGAAAATTTCGGATTTGAAGAGTTTAATAGCTCATCCCTTGCTGTAACTGCGGTACTAGATAAAAGAACCACAATTATGGATCTTAAATTAACTGCTCATGGAGTTGTTAACGTTAATTGTGATGTGACTAATGAACCCTTTGATTTACCTGTTGAGGTAGATATGGATTTGGTAATCAAATTCGGAGAGGAGTTTAACGATGAAAATATAGAGTTGTTAATTTTACCTCATGGTGAATACCAATTCAATATAAGCCAGTACGTATATGAGATGATTGTTTTATCAATTCCTCAAAAAAGAGTACATCCAGGTGTTGAAGACGGCACACTAGACTCAGAAGTGTTAGATAAACTTGATGAGTTGAGTGTAGCAGCTCCAGAAGAGAAAGAGACAGAACAAGTAGATCCCAGATGGGACGTATTAAAAAAATTAAAAACGGATAATAATTAATAGCCATGGCGCATCCAAAGAGAAAAATCAGTAAAACAAGAAGAGATAAAAGGAGAACTCATTATAAAGCGAGTGTTCCTCAAATCGCAGTAGATTCTACAACAGGAGAATCTCACTTATACCACAGAGCTCACTGGCACGAAGGTAAATTATACTACCGTGGTAATGTTTTAATTGACAAAACAGAAGAAGTAGAGGCTTAGTCTCTATCGTTTAACACAGGTTATTCGATATAATAACTTATTTTAAAATTATTAAAATGACACATTTTCAATTAAAAATGTGTCATTTTTTGTGGTTTTAGACTGTTTTTTAGTAGCTTTCGCAGCTCTAATCGTCTAATTAGAACGATACTTATGGGTAAAATAACAGCAGCAATAACAGGTGTAGGTGCCTATTTGCCAGAATATCGCCTTACAAATGCCATTCTTGAAACAATGGTGGATACTAATGATGAGTGGATCACCACGCGTACAGGTATTAAAGAGCGTCGTATTCTAAAGGAACCTGGTAAAGGAACCTCATATATGGCCATTAAAGCTGCACAAGACCTTATAGAAAAAAAAGGTATCGACCCTAAAACAATTGATTTAGTATTACTAGCTTCTGCTACACCCGATATGCCGGTTGCGTCAACAGGAGCCTATGTAGCAACACAAATTGGAGCTACAAATGCTTTCTCATATGATTTAATGGCGGCATGTTCAAGTTTTCTTTTTGGAATGAGTACAGCCAGCAGTTACATCGAATCAGGTCGATATAAACGAGTATTACTTATTGGGGCAGATAAAATGTCCTCAATCATAGATTACGAAGACCGCGCTACTTGCATTATCTTTGGAGATGCAGCTGGCGCGGTTCTTTTTGAACCTAATGAAGAAGGCTACGGTGTTCAAGATGAAATTTTAAGAACCGACGGTATAGGTCGTGAATTCTTAAAAATTGAAGCAGGTGGATCAATTCTTCCAGCCTCTCATGAAACTGTAGAAAATAAGCAACATTACGTTTTTCAGGATGGGAAAAGTGTATTTAAGTACGCGGTTTCCAGTATGGCCGATGTTGCAGAACAAGTAGTTCAAAGAAACGGTTTAAGTAACGATGATATAGATTGGTTAGTTCCTCATCAAGCAAATAAACGTATTATAGACGCCACAGCTAGGAGAGTAGAACTACCACAAGAAAAAGTAATGATGAACATACACAAGTATGGTAATACAACCAGTGCTACCTTACCTTTGTGTTTATATGAATATGAATCCCAATTAAAGAAAGGAGATCATCTCGTGTTTGCAGCCTTTGGTGGTGGCTTTACATGGGGATCAGTTCTGCTTACTTGGGCCTATGATAGTTAATCCTTTAATTAACCACCCTTAAATTATGGAATTAAAAGAAATACAAAACCTAATCAAATTTGTCGCAAAGTCTGGCGCAAGTGAGGTGAAATTAGAAATGGATGATGTAAAAATCACCATTAAAACACAATCAGACGAACCTGTTACTTATGTACAACAAGCACCGGTAATGGCAGCTCCACAACCAGCAGCTCCTGCACCTGTTGCACCAGCAGCGCCAGCTGCACCGGCTTCAAGTGATGCTCCTGCACCAGCAGCTGCTAGCGATGACAGTAAGTACATTACAGTAAAATCACCAATTATTGGAACTTTTTATAGAAAGCCAGCTCCAGACAAACCACTTTTTGTTGAAGTAGGAGACTCTATAAAAGAAGGTGATACCTTATGTATCATTGAAGCAATGAAACTATTTAACGAAATCGAAAGTGAAGTTTCTGGTACTATCGTAAAAGTATTAGTAGACGATTCTTCTCCAGTAGAGTTTGATCAACCATTATTTTTAGTAGATCCTTCTTAATTTAAGAGGGATTTATTGTTTGTGTTAGTGTCCATGGAAAATTACGCTTTCGCGAAAGCGTAATCCAAAACACACTATCGCGGTAACTAAAAAACTGATTATCATGTTTAAAAAAGTATTGATAGCAAACCGTGGTGAAATTGCTCTAAGGGTTATAAGAACCTGTAAGGAGATGGGTATCAAGACAGTAGCTGTATATTCTACTGCTGATGCTGAAAGTTTACACGTGAAGTTTGCTGATGAGGCTGTGTGTATAGGTCCTGCGCCTAGTAGCGAGTCTTATCTAAAGATGTCAAATATTATAAGCGCTGCAGAAATTACAAATGCAGATGCTATTCATCCAGGATATGGATTTTTATCTGAGAATGCTGATTTTTCACGTATTTGTCAAGAGCACGATATAAAATTCATCGGTGCTAGCCCAGAAATGATAAGCAAAATGGGTGATAAGGCAACTGCCAAAGCTACTATGAAAGAGGCTGGTGTTCCTTGTGTTCCTGGATCTGAAGGTGTAATTCCTGATTTTGAAACTTGTATAAAAGTAGCCAAAGAAACTGGTTACCCAGTAATGCTTAAAGCAAGTGCTGGTGGTGGTGGAAAAGGTATGCGTGCGGTATGGAAGGAAGAGGACCTTGAGGACGCATGGAATAGTGCAAAAACGGAATCAAAAGCGGCATTTGGTAACGACGATATGTACATGGAGAAACTCATTGAGGAACCTCGTCATATCGAAATTCAAATCGTTGGAGATCAAGATGGAAAAGCGTGTCACCTATCAGAACGTGATTGTTCTATTCAACGTCGTCACCAAAAATTAACTGAAGAAGTTCCTTCTCCTTTCATGACTAAAAAGTTACGTAAGGATATGGGTGAAGCAGCGGTAAAAGCAGCAGAGTTTATTAAATACGAAGGTGCCGGAACTGTAGAATTTCTAGTAGATAAACACCGTAATTTCTATTTTATGGAAATGAATACTAGGATTCAGGTTGAGCACCCAATTACTGAACAGGTAATTGATTTTGACCTTATTAGAGAGCAAATATTAGTCGCTGCAGGTGTTAAGATATCTGGTAAGAATTATGAGCCTACTTTACACTCGATAGAATGTAGAATTAATGCTGAAGATCCTTACTATGATTTTAGACCTTCGCCAGGAAAAATAACAGTGTTACATGCTCCAGGAGGACACGGAGTGCGTTTAGATACTCACGTATATGCTGGTTATTCAATACCGCCTAATTATGATTCTATGATAGCTAAGTTAATTACAACAGCTAGAACTAGACAAGAGGCTATTGATAAAATGAAAAGAGCTCTTGATGAGTTCCATATAGAAGGAATTAAAACTACGATACCTTTTCACAGACAATTAATGGATCATCCAGATTATGTAGCTGGTAATTATACCACTGCTTTTATGAATGATTTTGAAATGAAAAAGTAGTCCTTTTTTAAACTTAGTTTATAAATCCCAAGTCATTTCGGCTTGGGATTTTTTATTTCTCTGGTTATTGATAAAATATTTTATAATTGTGGTAGTTTGCTGTTAGTATGAGGTTGGTCTTGTTTCTTTTCTTCTTTTTGGCATTGGGAAATTGCTATTCTCAAAGTTTTGAAAATGTAAAGGTGAAGACTTTTAAACCATCAGATAGCTTATTAATAGATAGTCTTCCTATTCAAAAATCCAATTTCAAATTAACCAATATT